>NZ_LTAY01000022.1 GCF_002050515.1 Clostridium thermobutyricum DSM 4928 | reverse complement strand
GCTTTATATATAATGAATAAAATATTAATTATTATATTTTAAAATTTTATATTTAATTTTTATTGTATTTTTTTCCTTTAAAGTTATTTTTTATAAAATTAAAATAAATATAAAATTCTATTTTTTATCAAAACGCCTATATTTTTATTCCATTTTTTTGATATTTTTTTAATATTTTTTTTATTTTTTTTGTACACTATTTACATATTGTACTTTTTTTCAGTTCTTTTTAGCAGGTTCTATAAAAATATTCATAAATTCCAAGCTATTTTTAACAACTTGATATTGTATTCAATGCTTGACTTACATATTATTTTTTTGTATTGTTAACCGGTTTACCTATTTATCAAAAAAAATGATTCATAATTATAATTTTCAATTTTAGCTATATAGTTTTTTTGAAATTTATTATCAGATTAATTTTGCTCTTTATTCAATACTTACTTTTATCAATTTAATTTCATTTTTTTATTTTAAAACTCAACTATATTTTTGCTACATATGTATACATTACTATATTAATCTTTTATTTCTATAAGTTTTCTTATTTTTTATCTTTAAATCCCCTATTGTAAACGGTATTTAAATTTAATGACTACTTATACACATTTAATTTTATTTTATAAATATCTAAGCATATCTTATAAATTATTTCAATTATTATAGCTTGTATATTATGATTAATTTACTTATAATTTTTATAATACTAATGAAAATTTTAGGAGTGTGATGATACTTGGACTCTAGTTATACCGGAGAAATTATATTACTAATCGTATTTCTTATTCTTTCAGCTTTTTTTGCTATGGCAGAAACATCATTAATGTCTCTAAACAAAATAAAAATTAGACATATGGCTGATTCTGGAGTAAAAAAAGCAAAGCTTGTTGAACGTTTAATAGAAAATCCTAATAAACTTCTTGGAGCTATCTTAATAGGAAATACTATTTCAAATGTTGCTACTTCTTCTATAGCAACATCATTATCAGTGAAACTTTTACACGGTAGCGATACAGCAGTAGCTATATCAACTGCTATTACAACTGTATTAGTACTTATTTTTGGTGAAATAACACCAAAAACTATTGCAAAACAAAAATCTGAAAAAATATCTTTAAGAGTTTCAAAGCCTATAAATATGTGTGTATTACTTTTTAAGCCTTTTGTTATTATCTTCACCTTTATTTCTTCTATCTTTATTCGTTTATGTGGAGCTGATCCTAAAGCCTCCGAATCTCTTTTAACTCAAGAAGAACTAAAAACAATGATGGATGTTAGTGAAGAAGAAGGTATTTTAGAAGATGTAGAAAAAGAAATGATATTTAATGTTTTTGATTTTGCTGATTTACATGTAAAAGATGTTATGATTCAAAGATTAGATATAACTGCTATTAATAAAAACAGTAGCTATGAGGAAGTTTTAAATGTGATAAAAAATGATCAGTATTCAAGAATTCCAGTTTATGATGAAAATATAGATAACATAATCGGAGTTTTAAATGTCAAAGATCTTATAATAAATGATGATATAGATAAAGATTTTAATCTTACTAATTATATTAGAGAAGTTCTTTTTACATTTGAATTTAAAAAAATAGCTGAATTATTCTCTGAAATGAAAAAAACTAGAAATCATATGGCTATTGTTTTAGATGAATATGGTGGTACTGCTGGTATTGCTACTATAGAAGACCTTATTGAAGAAATAGTTGGAGAAATTGAAGATGAATATGACCAAGAACATAATATGATGACAGCTATAAAAGATAATGAATACATAGTTGATGGTAGTGCTCGATTAGATGATTTAAGTAAATTTATAGGAATTAATATTGAATCAGATGAATTTGATTCAATAGGAGGGTTAATAATAGAAACTATTGGTGGCATTCCTCGTCCAAATGATAAAATTATAATCAATGGCGTAAAATTTATAGTCGAAAAAGTTGATAAGAATAGAATTAAAAAAGTTAGAGTTTTAACTCATAATTTAACTATTGAACAAAAATAAACACATCTTAACGGTGTGTTTATTTTTTATTTCTTTTATTTTTATTTTTGACATATTATCATTTTCTTGCTATTTTCTTTATAAAATACATATTTTATTAACATACATTTTGTTAATCATATATGAATATTAGGCATTTGATTAATAATTTGGTAAAATTCGCTTTGATTTTTATAATGCCAAAACACTTTAAACTTAGTTAAATCAACGTATACACATAAATAACTAATATTAAAAAATTATTTTTACATGAGAACTTATTTTTTTATTATAATATTCTCAAAGTGACAAATTACTTAAAAAGATAAATTTATCAATTAGCACTTAAGTAACAACTCACCTTAATACTAATTATATGCTAAACTACTTTAACTAATATGTTAGAAAAGAAGGTGAAATTTCAATGATTAGTAAAAATAATCAGAGAAAAAAAGAGTTCAATCAAGAGTATTTCAAAAAAATAACTAATGAGATTCATTGTAACAGTGAGCTGTCTAATGAGGAACTTTTTAAAAAGTTTAATAGCTCTCCTAATGGATTAACTAAAGAACAAGTAGATAAAAATATTTCTACTTACGGAAAAAATGATACTAGAGATGATAAGAATGAACCTGTTATTATTCAATTTTTTAAGTCATTTCTTAATGCATTTGTTTTTGTATTAGTTATTATCGGTATTATCACATATTTGACCAGCATTGCTTTTGTTCCAAAATCTCAACAAAGTTGGTCACAAATCTATATTATAGTTGTCCTAATTTTAGTTAGTGGAATAATTACTTTTACTCAAGAGTTCAGATCTGAAAAAGCCGCAGAATCTTTAAGGAAACTCATTAAAAGTACATGTTTTGTTAAAAGAGATAATAAAAATTTCTCAAAGATAGATACTAAAGATTTGGCTGTAGGTGATATTGTAAAATTACAAACTGGTGATATCATTCCAGCTGATTTAAAAATTCTAGAATGTAAAGACTTTTTTGTTAGTCAATCTACTTTAACTGGTGAAGCTGAACCAATAGAAAAACACATATTAAATCACAGCAATAGTTCTGAAATTGGCGAATACACAAATATTTGTCTCCTTGGTACTAATGTTGTTAGTGGTACCGCAACTGCAATTGTTATTGGTACTGGCGAAAATACATATTTCGGTGCAATGCAGGATTCTCTACAAGAAACTGATCCTGAAACAAACTTCGATAAAAGCGTAAAAAAAGTTTCAAAAATGCTTTTAAAATTTATGGCAATAATGGTTCCTTTAGTTCTTGTTATAGATTGGTATCAAACAAAAAGCTTTACAAGTTCTTTAATGTTTGCTGCATCATTAGCAGTAGGTTTAACACCAGAAATGTTACCTACTATAGTTTCTGAAAACCTTGCAAAAGGTGCTGTTAGAATGGCAAAGAAAAAAACTGTTGTAAAGAAAATTGGATCAATTCAAAACTTTGGTTCATTAGAAATACTTTGTACAGATAAAACAGGAACATTAACTGAAGATCATATTAAAGTTGAAGAATGTATGGACATCTCTGGAAATCATTCAGATACAGTTCTTAAATATGCTTATATAAATAGTGTAAGTCAAAATGGATTACAAAATGTTATAGATTTTGCAATAATAGAAGCTGCAAATGAAAGAAATTTTGATAATACAGTAAAAAATAAAATCAATAAATTAGATGAGCTTGCTTTTGACTTTAATAGAAGAAGAATGTCAGTTCTTATAAATGAAAACGATAATAATATTCTAATTACTAAAGGTGCCTTTGAAGAAATGCTTCAAGCTTGTAAATATGTTGAAATCAATGGTGAAATTTTAGAAATTGATAATAAGGTTCTACGTAATTTAAAAGAAAGAGTTGATTATTTAAATTCTGAAGGTATGAGAGTTATTGGAGTTGCTAAAAGAACTTTAGATAAAGCATCTCTTACTTTAAAAGATGAATCTGAAATGACATTGATTGGATTTATAGGATTCCTAGATCCACCTAAAGAAAGTACAAAAGAAGCTTTAGAAGCTTTAAAAAATTATGGTGTTGATGTAAAAATTTTAACTGGTGATAATGAAGTTGTTACACAAAAAGTATGTAATCAAGTTGGTTTTGAAATCACTGGAATTTTACTTGGTAATGATATTAAAAATATGACTGATAATGAACTAAGAAATGCAGCTTTAAAAACTAATGTTTTTGCTAAATTAAATCCTATTCAAAAAGCAAGAATTGTACGAGTATTAAAAAATGCTGATAAAGTTGTTGCTTTTATGGGTGATGGTATAAATGACTCTATAGCTTTAAAAGAATCTGATATTGGAATTTCAGTTGATACTGCTGTTGATATTGCTAAAGAATCTGCAGATATTATATTATTAGAAAAAGATCTTATGGTTCTTAAAGAAGGTATAATCGAAGGAAGAAAAGTTTTTGCAAATACAACTAAATACTTAAAACTTACTGCAAGTTCAAACTATGGAAACTCTCTTAGTGTTCTTATGGCAAGTATTTTCTTACCATTCGTTCCTATGCTTCCTATTGAACTTCTAGTTCAAAATTTAATTTACGATATTACTCAAATTTTTATTCCTTGGGATAATGTTGATGAGGAACTTATTGCTAAACCTAGAAAATGGGATTCAAAAGAAATAGGAAAAATGATGATTGTTTTTGGTCCTACCAACTCTCTATTTGACCTTATTACATTCCTTACAATGTGGTTTATCTTTGGTTGTACAACAAATGCTACAGCTCCATTATTCCAAACAGGTTGGTTCATAGAAGGAATATCAAACTCTGTATTCGTTCTATATGCTTTAAGAACAGAGAAAGTGCCTTTCTTCCAAAGCAATCCATCATGGATATTTAACTTATCAATTATTGTAACAGTTATATTTGGTTGGGCTCTTCCTTATTTACCTATAGGACGTGCAATGGGTATGGTTTATATAACTCCTTGGTATCTTGTTTATATCTTTGTATTAATGATAATATTCTGTATGTTATGTCAATTTACTAAGAAGCTTTATATAAAACGTTTTAACAGACTTTTATAATATTATTTAGGAGGTAAAAAAATGAGTACTTCATTATTTATTCTTGGTATTGTAGCTTGGTTTATTGCTTATCTTGGATTACCAGCTTTAGTACTTATAAAAAAAGATTTATAAACAAAATGTAACTAAAATCTAGAGATGTTCAAATTCATCTCTAGATTTTTTTAATTCTCTCAAATAAAAGAACTATAAAATCTTTAATTGTTTTAAGATTTTATAGTTCTTTCTCTATATAATTCTATCTATTTTTAAAACTACTAATTTTGAATCAAATAAAAAAGTTTTTTCTCATTTTATTAATATTTTTTATAAAAATTCAATCTTCCAATTAAAGTACCCTGTTTCTTTATTTAATTCATATCTAAAATAAGCTGAAAAAGTATTTCCTTTTTTACTTTTTAAATTTCTAAAACCTACTTTTCCGTTTTTAAGTAAAAGAGCTACCATTTCTTTTGAAACAGTCTTTCCAAAAGAAGAAATATATTTATCATCTTTCCAAATTGTATATTTGCAACCATTTTTCCAATTTGAACATCCAAATCCTTTTTCACCTTCGATAACTGGATTACCACATATAGGACAATTTCCTATACTTTCTTGACCTTTCTCTAAATCTACTTTAAAGTGTTTTAACATAGAATTGTCATTTTTTATTTTATTTACTCCTTCTATTGTAAAATCCTTTATAAGTTTTAAGAAATCTTCTTTTTTAAACTTTCCTTTTTCTATATCTGAAAGAGTTTTTTCAAGTCTTCCTGTATATTCAAGGTCTAAAAGCTCTTTAACAGGAAATATTTCTACCATAGTCCTTCCAAGCTCTGTACATGTAAGACTTTTTCCTTTAGTTGTAATATATCCAACATCTTTAAGTTTTTTTATAGTTTCTGCACGAGTTGCAGGAGTTCCTATACTAAATCCACTTAAAATTGAAGCCATCATTTCATCACTATTATTTTCTTCTTTATTTTCATCCTCTGGCTCTTCTTTATCTTTTTTAATATTTTTTCCGCAAGTTTCCATAACTCTAAGAAGAGTTTTTTCAGTATGTTTTTTAGGTGGTTTTTTAGTTACTGAAGATACTTTACTAGAAACTACGTCTATTATATCTTTTTCATTTACCATAGGAAGTATAGTATCCTTACTTTCTATTTTTTCTACTACCTTCCAACCTTCAACAAGTTGAATTTTTCCTTTAGATATAAATTCACCCTTTAATTCTGAATCATTTATTTTAGTTACTATCTTACTTTCCTCATATTCTGCTACAGGCATAAATTGCATTATAAATCTATTTTTAACTGCATTATATACTATTTTTTCATCTGCACTTAACCCATTTGGCTTCATATATGTTGGAACTATGGCACTATGGCTTTCAACCTTTTTATTATCAAATACTCTTTTACTTTTAGTAAATTTTATTTGATCTTCATAAGGTAATCCTTTTTTTATATTTTCTAATACTTTTTTTGTTCTATCTACTAAACTTTCCTCAAGTGCAATACTTCCTGTTCTAGGATATGTTATAAACTTCTTTTCATAAAGACTTTGAGCTACTTTTAAAACTTTATCTGAAGTCCATCCCTTATATTTACTAGTTATATGCCCTTGTAAATTTGATAAATTAAAAAGAAATGGTGGATAATCTTTTTTCTTTTCTGTTTCTTTTAAAACTATAGTTCCACTTTTTCCTTCTAGCTTTTTTCCTATAGCCGCTAAATCATTTCTATTTTCAAATTTTTCAGAGTTATTTTCATAATATAACCCTTCAAACTCTTTATTTTCATTAGTTTTAAACTTTGCTACAAGTTTATAATAAGTTGTTGCTTTGAAATTTTCTATTTCTTTATCTCTATCATAAATTATTTTTAAAGTTGGAAGAAGAACACGACCTATATTCAAAATTTTATTATCTTTATTTAATTTATATCTTATAGTAGATACAGATGTTAAATTTATTCCTATTATCCAATCAGCCCATTGCCTCCCAATACCTGCATCTTGAAGGGATTGCATTTCTCTATTATCTTTTAAATTTTTCATTCCTTTTTTAACTTCAGTTTCTGTCCACTCATTTAAAAGAAGTCTATAAATAGGTTTTTTTTCATTAAAATAAAGAAATATTTCATCACCTATTACCTGTCCTTCACGGTCAAAGTCGGTTGCTGATATTATTCCATCTACATCTTCTCTATCAATTAATCCTTTTATTATATCTAATTGTTTTTTTGCTCCTTTATCAGGAATAGATTTATTTATGTTATCACTTTTTATTTTATACATAAATGTATCTGGTATAAAAGGGAACTTCTCCATTCTCCATCCCTTCATATTTTCATCATAGTCTTTTGCATCATAAAGTTGCAAAAGATGACCAAATGCCCAAGTTATTATGTAATCTTCACCTTCAAAATATCCATCTTTACGTCCTTTTATTTTAAAGGCATCTGCAATATTTTTAGCTACTGATGGTTTTTCTGCTATTATAACTTTCTTCAAATTATCAGCTCCTAAATATTTTTCAAAAAATAAGGCCCTCTTAAAACTTAGAGGGTCTTATTAAAATTATACTATTATTTTTTTAAAATTCCAAATCTATTGATTACATTTCATTTAAAAACCATACTCCAAAGTTTAAATATCCTGCAAAAATAGTCCAAAGTAAATATGGCAATAATAATAATCCTGCTAATTTATCAACTTTATAAAATTTAATTGTTGTAATTATTATAAAAATAAATAATATTATTAGCTCTATAAATGCTATTCCATATAATCTTAACCCGAAAAATAATATTGGCCAAAGTAAATTTAACAATAGTTGAATTCCGTATATAAAAATACTATTGCTACCTTTTCCAGTTATCTCTTCTTTCATGTAAACTCTATAACAAGCTATTCCCATTAATAAATACAGAATTAGCCAAACTACCGCAAAAATCCATTCTGGTGGTGATAAAGGTGGCCTTTTCAAAGTAGAATAGAATTCTCCCATGTTACCGCCACTTATAAGTATTGATAATCCTGCACCTATAAAGGGAATTAATATTGATATTAATAATGGTTTTAATTTAAATTTTCCTTCAACTTTAAATATGTTAGTCATTTTTTCTCCCTAAAACAATTACTTACATATTATTCTATACGTTTTTTCTTTAAATTATTCTTTAAATAACATCAGAAAATTCAATATTAACTTTTTCTTTTAAATCATTTATTGAATAACCACTTTTATAGTCAACAGTTAATCCTTCCTCTATAGGAAGTTCTATTATAAAAATATTATTAGCTTTATCTTTAGAATAAAATCTTAATGCTCCAGAATGAGCAAATAACAATTTTTTTGATAAATATAAACCTAATCCACTTCCCTCATTTTCTCTAGTTAAGCTCTTATTTATCTTCGTAAACTCGTCAAATAAATATCCTTCCTCTATTTTATTTATTCTTTGTCCATTATTAGCAACTATTATTTCAACATTTTTATCTGTTTTCCTTATATCAACCTTTATTTGCCCATCATCTCTATTTTTATTTCTATGTTTAACACTATTTGATAATAAATTTAGAATTACTCTTTCAATGGCATCTCTATCTATATTTAATGGAATTTCTTCATGTGTTGAATCAAAAATAATATTCATATTATTTGCCTCTATAGAATCTATACAATGTGTAACAACATTCTCTACAACTTCAACAATATTAAAAATACCTTTATTTATCTTAAAATAACCTTCTGAAAATTTATTTGCATCTATAAAATTATTTATAGTTCTTATAAGTCTTAAACAATTTTTTTTAATTTTTTTATTATTCTCTTTGACTTTATCGAATTCATTTTTTTCTATATCTATTTTATTTAATTCTAAAGCTACATTTATTATATTTATTGGTGTTCTAAGTTCATGCGAAATATTAGTAAAAAACTCATTTTGAATATCTTCATATCTTAAACATGATTCATATTCTCTTATTTTTTCTTCATATATTTTTATCTCAGTAATATCTTTCATATATATCATAAAAACATTGTCACTAATTTTAACTGTATATATTTCTATATATATCCAATTATTTTCTACATATATTTTAGCTCTTCGCTTATTTCTCTCAACCCATTGTATTTTTTTAAAAAAGTTTTTTTCAGAAAAATTTTTATTATCTTCTATTCCTAACATAAATGCAGCACTTTTATTAGCATATCTTATTTTTTCTCCATATAATATTATTCCATCATTAAAATCATCAATTAAGTTATAATATCTTGTTTCTTCATTGCTTTTTTTTATATCAAGCATGTCCATTATATATAATCTTTTCTGTAATTCCTCTAATATTATTCCTTCTTCTTTTTTATTATCTTTAATTTCATTTTTCATACTAGATATTTCTAAAGAATATATATTTTTTGCTATTGCTTCATAAATTACAAAATAAGCAATAGTTTGCAAGCAATTTGGTAAAATATATGCATAATTATTAAATATTAACATTCCTAATGTAATAATTCTAACCGCTGCAATAATTATTAAGTATATATTTATATATTTATTTTCAATATTATCTTCTTTTCTAATCAAAAAAAATAAAAATATAACTAATGCAATATTTAATATTAATACTATATATTTAATCTCGAACTTTCTAATAAAATATATAAATCCCCAAGTTATTAACATAACACTTAAATATCCCATAAAGGCTTTGAAATTAGAAAATTTATTTTTCATAAAAAACATTGCTGCTATAACTATTAATAATTCTAAAGTTAATAAGCAACTGGTTGTATATAAAAATAAATCTGCTTTTATATCTCTATATACATATGTTCCTAAAAATATCTTTGAATATTCTAATATCCCAATTGATATAAACCCAATTCCTAAATATTTATAAAAACTAAAGTTTTTTCTAAATATAGTTAATAAACTTAAAACTACTGCAATAGATCCACAAAAAATATCTGTTAGCTTAATATATAACCATACTCTTTCATTAAAATTAGAGATTATAATAAATATCAAATGAATAATAAAAACTATACCTCCAATAAAAAATATTCTTTTATACTCTCTTAACCAATTCATTTATTTAGTTCTCCCTAATAAATCTCATAACTATTTCAGTTCCTACCCCTTCTTCACTCTCTATAAAAATTTGTCCGTTTTGTGCTTCTATTAAATTTTTTACAACATACATTCCTATGCCACTACTCTTTAATATTGCTTTTTTTGTTTTCTTATCTTTTGAATATCTTTCAAATATCTTATCTAAAAATTCTTTTTTTATTCCAATTCCAGTATCTCTAATAATTATATATACATAATTATTTTCACTTTTTATATCTACAAAAATTTTTCCTATCTCTTTATTATATTTAATTGAATTAGATATTAAATTTATTATTATTCTTTCCATAAAATCATTATTAAATTTAATATAGATCTCTTCTTCTTCTGTATCAAATTGCATTTCTATATTTTCTTCTTTTGCATAACTTACAAGACTTGAAAATACATCTTCTACAAAATATACTATATTCCCTTTTTTTAAATTACATTTTAAAGCTCCTGAATCTATTTTACCGACATCAATTATATTATTAGTTAATCTCTTTAATACCAAATAATTTTGTTTAGAAATATTCATATGATTCTCTAATTCTTTTTTATTTCTATTATTTATAAATATATCCTGAACTTGTGCAGAAGAATATATTACATTTATAGGAGTTTTTAAATCATGACTAATATTAGATAAAAAGCTTCTTTTTATATCTTCTTGAAGTTTTTTTTCTATTATTCTATTTTCTATATTTATATATTTTGTTCTCGATGTCATATCAGTTAATATAATTATAGCTTCCCCTTGTTCTAAACTTCTATCTTTTACTTCTATAGTAACCTTTTTATTATTTTTCTTAATTATACCTATGTTACCTTTTTCGTCTAAATAATTTATGTTTTTATCATCAATTATTTCTATTAATTTATAAAAATTTACCCCAACTAAATCTAAAAATTTTTCCTCATCAAATAAATCTAAACACTGTTTATTTGCATAAACTATATTATTTTTATTCAAGTTTAATATTAATGTTGGAACTGGTATATTTCTAAATAAATTTTTAAATGTTTTTTCTATATCTTTTATAAACATTCTGTTTGATATAATTTTTTGATTTGTTAATTTTAAATCTTCATTTAGATAGCTTACTGATTCTACTGCTTCTTTAAGTTCATTTTCTATTTTCCCATAAGGTAAATTTATTATTTTATATATTAAGCAAAATATAAGTGTTGATTCTGTTAAAATAGTAAAATAAATTAATAAATACGATATAAATTCATTATTTTTATATATAATACTTAAAATTAATACTATCTGTCTAATCAAAAATAAAGTTATATAAATATATATATAGTTTATACTATAATTATTTTTCAATTTTGGTATTTGTGATTTTACTTTAAGAGCATAAAATATACTTATTAATAAAAAAAATAATATAAACTTATATTTTTTTAAAAATACTAGGCAAATAAAAACAGCTAACATTTTTAATACATTATTTTTCTTACTATTTTTTGAATTTATAAAATTAATTACAATATCTACTCCTAATAATATAATCGAAATACGCATTGCATCAATAAAAAAACTATTAGTTAACTCCCAGATATCTTCTAATATAATTTTATAAATATTAGTAGCAGATATTATCATAAATACAATAGCTATATACTTATAATATTTATGCTTATATACATTTTTCATTGAAAAAACTAATAGTATTAATACTAAACTAATTATTAAATAATATATTTCTGATATGTCGTATATATCTATTTTTATATAGTATAAAGAACTTATAATAGTTGATAATATACATAAACAGAATATAACCTTAAAAAAATAAATTTTATTAATATAAATTAATTCAACTCTCTCAATATTCTTTTTCATACAACCCTCCTTCTATAATTTTACTTTATTTTACTTTATTTGTGAAGTTTGCAATTAAATGTTGGTATATAAAATAAAAAAAGAAGTTACTTCTTGTAACTTCTTTTCATTTTAATGTTCTACTATTTCACTTTCAGCTAATTTTTTTATAAATTTCTCACTTGCTTTATTAAGTGGCTTTTTAAGTATAGCTCCAATTACAATACAAGGTATAATTAAAGCTGCTAAAATAGCTAGATCTTTCATAAATAAATCTTGAACTCCACCTGCAACTAAATATCTCATTCCATCTATAGCATATTTAAATGGTAAGAAAGGATTTATTCCTTTAAAGAATCCTGACATAACTTGAACTGGGAATGTTCCTCCTGATGCTGCAACTTGAAGTACTAAGAATATTATACATATTGCTTTACCTATATTTCCAAATACCGATACTATACTATAAATTATTGTTATAAATACTAAACTTATAAACATACCTAAGAGTACAAAGCCAAATTTATTTAAAACATAAGTTTTCAGTATAAATATATCTCCCATTGTTACTACAAATCCTTGCAATATTCCAATAGATATAAATGTTAAATATTTTCCAAAGAATACTTCATGAGGTTTTATATTTTCTTTTTCTTTGTCTATTCCTTTAACTGATACAGTTAAAATAGAAACAAGTATTAATCCTCCAACCCACAATGAAAGTGTAGTATAGAATGGAGACATAGCTGATCCGTAATTAGGAATTTTAAATAATCTATTTTCTTTTATATTTACTGGATTTCCTAAGAAATTACTTTCACTTTCCCAGTTATTAGTTAAAAGACTTAATATACTATCTACATTATCCCCTTTATCAACTTCTTTTATTTTTCCTACTATTTTACTTAAACTTTTTTGCATTTCTGGATAATTATCTTTTAATTTCTTAAGCTCAGTATTAGATAAAGCTGTTCCTTTTTTCAATAATCCTAATGTTTCTTTTACTTTAGGAAGAGCTTCTTTTGTTTTTTGAATTGTTTCTTCTCCATTATTAGCTAAAGTTATTAAGCTATCCATACTTTCATTTATTTTTGGTAGTATTGTGCTGTCATAACTATTTAAAATTTCATTTATTCCACTTGAAACATTTTTAAGCTTAGTTTTTAATTGTTGTATATCAGCTGCATTTATTACTCCATTTCCATTTAGAGTATTTTCTATACTATTTATCACATTCATAGTATTATTTATTCTATCTTTTAAGTTATTTAATTTTCCTATAGTTCCATCTAATTTTCCATTTTGATTTATATTATTTAGTAAATTAGATAAAGTACTCACTATATTATTTGCTGAATTTAATCTATCTTTTATTAAACTTAAATTTTTTATTATTGTATCTTTATCTACATTACTTTCAATTGAATCACTAATTGTCAAAGTACCATCAATAAACTTTTTAGCTAATCCTAAATCTTCTTTTACCATTGGTGATATTTTATTTATAGCTTGCTTAGAATTATTTAAGAATGTTTCACTGCTATTTAAAACATTATCTGCATTATTAAGAGTTTTTTCTAAGCTTGGTACAATAGCATTTACTTTATCTATCATTTGATTTACTGTTATTGTTCCGTTATAAGCTTTATTTATTAAATCTCCAATTTTATCTGAATTATCATTTAAATTATAAAGAAGTTTAACTGCATCTTGTATTTTAGGTCTTTCATTTATATATCCAAATCCTATTTCATTAAATATTTTAAATATTATTCCATTTACAGTTTTAACAATTGTACTATCTACATTTTGCTTTAAGGTTTCTACACCCTTATCTGTTATCTTTGGAGCTATTGCATTAGCTGCCTCATTTACTGTATAAACTAAATCTGGTCTTTTTATGTCTTTTGAAGTTAAAGAAATTATATCTTGTGAGAAATCTTTAGGAATAGTTATACTCGCAAAATATTCTCCTCTTTCCACCCCATATTTAGCCTCTTCACTTGTAACGAAATTCCATCCTAAGTTATCATTTTTCTTAAGTTCATTTACAAGTTCATCACCAACATTTATATTTTTATCTTTATAACTTGCTCCTGTATCTTCATTTACTATAGCAACCTTTATCCCCTTTGTATTTCCATAAGGGTCCCATGATGATTTTATATTAAACCATGCATATAATGAAGGAAGAATTATCAAACCTATTACAACTACTAGAGCAACCCAATTGGTAAATATTTTGACTAAATCTTTTTTATAAATTTTAAAAATATTTTTCATTTATTGTTTCCTCCCCATAATCTATGAACTTATTATAACATTTTTATGACCAAAAGTCATTTATTTTTTATAAATTTTTATTCATCTTAAATTTATAAAAATATTTTTTACATAATAAAAAAATCTATATTAAAGACTTCTATAAATAGAATCTTCAATATAGATACATTTTATTCTACATCTCTATAAGCAAGTAATGCATTTAAATTATCAAATGAATATACTTGCATTGTTTTTTTATCTCCATATCCACCATAAAGCTTACTCTTTTTATCTAAAACTTGATAAGCATTAAGTTTTCTTAGAGCTAGAGTGTAAAGTTCTTTATTATTTTCTATTTCTGCTATTTGTAATAAATTTGCATATATTGATGTTGATTGAATATCAGATGTCTTTTCTCCTGTAGCATCATTATAAGAAACATAAATTGCTCCATCTGTTTTAAATTTATCTATTATCCAATTTAAACTTTCAGAAATATTTTGGCCTACTTCTGCTTTATCTAATAATATTATTGTATTTAAAAGCATATCTACATTTTCATCATTATCATATTTTTTAGTTTTTATATCATAATATTTTCTGTATAGAGGTACTTTATTACTTATAAATCCTCCATTTAGTATTTTCTCTGATTCAACTCTAATACTTTTCCATTTAAAATCTATATTATTTAAATATTGTAAAGCTTCTAAATCAATATAGCAAAGAGTTACTTTATCACTATTAGTTTGACCATCATTAAAATCAACAAGAAGATTTTCTGTTCTTAATTTTCTATATACTCCATTTGCCATTTCTATAGCATAATATCTGTATTTTAAATTATTCCACTTTTCTCCTCCCATAATAAGAGCCTTAATTATTCTTAAATCATCTATGGTTGCTGAGACATCAGATTTTTTATCTCCATCAACTCTCCAACTTATAAGCCCATTTGATAAAAGCATATTATTCTTTATATACTCAAATGTCTTATTAAATCCTTCTTTATCATCCCTTTCAAGATAATATAAAAGCATTAATCCTTCTGATTCAGATAAAACAGAATCTCCTTTTGTTATATCCCCATCATTTTTTTCATTAAGATAATTAGTTTTTATTCCTCCATTAACTGTAGTCATATGATTTTGTATAAAATCATATAAAATCTCTTCTCTACTAGTTGGAGCTCCATTTCCCCAAGTTTGTACTATCTTTACTGGAATAAAATATGGAAGTAATGCTTTTACCCCTATAAGTACTATTAATATTAAGGCTAATCCTAATCCTACTCCTAGTTTTATCCCCATTTTCTTACCCATTATATTTTGCTTTACCCTCTAATAATAACCTATTTATTAAAAGGTAACAGCTTCACCTCCTCTATATAAAGCACATACTATATTTACTAATTATATAGTTTTTTATATATTTTATAATAAATATTTACTTTATCTACATAATTTTTAGTTTCTTTAAAAGGAATATAAGTTAACTTTTTACCATCATCTGAATATTCATTATTCTTAAGCCATTTATTAACATTTCCTCTTCCTGCATTATAAGCAGATACAATTAAATCTCTATCCCCATCAAATTCTTTAGATAAATTATTTAAATACCAACAACCCATTTCTATATTAGTATTTTCATTATATAAGTCATTTACATTAAAATTTTCCATTTTCATTTGTTCTGCTATCCAAGTACCAGTTTCCTTAGTTATTTGCATTAAACCTACTGCATTTTTATGAGAAGTTGCATCAGGATTAAATCCGCTTTCTGCTTTCATAACAGAGAGAACAAATAATGGATCTAAATTATATTCCTTACTATATTTAATTACCGCATCTTTATGGGCATATGGAAAGAAATAATCTTTTATAAGGATTCTCCCACCTATAATAACAATAACTAATACAACTATTGCTATTATCCATTTTTTTAATTTCATTAGTCTTCCCTCATCCTTTACAACATTTCCTTAAAAAATGTAATTATATCTTCTACTTGAACTCTTGTATTTTCTAAATCTTTATTATTATCTATAATTATGTTAGAAAATTCACGTTTTTTTTCTAAAGACATTTGTGCATTTATTCTATTCAAGGCATCATTATTAGCCAATCCATCTCTAGATTTTATTCTTTGTATTTGAGTTTGTGTATCCGCACTTACTAAAACAACATAATCCATTTCTTCATGTAACCCAGTTTCTATTAATATTGGTGCATCAACTATTATTAATTTATTATCTTCTTTTTCTAATCTTTCTATTTCATTGTGTATTTCCTTTTTTATATAAGGCATTACTATTGATTCATACTTTATACGTTGCTTTGGAAATTTAAAAATATGGTTCCCAAATTCTTTACGTCTAAAGTCACCTCTCCAATCAAAAAAACCTTCTCCAAATTCTACTCTTACTTTATTTAATATTTCAGGATATTTTTCAAGAACTTCTCTTGCTATTATATCTGCATCAACTATTTCTATCCCATGCTCTCTAAATATAGCAGAAACAGTTGATTTTCCTGTTCCTATTCCACCTGTAAGCCCTATCTTAAGCACTTTTAAGTCTCCTCTCTACTTCGTATTATACCATGTACTTCCAGTATTAGAATCAACTTCTAATGGAACTTTTAACTCTAATACATTTTCCATTTCTTCTTTTACAAGACTTTTTACTTTTTCTAACTCATCTTTTTTTACATTTAAAATAAGTTCATCATGTACTTGTAAAATTAATTCACTATTAAGTTTTTCAGCCTTTATTCTATTATAGACATTTATCATTGCAATTTTTATTATATCTGCTGCACTTCCTTGAATAGGTGCATTCATTGCAAGTCTTTCTCCTAAAGCTTTAACTATTCTATTAGAAGATTTAATTTCTGGTATAAATCTTTTTCTATTTAAAATAGTTTTTGCTATACCAGTTTCTTTTGCTTCTTCAACTACATTATTAAGATAATCTTTTATCTTTGGATATCTATTAAAATATATTTCCATATAGTTGCTTGCTTCTTTTTTTGTTATTTTTAAGTCTTGAGCAAGTGAAAAATCACTTATTCCATAAACTATACCAAAGTTTACAGCTTTAGCTCTTGATCTCATAAGACTTGTAACTTCTCCTATAGGAACATTAAATACCTCTGAAGCTGTCTTTGTATGGATATCACTATGGTGTTTAAATGAATCTATCATATTTTCATCATCACTAATATGAGCTAAAACTCTAAGCTCTATTTGTGAATAATCAAGAGATAATAATATGTCATCTTTCTCTTGAGGTATAAATATCTTTCTTATTTCTCTTCCCATGTCGTATCTTATTGGAATATTTTGAAGGTTTGGTTCTGTACTTGAAAGTCTTCCTGTTGTAGTAACAGTTTGATTAAAGTTTGTATGAATTCTTCCATCATGATCTATTAATGCCTTCATTCCTTCCACATAAGTTGAATATATTTTACTTATTTGTCTATAGTAAATTATTTTTTCTATTATAGGATGGTCATCTTTAAGTTTATTTAAAACATCAACATTTGTTGAATATCCTGTTTTAGTCTTTTTTATTACTCTTAAATCAAGCTTTTCAAAAAGAATAACTCCTAATTGTTTTGGAGAGTTTATATTAAACTTCTCTTCTGCTAAATCATATATCTCTTCTTCAGTTTTATCTAATTCAGCTTTAAATTTAACTTGAAGTGAATCTAAAACATCTCTATCTATTTTAAATCCTACATTTTCCATATCAGCTAATACAAACATTAATGGATGTTCTATATTATAGTAAAGTTCTTCCATTCCTTCTTTAGCAATTTTATCTTTTAAATCCTTTTCTATTGCTTTTAAATATGATACTCCATTTAAAAGTCTATCTTCTGGTGTTTCACCTTTTATTTCTTCAAAGATTGTAAAAGCTGCAACTTTATCAATAGAATAATCACCTTTTGAAGAATCTATTATATACGCTCCAATTGCTGTATCAAAATTAAATCCTTCTATTTTTATTCCATTATTATCAAGAATTTTTATTAATGCCTTTCCGTCATGAATAACTTTTTCAATATTCTTATCCTCAAAGAAGTCTTTTAACCACTCTAATTCTACTGAATTATTTAATTTTACTACTTTATCTTCTGCAAATAGATATAAGTTATTTATCTTTCTTTCAGAATTTAAAGGAGTATGAATTTCAGAGTAAGTTATATAATATTTATTATATTTTTTTAAGAAGTCTTTAATTTCTTTTTCTTCTTTTAACTCTAAAACTTCAATTTCTTTCTCTTCTTTTTCTTCTTCTTGAACTAATTTATTTATTATATTTCTATTCATACCAAGTTTTAATAAAAGTTCTTTTGCCATATGGTTATTAGGTTCTTTTTCAGCTGTTATTGCGTCCATTATCCCTGTTATAGGAGCATTAATTTCTATTGTAGCTAATCTTTTACTAAAAATCGCTTGCTCTCTATTTTCTTCTAAGTTTTCTTTCAATTTTTTTCCTGCTATATTAGGTATATTTTCTAAAACAGCTTCAATAGAACCATATTCTTTAATTAATTTAAATGCTGTTTTTTCTCCTACACCAGGAACTCCTGGTATATTATCTGACTTATCTCCCATAAGCCCTTTTACATCTATAAATTGTGTTGGAGTAACTCCAAATTCATCAATGAATGCTTTTTCATTATATATTGCTACTTCTGAAACACCTTTTTTAGTTATAACTACATTTATGTTATCTTCAGCTAATTGAAGAGCATCCTTATCTCCTGTAACAACAAATACTTCTATTCCATTTCTACATGCTTCCTTAGCTATAGTTCCTATTAAATCATCAGCCTCAAAACCATCTAATTCATAACAATCTATTCCTAAATAATCTAAAAGTTCTTTTATAATTGGAAATTGTTCATAAAGTTCTGGAGCCATTTTTTTTCTTCCTGCTTTATAATCTTTATATTCCTTATGTCTAAAAGTAGGCGCTTTTTTATCAAAAGTTGCAATTATATAATTAGGATTTATGTCTTCCTTCATTTTTATTAGCATATTTATAAATCCATAAATAGCATTTGTATGTATTCCTTCGCTATTTGTTAATGTCTGTGGAATCGCAAAAAATGCCCTATTCATAAGTGAATTTGAATCTAATATCAATAATTTTTCCATTTTTTCCTCCAGTTATTTTTCTCTCTTTTCATAATTATAACATTTTATAATTAAATTTAGTAACGTATAGTTTACAATAGTTAGTTATATTTCCATATGTACTAAACTTTATTTTAAAATATACTTAAATCTAATTCATTTGATAAATCTTTTAAAAGCTCTATTCCTGCTATACTATTTCCTTTTTCATCTAATGCAGGTCCATAAACACCTATTCCCATTCTTTTTGGAACTGCACCTAAAATTCCTCCACCAACTCCACTTTTAGCTGGTATCCCTATTTTTACAGCAAATTCTCCTGAAGCATCATACATTCCGCAAGTTACCATTATAGTTTTTGCTATTCTACAAATTTCTTTTTCTATTAATATTTCGCCACTCCACGGTATAACTCCATCATTTGCAAGAACAGCCCCCAATCTAGCCAAATCTCTAGCACTTCCTTCTATTGAACACTGTCTAAAATATAAATCTAAAATTTCTTCTATATTACCTTCTAATATTCCATTACTTTTCATGTAATATGCTAAAGCTCTATTTCTGTCACCAGTTAATTTTTCTGAAACATAAACTTCTTCGTTAATTCCTATATTTTCATTGTTCGTTGCTTTTTTCATAAAATCAATTAATTTTTTTAATTTTTCTTCTTCTGTTTTTCCCTTTATTAAAGAAGTTGTTACTATAGCTCCTGCATTTATCATTGGATTATATGGTCTTTTAGTATCTTTTGTCTCTAAGTTAACTATTGAATTAAACCCTTCCCCTGTTGGCTCTACGTTAACCTTTTCTAAAACTTTTTTGTAGCCATTATCTTTTATAGCTAACATTAAGCTAATTACTTTAGATATACTTTGTATTGTAAAAACTTTATCACTTTTTCCTGCTGAAAATTCTTCTCCATTAAGATCTACGATAACTATTCCTAAATCTTCTTTGTTTGCTTTTAAAAGTGCTGGTATATATGAAGCTAATTTTCCTTTATTCCCATATACTTTATTTTTTTCTATTAATTCAGTTAATAGCTTATTCAAATTTAGCACCTCATTTCTATTAATTAAAACATTATTATTAAGTAAATATATTATATTACTTATTATGTACGCATACAATAAATATGTTTTCAAGTTGTTTAAACTTTGTTATCCATTTACTTTACTATATATGGTAAAATAATTTTATTATATTAATTTGGAGGTATTGACATGATTAATAATTTTGACAATATGATAGAAAAATATGCAGATTTAATTGTAAAAAAAGGACTTAATATTCAAAAAGATGGTTTATTATTTATAAATTCTCCAATCGAATGTGCTAGCTTTGCTAGAAAAGTTTCAGAAAAAGCATATAAAGCTGGAGCTAAAGATGTTTATATAAATTATGGAGATGAAAACTTTTCTAAAATAAGATTTGAAAATGCTTCTATGGAAACATTAAAAAATGTTCCATCATTTGAAGTTGAAAAATATCTTTATTATCAAAGAGAAGGTGCGTCATTTCTTTCAATCTCTGCAAGTAATCCTGAACTTCTTAAAGATATAGATTCAAAAAAAGTAGCAGCATTTTCTCAAAGTAGAAGCATAGCTTTAAAAGATTACTATGCAAAAGTTATGAATAATGAAAATGCATGGTGTGTTGTTTCCTTACCAACAGTAGCTTGGGCTAAAAAAGTATTCCCAGATTTATCTGAAGAAAAAGCAGTTGAAGCTTTATGGGAAGCTATATTTAAAATTGTTAGAGTTGATCTAGAAGATCCTAATACTGAATGGACAAATCACTCAAATAACTTAAAAGAAAAAATTAAATCTTTCAAAAAATATAATTTTAAAACTCTTAAATATTCAAACAGTTTAGGTACAGACTTAGAAATTGAATTACCAGAAGGACATATTTGGTGTGGAGGTTCTGATTTTACTTCTAAAGGATTAGAATTTATAGCTAATATCCCTACAGAAGAAATATTTACTTTACCTAAAAAGACTGGTGTTAATGGAATTGTTTATTCAACTAAACCATTAAATCATAGTGGAACTTTAATAACTGATTTTTCTCTTACTTTTAAAGATGGAAAAATAGTAGATTTTGCTGCAAAAGAAGGCTATGATGCTTTAAAAGAATTAATAGAAACTGATGAAGGTTCACACTATTTAGGAGAAGTTGCTCTTGTTCCTTATGATTCTCCTATATCAAATTCAAATATTCTTTTCTATAATACACTATTTGATGAAAATGCTTCATGCCACCTTGCTATTGGTCGTGCATATGGAAGCTGTATTGAAGGTGGAGAGCAAATGAGTGAAGAAGAATTAGAAAAACATGGTGTTAATGATTCTTTACAGCATGTTGATTTTATGGTTGGTTCTAAAGATTTAAATATAATAGGAATAACTCACTCCGGAGAAGAAATTCAAGTATTTAAAGATGGAAACTTTGCTTTTTAAAACAAAAATGATGTGAGATTATCTCACATCATTTTTATTTTGCTTCTATATTTTCTAATTGTGCACTTTCCTTTTCAATAGCAATCTCTTCTTCTGAGTTTTCTGATACTTTTTTAGGTTGTGCCTTTAAAACTTTTTCTCTATGCTTTTCAATCTCACTTTCAAGACCATTTATAAAAGTTCCAAATCTTCGTCTTACAGTTTTCTTAAAAAGTACTTTTTGTATTATAGTATTAATAATTTGAAATGCTCCTGGAGTTTCTTCAGTCTCCTCAAGAGTTATTTTTGTTCTATCTTCTCCATCTTTTTCAAAAGAATAAGTTGAAATATACATCATTTTATCTCTTACACTTGTTATTTGATATTTTTCATTTAATTTATAATCAGTTATCTCAATTCTAAGAGTTCCTGTTTTAGCTGAATATGTTCCTACTTGTTTTATAACAGCACTTCCTATAGGATCTTTTTCATTAAATTTTGGAAAATCTCTTTTTGCAGTTCTTATAAAAACTTTAAAAACCTCTTCTACCGGATAATCTACTACAGTTGAATTTATAAATCCCACCTATAATCCCTCCTATTATTTCCTATTACATAATTATTTTAACATATAAAGGTATTCGTTTTCTATATTTTTAAAACTTTATGTTTTTATTATAATCTATGTAATATATTTATATAATTTTCTTTTTACATATAATTATTTTACTCAAAATATAAGGGATATAAGTTCTACTTATATCCCTTTCAAATTTATATAATTAATTTTTAATTATTCTTCATTTCCTATTCTGTTAGCAGCTATAACGAATGGAGTCCAGATTAATACTGAAAGAAGTAATAATGCTGCTGCAAGTATACCTGCTTTTATATCTCCATTTGTAGCTAGTACAGCATGGAACACTGGTGGTGTAACCCATGGAAGTTCTGCACAAATTCTAGATACAAGTCCTGCTTCCGTTGCCATATAAGCTATTGCTATACAGATTGGTGGTGTAATTATAAATGGTATAAAGTAAATTGGGTTTAATACTAATGGTAAACCAAATATTACTGGCTCATTAATATTGAAACATCCTGGTGCTATAGCTAATTTAGCAAGTTCTCTTGATTCTTGTCTCTTAGAAAATATGAATATAGCTATTAATAGTGCTAGAGTACCTCCAGATCCTCCTGGCATTGCATATACGTCAACAAAGTTTCTTGTTAATGTATTAATTGCTTCTCCTCCAGCTGTTACAGCATCAATGTTATCATATAATGCTGGTTTATATAAAGTATTTAATGCTGGTTCTACCATGTTTAATCCATGTAATCCAAAGAACCATAATAATTGTGATAATAAAATTAATATTATATAAGTTATTGGTGATTGTCCAAGTGCCATTAAAGGTTCTTGAATTGTTTTTTCGATAAATACCTTGAAGTCCATTCCTGTAAATGCTAAAGATAATGAATGTACTAATCCTGCTAATCCTATTACAACGATTGCTGGTATAACAGCTGCGAATGCTTTTGATACAGCTGGTGGCACTTGCTCAGGCATTTTAATAACAATTCCTTTTTTAGTAAGATAAATAAATAATTGCCCTCCTAATAATGCTACAAGCATTGCTGTAAACATGGCAGTTGAGTTAAATGAACTATAGTTTATAAGTCCCCATGCTGATCCTGTAACTTCTGCAGCTCCTTCTGGTTGTAGTGTTACATTAGTTGAATCTGGTACTAATGTTAAAAATGCTCCTAATGAAACTAAAGCTGTTGCAAATGGGTCAACATCATAAGCTCTTCCTAATGAATAAGCGATAGCTAATACTATAAATAATGACGTTAATGCAATAGTTCCCCACCACATGTTACCAAGTATAGGTTGAATATACTTTGTTAAAAATGGTTGAATATTTTGTGCGTATGCATCAATTTTGTTTAATTTTTCACCAAATACTGATGTGTCTCTTACAAGTGCGTTTAAAAATAATGACCCCATGGCTCCTGCCATTGCCACTGGTAATGTTGCTATAAATCCATCTCTTAAAGCACATAATTGCTTTTGGCGACCTAGCTTTTCAGCTATTGGCATAAGAAATTTTTCTAAGCCAGCCGCTAATTTGTCCATAAATTTCATTTTAGTTCCCCCTATATACATTTATTTATATGATTATCCTTTACATTGAGAAAGTGCCGTTCTCTTTTTATAAAAGATATACATACCCCTTTTTATTTATTCTCAATCTTTAGTTAAAATTAATTTAAGCTATCCCCTTAAAATTATACTAATGACTTTGACCATTAAATCTTAGTATAATCTAACTTAAGTAAATTTTTACTAAAAATATATAAATATGAGAATAAATACTTGAAACCTGTTAAATTATTTTTACATGTTAACCTAACCGTTTCCTTATTTTTTATATTTATATTTAAAATATTACTTTTAGCACCAAGTGCTCTAATATATATTTCATGATTACCTTCTTTTAGCTTTAATACCTTTCTAGTATCATCCCTTATAAAGTTAACCTTTTTTCCATCCACGTAAATTCCATAGTCAAGTAATCTAAACATTTCTCTTCCAGGTCTAGTTAGTATAATGTCTCCCATATGTCACCTTTATTATTTTATATAAGGTTTTAATTGTGGCATTATCTTTTCCATATTTTTAAGTCCAAAATCAACTGGTTTTATTGTTATATATGGAATTTCAACTGTTTCTAATTCAGCTTGAAGCTTTTTCTCAACTAACATTAATTCTGGTGATATAATTGCAACAGTAATATCACCTTTTGAAATAGCTTCTCCCATTGTAGCTTCAGTTGCAAAAATCCATTCAACTGGATCATTATTTTTTTCTGTATATGCCATAGCTGCTCTTTCGAAAGCTTTAGCTTGTCCAGTTCCTTTTGATAATACTAATACTTTATTCATATTCCCATCTCCCTTTAAATTACATCTATTTGAATTATATGTTTTAAAAAAGTTTTCATGAATACTTTGTTAAACTTATTACAATATTATCACATATTTTCCATTTTGTACATATTTTGCATTTTATTGTTTTGAACTTATAAATACGAAATCATTTACAATTTAGTTAATTTTTGTTTACATTTATATTCTATAATACTTTCCTATAAATGTAAACAATTTTATTAACATTTTTTTGATCTTTTTCTTTTTTTTATATATTTCCAAAAAAAGAATTTGACCTCATTAAAAATATTATATACACTTCTTAATGAGGTCAAATTAAAACCTTATTTTTTATGACTTTATAGTATTTTTTCTAATTCATTCCTTATTTCCTTTATAAATTGAAAACTATCTAATACAATTGGATTTTTATAACTTGTTATTAAAGCTAAATCTTTTGTCATCTTACCATCTTCTATTACTTTAATTGAAGCTTTTTCTAATTTATTAGCAAATATTATTAATTCTTCATTATCATCTAATTCTCCACGTTTTCTTAAAGCTCCAGTCCATGCAAATATTGTAGCAATTGAATTAGTAGATGTATCTCCTCCTTTTAAATATCTATAGTAATGCCTTTGAACTGTTCCATGAGCTGCTTCATATTCATAATTCCCTTCTGGAGATACTAAAACAGATGTCATCATTGCTAAAGATCCAAATGTAGTTGCTATCATATCACTCATAACATCTCCATCATAATTTTTACATGCCCAAATCATTCCTCCATTAGATTTAATAACTCTTGCTACAGCATCATCTATTAAAGTATAAAAATATTTAATTCCTAATTTTTCAAATTTCTCTTTATATTCTTTATTATATATATCTTCAAAAATATCCTTAAAAGTATGATCATATTTTTTAGAAATAGTATCTTTACTTGAAAACCATAAATCTTCTTTTATATCTAAAGCATAATTAAAACAGCTTCTTGCAAAACTTTCTATAGATGAATTTAAATTATGCATTCCTAAAACTACACCTTGACCATTAAAATTATGAATTAATTCTCTAGCTTCTTTTCCATTTTCATCAGTGAATACTAGCTCACACTTTCCTTTTCCTTCTATTTTCATTTCAACATCTTTATATATATCTCCATAAGCATGTCTAGCAATTGTTATAGGTTTCTCCCAATTATTAACGTATGGTTTTATATTATTAATTAATATTGGTGATCTAAAAACTGTCCCATCCAAAATAGCTCTAATAGTTCCATTTGGACTTTTCCACATTTCTTTTAAATTATATTCTTTTACTCTATCTGCATTTGCAGTTATTGTAGCACATTTTACCCCTACTCCATATTTTTTTATTGCTTCTGCTGCCTCTATTGTTACTTTATCTAATGTTTCATCTCTATGTTTTAGCCCCAAATCATAATATTCTGTTTTTAATTCTATAAAAGGTTCTAATAAATCTTCTTTTATGCTCTTCCATAGAATTCTTGTCATTTCATCTCCATCCATTTCAACTAATGGTGTTTTCATTTTAATTTTAACCATAAAAAATACCCCCAAATCTTTTAATAAATTTAGGGATATTATACATTAATTGTTAATTTTTTTCAATTTTATATATTTTATTTTATTAATTCAATATCTAGGCCTTCTTCTATATGTCCACTTTTTATAACACGTGCAAAAGTTCCATACACTGGCATTATACATCTTCCTACTCTATGGAAAATTTCACATTCATTGTGGCATTTTTTTCCTATTTGAGTTACTTCTAAAATAGCATCACCTACTTGTAGCTTTTGTCCAATTGGTAATTTATCTACTTCTATTCCTTCTATAACAAGATTTTCTCCAAAATCTCCAAAAACTACATTTCCGCCTTCTTTATTGAAGTCATTTATTTTTTGAACATCTAATAAGCTAACTTGTCTATGCCAATTTCCACCATGGGCATCTCCTTCTAAGCCAAAGTTTTCAATTAAATTTATTTCATCTATTCTTTTCTTAGCTGTTCCTTTTTTTTCACTTTTGCATATTGCTACTATTTTTCCCATACTATCCTCCAATTTCGTTCATATTTCTATTTTCTTCATTAGCATCTTGTTTGTTAAATAAATACATTTTAGGTTTATTGTAGATTCCATTTTTTATTGTTTCTAATAGTTTTTCTTCTTTACCTTCTCTAATAACTTTTTTTAAATTTATATCGCTTTTCCAATTTAAACATTTTTTAAGCATTCCATCAGTAGTAATTCTTATTCTATTACAGTCCTCACAAAAACAGTTACTCATTGCACTTATGAATCCAATTTTCCCTTTATAATCTTTTATTTTTATATATTTTGCAGGACCATCTTTTTTATTTCTTTCTAAAATTACAGTTTCTAAATTATTATCTTCTATAATTTTAATTATTTCTTCATTAGAAACACCTTTGAATTTTTTACCTTCTCCTATTGGCATAAGCTCTATAAATCTCAATGAAATATCTCTATCTTTAGTAAAATTTATTAAATCTATAATCTCATTTTTATTTATATCTTCTATAACAACAGTATTTATTTTTATTTTTATGCCTAATTTTAAACCTTTTTCTATACTTCTAAATACTTTATGTATATCTCCTCCACGAGTTATATACTTAAACTTTTCTTCATTTAAAGTATCTAAACTTATATTTAAACTTTTTACTCCATGACTATGTAAGAATTCTAATCTTTCTTCTAAAAGCATACCATTAGTAGTTAATGCTATCTCTTCAATTCCATCTATTGAATATATTTTCTCTATTAGCTCATTTATATCTTTTCTAACTAATGGTTCTCCACCTGTCAATCTAACTTTTCTTATTCCAAGTTTAGCACTTTCTTTAACTATTTTATATATTTCATCATTATTTAAATTTTCTTCTTTTTCAAAAAAACTATTTCCATCACTAGGCATACAGTAAATACATCTTAAATTACATTTATCTGTAAGTGATATTCTTATATAATCTACTGTTCTACCATACTTATCTTTCAAAAAATTCACCTCTTATTAGTAAAAAAAGTCTCCACTTTTTCCACCTGTTTTACTTTTTAAGTGTACATCTGAAATTGTTATTCTTTTATCTACAGCTTTACACATATCATAAATAGTTAATGCTGCTATAGTAACTCCTGTTAAGGCTTCCATTTCAACACCTGTTTTTTCACTTATTTTAGCCATTCCTTCTATTATAATAGAATTATTTTCATCATCTATTTCAAAATTTATTGAACAACCATTGATCATTATTGGATGGCACATAGGAATTAAATCTGATGTTCTTTTCATTCCCATAATCCCAGCAACTCTAGCTACTCCTAGAACATCTCCTTTTCCTATTTTACCTTCTTTTATTAATTCTAAAGTTTCCTTACTTACATTTACTTTTCCTGTTGCTATTGCAACTCTTTTAGTTTCTTTTTTATCTGTAACATCAACCATTACAGCATTGCCCTCATTATCAAAATGAGTAAATTTACCTTCCAAATTAAACACCCTTTCCAAATGAACAATGTGGGAATGTACAAACCTTACAATCTAAACATTGACCTCCATGTCCAAGCTCACTAATATCTCTTCTTTTTAATTTTTCATCTGCTAATATTCTAGGAAGAACTATATCAAATATTGTTCTTTTTGAATACATTACACAGCCTGGAAGACCTACTATTGGTATATCTCCATAATAAGCTAAAAGAAACATAGCTCCTGGAAGAACTGGTGCACCATATGTTACTAGTTCTGCTCCACATTCTTTTATTGCTGTTGGAGTTATATCATCTGGATCTACTGACATTCCTCCTGTACAAACTATAAATTCTGCTCCAGCATCCAAAGCTTTATGTATTTCTCTTATTATATCTTCTTTTTTATCATCTACAATTGCTTGATTTACTAATTCACAACCATAATATTCTACTTTTCTTTTAACTGCTGGTCCAAAAGCATCTTTTATTCTTCCATGAAAAACTTCGCTTCCAGTAGTTATCATGTGAACTTTCTTTCCTTTTATTTCTTTTACTTCTATTATCTTTTCATTTATAAGATTTTCTGCTTCTATTATTTTCTTTTCATCTATAACAAGAGGAATAACTCTAGTTCCCCCTAATAATTCTCCTTCTTTAACTGGAGTATTATTATGAATTGTCGCTATTATTATTTCTCCTAAATCATTTATGTCTAAAAGCTTTTCTTTATTTATCTTTAGAAGTCCATTTCTTTCTGCTATAAAATTTATTTTTCCTTCTTTTATTTCTCCAAATTTTATTCCTTCACCGCATACTAAATTTTTTATTCTTTCTGCTGCATCATTTTCATGTAACATACCTTCTTCTGCTTCCCAAACATAAATATGTTCTTTTCCTATTGAAAGAAGTTCATCTATATCTTCTTCTCTTATTATATGCCCTTTTTTAAAGGCTCTTCCTTTAAATTCTCCTGGAACTATCTTCGTTATATCATGACAAAGAACCATTCCTATTGCATCTTTAACATATACTTTTTTCACTTTTAATCCCTCATTTCATTCTTTTAAGTATAAAATTATAAGATAAAGTTAAAGCAACAGATATTATAACTATACAAATTAAAATAATTGTGGCAATCTCTCTATTATCATTTTCAATAGCATAATACATTGCCATTGGAACAGTTTGTGTTTCTCCTGGTATATTTCCTGCTACAAGTATAGTAGCTCCAAATTCTCCAAATACTCTAGCTATAGAAAGTATTACTCCAGTTAAAATTCCTTTTTTACTGAGTGGCAAACTTATTTTTCTATATATTTGTGCTTTTGAAGCTCCCATCTCACTAGCTGCCCATTTTATATCCATATCAACTCCTAAAAGAGAAGTTTTTATACTTTGATACATTATAGGCAATGAAACAATTATTCCTACTATAATTGCTCCAATTATAGTAAATATCACTGATACATTAAAGCTTTCAGAAAGAAACTCTCCTATTACTCCACTTTTGCCAAATACTATAAGAACTATATATCCTATAGCTGATGGCGGTAAAAACATAGGAAATATTATTAAAGTTTCTAATAAGCTTTTCCCCCTACTTCTTTTTTCAATTAATACATAATTCAATAAGATACCTAATAAAAGGCTTATTGAAACTGCTACAAATACAACCTTTAAAGAAACTATAAAAGCATTTAAAATCAATTAATTTTCCTTAAATCCGTATTGCTCAAATACTTTTTTAGCTTCTGGGCTTTGTAAAAATTCTAGTAAGGATGTATCATCTTTTTTATTTTCGCTATTCTTTAAAATAACTAAATTATATTCTATTTTCTTATGCATATTATCATTTATTTCATAAACTATTTTTCCATTTTTTAATTTATAAGCATCAGTTTTATATACAAAACCATATTCAGCATCTCCACTTTCAACATAGTTTTTTACACTTGTTACACTTTTTGCATAAACAAGTTTATTATCTACTAAGTTCCATGAATTTGCTTTTTCTAGTGCTTCTTTTGCATATGAACCTGCTGGTACTGTATTTATTTCTCCAATTGCTATCTTTCCTTTTGCATCTTTAAGCTCATTTAAATTATTTAATTTTTTTGTATCTTTTCCGCCGATTACTACTAAAGAATTTTCTAGGAAATTATAGCTTTTATTTTCATAAACAAATCCTTTATCTATTAATTTATCTGTGTTATCTTTATTTGCTGAGAAAAACATATCAACTTTTGCTCCATTAGATATTTGTTTTTCTAATGTTCCTGAACCGCCTACATTTAATTTAATCTCTATACCAGTTTTATCATAAAATAATCCTTGTATTGTTTTCATAGGCTCTTCTAAACTAGCTGCAACACTCATTGTGATTACTTTTTTATTATCATTTTTTTCACCACATGCAACTAGCCCCATAACAGCGCCCCCTAATACTATTATGGAAATAAGTAGTTTTATTTTCTTGCGCATTCTCCTGTTCTTCCCTTCATTATGTCTATTCCATGCTTTATATCTTCTATTATATAATCCATTATTTCTCTACATGCCTTTGGACTTCCTGGCATATTTATTATTAATGTTTCACCTCTTATACCAGCTGTTGCTCTTGAAAGCATTGCTCTCTTAGTTAAAGTTAAGCTATATGCTCTTATTGCCTCTGGTATTCCTAATGCTTCTCTTTCTATAACTTCTTTTGTAGCTTCTGGTGTTATATCTCTCTTGCTAAAACCAGTTCCCCCTGTTGTTAATACAAGTTCTAATTTTAAATTATCACTCATATTTATCATTTCTTCTTTTAACATTTCCTTCTCATCAGGAAGCATTACATATCTTTCTACTTTAAAACCATGTTCTTTTCCAATCTCTTCAATTACTTTTCCGCTTAAATCCTCTCTTCCTCCTTTATATCCTGTGTCACTACTAGTTATTATTCCAAGTGTATACATAATCTAAACAACTCCCTCCTTAAAGGCTATTATAATATCAGCTAACTTTTTATAATCATTTCTATCTATAACCTTTATGTTATCTATATTAAGCTCTATATCTGAGGCTACACATATTAAATTTTCTTTTTTAGTTATAATTTTAGTACTTAATTTTGAATTATATACTTCAATTTTTTTTAAATTACTATTTTTATAACCTTCTACTATTATAAAATCCTTATGTTTAAATAAGCTAATTACCTCTTCTAAATTGAGCTCTCTTTCAATAAATATTGCTGTTCTTCCTTCTGAAGTTATACAAACTTCTTCTGCTCCTGCCTCTCTATGTTTATATGTATCTTTACCTTTTTTGTCTAAATCTAACTTATGGCTATGATGTTTTATAGTTCCTACACTAAATCCTCTAGACTTCAATTCTTTTATTATTCCAACTATAAGAGTAGTTTTACCTACATTAGAACATTCTCCTACTACATTTATTACATTTGCCATTTATTTATCCTCTTTCAGTAAATTATTATAATCTTCTACAGTATTTATATTTATAAAATTATTATTGTCTTCTATACAAATAAACTTTACATTTAATGTTTTTATAAATCTTCTTAGACTATAATTTCCATCGTCTATATTTTTTCTAATATCTTCTAAAATTTTCTTTTTATAAATTCCACAAAAAGGCTCTATTTCTCCATTAACAAGTGGAATTAAGCAATCTTCTTCAAAATTTATACTTCCTAATTTATTTAAAATATCTCTATTTAAAAATGGCATATCACATGAAACAATAATACTTTTTTCTTCCTTTATCTCATTTAAACAAGAATAAAAACCTCCCATTGGCCCAATATCTTTTATTATATCCTTTATAATATGGAAACTTTTATATTCATTATTTATCCTCTCATCATTAGAAGATATTATTATTTCACTAAAATCCTTTAATGCTTCAATTTCTCTATCTATAAATTTTTTATCTTTAAATTTTAACAATCCTTTTGGATTATAATTCATTCTACTGCTTTTTCCACCTGCTAATATTATTGCTGAACATTTAATCATAACTAAATTAAAACTGAAACTTTAGTCCCTGCTTCTAATGTTTCATTTTCCTTTACTTCTAAAATTGCGTTACTATTTATCATAGTGTGAACTTGCCCAGGACTTTGATAAATATTATTAATTGTAACATTATCATTATTATCTATATTTACTCTTAAAAATCTTCTTTTTTTACTTTTCTTCTTAAAATCTTCTAATAAGATACCTTTATGCTCTTTTAACATATCTTCAGTACAATTTATCATTTTCAATAAAGCATCACGACAAAGAAGTTCAAAAGTTGTTGCACTTGCAACTGGTGTTCCTGAAAGTCCTATATATAATTTTTCTCCTTTTTTACCCACAAAAAGTGGAGAACCCGGCTTTATATTTACCTTCCAAAATAAAATCTCATACCCTAAATCTTTAACAACTTTTTGTACTATATCTTTTTCTCCAACAGATACTCCTCCAGTAGAAATTATGATATCTGTTTCTTTTTCTAAATTTTCTATTCCATTCTTTAAGCTTTCTTCATTATCTAAAAGATTATCATTAAGCTTTGCTATAATATTTAACTCATTTATTCTTGAAGCTAAAAATGGACCATTGCAATTATATACTTTTCCTTCCTTTAATGCTTCTCCTGAATTTTGAATTTCGTCTCCAGTATTTATAATTCCAACAACAGGTCTTTTATAAACTTTGACTTTTTCAATTCCAAGAGATGATATTGCCATTATTTCTGAAGCTTTTAATTTTGTTCCTCCCTTTAAAATTATATCATCTTTTTTAAAATCTTCACCTTCATAAATATAATTATCAAAAGCTTTATGTTTTTTGAATATTTTAACAACCCCATCTTTTTCTTCTGTATCTTCTTGCCTTACAACACAATTACATCCATTTGGAATTTTTGCTCCAGTCATTATTCTTATACATTGACCTTTACCTACATTTTTTTTAGATACCATTCCTGCAAATATTTTATCTATAACTTCAAACTCTTTATAATCAATTAAATCTTCTAATTCTTCCCCATTTAAAGCATACCCATCTAAAGGTGATTTTGGAAAAGGAGGATTATTTATTGGTGAAATTACATCATCATATAAAGTCCTATTTAAAGCTTCATATAAAAAAACTTCTTCTGAATCCTTTTCCTTTATATTATCTAAAATTATTTTTTTTGCCTCTTCTAAAGAAATCATTAACTTCCCTCCTATTTTTAATAAAGCTGTATTACATAACCTAATATAATACAGCTTTATTTCTTATTTATTTTATTGTTATACGTTTATAAAATAGATATATTTAAATATTTAGCAAATAAAACCTCTCAAATTACCAAAATTCTATATTACTTTATAAAAATTATTTATTAATTTTTTTACATCATATCCTAACAATTTTATCATTATATAATTTAATTTACAAATTTTATTTAAATTATAAAATAACCAAAAAAATAATTAGTTTATTTAATAATCATAATTTATATTGTTTAAATTTTAATAAACGTTATCTTAATATTACTATCTTTAATATCCATTAAATGTGATATAAATCACATTTTATTTAAATTTCTTATACATTTTGTAAACAAGTGTGATAATCATCACATTATAAACCTTCTTAAAATTGTTATAATTATCACAAGCTTATTAAAGAAAGGATGTGTTTTTTTTGGATTCTATCTCAAAAAGACCTAAAGCTAGTGGAACTGTTAAAATATTAGCCTTGTGTGGTTTTGTATTTTCACTATTTATTCTTTATTTAATTAATATACTTTAATATGAGGTGATTTCTTTTGAAAAATGGATTTTTTAACATTGAATTAAAAGACTATCCTATCGGATTTGTTGGGACATGTCTTGGAGCCGTTAGCTTATCCAGTGTTTTTGCTAAACATGGTTTTCCAATTATACAAAGCATATTTGTATACATAGGTTGCTTAGCTTTAATTGTAGCTTTAGCTAAGGTAATTCGTCATCCAAAAACAGTTTGGAGCGAAATGAACAATACTATTTTAATGGCATTATATCCTACATCAACAATGCTTTTAATGAATATAGGTGTTTACTTTTTAAAATTTAATTATTCATTAGGACATAGTATTTGGATGTTTGGACTTTTACTTAATGTCTTTTTTGTAGTTTTCTTTTTAATAAGACACGTAATTATAAAATTTGATATAAATACAGTATTACCTTGTTGGTATGTTTTACTTGTTGGTATTTCAGTATCTTGTACTACAAGTGTACCAATGCACGCTACTAAATTAGTAAAACCAGTTTTTTATTTTGTAGTAATGTCATTTTTAACATACTTACCTGTGGTAATTTATAGACTTTGTACCGTAGAAGTTCCAGATAACCAGTACCCTTTAATTGCAATATTTGCTGCACCTGGATCACTTTGTACAATTAGTTATATAACATTATATAAAAACCCTAATATATACATAGTAAGCTTTTTCTTTGGATTAACTTTACTTGCAACTTTATATGATTATATAAACTGTCCTAAGTTTTTCTCTATAAAGTTCAATCCAACTTTTGCAGCTCTTACCTTCCCATTGGCTATATCCCTTGTAGCTTCTGTAAAGGTTAATGAATATCTAGTTAAATTTGGATATACAACTTATGCAAATATAGTTAAGGGAATAGCCGGAATAGAGTTTTTTGTTACTACAGCAATAATAGCTTTTGTATTCTACAACTTTATATTTAATTTTTTCTTTAATATACCAAAAGCTAAATTTACAAAATAGACTTTTAAATTAAATAAACTCTACACTCCTTTGAAAGCGTAGAGCTTTAAATATTATATATATACAAAAAGAGATGCTTCTTAAAGCACCTCTTTTTTATTTATATAATTTAGCTTCCTTAATAAATATACTCATATTATTATTTATAAATTTATCTCTATGACAAATGAATAATAAGTCCCTTCTTATATCTATTCCTTTAACAGATATTTTCTTTAATATTCCATATTTTAATTCTCGTTTTATACACCTTTCAGAAACACATCCTATTCCCATTCCACTTTCTACACTTCTTTTAATAGCTTCTGTGCTTCCAAGCTCCATAAATATATCAAATGGTATATTCTCTTTAATCAATTTATTTTCTATTATTTCTCTAGTTCCACTACCTTTTTCTCTCATTATTATAGATAATTTCTTACCATCTTCTATTGTTTCTATATTACTTTTATTTTCACATATGAAAACAAGATTATCTTCCCAAAATTTTTCAACATTAATTTCATCAGAATGAACATTTCCTTCAACAAACGCAAAATCAATTTCATTTTTTAAAATTAAATTTTCAATATTTTCAGTATTATCAATAATTAAAGAAATTTTTATATCATTATATTTATTATGAAATTTTTTTATTATTTTAGGCAAAACATAAATTCCTATAGTAGTACTTGCCCCAATCTTTATTTCTCCACTCCTACTTTCCCTTATACTTTTTATTTTATCTACACCTTCTTCATAAATATTAAGTATTCTTCTTACATAATTTAAATAAACCTCACCTTCATTAGTAAGTTTTATTTTTTTTCCTATTCTATCAAATAACTTAACATCTAATTCAGCTTCTAGCTCCTGAATTGCTTGACTAACTGAAGGTTGACTAATATATAATTTCTTTCCTACTTTTGTCATATTAAGTTCCATTGCTGTTTCATAAAATATTCTAAGCTTTCTAAAGTTCATATGTCCCTCCTAATATTCTAAAATATGAATAAAGGTGAATAGACTAATTTCTCTATTCACCTTTTTAATATAAAAGATAATCTTATTTATTATCTACATCTTCATAATCAACATCAATAGCATTACTTGTATCAAAATCTTCATCTTCTTCATAAGAGTCTACATTGGAATAAGTTTGATTATTGTAGCTATCTTTATTATAATAATTTTCTTCTCTATATTCACTTGTCTTATTAGTCTTCTTTTTAAATTTAAAAATAAGCCATACTATAAATCCAATTACTAAAAAATATGGAAGTAATCTTATTAAAAATCTAACAATTAGAATAATTATCAATATTGTAATTACAGCGTATAAAGCTCCTTTAAAGTTCTTATTCATATTCTCATTCCTTTATTATGTAATATATTATTATTATACAATAAAATAAAGTTCTATTCAAAACATCTAATCTTTTATTATATTTAATACCTTCATTAAAGTTATTGTATAACTCTTTTGTTTTATACATATTACACCTATATATAAATTTTGTCAATAAAAATAAATTTATTTTAATAATAATTAAAATAAGTCCTTTTTCAATTTGAAAAAGGACTTTTTAGTAGTTTTAACTCTACTATATTTACTAATTGTAAAACTTTTTATTATAACTTTAATTAAGCTCTTTTCTTTTTTCTTCTTGCTATAATTGGAAGTATAAAACCAAGCCCAATTAATATAAATGGTGTTATTACATTTAATATAAGTTGGAACCACCATCCTGAAGTATACACTGGTATTCCAGAAGGAACCATTCCAAATATACATGCAAATGCTGTAAATGCGAAACACCAAACACCAACTATTAATCCTATAGTATGATTTTTAATAAATTTATATTGTGAATCATATTTTCCAACAGCCTTCTTAATAGCAATATATGCTAAGAATACCCATAAATATCTAAGTGGCATAACTACTGCATTAAGTCTTAATAACCAATTGAATAATTCATTCATATTTCCAATTCCTAAAGCTGGAACTATTATTAATATACCAACTAATATAGCTGTCATTAAGTAACCTCTTATAGGTGCTCCATGTTTATTTACTACAGTTAATCCTTTTGGTACAAACTCATCATCTGTATCTGCAAGTAAAACTTTTAGAGGAGCATCAATTGAGAATATTAATGCTGAAACTTGTGCAAGAACATTTGCTATTGCATAAATTATCATAAGTACATTTCCAACACCATAATATTGACCTAATAATTTAAATGCGTAATATTGCCCATTCATCATAAGATCTTTTGGAATATTATTTGCATCAAACATCATTCCCATTGCAACTGAACCTAATATTGCAGTTACTCCAACCATTATAGCTAATAAAATCATTCCTAATGGGAATTCTTTACTAGGATTTTTTGTATTATTTACATATGGTGAAATTTTTTCTGAACCACCTACTGCAAATACAAGCATTGAAATAGTTGTTAAGTACATAAAGTTAAACTTAGGCATAACTGTATGAACAGAAACATCAGTAGTTGCTGGATGTATTCCTCTTATAAAAGGTGCTCCAAGCATTAATAGTATATATAAAATACCCATTACAAAAGTAGCTGTTCCTGCTATTGTTCCAATCTTCTTTAATGAATTCATTCCTCTTGAAGCAATCCATAAGAATAATAAGAATATTGCTAAAGATATTAATTGGGCAACTAAAGGATTCATACTACTATAGAATGTACCATCACCTTTAAATACCCATCCTAAAGCAACTAAAACATATTGTGGCTTTTGTGCTAAATAAGGAATATGTACAACCCAGTATGTCCATCCTGCAAAATATGCAAGTCTTCTTCCCATTGTATTCCCTATCCAACTACTTACTCCTGCTTTACTATCTTTAAATACAGAACCAAGCTCTCCAACCATTAACGCATATGGTATAAAATATAATGCTAATATAAGAATCCATGATACTATAACTTCTAATCCTTGATTCGCAAAATTGTTAACAACATTACCAAAACCAAATACCATTACGAAAGCCATGAATGCCAAATTATACCATCTTAATTTCTTTTCTTCATTGTCTATCATTTATTTGTCCCACTTTCTTTTGTATATATTCATTTATCCTTAATATTATTTTATCAATTTCTACACAATTCAGCAACATTTTGTTAATATATAAATTATTTTTGCTTATTTTAAATTTTATTCGAATTATATCTTAATTTTTTTAATTTACCCCTATTCTTTTTATCATTATATTAACTCTGATCATTTTATTACTTATTAAAAAAATAATAAACACAAAATCTTTACAGATTTTGTGTTTATTCACATCTATTTTATAAAAAATTTCAGAATAAAAATAACTCCAATTATTACAGTTGTGAGCGTAACTTGTTTCGCTTTTCCAGTCCCTACTTTTAAAACTATATATGATATAACTCCAAATATTATTCCATCTGAAATACTATATGAAAAAGGCATCATTATTATAGTTAAAAAAGCTGGAATTGATTCTGTAAAATCTTCTAAGTTTATTTCTCTGATTGGTTCAATCATAAAAAGACCAACTAATATTAATGTTGAAGCAGTAACTGCTGAAGTTATAACACCAAATATAGGGAAGAAAAATAATGAAATTATAAACATAATTCCTGTAGTAACTGCTGTTAATCCAGTTCTTCCACCTTCTGCTACTCCTGATGCACTTTCTACAAAAGTACTTACAGTACTTGTTCCAAGACATGCTCCGATTGTTGTTCCAATAGCATCTGATAAAAGTGCCTTTTTAATATTTGGTACTCGTCCATTTTCATCAATCATTTTAGCTTTTGTAGCAACTCCAACAAGAGTTCCTATTGTATCAAATAAATCCATAAATAATAAAGTAAATAGTACAACTACCATATTCATTGATAATACATCATGCCATTGAAAATTAAATAAGCTATGTGTAATTGAAGGTGGTGTACTAACTATAGCTGTAGGAACTTTAGTAATACCAAAAGGAATTCCTATTATGGCTGTTAAAAGCATTCCAATAAATAATGCTCCTTTTATTCTTCTTGCTAAAAGAATTCCTGTTATTAATAATCCAATAATAGCTAAAAGTCCAGGTCCTTTAACCACATTTCCTAAGGCAAGAATTGTTCCACCATCTTTTGGATGAACAACTATTCCTGCTCCTTCAAGTCCAAGAAGTGCTATAAATAATCCAATCCCTACTGATATTCCTTTTTTTATACAATCAGGTATTGAATTAACTATAGCTTCTCTTACGTTAAATAAAGTTAAAAGGATAAATATTATTCCTTCTATGAAAACAGCTGTTAAAGCAAATTCATATGAATATCCCATTTGTAAAACTATAGTGTAAGCAAAAAATGCATTTAATCCCATTCCTGGTGCCTGAGCAAATGGTAATTTTGCATAAAATCCCATAATTAAAGTTGCTATAACTGCAGAAACAGCTGTTGAAGTAAATACTGCTCCACTATTCATTCCCGCTTCTGAAAGTATTGCTGGATTTACTATTAAAATATAAGCCATTGTCATAAAAGTAGTTACCCCAGCTAATATTTCAGTTTTAGTATTAGAACCATTCTTAGTAATTTCAAAATAGTTATCTAATAATCCATCTTTTCTAAAAAATTTTTTCATCATATCACTCTTTCAAATTTAGTACTAATCTATAATAAACTATTTTTCTTCATATTTCTACACTTATCCGAATATTTTTTCTAATTTTATTTAGAATATTTACTAGAAATTTAAAAAATCCGTATATTATATATGTATATACCAACTAATTATACGGATTTGTAATAGTTTTTTATTTAATTGTAACTTTTACTTTTTCTATTCTTCTTTCTTTAATTTCTATAGCTTCTAAAATAAATGAATCCATATCTAATACTACTTCTTTATCATAATCAGGAATTTCTCCTATTTTTGTTATCATAAATCCATTTATAGTATCATAATCTCCTTCTTCTAACTCTACATCAAAAAATTCATTAAACTCATGAATAGTATATGTACCTTTAACTATATAATTTTTTTCATCTATTTTTCGTATATTAGGTTCTTCTAAATCATATTCATCTTCAATATCACCCATTATTTCTTCAATCAAATCTTCCATAGTAACTATTCCTGAAAAACCTCCATATTCATCTATAAGTATAGCCATATGATTTCTAGTTTTTTTAAGTTCTTTGAAAAGTTCATTTGTTCTTTTATTTTCCGGAATAAATTTAGGTGCTTGAAGTATTTTTCTTATATCTATATTATCAAATCCAACTCTTTTAGCTTCAACTAAAAAATCTTTTAAGTAAAGTATGCCTATTATATTATCTATTTTTCCTTCATATACAGGAATTCTAGAATATTGGAGATTAAAAATTTGCTCCATATATTCTTCATATGTATCTTCAATATTTATCATATAAGTGTCTTTTCTTGAAGTCATTATTTCTTTTGCCATAATGTCATTAAACTCAAAAACACTATCTATCATTTCTCTTTCTTCTTCCTTTATTGTTCCATATTCTTCACCTTCTGAAAGCATGGCTCTTATTTCCTCTTCAGAAACTTTTTCTTCAATACCCTCTTCATCATTTTTTGTTAGCTTTAAAACAACTAAAGCTGAAAAAGAAAGAATTTTTATAAATGGTTTTGCAATTACAGAAACAAAATAAATAATTCTAGCAGATGAAAGAGCTTTTTTTTCTGATTTTTTTAAAGCAATTCTCTTTGGTACTAATTCACCAAAAACTAATGTAATATAAGACAATATAATTGTAACTCCAATTAAAGAAATCTGATTTATATATGGAATATTATATCTACTTAATATTTTAGATATTTCTGCTGATACTCCTGTAGCTGCTGATGCACTAGAGAAGAAACTTGCAAAAGTTATTCCTACTTGTATAGTAGCTAAAAAACTACTTGGTTCATTCATTAATTTTTCTAAAAGCTTTGCTCTCTTATCGCCTTCTTCACTTAACAATTTAATTTTTGTTTTATTAACTGAAACTATTGCCATTTCAGCTGATGAAAAGAAAGCATTTATTCCTGTTAATATAGCTATCAATACCAAATCGGGAATAATACTTGTTAAAGCAGATGAAGTCATATATTTTCCTCCTAAAAATCATATAAAAAAATACCTTGTATACACTAATAGTATATACAAGGTTACTATATTTAAACTATAAAAGTTTTATTCAATATAGATTATTTGTTCATTGCTTCTTCGATAGCAACTGCAACTGCAACAGTAGCTCCTACCATTGGGTTATTCCCCATTCCGATAAGACCCATCATTTCAACGTGAGCTGGAACTGATGATGATCCTGCGAATTGTGCATCTGAGTGCATTCTTCCCATAGTATCTGTCATACCGTATGAAGCTGGTCCAGCAGCCATGTTATCTGGGTGAAGAGTTCTTCCTGTTCCACCACCTGATGCAACTGAGAAGTATTTCTTACCTTCGTTGAAACATTCTTTTTTGTATGTTCCAGCAACTGGGTGTTGGAATCTTGTTGGGTTAGTTGAGTTACCAGTGATTGATACGTCAACTCCTTCAGCGTGCATTATAGCAACACCTTCTCTAACGTCATTAGCTCCATAACATCTTACTTTAGCTCTTTCTCCGTTTGAGTAAGCTTTTTCTTTAACTACTTTTAATTCTGAAGTATAGAAATCAAACTCAGTTTGAACATAAGTGAATCCATTGATTCTTGATATTATTTGAGCAGCATCTTTTCCAAGACCGTTTAAGATTACTCTTAATGGCTCTTTTCTAACTTTGTTTGCTTTTTCAGCTATTTTGATAGCTCCTTCAGCAGCAGCGAAACTTTCGTGTCCAGCTAAGAATGCGAAACATTTAGTTTCTTCTCTTAAAAGCATTGCTCCTAAGTTTCCGTGTCCTAAACCAACTTTTCTGTCATCAGCAACTGAACCTGGGATACAGAATGCTTGTAATCCTTCTCCGATTGCTTCTGCAGCATCAGCAGCTTTTTTACATCCTTTTTTAATTGCTATAGCAGCACCTAAAGTATAAGCCCATCCAGCATTTTCAAATGCGATTGGTTGAGTTTCTTTAACTATAGTGTATGGGTCAATCCCTGCTTCAGCACATACAGCTTTAGCATCTTCTATTTTTTCCATCCCATATTTCTTAAGAACAGGAACGATTTGATCTATTCTTCTTTCATAACTTTCAAATAATGCCATGATAAAATTCCTCCTTACAATCTCAATTTAATTATTCGTGTCTTGGATCTACTAATCTAGCAGCATCAGCAACTCTTCCGTATTGTCCAGATGCTTTTTCCATAGCTTCGTTAGCGCTCATTCCTTTAGCAACGAACTCCATCATTTTTCCTAAGTGTACAAACTTATATCCAATGATTTCATTATCTTCATCTAAAGCAATTTTTGTTACGTAACCTTCAGCCATTTCAAGGTATCTTGGTCCTTTAGCAAGAGTTCCGTACATAGTACCAACTTGTGATCTTAACCCTTTTCCTAAGTCTTCAAGACCAGCTCCGATTGGTAATCCTCCTTCTGAGAATGCAGTTTGAGATCTTCCGTATACTATTTGTAAGAATAATTCTCTCATTGCAGTGTTTATAGCATCACAAACTAAGTCTGTGTTTAATGCTTCTAATATAGTTTTTCCTGGTAATATTTCTGAAGCCATAGCAGCAGAGTGAGTCATACCTGAACATCCTATTGTTTCTACTAATGCCTCTTCTATTATACCATCTTTAACATTTAAAGTAAGTTTACAAGCTCCTTGTTGAGGTGCACACCAGCCCACTCCATGAGTTAAACCTGATATATCTTTTACTTCTTTTGCTAGAACCCATTTCCCTTCTACAGGAATTGGTGCTGGACCATGGTTAGGACCTTTAGCGATTACACACATTTCTTGAACTTCTGTTGAATACATCATATTCTTTTTCTCCTCCCTATTATTAGATTAATAGACCTTTTTAAAATCTATATTTCTATCTAGGTCAAAAATTGCCCCACCGGGTAATTTTATCCTACACTCATTTTATCAAAAGTAGTAGAATCAAACAACCTTATTTTAAAAATTTATAAATATTTGTTTTTAATTATTTGTATTTTTATTTGAATTAACTTATTTATTCTGATATAATATTTTAGTAAGTTATTTATATATTAAGCCACCATGGCGGAACTGGCAGACGCACATGACTCAAAATCATGCGGTTTTACCGTGTGGGTTCGATTCCCACTGGTGGCACCATAATTTTATAAAAGTTTTTTACTCTATCAATATATATTGATAGAGTTTTTTATTTTAAACTATTAAAATTACTCCTTTTTATATAAATTTATCAATTTACCCTAACTATTGACATTAACTAATAGCTTAATTTAATATAAATTTTGTATCTATATAATATATATATACATTTTTACAATTAGGGGGAAAAATATTATGATTATTTGGAGTAGATATGGCATATTAGCACCTATAGCTGCTATTTTAAGTCTTGCTTTAACTGAAGTTTTAGTTAATTTATCTCTTAAAGATGAATTATACTATCAATCACATGGATGGCCTAAGTTTGTGGCACTTGCCATTGCAGGATTAATATGCTTTTTCTTAGGACGCATTCTTAATAAAGAGTCAAAAACATATATAGAAAAATCAACTGGAAAAGAAGTAGTATTAAAAAAATCTCACACATTCTTTTTCATAGATATAAAATATTGGTCTTACATATTTCCTATATTAGGAATAGTATATTGGATTACAAATAACTAAAATTATATTTAATATAAAAGAGCTATTGCAAAATTAATTTTAATATTGCAATAGCTCTTTTATTGTCTATAAATAATTAAATATCTGATTTTTAAAATCCATTAGTTTTATTTAAAAATATTTGTATGTAAATTTTTTAACAACAAATAATATAAATAAAATTATTTATTATTAACGGAGGATAAAATGAAAGATTTAAAAAGAAAAAATTTAATAATTACTGTATTAGCTATTTTATTCTTATTTATATCAATACTCGTCTTACTAAATTTTAAATATAATATCAATAAAGACAAACCTTTAGAAACTTATAATATTGATACTAGTTCTACTGATTTAAAAAACTCAAACAAAAAACAGGATACATCTAACTCAAATGAAACTAAGCAAAATAGAGAAGATATTATAGATATCAATAAATCAAATATAATCCCAAATGCTATAAGTTATTCTGTGCCTGCTAATCAAGTAGCTAAAATGTTAGCTTCAGGAAGTAAAAATAATCCTGAAAAAGAAATATTCTTAACTATTGATGATGGTCCAAGCAAAAACACTCCTAAAATATTAGAAATTCTTAAAAATAATGGAGTACATGCTACCTTTTTTATTTTAGGTAGTAACTTAAAAGATTCAGAGGAAAATCAAAACTTTTTAAAAGAAATATATAATACCGGAAATGCAATAGGAAATCATACATATTCTCATGATCTAAAAAAGATATATCCTAAAAATAACGTTGATACAGAAGTTTTTATAAATGAAATAAAAAAAGCTAATGATGTAATGAATAATATTTTAGGTAACAATTTCTGTACTAAAGTGTTAAGAATGCCAGGTGGCTATATGTCAAGGGTTTATTATAAAGACAAAAACTTGAATATTCTAGATGAGGACTTATCAAAATACGGAATTATATCAGTTGATTGGAATGCAGATTCAGAAGATGCTATAACTAAAAATATATCAGCTAATAAAATATTAGATAATGTCATTAAGGAATCTGTTAATAAATCAAAAGTAGTTGTATTAATTCATGATTTACCTGAAAAAACTGTAACATTAGAAGCATTACCAAAAATAATAGAATATTTTAAAGATAAAGGTTATAGCTTTAAAGTAATATCTAATCCAAATTAACTTAAGTTTATTATTAATAATTTTATTTAATATTATATTTTTAATTTTATTATGCATTTCTTAATATTATCTTTATTTAATCTAAAAAAGATGCACCTTTTAATGATGCATCTTTCTAATCTATTCTTGTTGTTCAGCTTTAGTTTCTTTGAATTCCATTATTTCTTCCATGTCTTTTATTTTAAATATTTCAAGTCCTGTTTTCATATCTGTTGTAAGTGCATTTAAACTTTCTGCAGCTCCAGCTACTTCTTGACTTGCAGAATTTAATTCTTGAGATGATGCTGTAACTTCTTCTGAAGTTGCAGATATTTCTTGAGAAATAGCTGACACATTATCTACTCTTTCTAATATTTCGCTTTTCTCTTTTATTATTTTTCTAAATGCCTCTGTCATAGCTTCTATTTTAGGTACTACTTCATTAAGAGATAATGAAATATCTTCAAATACCTTAATAGAACTTTCTATTGTTTTTGTTTGTCTTGAAAGCTCATCATCCATAACAGCAGTTCTCTCAACTAATGAATCAGTGTTTTTTAATATTACTTTTACTGTATTGCAAATATCTGCTGTAGATTCTTTACTCATTTCTGCAAGTTTTCTTATTTCTTCAGCAACTACTGCAAATCCTCTACCAGCTTCTCCTGCTCTTGCTGCTTCAATTGCTGCATTTAATGCTAATAGATTAGTTTGTTCAGATATATTGTTTATTAAATCTGTCATTTCATTTATATTTCTTATTTTATTTGAAGTAATATTTATAGCATTATTAAATCCATCAAACTCTTCTTTAAAGTTTTCTATATTTTTAGTTAATATAGCTAACTCTTTATTACTATTTTTAGATTTATTATTTATTCTTTCTGACATATTTGAAATTTCAGATATATCTTTACTTACTTTTTCAATATTTTCACCAAAAGATAGCATAGACATAGATATCTCTGATAAATCTGTTGCTTGACTTGTTGTCCCCTCAGTTACATCTGCAATAGCTAAAACTATTCCTTCTGTCAATTTTGAAAGTTCATGTGCAATTTCTGAAAGTCCCATTGCATTCATATCTATAGCTTCTGCATTAAATTTAACATTATTTATTATATCTCCTACAGAATGTTGAGTTTCTATTACACTATTATACATTTCAGATATTTCTACTAATTCTTTTTCATCTACAACTATATTTTCTTTAAAATCTCCTTCTGCAAATCTACGCACTTCTTCTTTAAAATCTACTATTGGCTTTGTTAATTTATTTCCTGTCTTAGTTATTATTTTTATAATAATTATTAAAGCTACTATTAAACATATAATAGTTCCTAATATAACACTTGTTAAATCTTTTATTAATGCTGAATTACTAATTTTGATTCCTATAAATAAGTCTGTAGATTCAATAGGTGCATATACTAAATAATTTTTTTCAAATCCTTTTCCACCATATTTTATATTACCTGATTTTCCTGTTTCTAAATCATTTAGCACTGTTGCTCTTATATTACTATCTTCTGTTTCTTCCATTTCAGTAAAAATATTATGTTCTTCTTTTACATTTGAACTATTTTCTGATCCTACAGCTAGTCCATTTTTATCAAATACATATATATCTCCAATTTCACTTATACCCATATCTTTTAATATGTATTCAAAATCATAAGCATTTTTTTCTGCTATTATCCCACCTCTAATTTTCCCATTTCTTACAATTGGTGTTCCTACAACAATAGGTAATTCTTCTTTTTCAACATTATTTTCCGTAGTAATTAAGAAATTATCACCTTTCATTAAATCTTTAAAATACTTTTCATTTTTTATATTTCCTGATTTTCCTTTAGCTGAAATTATAGTTCCATCAGCCCATACAAAAGCTAAATCTAAATATCCTAACTTTTTATTTTCTTTTTTTAGGTAATCTAACTTTTCTTTCATATTTGAGTCATTTGTAAAAATTTCTTCACTCCCCACTAGCTTAGTATCATTTTTCATTTGATTTACAGTTGTTTCTATTCTTATTGCAGTTAACATACTAATTTTATTTAAATAATTTCTACTATTAGTAATTAATGAATTTCTAGAAATAAAATAAATTATTCCAACTGAAACTACTATAGTTACAATAATCATTGGAACTAAGCTTCTTATCATATTATTCTTTATACTCAACTTACCCTTTTTCATTATTATACCTCCAAACATTATTAACTTTTAGTTAATATTGTTAATAAATATTGTAATATATTTTGGAATTACAAACAATATTTTGAAAAAAAATAAACATCTAGAAAAAAAGATGTTTATCTTTATCTTAAAATAGTTCTCTATATACATGAATTAATAAATATATAAGTAAAATACCTACAAAAATCCACATTATTTTAACTAAAACTCTAAGCTTTCCTATTCCATTTTGCATTTATTTAATTATCCCACTATACATACGAATCAATCCTTTAAGAAATTTAACTGTTTCTACTGGTGCTTTTCCTATAGATGTTTCACCTGATAATAGAAATCCGTTTACATTTTTATTTATTAAATTATAAATAGAATCAACTTCTGAAAATTCTGGTCTTCTTCCTTGTTTCATACTATTTAAAATATGCGTTCCTATTATTATATCTTTTACTTTTCTATCTTCATTTATTTTTTTTAAAAGTTTATCTTGATATATAGGAGCACTTAAAAGATTGGTTTCAGGAATTAAGTCACCCCTTCCTATTACTATTCCATCTACTTCTTTTTCTATTTCTTTTGTATTTTTTATTCCTCTTGGAGTTTCTATCTTTCCCCAAATCTTAGGATTATATTCATCTGATTTATTTTCTATATATTCTTTTACTACTTTTATGTCTTCTACTTCCTCAACAAATGATTGGCATATTATTTCTATTTTTTCTTCTATACACCAATCTAAATATACTTTATCTCTCTCTGTTATAATTCCTTTCTCTCGCTCTAAACTTTTTATATTGCAACCTTTTCCGCCTCTTACTATTCCTCCTCGCTTAACAATAGCTTTAATTCCTTTTTCTGTATATTCTATTATCTTGAAATGCATAGTATTATCTTTCATTGATATGTTTTTTATATTTTTTTTATTTATTAAATCTGAATTTAAGTTTAGTGGTATAAGTTTTCTTTTATTATAATTAGGTACTTTATATTTATCTTCTCCACAAATTAATATTTCTTCTCCATTGTATATTTTATATATATAAGGCAGTCTATCAGATATTCTCACTTTTCCACCTGACAAATCTCCCATTATATGTATTTTTTCATTTAATTCTTTTATTATTTTTTTTATATTAGTAAAATCCTTCAAATTTCCATGTGAAAAATTAAATCTAAAAATATCAACTCCATTATTTATTAATTCTTTTATTACATTTTTACTTATACAGCTTGGCCCTATTGTTGCGATTATATGCATATTATCCCTCCTTTAAATAAATTTAGGCTGTCTTTTTCTTATTTTTAAGACAGCCTTATTTAAAATTTTCCATATTAATTCCAATTCTCCATTTCAAAAATATTCTTTATAACCCTTTTTAAACTTTCTTGAAATCTAACTTTCTCTATTAAATTTCCTTTAATTATTAAACTTGGAGTTTTTATATTTTTTAATAAATAAAAGCTCTCTCCTTTTTTTAAGCTTAATATTTCTTTTCCATACTCTAAACCTAAGCTATCATAAATATAATTTGAAAAATATTCTCCTAAAAAAGTATCATCATAAAAAATAGATAACTCTTCTTTTTTCTCCGTATTGTTTTTAAAATAAATTCCTATAAATAAATCTAGCCTAGTTGCATTTGCTAACATTGTTTTTTTATATATTTCATAACCTTCATTTTTATGTTTATCTATTGACATATCAATTAAAAAAAAATTTTCTTCTCGTATTTTTTTAACTATAGATTTAGCGAATTCTCTATTATTGCTATCTAATCCTATCTTCAAAGTAATCCCTCCAGGATTTTGATTAATATACTATATTCAAAACTTTGTAAAAAGGTTCTATTCTAAGAAAAAAAAGAATATTAATTAATGTATAAAAGGGGGTGTCTTTTTGAAAAAGTTATTTTGCTCTTTATTTTTCATAATAATTATTTCTCTTCAAGGGTGTAGTGCTGATTTTACTAGATACATAAATTTAAAAGATAATACTAGTAAAAATTATTACTATAATGAAATTATAAAAAAGTTTTCTTCAAATGAACCTTTTGAAGTAGAAGTTTTTGATAATAATTTCTATAAGACTTTTAAAGTTGAAGATGAATATAAAAATATAATTACTGGATTTTTCAATTCTTTAACTTCAGATAACTTCATAGATCCTATAGAAAAAAAAGCTGATGAAAAATTATTTGAAATAGTTATTAAATTTAAGTATAAAACTTATTACGTAACTATTATTGATGAAAATTCAATTTATATATCTCCTTATGATGGATATATTAAAAGTGATTTTATAGATATGTCTAAAATTGATAAGAACTATAATCTTTATAGTTTTTGCAAGTTTATAACAAATAAAAAAGAGCCTTTATAAGGCTCTTTTTTATTTATTTACTTCTTCTAAAAGCTTAAATACTCTTTTTTTAAGTATTGGATGTAACTTATTTGGAGCTATTTCATTTAAAGGTTCTAAAACAAAGCTTCTTTCTTCCATTCTTGGATGAGGTAAAATACAATATTCATCATCTGATATTAAATCATCAAAGAATATAATATCTATATCTATTATTCTTGGACCCCATCTCATTTCTCTTTTTCTCTTCATCTTAAGCTCAATTTCTAATAACTTTTCCATAAGTTCTTTTGGTGAAAGAATAGTTTTTATTTTTAAAGCTCCGTTTAAAAATTCTTCTTGATCTAAAAATCCCCATGGCTCTGTTTTTATAAATGTTGAAACTTTTTCTACAAAAACTCCATCTAATTCATCTATCATTTTTACTGCTTTATTTAGGTTTGCTTCTTTATCACCTATATTGCTCCCTATTGAAAGATAGCTTTCACTCCATTTTCTATTTACTTCTATTGCAGCATATTTTAAATGTCTTCCTATAGGTGCCCAAGGTTTTTTAACTTTAACTTTTACTTCCTTAACCATTCTATATTTATAAAGTATATGTTCACTTACTTTTTCACCTAATGTTTCTATTAAATCAAAACATTCTTCAACACAAATCTTTTCTATTTCATGACAAAGCTCACCATAATGAACTGAAGCTGTTAAATCATTTTCTTTTCCTGCTTTTGATAAATCTAAACTTAATTCTATGTCAAATATAAACTTTTGTCCTAATACTTTTTCTTCCTTAAAAACTCCATGATTACCAAATATCTCAACGTCTTTTAAATATATTTTATCCATATCATCCCTACTTACTTTTTAAAATTGAATCTGTCATAACACAAACTCTTTTATTCTCTTTTATATCATGAACTCTAATAAATTCGCAACCTTTTGTTATTCCTAAAACTGTTGTTGCTAATGTTCCTTCTAATCTTTCATCTTTTGGTAAGTTTAGAGTTAAACCGATCATTGATTTTCTAGAAGTTCCTAAAAGTATTGGAAAACCTAATTCCTTTATCTTTTCTATATTATTCATAACCTTTAAGTTTTCTTCTAAACTTTTTGCAAAACCTATTCCTGGGTCTAATATTATATTTTCTCTTTTGACTCCTGCATCAAGAGCAATATTTATACTCTCAATTAAATCTTGCTTCATATCCTTCATTATATCTGTATACTCAGCATTATCTCTATTATGCATTAAGATACATGGAACATTTTTTTCAGCACAAAGCTTTGCCATACCTTTATCTTTTTTAAATCCCCAAATATCATTTATAATATCCGCTCCTGCTTCTATTGCAGCTTTTGCAGTTTCACTTTTATAAGTATCTATAGATATTGGAATATCAAATTTTTCTTTTATTGCTTTTATAACAGGAACAACTCTATTTATCTCTTCTTCTGCTTCTACAACTTCAAATCCTGGTCTTGTAGATTCTCCTCCAATATCAATAATATCAGCACCTTCTTCTATCATTTCTTGGACTCTTTTTAATGCTTTTCCTAACTCATTAAATTTACCACCATCTGAAAATGAATCTGGAGTTATATTTAAAATTCCCATTACATATGTTCTTTCTTTTAAATCAAATTCCTTATTTCCAATTTTCATTATACATCTCTCCTTTGATTTTAATATTTTATAATCATATTCTTTTTTTCTTTATTCCAATAACATTCTTTTTCAGCTTTGCAACTAAAGCACTCTCTAGAAAGTTTATCACTTTTATATATTATTTCTATAAGCTCATCTTGTTCTTTCTCACTTCTATGAGCTTCTATACATTTATAAATTAAACTTTTTTCTTCTTCTGTATAGCTAGTTTCTTTTAAAATATCTTCACTTAAAATTAAACTTCCTTTATGATGTGGGATTCCTTGTTTATATTCCAGTACTCTTCCTATATCATGTAAAAGACCTATTGCATAAATAACATCTTTAGACACATTTAAGTTATTTTCTAATGCCTTTATATATGCAATCCTAGACATACTTAAAAAATGCTCTAAATTATGTTTGCAAAATTTTCTGTCTTTTTCTATCTCTTCTAATTCCTTTAATAAATTTTTATATTTTTTACTATTAAAAATTTCATTTATCTTGTCCATATTTTCCCTACTTCATAAGCTCTAACGCTTCTTTTCTAAGGTCCTTATCTTCCTTTAATATTCCTCTATATGTTGTAGTTATAGTTTTTGTTCCTGGCTTTTTAACTCCTCTCATAGTCATACACATATGCTCACCTTCAATCATTACAATAACTCCTTTTGCATTTAAATATTTCATTATATCATCAGCAATTTCAGAAGTTAACTTCTCTTGAATTTGTGGTTTTTTTGAATGTATTTCAACACATCTAGCAAGTTTAGAAAGTCCTGCAACTCTTCCATTTGGAATATATGCTATATGAGCCTTTCCAAAGAAAGGAACTATATGATGCTCACACATAGAATAAAAAGTTATATCTTTCTCTATTACTAAATCATCATTTTCAACTTTAAATGTCTTTTCAAAATATTCTTTTGAATCTTTATTTATTCCTGAAAAAATTTCTTCATACATTCTATATACTCTTTCAGGAGTTTCTATAAGTCCTTCTCTTTCAGGATCTTCTCCTATACCTTGTAAAATTAATTTTACACCTTCTATTATTTGTTCTTTATTCATCTTTTGACTACACTCTCCTTATTCTCTCAATATATTTTTTTAAAACTAAGCTTGTTATCTTTTCATGACTAAAAGTATAATCATCTATCTTTTTTATTTTCATTATCCCTATTATACTATTTGTCATGAAAATTTCATCATAATTTTTTAAATCTTCTACCTTAATATTTTTTAATTTTACGTCAAATTCTTTTAAAATAAAATCTCTTATAGTCCCATTTAATAACCCCTCTTTTAAATCTGGAGTATATATTTTTTCATCTTTAACAAAAAAAATATTTCCTGTTGATGTCTCACAAACATTTCCTTTTTCATTTATAAATAAACAATCATTAAATCCTTTTTCTAAAGCTTTTTCTCTTTCTAATACATTTTCAAGATAATTTAAAGATTTTATCTTATGTATTATAGAAGTAGAATTTCTAAAAACATTGCTTATAGTTAAATTAAATCCTTTTTCATAATCTTCTTTTTTATAAGGAATATTTCTAGTTGTAAATATTATATTCTCTTCAGTTACTACAATTTTAAGAACACAGTTTTTTAAATTTTGACTTTCTATAAGTTCCTCTAAATTTTCTTCTAAAGGTGAAAGCTTTATTTTATTTAATCCTTCTTTAAGCCTATTTATATGAAATTTTAAGAATTCTGGTTTTTCTTTAATTAAAATTGTTTCAAAAAGTCCTCTTCCAAAAAAAATTCCTGAATCTTTAATAAACTTTTCTCCTTGATATATTATTTTTCTCATCTTAAAGCCTCCATTAAAGCTTTTGCCTTTTGAAGAGTTTCATAATATTCATCTTCTTCTAAAGATTCATAAGTTACTCCTCCCCCTACTCCAAAATAAGCAATATCATCTTTTTTAACTATTGTTCTAATTACTATATTAAAATCACTATTTCCTCTTAAGTCAAAATAACCTATTGAGCCTGTATAAAGATTTCTCTTAAGTCCTTCTAACTCCTCTATAACTTCCATTGCTCTTATTTTAGGTGCTCCAGTTATAGAACCTCCTGGGAAACACTCCTTTATACATCTTACAGAGCTAACACCTTCTTTTAATCTTCCTTCTATCGTAGAAACTAAATGAAATACTGTTTCATATTCTTCTATTTTAAAAAGTTCAGTTACATTAACACTTCCATTTTCACAAACTTTACTTAAATCATTTCTCTCTAAATCTACTATCATTAAAAGCTCTGACTTATCTTTTTCACTATTTATCAATTCATTTCTATAAAAATCATCCTCTTCTTTGTTTTTTCCTCTAGGCCTTGTTCCTTTAATTGGTCTTGTATGAACTAATCCTTCTTTAACTTGTATAAATCGTTCTGGTGAAGAGCTTATAATTTCAAAATCTCCATAATTAACATATGTAGAAAAAGGAGCTCCATTTATACTTCTTAAATTCTTATAAATAGAAAATCCATCTTTATTACAATTGCTCATATATCTTTGAGTCATATTTGCAATATAAATATCCCCTTCTCTTATATAATCTCTCATTTTTTTAACAGTTTTTATATAACTCTCTTTAGTAAAATTACTTTTAAACTCTATACTTTCTTTAGTGCTTTTATAATTTTCAAGATTAATACTTTTAAATATTTTTTCCTCTAAGTCATTTAAACTCTTATTTATTCCAATTTCATTTTCTCCAATTGCTGTAATAAATATTTTTTCATTTAAATGATCAAATATAACTATATTTTCATAAAGATAAAATCTCATATTAGGTATATCTATATCTTGCGTACTTTTATCAATTATTTTTTCTAAAATTCTCCCAGTATCATATGAAATATAACCTATATAACCTCCAATTAACGGTATGTCACTTTTTATATCTATTTTATGTATTTTAATTCTTTTTTCTAATTCTTCAAAAGGATTTTTTTCAGCTATTTTATCATCATTTATATAAGATTTTTCTCCTATAACCTCAAATTTTTCTATAATATTTAAACCTATAAAGGAATACTTTGATAAATTTTCATCTTGCTTTGAGCTATCTAGAAATATAGCTCCCTCTTCTTTTAATTTCTCAAAAACTTCTATAGAGCTTAAATATTTATCTAACTCTTTTATCTTAATTTTCATTTAAGCTACTCCCCTTCTTTACATATTTCTATAAACTCTTTCAATACTGTATGTCCTTCTTCTGTAAGAACAGCTTCTGGATGATATTGAACTCCATATATTTTAAATTTTTTATGTTGTATACCCATAATAACTCCATCTTCAGTTTCAGCTGTTATTTTTAAACAAGATGGCAATGTCTCCTTATCAATTATTAAAGAATGATATCTAGTTACATTAAATTCTCTTTTTGTATTTTTAAAAATTCCTTCTCCAGTATTTTTTATTTTAGATATTTTTCCATGCATAGGTATTTTTCCTTTTATTATATCTCCTCCAAAAGAATATCCTATACATTGATGTCCTAAACAAACTCCTAAAATTGGTTTTTCATCTTTAAAACTATTAATTATTTCTATTATTTCTTTTGAATCCTTTGGGGCTTTTGGTCCTGGAGAAATAACTATTCCATCTGGATTTAAATCTCTTATTTCTTTTATACTTATTTCATCTCTTCTAAAAATTTTAATCTCTTCATTTAATTCTTCAAAATACCTAACTAAGTTATATACAAAGGAATCATAATTATCTATCATTATTAACATTTAAACTCTCCTTTATTTTATATTTTCAAAAATTATACCATACTATAATTTCATTATTTATAAATATTTTTTATAAATAAATATATTTACATAATTTATGATAAAATATTCTTAATATCTAAATTATATCACTTGATTAAAGAAAGGAGACTTTAAATGTTAAAATCAGATTTTCATGTACATACTACATCTTCTGATGGGGTCTTATCTCCTACAGAAGTAGTAAGAAGAGCTGCTAAGAACGGAGTTAAATATTTAGCAATAACTGACCATGATACTGTTTTAGGCATAGAGGAAGCTTTAAAAGAAGCAAAAAAATATTCAATTACTATAATACCTGGTATAGAACTTTCAACTAATTTCAAAAATGAAAGTATTCATGTTTTAGGATTTTTCAAAGATGAATCTTATAAAAATCCAGAACTTATAGAAATATTAAATGAAATAAAAACTAGAAGAATTAAACGTGCTAAAGAAATGGTTAAAAAATTAGAGGAGCATTTTAAAATTAAAATATCTTTTGATAATGTTTTAAAAAGAGGAAAAGATGTTGTAGCTAGACCTCATATTGCAAAAGAAATAATTGATTCTGGTTATGATTATTCTTTTGACCATATATTTGATAACTTTATTGGAAAAGATATGCCTGCATATGTTCCTACTAATAAATTAAGTACTGAAGATGGAGTAAAACTTCTTCATAAATTTAATGCAATTGCTATTTTAGCTCATCCAGTTTTAATAAAAAACTCTAATATAGAAGAATTTTTACCTTTTGAACTAGATGGAATAGAAGCTATTTATTATCAAAATAAATCAGAAGATGAAAAATACTTTTTAGAATTTGCTAAAATGCATAACTTATTAATTACTGCTGGTTCAGATTGCCATGGAGATTTTAAAAATGATGCTAGACATGGTGATATTGGAGATATGAAATTGCCAGAAAAAGACTTAGAAAAAATATTAAACATATTAAATTTATTATAAATTAAAAGGTGCTAATGCACCTTTCTTTTTATTCTATTTCTTTTTTATTTTTTATATTATCATCTAAAAATCCTTTATTTTCAGTAGTTGGATTATTTAAAATTCCTGCCAGTACTAATATACTTAAAATAGCAGTAGTAATTTGAGTATACTCTTCTGGTATTATATAAATTCCAAATTGTTTTAATATTAATGGAATAAGTGCTAATATAGCTACCCAAAGCCCATAATTTTTTAAACGTGACCAATCCATATATATCACTCCTTTTTAGTATAATATATGAATATACATAATATTCTGTGTAAAAAAATAAAGAGATAAATATATGAATTTTTACAAGTTTATAAAAAAATCCAATCAAAAGCTATCCTTTAAAAATTTAGCATTTGATTGGATTTTATAATTTTATGCTTCTTTTAAGAAAGCAACATATCCTTTTTTAGTTTCATATATATCAACTTTTGAAGCAATTTCCCATGGAGCATGCATGTTTTGAAGAGCAACACCACAGTCTATAACTTCCATTCCATATTCAGCTAAAATATAAGCGATAGTTCCACCGCCTCCTTGGTCAACTTTACCAAGTTCTGCTGTTTGGAATGTAACATCATGTTTTTCCATCATTGCTCTAAGAGCTGCCATATATTCTGCATTAGCATCATTACATCCACCTTTTCCTCTAGCACCAGTATATTTATTAAATACTAATCCTTTTCCGAAGAAAGCACTATTTTTTCTTTCCATAACGCCTGGATAGTTTGGATCAAATGCTGCACTTACATCTGATGAAAGCATTCTTGAACTTGAAAGACATCTTCTCATTTTTAATTCTGAATATCCTTCTGTTCTATCCATTACTTCTGCAACCATATTTTCAAAGAATTTTGAATGCATTCCTGTAGCACCAATACTTCCAACCTCTTCTTTATCTACAAGAAGACATACAGCTGTTCTATCTAAATTTTCTACTTCTAAAAGAGCTAATAAAGATGTATATGAACATACTCTATCATCATGACCATAAGCCATTACCATACTTCTGTCTAATCCATAATCTCTAGCTTTTCCTGCTGGAACTACTTCTAATTCTGCTGATAAGAAATCTTCTTCTTCAAAATCATATTTTTCTTTTAATAATTTTAAAACATTAGCTTTAACAGCATTTTTTTCTTCATCTTTTAGTGGCATGCTTCCAACTAAAACATTTAAATCTTCACCTTCAATAACTTTTGCAGCAGTTTTTCCAAGTTGGTCAGCTGATAAGTGAATTAAAAGATCTGATATTCCTACTACAGGATCACTATCATCTTCTCCTATTACAACATCTATTTTGCTACCATCTTTTTTAGCTACAACTCCATGGATTGCTAAAGGTAATGTTACCCATTGATATTTTTTAACTCCACCATAATAGTGAGTTTCTAAAAGTGCTAATTCTGAATCTTCATATAAAGGATTTTGTTTTAAATCTAATCTTGGTGAATCTATGTGAGCACCTAATATTTTTAATCCTTTTTCAAGAGGCTCAGTTCCTATTACAAAAAGCGCTAAAGCTTTGTCCATATTATTTGCATAAACTTTATCTCCAGCCTTTAATCTCTTTCCACTATTAATAACTTCTTTTAAATCAACAAAGCCGTGTTTTTCTGCTATCTCTATTGATTCTTTAACACATTCTCTTTCTGTTTTACACTTTGACATAAAGTCTTTGTATCCTTCACAAAATGAGAATATTTCTTTTATTCCATTTTCATCATACTTATTCCAAGCATTCTTTATTTCCATTTTCTTTCCTCCTTAAACTTACATTTTATAAGGGTATTATATATTATAAGCATCTGTCATTAATTATCACTAATTAAATTCATTCTGCTTTCTATTATATCTACTGGAGTTTCTTTAGACATTAATGTATATCTAAAGTTAACTGCTGCTGCTTCAACTATAACTGCTATATTTCTACCTGGTCTGATTGGAACAGTTAGCTTTCTAACTGGAACTCCTAATATATCCATATATTCGCAGTTAGTTCCTAATCTGTCATAATCTCCATCATCTTTCCAATGCTCAAAGTGCATAACAAGTTTTATGTCTTTTTCTTGAAGAACAGAACTTAATCCATATAAAGAAGATACATCAATTATTCCTATTCCTCTAACTTCTAACATTCCTATTGTAATTTTAGGTGAATATCCAGTTAGTTCTCCATCTATTTCTTTTATATCAACAGCATCATCAGTTACTAATCTATGTCCTCTTTTTATAAGTTCTAAAGCAACTTCACTTTTACCTATTCCACTTTCTCCTGTTATTAAAATACCTATTCCATAGACATCTACAAGAACTCCGTGTAATCTAGTTTCTGGGGCAAGTTTAGCAGACATATATACAGTTAATTTACTAATAAATTTAGTTGTTACTAAAGAACTTCTTAAAATCCAAACTTTTTTTTCTCTTGCATATTTTAAAAATTCTTCATGTGGTTCTAGATCTCTAGTTATTATTATGCATTTTACATCAAAACTAAAATATTTTTTTAAACGTTTTTTTCTAATCTCTACTTGCATATCATCTAAAAAGCTCCATTCAGCTTTTCCAATAACTTGTATTCGTTCTGGAGTAAAATAATTGTAGAATCCTGATAATTGAAGTCCTGGTCTGTTTATATCACTTACATTTATAACTTCATCTTTGCCCCCTTCAACAATTACTTCTAACTCAAAATCATTTATTAGCTTCTTTACAGTTACAGCCATATAGATCCCCCCTCTATTTTTTCTTATATTCTATTCCACTTAACTGTGCTCTTAAATTTCCCTTTACCGCGTCTATATATCTTTTTCTTAATTCTCCTTGAAGCTCTTTTTCTTCTTCAGATAATCCTTCTTCTTTACTTTTTTTATATAATTCATTTATTTTTATTGTTACTTCATCTATAGATAGATTTTTAATATCTTCTATTTTAATATCTTTCATAAAAATTCCTCACTTTTCTTTACATTGATTATATTTTACCTATATTTACTTATATAATCAACTCAATAGTATTTCTATAAATTTATATTTTTTTTAATTTTTAATTTTTTTCGACAGTTAATATTCATAATTTACAATTATCACCCTATTATCTACATGTTTCCCTCTGTTTTAGACTATCATTTGCTATTATTTGTAATATAAAGGAGAACGATAAACCTTCACTTTTCCCCATTTGTTGTTATAATATGACTATAACGTTAATTTTTCCCTAAGAGGTGGAGGTATAATTGTATGACTATTAAGAAATTAAGGCGAAAAATGAAATTCAAAAAAACACTTTTAAACAAATTACTTCTTTTCATTAATCCAACTAATAAATTTATTGTCTATCTTTCTGAAAGCCTAGATAAAGATGTTTCAAAATATCAAAGACATATATATAAATATTATAAACGTCATAATAGAAGATTTGTTAGAAAACGTAGACTTGTAGCTTAATAATTACTCTTTATTTTAGGGCTTCAATTTTATATTGAAGCCCTTTTTTTAATTTAATATTTAACTTATTTTTTCCCTTATATATAAAAAAAATACCCCATATGAGGTATTGCTTTTTTAATATTAAATTCCCAAATATGCCGTTTGCCTATATATTCAAGACCTGCCTCTCGCAGGTGGGTTCTGCTCAATTTACCTTCTGCCTTCTTCTGCATAATATGAAGCTAAAAGCTTTGAAGCCCGACATATTTAAACCTGTTGCAAATCCCGAAAATATAATGTAGGTTGAATATTATAAGCTTGGCGAACATCTCAGGAATGTTATGATTTTATTATATCACAATTTTTTTTGAATTCAAGAGATTGTTTTTACCAATATAAGGCTATTTCTATAAGTAATCGTTTAATAAGCTTTCTATATCTCCTTCATAATCCTCTATACAAAAAGCTACTCTAAATTTTATATAATCAAGTGTATTAGCATCAATATCTAATTCTTCTGCTTTACCCTCAATACCTAATTCTTCACAAATTTCTTCTACTATGCTCTCTATATTATCTTTAGCAATATCTAATAAATAAGGTATATAGTAGTCTGTTCTCCACTCTTCACTTTCTTCTTCTAAATCGCTTTCTTCATTTGCATATGCTTTAGCACCTTCGATTTCATCTCTATCAAAATCATAGAAAAATTCTAAAACACATTTTTCTTCATCTACTAGTAATTCTGTTATTTCTGATAATCTATTTTCTTCAAGCATTTCTACTATATTCGCTATATTCATTTTTACCCCTCCTAATATAAAAGCTTTTTGTATTCTTTTTTAACTGCTAAAAACTCTTTATCATCTTCTACTAAATTTAATTCTTCTTTTTCATCTACAACATCTATTCTAAACATATACATATCATCTGCATCATCTTCTACTGATGTTAATAGTAAATATTCTTTTTTTGTTTCTTCTAGAAATATCTTTGCAACAACTTCAAAATCTACTTTGTTACCGTCTTCATCTTTAAAAGACATTATTTCATTTACTTCCATTATTTACTCCTCCTTCGTTTTGCTATAAACATTATAATTTCTTCTTATTATAAATTCAAATAAAAATTTATTTATTTTTTAAATTTTTATAATTATAATTTATGTATTTTAATATAATTTATTATAGCTAGGTAGATATTTTTAAAATAAACTTTAAAAATTTCTCCTAGCTATATACTTTTTACTATTCTTTTATAAGTTCTGTTAAGCTATCTATTTGTATAACATATTCACTATGAAGTGCTCTAGTTAAAGATACATATAATAATCTTTGATCTAAAATATTATTTGCATAAACATCTTTACTTGGATTAAATATGATACTACAATCAAACTCTAACCCCTTAGTTAAATAAGAAGGTATTATAATGAAATCTTCAGTAGTTTCTTTTTCTTTTCCTTTTATTCTTTGGAATTTGTTTTTACTGTTTTTCTTTAATATCTTTTCTACTTTTTCTGCCTCTGTTCCATCTTTTGTTATTATAGCAACAACATTTTTTCCAGCATTTTTTACTTTTTCTATTATTCTATCTATTGTTTCACTAATTTCTTTCTGTTCATTACATTGTATAATTTCTGGCTTATCTCCATGTCTTAAAACTGGTTTTGCATCTTTTAACCCTATATTTTGTGCTTCTAAAGCTCCTTTTGCAAAATCTATTATTTCAACTGTTGAACGATAACTTTGACTTAAGCTTATATATGTTGCATTTCCTTTAAACAATCCTTCAGTGACATCTTTCCAATCTTTAAGACCTTTATAATAATAAATTCCTTGAGCTATATCACCAACAAGAGTTAATGAATTTCCTTTAGCAATTTCATTTATTAAATATATTTGGAATGGACTATAATCTTGTGCTTCATCTACAACTATATGCTTAAACTTCTCTTCATCAGTTATTCCTTCTAATAAAACTCGTATATATAAAAGTGCTGCCAAATCATCTTCATCTATAAGCCCTTTTTCTTCTTTTTCTTTATACTCTTTTTTCATAAAGTCTGCTAATGCTTTTGGAATTTTATCATCAGTTGCTATGCTAAATAAATCTTCATCTTCAAAAAATCCTTTATATACACTACTTGAATCTATTCCTCTCCATTCCTTAAAGTACTCATTTAATGCATTTTTAGAATTTTTCTTTATACTTTCTTTTATTCTGTCTCTTTCATCATAACTTTCTACAAGTAATTTTCTTCTTTCCTCTTTGTCCTCAACATTTCTTTTTATTTCATTTATTTTAGTTTCCCATCTAGTATCAAAGCTTACAACTAAATTAGCTGTTCTTTCTTTTAACTTTAATCCTAAATATCTTTTTATTTCATCTTTTCTTTTATTTATTGGATATGATTTTAAATCTTTTAAGTAAAGTCTTAATATTTCTTTTCTTGTAAATAAAACTTCACCTTCTATTTCTACATCTTCTATATCAAATGATTTGCTTTCAATAAGAGTTATATATCTGTCTATCATTGTTTTAAAAGCTAAAGAACCTCTTATTTTCGCAGAATTTACTATAAGCTTCTTCTCATTTTCATCTTTTGATTCAAGAATAGATTTAAGTTTTTCATCTTTATTATAAATTTTACCTTTAAGCTTAGCTCTCTTCTTTACTAACTCTTCAAAAGTGCTTTGAGTTACTTCATGTGCTCCTAAATTTGGCAGTATATCTGATATATAATCTAAGAATAATTTATTTGGTGCTAAAACTAAAATATCTTGTCCACTCATTGTTTCTTTATATCTGTATATAAGGTAAGCAAGTCTATGAAGTGCTATTGTAGTTTTTCCTGAACCTGCTGAACCTTGAACTATTATTGGCAGATTTCTTGGCCATCTAATAATATCATTTTGCTCTTTCTGAATAGTTGCAACAACTTCCTTAAGTTTTTTTCCTCTACTTTCTTCTAAGTTTATCTTAAGAAATTCATCAACAAGCTCTTGACCTTCTTCTCCATTTATCATAAGCTCATTTAAACCTTCATCAAATACTCTTTCAAGCTCTCCTTCAGAATCAAATAAGAATTTTCTCTTTAATGAAAGTTCTCCATCTATTATTCCTATTGGAGCTTTATAGCTAGCATCTCCACCTGTTCCACTATAATAAAGATCAGCAACTGGAGCTCTCCAGTCTACTACTATTTCATCACCATTTTCACTATCTGTTACTCCATGTTTTCCTATGTATATTTTTTCAACATTAATAGTTTTTTTCTCTCTAAAATCTACTCTTCCAAAATAAGGTGAATTGTATGATTCTTCGTATTTCATTATATCTTTTTTAGCTAAATCCATAGCTTTTTCAGTAGTAACTTTTTCAAAATTATATTTACCTTTTAATTCTTTGCTTAAGCTTATAAATTTTTCCGTTATACTATTTTCATATTCTTCTTTTAATTTAAGCTCCTTTTCAATTAAAACTCTTTTTTCTTCTAGTATTTTTCTTTCTTCAATTAAAGATTTATTTTCCATATCATTCACCTCTTTAAACTAAATTTTTTTCCAAAAACATATCTTTAATAATATCCTTTTATGAATAAGTTTGCAAATAAAATAAAAAAGCTTGTCTCAATTCCTTGAGATAAGCTTTTTTATTTTTATCTTATAACTTCTTTATTTTCTATACGTTCTTCTTGTGATTTAAAAATTGTATATATAGTCTTCTTTCTTCCCTTTGCCATAGCATTTACAATTCCATAAGATATGCCACTATCAACTAAATGATGTATAGCGCCTCCAACTCCAGTAACTATTAAAAGTTGGAATATATCTAATCCTATAAAAGGAATTACTACTAAAGCCTCTGCTCCCCCATGAATAATAGCTGTTATAAAACTCATCTTTCCATAAGAAATATTTTTTTCTATAAATTTTGCCCCTATAAATCCAACTAAAATATGAGTAGCAGCTCTAAATACTACTGGCATTGGCATACCTGCTAATAAAAATCCTAAAGTTGATCCTATTCCAACCACAACTGCAACCATTGGTGATATAAGCATTCCTATAAACATTGGCACATGAGCTGCAAGAGTTGCTGAAAAAGGTGGTATATAAACCTTTAAAAATCCAAATTGAATTGGAATAATAATTGCAAGCGCTGTCAAAAGTGCTGCATAAACTAATTGTTTTGTTTTATCTCTCATAATATTCCCCCTAAGTGTATATACACTAGAATATATCAAATGTATATTTTTGTAAATGCTTTTTATAAAAAAATAAACTCTTTAATGCAATTTACATTAAAGAGCTTATTTTTTAAAGATTTATTTTCTTCATTTCATCTATTAATTTTTTATTATCCTCAGTTTTTAATATACATACTCTAAAGAAATTTTCACCTAATCCTTCAAATGAAGCACAATCTCTTATAATCATTCCTTTTTTTAATAGAATATCATAAAGTTCCTTAGCTTTCTTACCACTACTTATTTCACAAAGAATAAAGTTTCCTTTAGTTTCATAAACCTTTATATAATCTATTGTATTTAAATTTTCCACAAGATTTTTTATTTCTTTTTTAACATGAACTAAAGTAGTTTCTATAAATTCTTTATCTCTAAACATAACTTCACCCATTACTGTAGCAAATATGTTTATATTCCATAATGGAATTTTCTTTAATATTTCTTTTTTTATATCAACATTAGAAATAAGTCCATACCCAAGTCTTATTCCTGGAGTACTAAAGAATTTTGATGTCCCTCTTATAAGAAAAATATTTTCATATTTATCTACCAAACTTGCAGATGAATATTCTTTTTTATCTGCAAATTCTATGTAAGTTTCATCTAACATTACTGCTGATTTTGTACTTTTTAAAATATCTTCTATCTCTTCTCTTTTAAAACAGAAACCTGTAGGATTATTTGGATTACAGATTATTACTAAATCGTAATTTTCTTTATTTATTTCCTTTTTAAAATCTTCTAAATCTACTTTAAAATTATTTTCTTTTTTTGCAAAATATTTATGTACTTCACAATTAATTTTATTTAGTTCTTTTTCATATTCTGAATATGAAGGATATAATATAATTGCTTTTTTAGGATTTATAATGCTTATATATGAAGATATAAGTTCTGTTGCACCTTCTCCTAAAACAATATTATCCATATTACATTCTGCATATTCTCCAATAGCCCTTCTAAGGTCTCTATATTCTGGGTCTGGATAAATTGATACTTGTTCTATTTTTTCTATTACTGCTTTTTTTGCTTTGTTTGAAGCTCCAAAAGGATTGATATTTGAACTAAAATCTAAAATCTCTTCTTTTTCTAATCCAAGTTTTTCTGCTAGCTCAAATAAATTTGCTCCATGAGTTATGCTCATAACTATTCACTCCTTATTCTATTATAATTATTATAATACTACATATTAGTACATTTTATTTGTTTATAAAATTTCTTTTCAAAAATATATTATAAATAATAGAAAAATAAAATAATTTAACTACTAACTTACATTATAATTCAAATATATCTTTTTTTAAATTGAATAGAAAAATATAGATTAAATTAAGCTTTATAAATA
>NZ_LTAY01000021.1 GCF_002050515.1 Clostridium thermobutyricum DSM 4928 | reverse complement strand
AGATATATTTATTCAACTCTCCATTATTTTACTAATAAAGGATTTAATAATTTTTTTACTTAATATTGTTTATATAAACTGTCTTCGTTCATATTTCTTTATTAATAAAGGAAATATTTGCGAGCCACTTTATGAATTCATTATATAACTATTATTTTCAAAATTTAAACTTCAAATTAATCTATTTTTATTAATTTTGTATTATTTTATATTATTTAAATAAATTATAATCTAATTTCTTCACTTTTCTCTCATTTTCAACCTTTTTATCCTTTTATTTTTTTATTTTGAATTACATTAAATTACAATGTTCTATTTTCAGAAAATTTCGATAATATACTTTTTCTGAAATTCTAATTAAGTTATATTTAAAAATGTAATCTTTTAGTTACAATGAGAAACTTTCATATTTATACCCAATTTTTTAAATTTAATTTTATTTTTAAGCTACTTAAATATATTTCATTTAACAAAAATGCTTTTAACTATTAATTTGTTTAATTATGCTTTTTTAAATTTTATTTTATAATTTTATCTATTTTTTTTTAATTCAATTTTAAATTTCCACTTAACAATTTATTTTAATTTTCTAATGGTAAAATTCTTACGAAAAAATTACGTAAAGTAAATTTTTTTGAATTATAGAAAAATACTCATTGCATATTTATACCCGCTATTTTCTCAAAAAATTTTAAAAAAATTTTTGGATTCGTTTACATCTAATACTTTTTTTTCACTTTGATTAAAAACTTTATATTTTTTTCTAAAAATATATTTTTGATTTATCTATTTATTTTCAAATATAATTTTTTAATTTTACTTTTGATTCTATTAACCTTTTATTTCCTTATATTTATCTCATAAGTAAGTTATTTTAATTTTATTTATTAAAATTACAATAAAAAAAGACTCTTCAATTAGAAAAGTCTTTTTATTATTAACGATCTGATTCACAGTATTTACTGCAACTTATTAAAAATCCTATACAAGAAAATAATGTATTTCTTAATAGCACTAATGATGGATTTATAGGTGAAACATCATATATAATAGCTAGTATTAAAATAAAAACTATTAAAAGTGATACTGAACCTACAATATAATTTCTTATTATTGTTGTTCTATCATTACAAATTACTTTACTACTAGATATTTCTATTAAAAATCCAATTATAGAAGAAAATATAGTTCTTATAGTAATTAATCCCTCATTTTCATTTATATCAAAGAAAACTGATATTGAAATTAATATTAGACATACTCCAAATATTATAATCAAAAACCTCGTGCTAGAATATGTCTTTAAAAATGCACTATATAATTTTTGAATATTTCTTTTTAACCTGTTAAACATTATATATCACTCTACTTAATTTATTATGATATATACTATTCTCATATAAAAAATTTGTTTATTTTACTTAATGGAATTTATCTAAATTAATTATATATTTCTAAATATACAACATCTGGTCTATTAAAAAGTCTTAATGGAAAGCCACTATTTCCAAGACCTCTACTAACTATTAACTTATTGTGTTCTCCATCATACATACCACCATAATATTTAGGCAAGATTCCTTGCCCTGGTGCAAATAAACCTCCTACAAATGGAAGAATAAATTGCCCTCCATGAGCATGACCTGAAAACATTAAATGAAAGTTATAATCACAATATCTTCCGTCACCTTTAAATTTTTCTGGATAATGGCTTAAAACTAACTTTAATCCTTTTCTTTTTTCAAACTCTTTAAATAATCCTTCTGTTGCATGATGATGATAAGTTTCCTTTATTCTTTTAAATCCAGTTTCTCTTTTACCTTTTATATTTTCTGCAAGTCCAAGAATATTTATTTTCTCTCCTTTTATATTTATATCTGTTATTTCATTTCTTAATGCAATTACTCCATTTTCCTTTAATGTATCTATAATATATTCTAATTTTTTGCATCTATTTTCATTATTACCTGGAATATAAACTACTTTAATACTTTTATTTAACCTTATAATAAAGTCTAATATATTGTCTAAATTTTTTAAATTTGAATCTATTATATCTCCAGTTGCTAAAATCAAATCTGGATTTAGCTTTCTTATTTTATTTTCTAATACTTTATTGTCTTTTCCAAAGTTTTTGCTATGAAGATCTGAAAGTTGAACAATTTTTATTTTATTTTTTGTATTTAATTTTACTTTTAATTTTGTTGTCTTTAACCAATTATTTTCATAATAACAAAAAGCTATAATTAAAATTACTACCATTATAGCTATAATGAAGTTTTCCATATAACTAATACTCCTTAGCGAATAAAATATTATATCTATTATAATACTAAATTTTACTATTATACTTATATTTTTATTAATTATTCTATTAATATTACCTTTATTTGAAAATTTTTTAATATTCTATCTTAATATAGCTTTTATATTAATTTCAGATATTTAAATTAAAAACACTTACAGTTTAATTTTTATAAGTGTTTTAGATTTTTTCTATAATAAAGCTCCAAAGCTCTTATTAGAATTATTTAATTTTAGTATTTTTATCTTTCATAATTCTCTTCTCACTTATTATTTAGGTTAACCTGTCTATACTTTTATTATATTCGCTCTGTTAATTTATACAATATTACTGGCATAAACAGCATTTTTAAAACATAAACTACTTAATTTTAAATCTATTTTAAAAATTTTTTTATTTTTATAATATATAATGAAGTCGTATATTAATTTAAATATAATAAAAGGAGTGTTTTAAATGGAAACTTTAAATATATTGGGTACTGGCTCTGCAATGGTTACAAAATGCTATAATACTTGTTTTACAATTTCTAATGGAGATGAGCATTTTTTAGTAGATGCAGGTGGTGGAAACACTATTTTAGCTCATCTTGAAAAAATGAATATTAAAATACAAAATATACATAACATGTTTATTTCTCATAATCATAATGACCACATTTTAGGTGGAATATGGGTTATACGTGCTGTTGGACAAAGTATGTTAAATAATAAATATGATGGAATTTTTAATATATATGGACACAAATCATCTTTAGACGCTTTAAAAGATATTTCTAAAATAGTTCTCCAAAAGAAATTTTTAAATCTTTTTGGAGAAAGAATAAATTTTATAGAAGTAGAAAATAATTCTGAATTTAATATTTTAAATAGAAAAACTGTATTCTTTGCTATAAAAAGCACTAAACTTCTTCAATTTGGTTTTAAGGTTGAATTAGAAAATGGTAAAACATTAACTTTCTTAGGTGATGAGCCTTATAATAAGGATTTAAAATCTTATGCTTTTGGAGTAGATTATCTTTTACATGAAGCTTTTTGTCTTTATTCAGAAAAAGATGAATTTAAGCCTTATGAAAAGCATCATGCAACTGTTAAAGATGCATGTATAAATGCTAGAGAGCTTAAGGTAAAAACTATTCTTCTTTATCATACAGAAGATAAAAATATCCTTAATAGAGAAGAACTTTATATTAAAGAAGGAAAAGAAGAATTTAATGGTACTATTTTAGTTCCAAATGATTTAACTAAGATAGATTTATAACATCATTATTCAATAATTATAAAAATTTATAAAAAAGCTCTAGTTAAATATAATTAGTTATAAACAACTAATTATATTTACTAGAGCTATTATTCTAATTTTCTATATACTTTTTTTATAAATTTATTATATAAAATATATTGACCAAAAATCTCAATTTATTCTTTTATATATTTTTGTTCATTTAACTCCTTCACTAAATTATCGCCATTATATAGCTTTATTTCAGGTTTTTTATTAAAACTTTCAATATTTTCACAAGAATAAATTATAGTATAATCTTTAAACTTAACTATACTCATATTTTTATTATTATTTAAAACTGCTTTATTAAAGTTTTCATTATTATTTTTTATAACAGATATTAAAACTCCTAATTTATCATACTTTTTACTTACTGAATTAAAATTTACATAAGTTGTAGCATTATTTTCTACTCCTTTAGTGTCTATGTTGTTCCAATTATTAAAGGATTTTTCTATAAAGCTTAATTTAATCGATTCTCCATTTTCAATCCAAATTATAACCTTTGCATCATTATCAATATCTATAGTTTTTATCTCTTCTCCAGTTAAGACTTTTGTATTATCAAAATTAATACTTTGCAAATAACTATCTATATACTTTTGAGAGCCTTTATAACTTCCACTACTTAAAGTAACTGCCACTCCTAAGATTATAATTATTCCTCCAAATATTATAAAAGGCAAATTCTTAATCATAATCACACCCTTTCTAAACTTTTTTCTTTTGTTAAAATATCTAATTATTTCAATTTAAATTAACTCATAAAATCTATTTAATTTCAAACTTAAAAAGGGAAGATTTTAAATCTTCCCTTTAGTTTTACATTCTATTTAAAAAATATTCTAAAACTCTAGTATCATTAGTTAGCTCTGGATGAAATGCTGTACCTAACATATTTTTTTGCTTTACAGCTACTATTTTTCCTTTAACTGTACAAAGTATTTCTACTCCTTCACCTACTTCGCTTATATATGGAGCTCTTATAAATACTAATTCTATTTTATCTTTGCTTATCTTTTCTATAACTTTTTCTTCTTTAAAACTATCTATTTGTGAACCAAAGCCATTTCTTTTAACCTTTATATCCATTAGCTTTAAATGGCCTTCTTCTCCCTCTATTTCTTTTGCTAATAATATTAATCCTGCACAAGTTCCCCATGTTTTTAATCCATTTTCTATTTTATTTTTTAGTGGATTAATAAGTCCTGTAACTTTTAAAAGTTTACTTATAGTTGTGCTTTCTCCTCCAGGTAATATTATTGCATCTAAATAATCTAAATCACTTTCCTTCTTTACTTCAACTGGAGTATGTCCTAAAGCTTCTATTGCTTTTTTATGTTCTATTACTCCTCCTTGAAGTGAAAGTACTCCAACTTTCATTTTACCATCCTCTGTTTTCATATTTAACTTTTATTTCACTTGCTGAAATACCACTCATTGCTTCTCCTAAATCTTCTGATACTTCTGCAAGTTTAATAGGATCATTATAATAAGTTGTTGCAAGAACAATAGCTCTAGCTCTCTTTTCTGGATTTCCTGAATTAAAAATACCTGAACCTACAAAAACTCCATCACATCCTAATTGCATCATAAGTGCAGCATCTGCTGGTGTTGCAATTCCTCCTGCTGCAAAATTCACTACAGGAAGTTTTCCATTTTCATGAACATATTTTACTATTTCATAAGGTGCTCCATAATTTTTGGCAATAGTCATAAGTTCTTCTTTATCAGCTTTAACAATTTCTTTTATTTGAGTATTCATAGTTCTCATATGCTTAACAGCCTGTACAACATCTCCTGTTCCAGCTTCACCTTTTGTTCTTATCATAGAAGCTCCTTCACCTATTCTTCTTAATGCTTCTCCAATATCAGTAGCTCCACAAACAAAAGGAACTTTAAAATCTGTTTTTGCTATATGATATTTATCATCTGCAGGAGTTAATACTTCACTTTCATCAATAAAGTCAATTTTCAATGCCTCTAATATTTGCGCTTCCACAAAATGACCTATTCTAACTTTAGCCATTACAGGAATTGAAACTGCTTCTTGAATCTCTTTTATCATTTTAGGGTCTGACATTCTTGCAACTCCACCTTGTTTTCTTATTTCTGATGGAACTCTTTCAAGAGCCATTACAGCACAAGCTCCAGCCTTTTCTGCAATTATTGCTTCTTCTTTAGTTGTGACATCCATAATAACTCCACCCTTTAACATTTGAGCTAAGTTTTTGTTTACGTCTTTTCTTTCCATATTAAAATGCCTCCTTAAAACTTTTTCTATATCATACGGCAAATAGAAATTCTTTACAAATGTATCGATACAGACTAAATATTAATCTAAAGTTTTTCATAATCTAATTATTTTTAGAATATAACATCTTCTGGATTAACATCTTCTCCATAAACAGGTTTTAAAGTAGCATTATAGCTTTCTTTAAAGAATCCTTCATCTTTTAATTTAGCTAAGTCTTCATTTATCCATTTTAATAACTCTTCATTTCCTTTTTTAACAGCTGGTGCTATTGTGTCCTCTCCACCAAGTGATTTAACTCCTACATTAAATCCTTTATTTTCTCTAGCCCAAGCAAATAAAAGTGTATTATCATGTGCTAAAGCATCTCCTCTTCCATCTTTTAAAGCTTCAAAAGCTTCTGTATTATGATCAAATTTTACTAATTCTATATCTTCATAATTTTTTGTAAAATAAGCATCTGCTGTAGTTCCTTTATTAACAATTAATTTTTTACCTTTTAACTGTTCTGGGTCAGTTATTTTTCCATCTTTAGATACAATTCCTAATGAAACTTTCATATATGGGTCTGCAAAATCTACTTTTTCTTTTCTCTCAGGTGTCACTGTGAAGTTTGCTAAAATAACATCTACTTTATTTGATTGTAAAAACTCAACTCTACTTGCTGCATCTACAAGAACAAATTCCACCTTTGTTTCATCTCCTAAAAGGTCCTTTGCAAGTCTTTTTCCTAAATAAACATCAAATCCATCATTTTCACCTTTTTCATTAACAAAACCAAAAGGTGGCTTATCACTAAATACTCCAATTTTTATTTTTCCATTTTCTTTTATCTTATCAATAGCTCCTGTTTCACTATCTTTACTTGCACCACATCCAGCAAAAATTCCTATTGATAAAATAGCTACTGCTGTTAATGCAATTAATTTTTTTAAATTTTTTAACCTCTTCATTTTTTATTTCCCCTTTATTATTAAAATTTAAATATATTAAGAAACTCTTTTGCTCTATTAGTTTTTGGACTTGTAAAAAATTCTTCTGCTGTTCCACTTTCACATATATCTCCATTATCAATAAAAATTATTTTATCTCCAACAGCCTTTGCAAATTCCATTTCATGAGTAACTATAAGCATAGTCATTCCTGATTTTGCAAGATTTAATATAACATCTAAAACCTCTCTTACCATTTCTGGGTCAAGAGCTGCAGTAACCTCATCAAAAAGCATAACCTCTGGCTTCATACAAAGAGCTCTAACTATTGCAACTCTTTGTTTTTGTCCCCCTGAAAGCTCTTTTGGCATACTTTCTCTTTTTTCATAAAGTCCTACTCTCTTTAAAAGCAAATCAGCTTCCTTAATTACTTCTTCTTTATTCCTTCCTTGTCCCTTAACAGGTCCAAGAATTATATTATCTATAACTTTCATATGCGGGAAAAGCTCATAGCTTTGAAAAACCATTCCTATTTTTCCTCTAAGCTTATCCCAGCTCTTAACTTCTTTTAAGCCTTCCCCATCATCAAAAGATATTTTTCCTTCTTGTATATTCTCAAGACCATTTAAACATCTTAAAAGTGTACTTTTTCCACATCCTGATGGTCCTAATATAACAACTACTTCACCTTTTTTTACTTCTAAATCTATATTTTTTAAAACTTCTAAATCTCCATAGCTTTTCTTTAAACCTTCAATTTTTAAAATTGTCTTTACCATAATACACCTCTTAATACTCTAATTTTTTCTCTGCTATATTTGCCAAGATTGATATTGGATAGCAAACTATAAAATAAAGAATAAATACAAATCCATATATAAAGAATGAAGCTTTAGGTGCATTTAAAATTGAAGTTTCAATTATCTGTTGTGAAACCTTAACTACTTCAACTACTCCAATTAAAACTACTAAAGAAGTTGTTTTAATCATTCTTGTAGAAAGATTTATAGCACCAGGAATTACTCTTCTTATTCCCTGCGGAACTAATATATATCTATAAATTTGAATTTTACTAAGTCCTAAACATTGTCCTGCCTCAATTTGATGCTTAGGAATAGACTCAATTGCACCTCTCACTAAATCTCCCATTTCAGCAATTCCCCAAAGAGAAAATACAATTATACAAACTGTTTCAGCTTCTAAATTTATATTCAAGGTAGAAGCAATTCCAAAGTATCCTATAAAAAGCCAAACTATAATAGGGATTATCCTCATTGCCTCTAAATAAAATCTACTTATAGCTCTTATAATTTTTGATTTAACAGTCATTATAACTCCAAATAATACTCCTAAAATTATAGCTATAATTACTGATATAAAAGCAATTTTTATAGTTACAAGTAGCCCTTCAAAAATTCTCTCTAAATTATTTCCTTCAAAAATTACTCTATAATCTCCACTAAGCATATTTCATCCTCCTTTCTAAGATAGATGCAAATATGGATATTGGAAGCAATATTATAAGATAAAAAATTACAAGCATTAATAAAGCCTCATTTGTCTTATAATACATCCCTATAATATCTTTAGTTAAAAACATTAATTCACCTACTGCTATACATCCAACTATTGATGTTTCTTTTAATAAAAAAAGTACATTGGCTAGTAATCCTGGAATAGCTAAAGAAAAAGCTTGCGGAAAAATAATGTATCTATATACTTTAGCCTTGCTTAATCCTATACTTAATCCAGCTTCTTCTTGTCCTTTTGAAACTCCTTCAAGTGCTCCTCTAAAAACTTCAGTCATATAACTTCCACCTAAAAAAGTAAGACCTATTACTCCACACATAAAACCACTTATATTTAAGCCAAGTTTAGTTAATCCATAGTATAAAAAGAACAATTGAATTAATAGAGGAGTATTTCTTGATAGCTCTACATAGCCTTTAACAATATTTTTTAATATTTTTACTTTAAAAAATAAAATATTACTAAATAAAACTCCAATTAAAACTGAAAAAACAATTCCTAATACTCCAAGGCCTAAAGTTATAAAAGTTGCATGAATAAAATTTGGAATTTGTTCAATCATAAAATTTACATCAAATTGCATATAACCTCCTCCTTAAAATAAAAAAGCTTCATCTCATTAAATTAATGAGACGAAGCTATGTACTCCGTGGTTCCACTCAAATTAGATTAAAAATCCCCCTCAATTCCCTATAAACGGCGAACCGTAATGACCCTACTTAAATTCAAATCATTTGCTCAAAAGTGCACTTTCACTATAGCTTAAATAGAAGTCTTTCAGCTTAAAACCTCCTCTCTTTAAATCTCACTATAATTACTCTTCTTTATCATCGCTTTTCCGACTATTTTACTCTGTTTTGTAAATTATTATATTTAAACAAATTATTCATAGCAAATTTCAAAATTCTTGTTTTCATTAAATTGTAAATATTTTCCTGACGTTTTTCTTTAAATTACTTTTGATTTCTATTAATTTTAATAAATTTTATATTTCTATCTTAAATATTTTTATATAATATCTTTAAATTTGTAATTTAATATTTTTCTATTTATAATAAATCTTATATTAAATAAATAGTAATTATAGCTCATAATTATTAAAAATAGTATTAGAAAGGATGCTAAACATGTCAAAGGAATTTCCAGATTGTCCAGTAGAAATAACTCTTCATCTTATAGGTAACAAATGGAAAGTGCTTATAATTCGTGATTTACTTACTGGAACAAAAAGATTTGGAGAATTGAAAAAATCTCTTAATAATATCACACAAAAAGTTCTTACTCAAAACTTAAGAGAAATGGAAGAAAAGGGACTTGTACACCGTAAAGTCTATCCTGAAGTTCCACCTAAAGTTGAATATTCTTTAACTGAGACAGGCCTTAGTTTAAAGCCTATTCTTGATTCTATGGTTGATTGGGGAAATTATTATAAGAACAAATATTTATGTACTGATTCTAATTAATCTTATATAGTAATTTAAACTAAAAATATATTAGATTTATAATTTAGAAAGGCTTAATTTATCTCTTAGGTCTTTGAATGTAAAAAATAAATTATAAAGTTGAAATAAAATAAAAATAGGCAATTTATAATTGCCTATTTTTATTTTAAAAACTATTTTGTTATTTGAACAAATCTATATTTATTTTATTAAAAAGTATATTTTCTTGGAGGATTTCCTGAAAAATCATATATTGTTGCTTTAGCATCATCTATATAAAATACTTCAAATATTTTATTATCAGCTGATTTATATATGTTCTTTACAAGTTCACTACTATTTAGGACTTTCTCTTTTATTTTCATATCATTTGAAAATACTACTTTCCCATTTATTCTAATCCATTCATTTTTGCTATTCATTGTACATAATTCTATATTTTTATTTTTTTCAATTTCTGAAAATACATCCTTTTGATTGCTAGTACAGAAGAATACTTTCCCTTCTTCTGCAAGCATAAATTGAAATGGACGAACTTTAGGTTTACCATCTACTCCTATTGTTGAAAAATATACTATTGGACTTTCATTTAAAAATTGTACTACTTCATTCATCTATTATCGTCTCCTTTAAATTTTTTTCACAAGACAATATTAACTCATATATTATATCCCGTATAGTAAGCACTTTTAAGTGGTATAGTTTCTTTTAGGATACTATTGTAATTAAAAACATAGTAATTTTCTAAGCCAAAATCTGCTCTATTTTAAATAAATGTTGTCTAATTTATATATTTATTCTAACTTTTTTCAACTTATAGTGTTTTAATTCTAAGTTTAAACTACTCCTAAATCTAATATTGAAAATTCTCATTTATCACAATCTATTTCTCCTATTGCTCCATAAGGTATAGTAATCATAGGTGATGTATGACCAAAATTCATATTGTACATTATTGGTAAATCATTCAATTTTAATTCATCTCTAACAATTTTTAAAATTATATTTTTATATTCATCATAATATTTATTATCATAAGGTTTTCCAATTATTATTCCATTGATTTTTTCTAAAATTCCTTGTGAGCCATAATTTCTAATCAAACGTTCAAAATGATTTAATTCTGGCATCTCTTCTGATGTTTCTAAAAATAATATTGCATTTCTCCATATATTTTCTTTTGGCCATTTTATGCTCTTGTCTTTAAAAGCATTCATTAAATCTTCTGACCTTTTTTCAGGATGTTCATAAATATATTTACTCCCTTTTAATGTATTCTCCATTTCAACTACTATAATCCCAAATTCCTCTTCTAATCTCTTTTTACCTAAATTATATCTCCAAAGAATTTCTTTGTCTCCTGCTCCACCCCAAGATAAACTTATTGCTGCAATTTTATCGCCTTTTTGTAATCTATTTGGTTTTATAAAATTCATAATATCCCTCTTATTATTAAACTAATTGTCCCCATTATTATCTTTCTTTTATTTTTATAAAATATTATCTACAAAATAAATAAAACACACTTGATTTCTAGACTTTTTCAAAAACAATTTTAATTATATATTTTCCCATTTTATCACAAAAAAATAGTAGATTTAACCTAAAGTTTAAACCTACTATTTCAATTTATATTTTTTATAAATATATTTATTAAGCTTTATGATTCATCATAATATTTTTTACTTCTTCAACACATTCTGGTTTTAATAATCCTAGCATTTTAGGTATAAAAGCTTTCATGTACTCTTCATTAAAAGTTCCATTAGCTTGTTTTTAAAAAGATTCATTAAGTAATTCTTCTGCTTCTTTTCTTCCTTCTTCTGTTACTCTTTCCATTATGAAATTAAAAAATTGTTCTTGCCCTTTATTCATATTAGTTATCCTCCTAAAGTTTCAATAATTATAGTCCATATTTATATTTTTTTCAATTATTTTAACTATATTTTATCTAGGCAACTTCATTACAAATCTTTTTTGATTTGAAAGGATTAAATACTATTAAAAACATTACACTTCCTAAAACAAATGTAATAAGTTCAGTTACTGTAGTTGACCAAATTACTCCATCTAGTCCAAAGAAACTATGTCCTATTATAATTACTGGAATTGATAATACTCCTTGCGCTATTGCTATAATAGTTGTAGGTGTTCCTTTACCTGATGCTTGGAATATTCCTAAGAACAATCCTGCAATTCCATTAAATAATTGTGAAACTAGCATAGCTGTAAGAATATAAGTTCCAATTCTTATTACTTCATTACTACTTGTAAAAAGTCCTACAACTTCTTTTCTAAGCATAAAAACTACTATAAAAAAGAAAACTGATATTAAGGCTATATATTTAAAACCTGATTTTAATCCTAAATTAAATCTTTTAAAATTTTCACTAGAATAATTATATGCTAATAAAGGAATTACACCTAAAACTATTCCCATGCTTAAAAATTCAGGAACTTGTACAATACGTAATGCTATTCCAATACTAGCTGTAACACTATCACCATATTCCATACAGAAGTTATTTAATAATAATGTTGTTACAAGCATAAATGACATTTGAATTAATTCTGGTACACCTATTTTATAAATTTCAATTTTATCTTTAAATGAAATTTTTCTTATTCTAAAGAAATTTCTTAGCTTTTCACTTTTTCTTTGTAGATAATAAGCATAATAAATTGCTGAAGCTAAGTTGGCTACAGACATTGCAACAGCTGCTCCTACTAAATCAAAATGAAATACTAATATTAATAATGGATCTAATATTAAATTAACAATAGCACTTATAGCCATTCCATACATAGATTCTTTAGAAGCTCCAGTACATCTAACTATTTGTTCTAATGCAAAATTTATAACTACCATAAATCCAAGTACTAAACACGCTATTATGTATTTTTTAGTTACTTCAAATACACTTCCACTTGCTCCTAATAAACTAGTTATAGGATTTATAAATATAATCGCTAAAACTGCAACAATGATACTAAATATAAAACTAGAATATATAACATAACTTGCTATATTTTTAGCTTTATCTATTTCATCTTTAGCAATAAGTCTTGTTATAAATGTTCCTCCACCAACTCCGAACATATTTCCAATTGCCATTAAAACTATAAATATAGGAAGCCCTAGTGTTACTGCTGAAAGCATATCTGTATTTCTTAGAAGTCCTATAAAATAAGCATTTATAACATTATATATTGTTCCAATAGATAGTCCTAGCATCATTGGAATTGAAAGATGCTTAACTGCTTTTTTTATTGGTGCTTCTTTTAAATAATATTCATTTGTATTTTCCATTAATCTTCTCCTTTAGTTTAATTTCTTACTGTTAGAATTCTAACTATTTTAATATACGATAGCAATTGCTATCATATTTTATAAAGCGTTATTTAATTTTATAAGTAATCTATTAAAAGTTTCTGCTTCTTCTTTAGTTAATATATTTGAAATTTCTTTTTCAAGATTAGAAAACACTTTTTCTGTATCTGAAATTAAATCTTCACCTTTTTTTAATACATAGATATTCTTTTGTCTTTCATTATCTTTTGGAATCCTACGTTCTATGTATCCTTTTTTTTCTAATCCTTGAAGCATACTTGTAATAGTTGCACTTCTTCTATTAAAAGCTTCTGCAATATCTTTTTGTATTAATCCATCATTTTGATGTTCATATATATATCTTATCATTCTTCCTTGCTGAGAATTAATACCTAGACTTTTTATCTCATTATCAGCTTTTAATTTTAGCTTTATACTTATAATTCGCATTAAGCCTATAGAATCGATGTTTTGCATTTTTCTTATATCTCTATTCAAAATAATCAACTCCTTAAAATAAAATTATCATCCAAATTTAAAATTGTCAATACTCTAACTGTTAGATTTCTAACTATTTTTTTAAATAACTTTTAGTCAAATCAGTATTTATAAAAAGTAAATATTTAATTTTTATATTTCTTTTTTATAAATTTAGTTAGTATTCTATTTTTATATTAATTAAATTATATTTTTTATTAATATTTATTAATTTACATTTAAGTATTTTTATTATTAATTTTTTATATTTAATAAAAAAATACTGATAAATATAAAATTTATCAGTATCATTAATAAATTTATTTAGTTGTGAACATGTCTATGTTCTTCACATCCACAGTGGCACACCTCTTTAGCATGAGTATGTTCCTCACATCCGCAATCACATTGTTCATGTGTATGGTGATTTTCTTCATGAACATGCTTATGTTCTTCGCATCCACAATGACACACCTCTTGAGCATGTTTATGTTCTTCACACCCACAATTACAATGTTCATGTGTATGTGGATAGCTCTTTAAATCATTCATTTTAACCCCTCCAACTATATTTTATCTATATAAATCAATTTTAATTTATATGCTATTTATAAAATATTTTATTCATTTCTGAAATTACTTTAGAATTTCTAACCCCTGGTGATAAATCTGCCAATGCAACTACATGTATATTATTATTCTTTATTGCATTTACATCTTTTAATGCTGAATTATTCTTTAAAAATTCTATTTTCTTTTCAACTGGATCTCCTGCTAGAAAATCTGTTACAAGAATAACATCTGGATTCTTCTCAACTATACTTTCAAAAGAAACCATTTCATATGATTTTTTTAAATCTCCATATATATTTTTTCCACCTGCTAAGTTTATTAAATTATTTGGAAGTCCTGCTCCAACAACCATTGCTTCTTTCTCACCAGAATCATATACCATAACCTTAACTTTGTCTTCTTCTTTTACAGATTTTAAACTTTCTTGAATTTTACTTATTTCATCTTTCATTTTTTTTATTACTTCATCAGCTTTATCTGGAACTCCAAATATGTCTCCTAAAGAAGCTATATCTTCATAAACTGTTTCTACTGTTGAAGATCCATCTAAAGATTTTGCAACAAAAGGAACTACTCCTTCTTTAACTAATTCTGATGGTGTCCCTGTAGTTTCATTAGTTATTGACATTTCCCATCCACTAACAAAATCAGGCTCCAAAGCTGTGAAAGCTTCTTTAGATATATTATGTCCTTCTGTCATTTCTAAAACAGGAATTTTATCATAAGCCTCTTTAAATTCTGGTAATATTGGATTATCTAATAGTGCAGTTCCAACCATTCTATCCCCTAAGTCTAAAGCTAATAACATCTCTGTCATAAATTGAGATAATGTTACTGCTTTTTTTGGTGCTTTTGTAACTTTTACATCAACTTTTTCTTTTCCATCATCATAAGTATATGATACTTCTTTAAATTCAGATGATTGCTCTGTTTGTGTTGTTCCTTCTCCTTCTGTTTTATTGTCCGCTGCTCCGCATCCTACAAATGCAGTAGTTGCTGTTATTACAGCTAGTCCTAAAATAATTCCTCTTAATTTTTTACTCATTTTATTTACCCCTTTATATTAATGTTTATGATAACCTGTATACCCATCTTTATGAACATGTCCATTGCCAATTCCATTTACATGAGAATGCTCACTAAGATAAAATATATGTGTATCTCCAGTTATAGGATTCTTTCCTATATGACAATCTACATTGAAAACTTTTTTTATCATATCTTTTGTAAGAATATCATTTACATTTCCACTTGCTATTATTTCTCCATTTTTTATTACAATAATATAATCACAATACATTGATGCCATATTCATATCATGTATAGCTGCAAAAGTGGTTAATTTCAGCTCCTTAACTATATCCATAACTTGAAGTTGATACCCAACATCTAAATGATTAGTCGGCTCATCTAATATAAGTAGTTTTGCATCTTGGACTAATGCTCTTGCAATCAAAACTCTTTGTTTTTCTCCCCCAGATAAACTATTAAAACTTCTCTCCTCAAAACCACTAAGTCCTACTTTTCTAAGCATCTTTTCTACTATCTTCATATCATCTTTAGAATAATCTTCAAATATAGTTTTATAAGGATACCTTCCCATCTTAACTATATCCTCGACTTTAAAATCAAATTCAGATGAATTTTCTTGAGCTAATACTGCAAGTTTTTTTGCAACTTCTTTATGACTCATATTTTCTATATTTTTTTCATCTATTTTTATTTCTCCTGATTTAGGCTTATATATTCTATATATATTTTTAAGTAAAGTAGATTTTCCTGAACCATTAGCTCCTATTATTCCAACAAATTGCCCTTCTTTTATTTCTAATGAAATCTTTTTAAGTATTTGTTTATTTTCTATAAAAAAATTTAATTCATTTACTTTTAATTCACTCATCACTTCTTACCTCCAAAAGAATAATTATTCTTAGCTATTAGCCATAAGAAGAATGGTCCTCCTATAAGTGCAGTTATTATACCTATTGGTATTTCTCTTGGAGAGAATAACACTCTTGCAATCAAATCTGATACTATTAAAAATACTGAACCCAAAAGAACTGATAGTATTATTAATCTTTTATGATTAGTTCCTGTTATATTTCTAGCTATATGTGGAACTACTAATCCAATAAATCCAATTGCTCCTGTTAGTGAGACAACTACTGAAATTAATAATATAGAAATAAATAATATTATAGATTTCACTAACTTAACATTCATTCCAAGCATAATTGCACTATCATTACCAAATAAAAGCAAATCTAATGATTTTGAAAGAATTAAAGAGATAATAAAAACAATTAGTAATACTATTAATGGAAACCATATAACTTTCCATTTAGCTCCCCCAAGACTTCCCATTATCCAAAACATAGCAGATTTTGCTTGATTTGAATTTTCTGCTGAATATATAAGTAAATTAGTTATAGCTGAAAATATTGTAGATAATGCTAATCCTGATAAAACAAGTCTAGTAGTACTGCTTGTCTTACCAAGTTGAGTTCCAATTATAAAAACTAATATTCCACATACAATAGCTCCTATAAAAGCTCCACCTGCTACCCCTAACATTCCAGCCAAAGATCCACCAAAAACTATTACAGAAACAGCTCCAGCTGAAGCACCAGATGATATTCCTAAAATATATGGATCTGATATTGAATTTCTAGTAATACATTGCATTAAAACTCCGCAAAGTGCTAATGCCCCTCCAGTTATCCCCGCTAATAATGTCCTTGGAAGTCTTATTTCCCATATTATAGTTCCTACAGACTTAGGAATTTCAATTTGAATATCTGTTCCCGTAAACTTAGAAATTAAAAATTCATATACAACCTTCGGACTAATATTTGTACTTCCAAAAGCTATACCTAGGATTATTGATATTACTAAAAGCATAATTAGTAATATAACCCAAAAGAAAAAATCTTTCTTTATTTTAGTCCCCATTCATTTCTCACACCTTATTTATTCTTTATTAACACAATTCAACAAATAAATTCTATAACATAATACCTTTTTTGTAAATAAATTTATTTTTTTACTTTTTATGCAATTTTTAAAAATATACTGTTATTAAATTAAAATTTAAATGAATACTAAAAATAATTATGATTCAATATGTATTTTTGATTTCACTAATGCTATATACTAAAAAAATTTAAATAGATATATTTTATATAAAATAAATAATTTAAAAAATTATTTATAAATATGTTAAATTATAAAAAGGACTTTCTCAAAACTGAGAAAGTCCTTTTTATATGAACTAAAATACTTATAAACTTATATTTATCATAATTTTATTTATAATCTACTTTTTATATCTTATTATTTATAAAACATTTTATTCATTTCTGAAATTGCTTTAGAGCTTCTAACACCTGGTGATAAATCTGCTAATGCAATTACATGTATATTATTATCTTTTATTGCCTTAACATCTTTTAACGCTGGATTATTCTTTAAGAATTCTATTTTCTTTTCAGCTGGTTCTCCTGCTAAATAATCAGTTACAATTATAACATCTGGATTTTTTTCAACTATACTTTCAAAAGAAACTGTTTCATAGGATTTTTTTAAATCTCCATATACATTTTTTCCACCAGCTAAGCTTATTAAATTGTTTGGAAGTCCTGCTCCAACAACCATAGCATCTTTTTCACCTGAATCATAAATCATTACTTTTACTTTATCTTCATCTTTTACTTTCTTTAAGCTTTCTTGAACTTTATTTATTTCATTTTTCATATTGTTAATTACTTCATTAGCTTTATCTGGAACTCCAAATATTTTTCCTAATGTAGTTATATCTTCGTAAACTGTTTCTACAGTTGCATTCCCGCTTAAAGATTTATCAACATAAGGATATATTCCTTCTTTAACTAACTCAGATGGAGTTCCTGTAGATTCACTATTTATAGACATTTCCCATCCACTAACAAAATCAGGATTTAAAGCCATAAAAGCTTCTTTAGATATATTGTGTCCTCCTGTCATTTTTAAAACAGGAATTTTATCATATGCAGCTTTATATTGTGGCAATATAGGATTATCTAAAAGTGCTGTTCCAACCATTCTATCCCCTAAATCTAATGCTAATAAAGTTTCAGTCATAAATTGTGATAATGTTACAGCTCTCTTAGGTGGTTTTGTAACTTTAACATCTATTTTTTCTTTTCCATCATCATATACATATGAAAACTCTTTAAACTGTGATGTTTGCTCAGTTTTATTTGTATTTTCTTCTACCTTTTTTTCTGATGCTTTACATCCCATAAATATAGTAGTTGCAGCAATTACAGTCATTCCTAAAAGAATGCTTTTTATTTTTCTATTCATTATTTTCCTCCTATGTATTTATACATTAATGTTTATGATAACCTGTATACCCATCTTTATGGACATGTCCATGTCCAATTCCATTTACATGTGAATGTTCACTAATATAAAATATATGTATGTCCCCAGTTATAGGATTTTTTCCTATATAACAATCTACATTAAATACTTTTTTTATCATCTCTTCTGTAAGAATCTCATCTACACTTCCACTTGCGATTATTTCCCCCTTTTGAATAACTATAATATAATCACAATACATTGCTGCTATATTCATATCATGTATAGCTGCAAAGGTAGTTAATTTTAATTCTTTTACAATATCCATAACCTGAAGCTGATAACCTACATCTAAATGATTAGTTGGTTCATCTAATATAAGTAATTTTGCATCTTGTACTAAGGCTCTAGCAATTAAAACTCTCTGTTTTTCTCCTCCAGATAAGCTGTTAAAACTTCTTTCTTCAAAACCATTAAGTCCAACTTTCTTAAGCATTTCACTAACCATTTCCATATCTTTTTTAGAATAATCTTCAAATATAGATTTATAAGGATATCTTCCCATTTTAACTACATCTTCAACTTTAAAATCAAATTCTGATGTAGTCTCTTGAGCTAAAACTGCAAGTTCTCTTGCAATTTCTTTATGACTCATATTTTCCATATCTTTTTCGCCTATACTTATTTTTCCTGACTTTGGTTTATATATTCTATATATATTCTTAAGTAAAGTTGATTTTCCTGAACCATTAGAACCTATTATTCCAACAAACTGCCCTTCTTTTATTTCTAATGAAATTTTTTTAAGAATTTGCTTATTTTCTATAAAAAAATCTAATTCACTTACTTTTAATTTACTCATTACTTCTTACCTCCAAAAGAATAATCATTCTTAGCTATTAGCCATAAGAAGAATGGTCCCCCTATAAGTGCAGTTATTATACCTATTGGTATCTCTCTTGGTGAAAATAAAACTCTTGCAATTAAATCTGATAATATTAAAAATATTGCCCCTAAAAGAATAGATAATATTATTAATTTTTTATGATTTGTTCCAGTTATACTTCTAACTATATGTGGAATTACTAATCCAATAAATCCAATAGCACCTGTTAATGATACAATTACTGAAATTAATAAAATAGAAATTAATAATATTATAGATTTCACCAACTTAACGTTCATTCCAAGCATAATTGCACTATCATCACCAAACAATAATAAATCTAATGATTTTGAAAGAATTAAAGAAATAATTAAGACTAATAGTAATACAATTGATGGAAACAATATAACATTCCATTTAGCACCACCGAGACTTCCCATTATCCAAAAAATAGCTGCTTTTGCCTGATTTGAATTTTCCGCAGAATATATAAGTAAATTTGTTATTGCAGAAAATATAGTAGATAAGGCTAATCCTGATAAAACAAGCCTTGTAGTAGAACTTGTTTTCCCAAATCGAGTTCCAATCATAAATACTAAAACTCCACATACAATAGAACCTATAAAAGCTCCACCAGCTACTCCTAACATTCCTGCTAAAGATCCAGAGAAAACTATTACAGAAACAGCTCCAGATGATGCTCCTGATGATATTCCTAAAATATAAGGATCTGAAACTGAATTTCTAGTTATACATTGCATAAGAACACCGCAAAGTGCTAAAGATGCACCTGTTATTCCTGCTAATATAGTTCTAGGAAACCTTATTTCCCATATTATAGTCCCAACAGATTTAGGAATTTCAGATCGTAATTCTATTCCCAAAAGCTTATGACCTAAGAATTCATATACAATCTTTGGACTAATATTTGTACTTCCAAAAGCCACTCCTAAAATTATTGATATTACTAAAAAAATAGATAACAATAGCCCCCAAAATAAAACCTTTTTATTTAAATTTTTACTCAAATTCTCCCTCCAAACTATTATATTTATTTGGTTTAACTCTGTTAACATAACATCAATGATTAAATTTTACATTATTAATATTTTTTTTGTAAAGTTAATATAGTATTTTACTATTAGCCAAAAATTTATTACTTTTATTATTCAAATTTAGGTTTTAATTATAATTTTAATTTAAAAATCCTATTTTTATTGCTAAATTTATTTTTTGAAATAGTTTTTTTAAAAATTTTATTAATTAATCAATTTATTAATTATAGGTTTTAAATATTAACTTTTATTTCATTTAATAATAAAATAAAAAGGCAGTCTAAATAACTGCCTTTTTTTAATCTATATATAAATTTTTATAGTTTACTGATAAATATCATTGCTTTCTTCTATAAGAATTTGAATTTAGCAATTATAATCAATGTCTTAAATATATTATCAAAAATTCTTATTTTCTATTCTACTACTTTTTCTTTAGTTTCAAACTTTTCTACTAATTGTCCTGCTAATACATATGGAGTTGTACTAATATAAAATCCTTTCCATATTAATAAAATACCTAATGTAATTGCGCATAAGAAAATTAATGGAATGAAAGAAAGTTGTAGTTTTAATAATTGCCAATAATTCTTTAAACCAATTTTGTATCCATAAACTATTGTTTCTATAACTGACATATTTTTATTTAAAGCTATAAAAATTACAACTGGTAAAGGTATAATTGCTAAATAAACTATAAGACTCGCTATTGGTAAAATTATGTGTAAGCTAGTAGGTATTCCTAATATTGTATCAATATTAGCTTTTAAAGTTAAAGCATGAATTATATCGTTTAGAACATTTTCTATTGCTACTATTATAAATATAGGTAACCATTCTTTAATTGAGAATGTAAATTTTAATTTTGTATTTTGATTATTTACTGCTTCCTTTTCTCTACAACTTAAATTATAAATTAAATAACTTATTGGTATTGATAATATTATTCCTAATATTAAAGTTACAATTGGTGATATAATATAAAAATCTTTTATTATATAACTATATATAGCCATTACCACTATTGTTGGTATTAGAAAGCTAAAAGTATATACACTTTTCTGATGTATATCAGGATTGTCTAGTAATTCCTTTACATCTCGCTTTAATGTTCCTGTTCTAGTATCTTTTCTAGGTCTTAATATAAAATTTCCTTTAGTTGGGCATCCACAATGACTACAATAATATTTTGTATTATCTGTAATTTCCCCACCACACTCCTGACAATAGGAATTGCCACTTCCAACACTAGTACCACACGCTGGACATTCAAAAGCTTTGTCAGAAATTTTTTTCCCACAATTTTTACAGTACATTTAATTTTTCCTCCTTAGTTATAAATAACTATTTATCATTTGATTATTTTTATTATGAAATATAGCTAAAGTATACAATATAAGAAATTTTATATCAATTATTCTAAAAAATGGTATGAAAAATAAAATCTAAGTAATAAAATAGTATAAATACTTCTAGTAAATTATATTTTCAATTATTAAAATAATAAGTGAAAAACCTGTAACTTTAGAACTAATATAATAAGTAACATTAAATTTGATATATAATACTTTATAAAAAATTATAAAAAAAGACATTTAAAAAGCTTTTACTACCACTTTAAAAATGTCTTTATCTTTATTATTTATAATACATCTGATTCTATTCTCTATAAATATTCTTGAAATATTGACCTGCTAGACCATCAGTTCCAATTTCATTTTTTAAGAAGTATTTTAGAAGTTCTTTGTCATCTTTCTCCTTTAAAAGCTTTTCTAAATTATAAGTATCTTCATAATTTATAGCCTTTTCCTTTAATATATTTATTAAATAATTGAAAGTATCCCTTATTTCGTTTGTATTTATTTTTCTAACCTCACCACTTTTAAGTTTTATTTCTAATTCTAGTGTATATACTAACTTATATAATCTGTCTTCTTCTCCATCATAATTAAATTTAAGTGGAAATCCTGTTCCTCGAGTTCTAAATATATTCCCTACACTTATCTTAATTAAATCAATTTCTGAAAATGGTATATTTTCTTTTAATTTCTTCACTTTCATATTAATAGGGTTTATATTATATATTTCTATATCTGTTTCTTTTATGAAAATTGAATAAATAGAATCTGTCGTCAATAAGTTTTCGTTTGGCTCTCCATTAATATATATAACTGATCTCATAAATTTATTTTCCATTGCTGTTTTATTACTCTCCTTTAATCTACTTTTATACTCTTCTAAAACCTTATTGTATTTTTTACTTTCTTTATTAAATCTCACATTTATTATCTGAACATAAATAATTAACCCAACCCAAATTAATAGTGATGCTCCTAATAACAATTTAATATCTATAATTTTAAATCTATTCCAAAGCATAAATTCAAAAACCATAAACATTGTATAAAATAAGATAAATCTTAATCTATATGAATATTTTTTAATTAAACTTTTTTTATTTAATCCTTTTTCTATAATAGAAAAAATTATACTAAATCCTATAATAATAAAAATATTTACTTTATTTATATCTTTAGATAAAAGCGTATATAAAGCTAAATTAATAAATGAATTTCTAAAAAATAAATAAAAAATTTCTTTAACCATAAAAAATCCCTCCCTTAAAGCCCCAAACTCTTCTTAAAATTAAAAGTAAAACTCCTAGAAACTATTACCTTCTCTTTATTTTCTAAAGTTAATATTAATCTTCTACTAATGTCAGGAACTATTTTAGAAACTTTGTTAAGGTTTACTATTGTATTTTTAGAAATTCTTATAAAACTTTCTTTTTCTAAAATTTCTTCTAGTTCATAAAGCTTTTCCTTACATTGAAAAACATCTTCTTTTGTATATATAAATGTCTTTTTATCAACACTTTCTATATATAGAATTTCAAATACTTTGACTAAAATAACTTCATTTTCTTTTATCCCACTTATAGTTTTATTTTTCATTTTTAAAAGTTTAATAATGTCTGAAACTTCTTTATCAACTTTTCTACAAGAAATTGTAACTACTATCTCTTGTAAATTTTCTTGTTCATCAATTTTTATTCTCATACCCATCCTCCAAGCTTAAGCTGTAATATAAGTATATTATTACTTATTTAACCATTCAACTGTTTATAACTAAGATGTATATTTATATATCCAACTTGCCAAAATCCATTATAGATATGCAAAAATGGTTTTTCAAAACTGGAGAAAGTCGAGTAAAGTTAGATTTACACATAAAAAGGATAAGCTTATAGCTTATCCTTTTATATTTATATTATTTAATTTTATATACAAAAGATTTTCTTATTATCTACTATTATTTCTAAGTAATAACATAAATACTCAATTTCTAAATTTATTTTAAGTTATAAATTTCTACCTCTGTTCCTATAACTTCCTTTGTACCATCTTTAAGCTTAGATTTTTCTACTGCAATATATTCATCATTAAAAATTACTTTTTCTTTATCTAACTTTTCGATATCTTTTTTAATAATTTCTATAGTGTTTCCATTTAAATGACCTATATCAATTTTCTTAGCTTTTTCTCCAGAGCCATCACTAAATATAATATATCCATCATTTACATCTTCAATATGAAGATTATTATTTTCACCTTTATAAGCTTTAGAAAATTCTCCTGTCTTTGTATTAAAAGATACTAAACTTTCACTTTCTCCATTCATATATTTTAAATAAATATAATCTCCTGATGTACCTAAATATCTAGCTCTAGTTTTTAAACTTTTTAATATATTTTTGTATTCTTTCTCATACTTAATTTGCCAATCACTTAAATTAAGTAAAACTATATTTCCTGAAGATAAAACTCCATAAAACTTTCCATTAACTAAAACTACATCAACTATATTTTCATTACTGTCATTAGATGTATCTAAATATGCTTCTCCTGTATCATCCTTTAAAATTCCATAGCCTGTAAGCATAGTTCTTGCTTCATCAGAATAAAATCTCACAAAAGTATACTTTCCATCTGAATCATGTACTCTCATTATGCCTACAGCTAAAGTTCCCCCTTTAAACTCTTTCATTATTTTGCTAAGTCTCTGTTGAACATCATATTCAGGTCTAACTTTATTAAAATTATCTTTTCGATTTTTAAAATCTTTAAATGAAATATCTTTTTCTTCTATAATTTTTTCTTTTCCATCCTTTATTTCAAAAGTAATTTCTTTTGTTATAAATGGATCTAATCTAGTCCATTGGTTAACCACTTCATATATTCCAGATTTGTCGATTACTTCAACTGATGATAAATCTCCAAATTTTTTATCTGAAATAGTAACTCCCTTTCCTATAATACCTCCATCACAAACTAATTCATTTTCATCATTTACAGTTATAGGTGAATCTCCTTTTCCTAATATTACTACATATTTCTTAAAATACACTTTCCCATCTTTATAAATTATGTCATCATAATTTAAATCACTGTCTATCTTTTCTTTATTTAAAAGCTTATTATCCCCTTCAAATTTAGTCTCTTCTATTTTTAAATTTGGTTTTTTAGAATAAGAATATCCCGCAATAGCTCCAATAGTTCCAACAACTCCAACAATCCCAATAGTAATAACCCCAACAATAACTTTTTTCTTCATCTTCTTCCCCTTTTGTTTAAAAAATTAATATTTTATTAATATATATATTTTATCAAATCTATCTAAATTTTTCTAATTTTTTCGAAAATATTTAAATTGTTTTCTGCTTTTCTCCCGTACAAAATTTTAGCTTTGCTAAAATAAGCTGGAAACAATTTATTTATTTTCTTTAAAATTAGATAGTAAAACCTTAAATAAAAAACCCTCTATTGATTTTCCCAATAAACTTTATTTTTTTGTTATATATTAATACTTATTTACGAGTATTTTATTTAAGTTATTATTTTAATATTTATAAATTTTATAGATTTCTTAAATTTTTCAAATCTAAAACATATGAAAAGTTATTAATATTCATTTACGAGGAAATCTTTTAAAAAATAAATTATATTCAATAAAAAATAAAGACATGACCTAAATTAAAGGTCATGTCTTCATTAATTTAATTTATATACTTTTATTTCTGTAAATAATTTTTTTGTTTGCTTATCTTCTTTTCTATTTTCTATTATAACTGTATCTTCATTAAATAATTCAGTTGAATATTTCATATCTTCAATATTATCTATTAATATTTCTATTTTATCTTCTTTTAAAACTCCTATGCTTTTTGCTCCTGAATTTTTAGGATCTTTATAAAAAGCTATATATCCATTAAACATATCTATATCTTCCATCACTTCAAATTTACTATTATAAACTAATTTAAATTCTTCTTTTTCTAAATCAAATGCCATTATAGAATCTACTGGCTTATAATTTCTAAAGTAAACATATCCGTCTTTTAAACCAAGTAAATGACATTCTCCTACACTTTCATGCTTTACTTTATTTTTAAAAGTGTTTATAATTTCTATCTTATCTTCCTTTAATTCTATTTCTAATATATCTCCTTCTCTTCTAAGTGCATAAAGTTTATCTTTGTATTGAAAAATTTCTCTTATTGAAGGACTTGTCCCCTTTTGAAAAGTATAAGTTTTATCTTCTTTTCTATCTCTAATAGCATAAACATTATTTTCATAATTCTTTTCATCTAAAAAATATCCTACATAATATCTATAATTAGATCCATATACCTCTTCAAAATTTTCATAACTTATCTTTTTCATTTTATATTTATTTTTTATTTCTTCCGTTAAAAGTTTTAATTCTGTTTCATCTTTTAAACTTTCTTTAGAATTTGATTTATATTTTTCTAAATCATTTATAAAAAACTTTTTATATTCTTTATTTTCTTTTTCTTCAATAAATTCTTTATAAGTTTTCTCTTCTTTATTTACTAATTCTATTTTTCCATTATCATTTATTTTGCTTTCTATTAAGTATATATCTAGTGTTTCTAAAACTTTCTTTCCTTTTGAATCCATAATTTGGTCTTTTTCATTAATAGTTATTTTAGTTGGAATAGCATCTAAAACTCCATAATCTTTATTATCAATTTTCATTGTCCAACCTAAGTCTATTCCTTCTAAAAATAAATCATTATTTTCATTTACTTTCATATTAGGTGTTATTTCAAATAGATAAGTTTTTATATAAACATCTTTATCATACTTTATATCATTGTAATATATACATCCATCATACTTTAATTCTTTAATTAAAGCTTCATTACTTGTTTTAGATTTTTCTTTTTCTAAATTAAATTCTTCCTTTACTTTTACATCAGCTTTAACTCTAATATTTCTACTTTCATCAGTAAAAATATTTCTATTAAGTATTAATGCAGTTCCAACTCCTATACATATTGATACTATTCCACCCACTAATTTTATTAGCCATTTTTTCCTCATACTCTCACAACCTTTCATACCATACTCTTATATTTTACCATTTTTCTACCAAATATAAAAAAAGAATAATAAAAATTATATTTTTATTATTCTTGTAATTCACTTTAAATATTTTCTCTAATAATTTATTTTATAACCAAAAAGAACTACCTTAAGGTAGTTCTTGTTTTCTTTCTTAATAAATCATCATGCCTATTAATGTAATGAATAAAGTTATCATTGTTAAAATAAACATTTCAGATATAACACTGTAAACATATTTTACTTTTATATATCTATTGTATGACAGTTCATTTAATCCCATTACTGATGTAGTTTCCATTGTTGCTATATCTTTATTTATCTGATTTAAGTAATCTTCTTGTAATCTCAATAAAATTATCTCCCAACCTTAAAAACTTTTTTCTTTATTTTAGCACTAATTATAATACTTGTATAGGTTTTCTTTGTAAAATTTACATTTTTTATATATTTCACAAATTTATTACTAAATCCTATTCTTTTTTGTCAATGTAGCTAAAGTACATATTTCTATATATTCTATACCTCTATCTTTACAAAGCTCTTTTATTTTCTCGCTTCTAGCCCCAGGTTGAGCTATAACATACTTTATTTTATGCTTTGTATCATTAAATAGATTTTCATATCCTTTGCTTGGGCTTACACATAAATTAACCCCTTCTATATTTAAATCAATATCTTTTAATTCTTTTATTTCTCCATCTATTTTATCATATGGCGTTACTCCAACTACGTTATATCCTTTATTTTCAAAATTCTTTAATATTTTATAAGCATATTTTTCTGTATTTAATATATCTCCAACAACTGCCCAAATAATATCTTCTGAATATATACTTTCTAAATTCATTTAAGTCACATCCTTTCACTTAAATTATTTCCCTTAATTTATATAATTATTATAAAAGTTCTCTTATCCTCTTATTATATAAAAACTATCTTTATTTATTTTTACTATAATTTTAAATTTCTTAATTATCTACTGTAAAAAATTTATACTAACTAAGCTTGTCTCTATATGCTATAATAAAAGCATTATAAAAATATATTATAAGATTGGAGTTTTTTGTATGGAAATTTTCGGTATGAGTATAACTCAATTTTTAGCAACTTTAATATTTTTAGTTGTTGGAGGATTTGTTGTTTGGAAAATTTTTAAAGCTATATTACATTTAGCTGTTTTCGTTATAGCCATATTAATTCTTGTATACATATATAACCATGTACCATCTATTCATCAAATGGTATTAAATTTACTATATTCAATACGTTAGGTTGAATAAAAAACCACTAGTAATTAAAATTTTACTAGTGGTTTTTTATTTATAGTTAATTATCTAATTAATTTTTATAAAAGCTAAGATAAATATATTTATCAATCAAAATATTATATTTTATTAAGATAAATTTTAAACTAAATCTTTTTTTAAATTTGAGCTTTTATATTTTTTAAGCAAAATTATAAACCAAATTACAAGTATACTTCCTTTAAATATACTACTTACACTTATACTCCACCATATTCCATCTAAACCTAAAACAGTTGATGAAAGTAATAAAGCAAATGGAATTCTAAGAAGACTAAATAATGTACAAATAATTGGTGGTACATAAGTTTTACCTATTCCATTAAAAGCACCAACAGTTAATAACTCTATACACATAAATATTTGAGATATTCCAAGTATCCTCATATATCCTGTCCCCATAGCTACAGCATGAGGTTCTGATAAGAATATTCTAAATATATAACTTGGGAATAATAAAAATATTAAAGTTATTGTTCCTCCAAATATTAAAGTTAATGTAAGTGCTTTTTTATATCCTTCTATTATTCTTTCTTTTTTACCTGCACCATAATTTTGCCCTACAAAAGCTGATATAGCACCTTGAAGTCCTCCAATAGTAACATAAGAAACTGATTCTATTTGAACTCCTACTTTTTGAACTGCAATTGCAGTAGGTCCAAAATCAGATACTATTCTTCCTATTGTTATAGATATAAGACTAAATGTAACTCTTTGGACAGTTACTGGAAAACCTAGTTTTATTACTTCTTTTGCTTTTTCTATGTTTAGTTTTATTCCATTTTTTAAAGGATTTATTATTCCTCTACTTGAAAATATAAATATTAATAGTACAATACATCTTGAAATAAGTGTTGAAAAAGCAGCACCTAAAATACCTAAGCTAGAAATAGGCCCAATACCAAATATAAGTATAGGATCTAAAATTATATTAAATACAAATCCAGTTGTATTTGCTTTAAAAGGCATTTTACTATTTCCATATGAATTAAATATAATAGTTAAAAGAGAATTTAGATACATAACTATTATTCCAAAAGCAGAAATAACTAAATATTTTTCTGCCATACTATTTACCCACGCATTCCCAAGCTTATAAAAATCTATTAATGGCTTTCTAAAAACAATTAGAAAAATCATATATATAATTCCTAAAATAAAAACCATTATTATTCCATTATTTATATATGCCTGTTCATCATCTTTCTGCCCAGAGCCAATTGCATGAGAAAGCTTAACTCCTGTTCCTATTAAAATTACACTTACTATTGAAAGAGAAAGATTTATAAAGAAACTTGCTGTTCCAATAGCTGCAACTGCGTCACTACCAAGTCTACCAATCCATATCATATCAACCATACCATAAGCAGTTTGAATGAAATTTGTTAATATAATGGGCATTGAAAGTGCTAATAAAGATTTTGTTATATTTCCTTTTGTTAAATCTATATTTTTCAAAAAATCACCCCATTCTTAATACTATACACAGTTTTTTATAAAAGTATATAGCTAAAATCACTAAAAGTGCTTGAAAAATTTCACATTTAAATTATTAAAAATGATTTATGGCATTTATAAATTATACTTTTTAATAACTTATCCTAAAAATACAAATAATTATTTATATTTTTAAATTTACTTTATAATAATTTATAAAAAAATCTATAAAAAAATAACAGTTATTTTTTTATACATAACTGTTACTTTTATATATTATTTTATATCTTCTATTTTTAAACCCTTAAAGAATTCTTCTTCTCCTAAGTTTCCTTTTACTAATTTATTCGGAAACATAAGAAGTGGAGTATAATCCTTATCATACATGATTAAATAATCATCTTTTCTTATAACTCTAGATATATCTTTTATTTTAATGCTATATGATTTACTTTTATCCTCTAAATTTTGAACATAAAATTCTTTAGGCTTTCTTGTTACTTCTTTATTTTGTCCATAAGAAGGATTTTTTCTTAACATTCTAAGAACACTTTTTCTATAAACAGTTCTACTAGCAAGAAGAACTCTTACCCAGAAAAGTGCATTACATAATACTATAACATATATAAGTATTTTATTTCTTGGTGCAAATCCCCCATAAAATATTATAACAGAAATACAAACTATGATACTTACTATTGAATAAATTACAGGTATCAAGTTATTTCTAAGCCATTTTTTCTTCGAAAGTTTTACTGTAAGAAGATTTAAATCAATTAATTCTTCTACATCATTCTTGTACTTTATAACCACTTTTGTTTTTCCTCCTAAACGTTACTACGTTTCTAAATTATACCACAAATGATTATAGTACAGATTATTCTTACATATAACATTAACATTATTTTTTATATTTTTACATTAATTCTTTAATTTTATAGGTATTTCATTAATTAGTTTAAATGTATCTTCTTTAATATAACTAAATGTATATTTACCTTTTGCTAGTTCTCCATTAGTTAATATAAGCATACTTGTATTCTCATTAATAATTTCTGTTATAGATTCAAAATGCTTATGAGTTTCATAATCTATTCCAAAATCCATTATATTTGGATATTTACATTTATACTTTATATATGTTTTTCCATCTTTATTTTTTACATCTAAAATTTTAACTTCTTTTCCACCACTTTGCTTAAATCCATTTTCATTTATTTCTAAATATGTTTTTTCATCTATATCTTCATCATTTTCTAAATATTTATTTTCTAATATAGTTATATTACTTAAATCTTTAAATTTATTATCATATTCTATATAAAAATTTTTTCTATTTATATCAATAGAAGATGTTACTGACCTTAAACCTATACCAGAATCATCTTTTATTATATAATCCATTGAAATTTTTTCAATTTCATCTTGTGTTAAAGTTTCATTTACTAATCCTCTAACATATACTTTTAGTGGTGTAATTACTATTTCTTTTATGCTTCCACCTGAAATTCCTATATCAACTGGATAAACATTTATATTTTTCATCATATTTTCAGTAGTTATTGGTATTTTAAATTTCCATTTAATTCTATCATTTTCTCTATCACTTTTAATCATATTAAATATAAATTCAATTTCTCCATTATCCAATCTTCCTAAAATCTTATTTTCTATAACATTATTTTCATCAAATTTCATTTCACCTAAAAAAGCTTCTGATAAAAGTATATCATAAACACCTATTAATTTATCATCTTCTACTTTATAATGTATTCCACCAGTAACTCCAGTAACTTCTTCTCCATTTATCTTATTAACTTCTGTATAAAGTTTTTCTTTTACTTCTTGTATATCATATTTATCACTTTCAACTTCATAACTAATAGACATTCTATATCCATCTGTAACAACATTTTTTATTGTAATTTTTATTCCATCTCGTTCTTTTGTTTCATTTAATTCAACTGCATAATCTGAATATTCCTTTGAAAATCCTAAAATTTCATAAATAATATCTTTTACTGATACTCCTTTTTCTACTGCTATAGTAGTTATTCCAGTTCCACATACTATTAAAACTACTGCAGCTGCAATAAGTCCTCTTTTAAGCACTTTATTTTTCTTTTTTTCTTTTCCTAATTTATTTAGTGTTTGGTCTATTTTTTCATTTATATTATCAGGAATTTCTTTATAAATATTTTTAGCTTCACTCTTTAATTTCTTGTCAAATTTATCAAAATCCATCTTTTTACCTCTCTATTTTAAAATCTCATATAATTTTTTTCTTGCTCTAAAAAGCTTTGTTCTAACTGTACTTTCTTTTACACTAATTATCTTAGCAATTTCTTTTTGGTCTATATCTTCAAAATAATAAAGTATAGTAACTAATTTTAAGTCATCATCTAAAGTTTCTATAGCATTTATTAAGTCAATATTTTCATATAAATCTATATAAGCTTCTTCTTTAACTGAATCCTCTAAATATAAGATTCTTTTTTCTTTTTTTAATGTCAAATTACATTCATTTATAAGAATTCTTATAAGCCATGTTTTAAAGTACTCTGCCTTCTTTAATTTTTTTATGTTTTCAAAAGCTTTTATTATTGTATTTGATATAGCATCTTCTACTTTATAGTCATCTTTTAAAATACCTTTTGCTATTCTATATAATGAAAGTCTATGTTCATTTATTAAATAAACAAAAGCTTCTTTGTCCCCTTTTATAGCAAGCTCTTCTTTAGTTATTATATTTTCACTACTATATATAACACCTAACCTCGGTCCCATACTCTCTTCCCCTCATCTGATAAATTTTATACTTAATTAAGTTTACACTTATTAGATAATTTTCGCATTATAAATGTTCTCATTTTTTTACAAAAAAATTTATTATAAAAATAATCTTCTTAAATTTAAATAATAATTTATAAAAAATAAGCTGCTTCAAAATTAATTGAAACAGCTTAAGGTAGGTTTTATATTATTAAGTTATCGGCAATTTAATTATGCATTTTGTTTTGCCATTTCCTCTTGCATTTTAGCTTCTGCTTCTTCTTGAGTTTTCTTATCTCTATCTGCAGCAACTATAACAAAAGGAATATAAATTAAGACATCAATTATTAGTAATATTATTGCTAGTACTCCACCTTGCCATGATCTAGTACCAAGTATACCACTTAATACTGGTGGAATTGTCCAGAATATTTCAACAGTTGGATATGGAACCAATCCTCCTGACATTGCGAAATAAGTAATAACGGCATTTAGAAGTGGTGCTCCCATAAATGGAATTATATATATAGGATCTAAACATATTGGTAAACCAAATATAACTGGTTCATTAATATTGAATATTCCTGGTGCAACACCAAGTTTGGCTATCATTTTTTGTTGATCACTACTCTTCTTATGAACAATAAATATAGCTGCAATCAGACAAATTGTAAGTCCAGATCCTCCCATATTACAGAAAGAGTTTAGGAATTGGTCATTAATTATATATTTAGCTTTATGACCCATTTCTATAGCCTTCATGTTATCTATTGTAAGTGGGAATAAAACACCTTGAACTATTGGTAACATCATATTTGAACCATGAAGTCCAAAGAACCAAAGTAATTGAATTACAAATATTAGTACTAAAACTCCCCAGAAACTACTAACTACACCTTGCAATGGAGTTTGAATCAATTTATTGAAAAGTGCTGGTAGTACCATTCCTGTATGGAACATTAAGTATATTTCTTGTAATATACCTGCCCCACCAACAACTATCATTGTTGGGAATAATGATGCGAAAGATCTTGAAACTGCTGGTGGAACTCCATCTGGCATTTTAATAAGTAATTTTGGATTTCCAAGAAGTAAACACATTATATCTGAAACTATAAGAGCAATTACTATTGCAAGTAAAAGACCATCTGTTCCAAGGAAAGTAGTTCCTTTTGCTAAGTCATATATAAATAGAATAAAAACTCCTACTGCAACAACTGCAACTGCTAAACCATCTTTACCTCTACTTCTAGTTAAATGATAAGAAATTGTAAAACAAACAACTAAACTCATTATAGCATAGGATGCATTCCAAACGTTTCCACCCCAGCCTTTCCAGCCTGCTCCAAATATACTAGACATAAATCCAACATACCAATGCGCATCTGTTATATTATTTACTAGTATTCCCACAGCTCCTATCATAATTAAAGGAATAATAGTAACAAATCCATCACGGATAGCTGCCATATGTGGCTCAGCTCCAATTTTGGCCGCTATAGGAACAACATATTTTTCCATAAAAGCAATAAATTTTTTCATTTGCCTCTCCTCCATAAAATTTTTCTCTTCAAAAAAGCTTGTAAAAATTTTTATGATACCTAATCTCTTATGTAAGCTTTTTTTAGTTTTTTATTTTTTTGACACTAATTACTAAAGCATTTCCCGTGCCAAATTTAATTTAATTAAAATTTTATGCAATTTTATCTTTAAAACCCTCTAGTTTACTAAGTTTCAAAAAAATTTATTCCTTATACACAGTTGTAAACATTGTCATAATTTCTTTAGAATTTGTGTGTAAATGTTTTCTATTGTATCTTTTATTTTTATTCACTATTAAGAAACATTATTTACTTTTTAGAAAAATTAAAGTTCTATTTTTATATTACCTTCTATATTTTATTATTTTTTTATATAGAAATTTATTATTTTTGTTCACATTTTAATATTACACACTAATATTATAGCTCTTTTATCTTAAATTATATTTTTTTATTTTTTTTAGATTTAATATTTTTTTTATCAAAATTCTTATAATATGTAAAAATAATATATTATAAATTTTTATAAAAAAACGTCGATTTAAATCATTCCAAGTAAGTTCTAACTTAGATATAAAATTTATAAATGGAGGAATAAAGATTAGATATTCACGTGCTGAACTCCAAGAAAATTTATTGTTAGCAATTAACCTTTGTTTTATATATTTCTTTATTTCTCCTCTAATTTTAGAATTATTTATTTTTCCAAAATCTAGATAACACTTCTGTTATTTTATCTTTAGGTTCTTCTATTATATTTTGTATAATATTCCCTAGTGTATTAGGACTTTTTTCACTATTATCTATATGTTTTAAATATTTTGCTACTGGAATTATTGGTAAGCCATAATTATTAAGCAATAGGTATCTTTTTTGATTATTGTCTAATTAAACAGTCTTGTTTCTATCAAATGTATATGTTACCATAATATTACAAAAACTAGCTAGATATTATCATAATCTTTTTTACTTTATAAAATTAAAAATACTGGGGGATTTTTATGAAAAAAAAATATAATACACTCCAAATGTTTAGAGCGCCATTTACTAATCCACAATATCATACTATTTTGGCATTTAAATCTTCTACTGGAGATTATTATGGGGATTACATTTATCATTGGTAATATAATATGAAAAGAATTATAAATAAGAATATTCGTAGAATTATATTTTTAATTTGGATATGTATTGGTGTAATACTTGTTTTATTACCTGTATTTATAGGCGATAAGTTTGAAATTGAATCTAATAAAAAATTCGTTTATATTTATATAATTTGTTCACTTATATTTCCTCAAATTTTTAAATTATTATCGAAATATAGAGTTAAGGAATAGGACAGTAGTATTAACTACTGTCCTATCTTTTTGAAAGATATATTTGCTACATCTATTAAATATTGTATAAATACTAATACTGCATTAAAGTTACATTAAAGAAACTAATAGTCTAATGGAGGAATTGTATTGGGATTTAATAAAAAAATATTGTAGATAATACTTATTGGATGAATACTGGTATAATAATATACATACTCATATGCTACAAGTATATTCTACCAACTATACTAATTTAATAATCATTGTTTAATTATTATAGTATATAAAAAAAGATACGGAATTAGTGTTTATAATACACTATATATCCCGTATCTATATTACTCTATTTAATTTAAAATAGACGTTTTTTATATTAAGCTTCTGCCTTAACTGCTTCTTCAGCTTCTGCTGCTTCTTGAATTTTCTTATCTCTATCTCCAGCAATTATTACAAATGGAATATAAATTAATATATCTATTATTAATAATATTATTGCAAGCACTCCACCTTGCCATGAGTTAGTACCTAAGATACCACTTAAAATTGGTGGCACTGTCCAGAATATTTCAACACTTGGATATGGAACAAGTCCTCCAACCATTGAAAGATAAGCAATAGTACAGTTAATTAATGGTGCTATGATAAATGGTATTACATAAATAGGATCTAAACATATTGGTAATCCAAATATAATTGGCTCATTTATATTGAATACTCCAGGTGCTACTGCAAGCTTTGCAATAACTTTTTGAGTATCACTACTTTTCTTACCAACTATAAATATAGCTATAATCAAGCAAATGGTTAATCCTGCCCCTCCCATATTTACAAATGAATTTAGGAATTGGTCATTTATTATATATTTTGGTGCTTGACCAGCTTCAACTAATTTCATATTAGCTATAGTTAATGGGAAAAGAACACTTTGAATAATTGGGAACATCATATTTGTTCCATGTAATCCAAAGAACCAAAGAGTTTGAATTACAATTATAAGTATCATTACTCCCCAGAAACTACTTATTACACCTTGTAATGGAGTTTGTATAAACTTATTTACAAGTGCTGGAATAGTTGTCCCATGAACAAATATTATAAATATTTCTTGTATTAAAGCTGCTCCCCAAATAACTATCATTGTTGGGAAAACTGAAGCAAATGATTTTGCAACTGCTGGTGGAACTCCTGCTGGCATTTTGATAACTAATTTTGGGTTACCAAGTAAAACGCACATTAAATCACCTATTACTAAAGCTACAACTATAGCTAGTAAAAGTCCATTAGTTCCTAAGAAATCTGTTCCTTTAGCTAAATCAGCAAGTAAAATTATAAATACACCTACTGATGCAACTCCTGCTGCTAGTCCATCTTTACCTCTTCCTTTAGTTAAATGATAAGAAATTGTAAAACAAACTAAAAGAGCCATAATAGCATATGAACCATTCCATACATATCCTCCTAGTTGTTTCCAACCAGGTCCAAATATATGTTCCATTAAATTTTGATAAAAATCAATATGAAAATTATTAATTAATATTGCGATAGCTCCAGCCATGATAATTGGGATAATTGTAACAAATCCATCACGAATAGCTGCTAAATGCGGTTCTGCACCAATTTTAGCCGCGACTGGAACTACTTTTTCTTCCATAAAAGCAATAAACTTTTTCATTTTGTACCTCCGATAAACTTTTTATAAAACCTTTTCTTTTGTAAAGTAATTAAATTATTTCTATCTTTCGTAAAATTATCTGATTTTACTCTAGCAATATAATTCTTCAGCAATTCTTATGCCAATTTAAATTTTATTAAAATTTTCTATATGATAAATGTATAAATGGCATTTTTGCTAACTTATAGCCTATTTATAAATATTACACACTATCAAATTTATGTAAATTCATATTTTATTTACTTATTTGATTTATTTTTATTTTTTTGGAAATATTTTTTCGAAACCATACCATTGTGTAAACTTATACAAATCTATTTATTTTGTATTAATTTAACAGTAAAACTTATTTTTGTATTATAATATTTTATTTTATATTAATTTTATTAAATAAACACAATTTTACACACTTCATTATGAAAACTTTTTTATAAAAAATATCCATATAACACACTCCACACTTTTATTAAAATTATTTTAATAGTAAACATTTAAACATTCTATTTTTTTAATTTATTGAATTTTATAATAATAAAATTTATCCTTTAGTTTATATTTTAATAATTTGCAACTTTAAATTAGTTTTTTTATATTTTAAGATTATTTTATGTACTAAATATGGGAAATTAATAAAAGTACCTATAGTTAAAACTATAGGTACTTTTTAATCTTTTAAATTTCAACTGTTTTAGCTGAAACTCCTTCTAAATAGTTTAATTCATCTTTAAGTCTTATAATATCTTCTACTTTATCTATAAGTTGAAGAAGAATTAATCCATCAGAAGAACATTCAGTCATACTTGCATCATGAAGTCCTAATCTAACTTTTATTATACATCCATATTTAGTTAGAATCTCTTGGACAGTAGGTGCTATTTTATTTCTTGGTGCTAATCTTATTGCCATTATATGAATCATTCTCATCACTCCTTTTTTATATAAATATACTTCCCTATTTTTCTATACTTATTCAAAAAGAGTATTTCAAAAAATTAAGCTTTTACATAATTAATATAAATTAATTATATAAAAGCTCTTTTAATTCATATGATTACCTTTACACTAAATTACATAATTTATAAGTAAGCAAGCAAAACCTGATACTATTAATATTATTGTACTATATGCAAACCTAAAAGAATTAATAAATTCAAGTCTTTGCTTTTCCATTCTTATAACTTCTAAATTTGCATTGGAGTTAATTTGTCCTAATGTTCCATTTGTTAAGCAACTTGGACTTTCTCCAATGGAAGCTAATATTCCACTAATAATCAATGCTAAACCTTCAATAAAAAGACTATCTTTAATACTATAGTTTAAAAATCTTGAAAAAATTGCTCCTAAAGCTACAAATGATATTACAGTTAAAATTACTTTAAGTAAAACTAAAACTTTGTTATTTAAATTAGAATTTTCCATGCAACTTAACTCCTATATTTTATTTTTTATACTATATTATATTAAGAATTTTTACTTTTTGTAACAAAAAAATCCTTTAAATAAGGATTTTTAATAAAATATGCTTGTCTATCATAAACACAAGAAATTTCTTAGTATTTTAATATAAACAAATTGTTTTAGTTAACACTTTAATAATGTATTTATATATTCAACATTTTTTAAATTAGATAATTAACAACTATACATGTTAAACCAAATAAAATTAATACTAAATCACTAAAAACAAATTTCATTTCTTCTTTTAAATTTACTTTTTCTCTTTCCCTTTTTGTTATTTCTAAATTTATATTTGAAATATATTGAGCATTTATACTTCCTAACCCTTGCATTGATAATCCTTTTGAATTTCCTTTTATTGAAGATAATATTCCACCAAATATTAATATAATTCCCTCAACAAAAAATACATCATTCAAATTATAATCTGAAACTTTTGAAATTATAAATCCTAAAATTAAAAATAAAAATGCTGAAATAACTAATTTTATTATTGATTTTATATCTAATTTTTCTTTGCTCATATTCCCCCTCCTATACTACTGTCTACCCATTATTAGTTATTTTTATATTATATGCTATAACGTAAAGAGACTGAAAAAGTTTTTATAGGAAAGATTTTTACATCTATTTGTTTATCTATGTATAAATAATTTAATCATTTCTCTTTTGCTTTATCTAATATTTTTTCTATACTATCTGTTCCATCAGAAATATCTGAGTGTACATGAATATCTATTTTCATAAACTTCCTCTAAATAAATGCTTTGTTTCAAATAATAATAAAATTATATTTTATCTTATTAACTAAATTTATTTTTAATATGTCCGAGAAAAAACTATATAGGACTAAACCTAATTATCTTTATAAATTATTCAATTTATGTAATTCTAAAGGAGATTTTATGAAAACAAAAAGAAAACTAATTATTTGTTCATTGATAATATTTCTATCTGGAGCTTTATATTTTTTAAGTATTATTTTTAGCAATAAATATAATATAACTATTTTAAATAATACAAATCAATCTATTTCAAATATGGAATTAAAATTTAAAACTAATGGTTCAATTAAAAAAATACCTAAAATTGAAAAAAATAATTCTTTTAAAATTTCTATTGATACAAGCTCAATTCAAAGTGAAGATGCAATAATTTTAGAATATAAAGATATTAAAGATAATATTCATAAAGAATATGTAGTAGGATATTTAGAAAAAGGTCATTTTGGAAATGTTAAAGTTATTATTCATAAAATAAATTATTTAGGTGTATTAGACATATCTATTAATGAAAATTAGTTTATTTAATAAAGTTCTTTATTCTAAATATAAATACTACATCATAAAATAAATTTTAATATTAATAAGTGAGGATTTTAAATTGAAAAAACTAATTTCTATTATTGTAATTTTTATTTCTATTTTTCTTGTAAGCTGTGATTTTATTAATACTCCACTTAAAGATGTTTCAATAGATATCTTCTCTAATGACCTTTTTGTAACTTATGCAGCTAAAGCAAATTATCAAAAAGATGTTACTTATACACTAGAATTATCTACTAATATTCAAAATGAAGATGGTACTTCAAAAAATATTATTTTACAAGCTACTGAATTTATTGCAAAAGAAAACACTAAGATATTATCAGATTCTATTTTAATATCAGATATCTGCGATATTATAGGCGGAGACTTTACTGAAAAAAATTTTAAAGAATTAAAATATACAGTATCAATATATAATTCTAATAATGATAGTGCTGGAACAACTTTAGAAATTGATTAAAAAAGCAGACTTAAAATAAAGTCTGCTTTTCTTATATTTCTAAAACACTTCCTGTTTTTAAATAATCTATTTTTTCTCCAAGTATATCCTTTAATATAGAAAATGGTTTTTCTCCTGTACAATGACATGTATAAAACTTTGTATCTCTCTCTTTTAAGTTTTCTCCTAAAGCTCTTATAAATTCTTCTTTTTCTATTTTTTTAGTGCTTGGCTTACATAAGTGAAGTCCACCTATTGATATATCTATATTTTCATTTAAAATTTTTGAAGCTTTATCTAATATATTTACTACTCCACAATGAGAACAACCAGAAATAAGTATATGCTTGTCCCCTTCTTTTAAAATTAAATTTTGTTCATGCCTAAAATCATCTTCTAAGTATAAATCTCCTTCTTTTTTAAGTAGTGATTTATTTGATGTTGAAAGAAATTTTTTTCTATCTACATTAGAAAACAAAAGAATATCTTCATCTATTTTAAAATTATCATCTGTTAAAATTATTCTTTTATCATCTTTAAGGTCTCTATTTAGTCCTATATAATACTTTCCATACTTTAAAATAGATGTATAATAAAGCCCAAAAGCATTTTTATTTATATAGACCTTTCCTTTATTATTATTTTTTAAAAAGCTTTCTAAGCCTCCTCCATGATCACTATGTCCATGAGATATAATTGCTATATCTACATCACTTATATCTATATTTAATTTTTTTGCATTTTCTAAAAAAGAATTATCTGGTCCTAAATCAAATAAAATATTATGATTTTTTGTTTTTATATGAAAACTTAAACCATGTTTATTTGTATATTCATTAGATACTGATAAATTCTCTACTAAAGTTGTTATTATCATTTTTTCCTCCTAAAAACTTTAATCTTATCGATTATTATATTTATATTATTTAAAAAAATAAGCTTTCTTCATAAATCCTATCTTTTTATTAAATATTTCTTCACCTATCAAAGAATCAATATATTTTCCATTTAGGTCTTGTATAACTAATGGATGAATTTTTTTTCTATCATTAGTAAGAACAATTGTAATTATTTCTTTTTCAGGATAAATACTAAGCTGAGTTGAAAATCCCATTGGTATTAATCCTAAATGACCTAACATTTTTGTATTAAAATGATTATTTAAATATAATCCTTCTCCATACTTAAATGTTGATTTTTCAAATACTGGCTTTGACATCTCCTCTAAAGTTTCTTTTTTTATTAATTTATTATCTAAAATAGCCTTTGAAAACTTATATAAATCTTTTACATTAGATACAATATCTCCTGACCCAAATAAAAGACCTGGATTAAAATTTGAATTGTGCTTTCCTTTTATATTTGCATTTACAACATTTTTATTGTCATCTATTGCAAAAAATGTATTATCCATCTTAACAATATCAAATATATTTTCTTTTATATAATGTTCATATTTCATTCCTGTAACCTTTTCAATTATTAAAGCAAGTATATAATATCCTGTATTACCATATCTCCACTTAGACCCAGGTTTAAAATTAAGCCCTTTTCTATTCATAAGAGTTAATATATAATCTGGAGAATAATTTTTAGTCCAATCTATATCTTTTCTATCTATTGTAAAATCAGGTATTCCTGATGTATGTGTTAATAAATGATAAATTGTAATATTGGTATCACTAAAATATTTATCTATGTATTTTGTCATAAAATCATTCTTATCTATTAACCCCCTTTCACATAATTGATTTATTCCTATTGAAGCAAACATTTTTGATATTGAACAAATCCAAAAATTAGAATCTTCCGTGTGCCTTATCTTATTTTCAAAATCATTAAATCCATTTACAATAATATCTTCTATTCCATTTTTATTTCCTATAAGTGCAACTCCGTTTAGTTTATTGATTATTTTTCTTTTCTCCATAAATTCTCCTTTATACTTTCTGTTCTTCCAGTACCATTTTAAACCTTTTTTACAAATAATTAAAATATATTGTGATAATTTATCTTTTCTCTTTAAACTTATTTTCTTTAATTACACCATAAAAAATACTCTATTATTCTAAAAATAATATTTTATATAAAAAAGTTGATTCCTTAATTCAAAGAAATCAACTTTATATAATTATTTTATATCTAAAATTTTTAAAATATCTTTTGGGTGATTTAGATTATAATCTGCTTTTATATCTGTTAAGTCAAATGCACCCCAAGTTGCTAATGCAAAATCCATTTCTGCTTCTTTAGAAGCTTTATAATCTGCTATTGTATCTCCAACATAAATTGCATCTTTTGGACTTATATTTAAAAGTTCAACAGCTTTTAATAAAGGCTCTGGATGAGGCTTATGATTTTCTGTATCTTCAGCAAGAACTACACTTTTCATATATCTCTGAAGTCCAGTTTTAAAAAAATCTATTTCATATTGATTTTTCATTTTAGAACTTGCAATTCCAAGAAGTATTCCATTTTTATCTAATAGTTCTATAACTTCTTTAAAACCATCATAAAGCTTTGCACCATCTTCATATTCATTAACATATTTTACCCACTTATCATAAGAATTTTCTATATCTTTAAATTCTAATAATTCTAATGTTTTCTTTCCTGCATATGCCCTATATTTTAAAAGTTCATCATATTCTATATCTTTTCCTAATTCCTCTTTTATAAGCCTTTGAAGTGGAACCATATTCATTTTTTCTGTGTCTAGCATTGTTCCATCTAAATCAAATATTACACACTTATATTTCTTCATCCTATATCCCCCTATTTTTAACCAAAGTATATAAACAGATTAAATTATATCATTGTTAATATCAAATTATTTATATAATTTTTATTATGAAAATAATTTATCTACAATTAATAAAATAAATGTAAAAGAGCTAAAGCAATTTAAAGCTTTAGCCTCTTTTTATTAATATCTTTTTTTATTTTTTATATGTCTAGTTAACTGTTTCATATTGCTCATACTACCAAACATATTTATTATTTTTTCTCTTTCTAAAGCCTTGCTAGAAGATAATTCATTATATATTAATTCCCTTTGAAGTTTTTTATAATTCCTAAGTCTTTCTTCTGTTAACGTTCCATTTTTTATTGCTTCTCTAACTGCACATCCTTTTTCGTTTTCATGTCTACAATCTGAAAACTTACATTTTAAGACTAATTCTTCTATATCTACAAAGCTTTTTTCTATATCTGCTCCAATTAAGCCAAGCTCTCTCATACCTGGTGTATCTATAAGAACTCCACCTGTTTCAATTAAAAACAATTGCCTATAAGTTGTAGTATGCTTTCCTTTATCATTTTCACTTATTTCATTTGTTTTTATTTTTTCCTCACCTAGAAGTTTATTTATCATTGTTGATTTTCCAACACCTGATGAGCCTATAAGAGCTATTGTTTTACCTTTCTTTAAGTAAGATTTAATTTCATTATAACCATCTTCTGAAGCACTACTTGTAACTATAATTTCTATTACTATAGCTACATTATTTATTTCAATTAATTTTTCATCTATGTTATCACATAAATCAGATTTAGTTAAAACAATTACTGGAGTTGCCATACTATCAAAAGCTACAGCTATATATCTTTCTAATCTTCTTAAATTAAAATCATTATTTAAAGACATACAAATAAATATAGTATCTATATTAGCTCCAACTACTTGACTACCTGTTCTATCTCCTGAAACTTTTCTTTTAAAAAAGCTTTTTCTCTTTAGTAAATGATGTATTATAGCATTTCCATTTATATCATTATCTCTATCAACTAAAACCCAATCTCCTACTGCTGGAAAACCTTCTAAATCAGTAACTTCATATTTAAATTTACCTGATGCTTCAGCCTTTATTTCTCCATTTTCAGTGATTATATTATACATATTCCTATGCTGAACACTTACTCTTCCTAAAAATAAACCTTCATCATAGTTTTTACTTTCTTCAATATAACTCTCATTTAATCCTAAATCTTTTAAATCTACTTTTTTCAATTTTTATTCCTCCCAAATTTAAATAAAAAACCCTATGGGAGGCATTCTTTTAAGCTAAAGATACCTCCCTAACTACTACAATATCCTTTCTCATCATAAAACATCATTCCTTTCATAATCTTACTTCTACATTATATCAACATTTATAATAAATTTCATATTTGTAAAAAAGAAAAAAATTTTATTTGTTATAATTAAAAATAACTAATAGGAGGTAAATTATATGGAACTTTTACAGTATGCAAAAGATATTCAACAATATCTTTTAAAAATTTATGAAATAAAAGCTTGTAATTTATATGGAAGTCTTATTAAAGGAAATTATGATGATTACTCTGATATTGATATAGAAATTGATGTATCAGGAATTGATAATAGCTTATTTATTACTAAAATTAAAGATATCCTATCTTTAAATTACAATATAATCTTTTCTGATTATTCCCCTAGCCTTGCTCCTGAAACTTATATAATTTCTTTAGCCATTTCAAATGAAAATCCTTTTGCTATTATTGATATAAAATGTATAGCAACTCCGCATTTTAAAACTTTAACTAAAGAAGATTTAATTTTAAAACAAAATAACTATGATCATATATTAAAACTATTTGTAGCTAATTTAAAACATTATCTTAGGGGGTTAGATTGCCTAAAAGATATTCAAAAAATGTATAAAAAAGTTTATATAAATAGCCCTATATCTAAAGATAAACACTTCATGTTAGATAAAATTTTTCTATGGCTTAAAAAAAATTCAACAGATAAATATAATCTTTATCTAAAAAATTTAGAAAAATATTTGTAATTAAAAATGAGGCTGTATTTTAATACAACCTCACCTATAATTTATGCTCATTCATAAATAACACTCTATTTTTATTAATTATAAATTTTGTTTCTTAGTCTTTAAAAATTTATATAAATTAAAGATAATTAATACACAGAGACCAATTAAAACTGCATATATATATGGTAATGAATTCATATGATAATCTGTATTTATATTTATTGGTAATCTAGATTCATTATCTATTTTTATAATCATAAAAAAGCTTATAAGTGTAATTAATGATATGACTATATTTATTAAATATTCTTTTTTAAATTTTCCCATAATTCTCTCCCTTTTGTTAAACACCTTTATAATTTACTATTAAATCCAACTCAATTATATGCAAAATTATCCAAACAAACTATATTATTTTATATTAAATTTTTCTTTAAAATTTTTTTATTTTAACCCAACTACTTTTCCATTTTTAAATTTCATATTAGGAAAACTTGTACCTGCTATTTCATTTTGTGGTATTGCTTCTTCTATTCTTTTAACATCATTTCCACTTAAAACTATATCTAAAGCTTTTATTGAGTTTTGAAGATTTTTTACTTTTCTTGAACCAATTAAAGGTATAATATCTTCTCCTTTAGCTAATAGCCATGCAATTGATAATTGTGGTAATGTAATATTTTTTTCCATAGCAATTTTATTTAAATTTTTTACTAAAGAAAGATTTTTGTCTATGTTTTCTTCTGCAAATAATGAAATCATAGAATTATATCCAGATTTTTTATCTTTTGTCCAATTTCCACTAAGCATTCCATGAGCTAATGCCCCAAATGTTACAACATCTATTCCAAGTTCTCTTGCTGTAGGTAAAATTTCTTTTTCTATACTACGGTTAAAAAGAGAATATTCATATTCAACTAAACTTATCTTATGAACATCATTTGCTTTTCTTAAAGTTTCAGCATCAACTTGAGTAAGTCCAATATGTTTTACATATCCTTCTTTAACAAGCTCTGACATTACTCCTATAACCTCTTCAACAGGAATTCCTAAATCAATTCTTGAAGGTTGATAAAGATCTACATAATCTAAATTTAATCTTTTAAGTGAATATGTTAAATAATTTTTTATGTTTAAAGGATTAACATCTAATCCATACATTCTACCATTTGGTGACATTAAAGCACCAAATTTTAAAGATACAAATGCTTTATCTCTATTTCTTCCTTTAAGAGCTTCTCCAAGAATCATTTCGCTTTGTCCTGAGCCATAAAAATCTGCTGTATTAAATAAAGTAATACCTGAATCCATAGCTGAATGAATAACCTCTATACTTTTATTTTTTTCAGTAATATCCATAACATTTGTCATGCTACCACAACCAAGTCCAAGTTTAGATAGCTCAAGTCCATTTTTATTATTTTTTCTGTATTCCATAATAAATCTCTCCTATCTTTTTATTGAATCCCATATAGCATTTATTCCTGAATTAATAATATCTTCATCAATTTTAATATTTCCTTTTAAATAAAGCCTAACTATAGAAAATGTTGCCCCATCAATAAGTGCAATAAGCATTTCTATTGGAAGATCTTTAATAACTTTTTTTTCATATGCTTCTTTAAATAAATTATTAGCTTTTTTAAACACATCAACTACTTCTTCTTTTATATGAGAAGGAATCATAGAAGAATTTACATATTGTTCTACAAAACTAAATTCTTTTGGATGCATTATAAAATAATTAATTATATTTTTAAATAAAATAAAAAATCTTTCTTCTATAGAATTATCTTCTGAATAATTTTTAAAAACATAATCAGCTAAATCAGTTTTAATATTAAAGTAAAGTGAATTTATTAAATCTTCTTTATTTGGAAAATAAAGATATATTGTTCCTACTGCAATCTTTGCATGTTTAGAAATTTGTGACATTGAAGTAGAATAAATTCCTTGTTCTGAAACTAATTCAAGTGTTGATTCTAATACTATACTTTTTTTATCTTTTTTTATCATAATAACCTCTAATATAAATTTTATAAAACTGAATGAACGTTCATTCAGTTTAAATTAAATTTATCACTTAAAAATTTTATTGTCAATAGACATAAACCTTATCTTTAGTTATAAAGCTTCTCTTATGTAAAAAAGCTCTCCATTTTATCTTCATCTTCCTTAGCCATAATTATATCTTGGTGCTATGTTAGGTTTACTTTAAGTTTTGTTAAAACTTTATGTTATATTTTTAATCATAAAAAAGAGATATTTAATTAAAATATCTCTTTCTCAAATATTTATTTTTAAATTTTTTATAAAATTCTAATTCCAATTTTTAATTATAAAATGTATCTTAATTATCTTTTAAATTTTTTTGCTGTATTCATATAAATAATCCCACCAATTGTCACAAAAATAAATAATACATTTACACAAATCATTAAAATCTTCATATCTCCAAGATTTAATACTTTTGAAATTGGTAAAATAAGTTCAATGCCCCCTAATATGAATAATAAGTTTCCCATAAATTTAGCAAGTTCTTTTTCATTTATTTTTTCTTTCTCTTCTTTTGAAGCTGTATTATATCCTGCAATTAAAAAGTTTGCTTTTCCTGTCCTAATAATCATACCGAAAATAATCAAAATTATCGGTGCAATTAAAAATGCAATAATCTCCATAGCTTCCTCCAAAATACTCTTTATTAATATATCGTATTTTAATTTGATTACTTTATTACCTATTTATATCTTTTAAATTGATATACCTATTTTTTTCTTTTATTTAAACTTTCTATTACACAATATTAAAATTTGAATAAAAATCCCAATTTAAAGATATAATGTAATTTTTCAATTAATTACGCTTTAAATAAAATAATTTGTATTGTTTAAAATTTTTAAAGTGATAAAATTTATATAATATTATTACAGAAGGTGATTAAAATGGAATTTAAAGAAAATATTTTAAATGACTCTAAAGAATTAAAGTCTAGTTTAATAGAAATTAGACGTGAATTACATAAACATCCTGAAGTAGGTGTTTATTTACCTAATACTATGAAATTTATATCATCTAAATTGAAAGAATTTGGATATACTCCTGAAATTGTTGATGAAGTTGGAATTCTTGCTACTATAAAAGGTCCTAAAGAAGGAAAAACATTTCTTTTAAGAGCTGATATGGATGCGCTACCAATAGAAGAAGAATCTAATTTTGATTTCAAGTCTACAAATGGAAATATGCATGCATGTGGACATGATATGCACACTACTATGCTTTTAGGAGCTGCAAAACTTTTAAAGAAATATCAATCTGAAATACACGGAACTATAAAACTGTTATTTCAACCTGATGAAGAAGGATTTACTGGTGGAAAACGTATGATAAAAGCTGGAGTACTAGAAAATCCAAAAGTAAATGCTGCAATGGCACTTCACGTATTTTCTAATGCTCCTAGTAACACAATTGCATACTCTGTGGGAACTTGTATATCAAGCTGTATAAAATTTAAAATCACTATAACTGGTCTTGGATGTCATGGAGCTATGCCGGAAACTGGAATAGATCCTTTAAATATTGCTTCACATGTATATCTAGCACTACAAGAAATACCTTCTAGAGAAATATCTGCTACAGATCCTGTAGTTTTAACTATAGGAAAATTTGTTGGAGGAACTGCTGCTAATATTATTCCAGAAAAAGTTGTTATGGAAGGAACTATTAGATCATTATCTGAAGATGTTGGAAGATTCGCTTTTGATAGAGTTAAAGATATTTCTATGAATGTATCTAAAGCTTTTAGAGGTTCTGCAGTAGTTGAAGAAGTTGTTTCAGTACCTCCATTAGTAAATGATTCTGATTTATCAGAAAAACTTTTTAGCTACACTAAAAATTTATTTGGTACTAGTAAAATTGTAATTAAAGCAAATAATAGTGGAATGGGCTCAGAAGATTTTGCGGCTATATCAGCAATGGTTCCAAGTACTTATTTTATTATGGGTGCAGGTACAAAAGAAGAAAACCCTTCATTTGGATATCCAATGCATCATAGCTGTGTAGGATTTAATGAAGATATTTTATCTAGTGGCTCTGCAATGTTTGCATATAATGCAATTATGTGGCTAAAAGAAAATTTATAATATATAAAATAAAAGTAGTGATTTTTTTCACTACTTTTAATTTTTTATAAATTCCATTTTCAATATCTCTTATTATTTGGTCTATTACCATTCTCCTTCTTTCATAATTGTCCAACTTCCTCACCTCATAGAATTACTATTCTATTTTTATATTCATTAACCTTCAAAATCAATGTTATGCTTAAGTTAAATTTTGGTATATTTTTTTTAATATTCAATTTCTGTTCATTTATATAAATTATAATATAGTTGTCTGTTTCAATAATTTATAAAATTCATTTCTAAAAGGTGTAGCCGAAAATTTTTTGACTACACCTTTTTCTTAAAATTTATTCAAATATAAAAGTAGTGAATTTTTAATTCACTACTTCTTGCTACCTCTTATAGCATCACAAATTAATGATACAAATGCTGCACAAGGGATAAATACCATTAATACTACTGGTAACCATAATAACATTTCAACTATGTTCATTTAAATCACCTCAATATTAATATACCTCATAATAGTAACATTCCCTCCCAAATTTTGTAAATTTAATGATTAATTTACATAAGTAACCATATATTTTCAAAAGAAATATTCTAATCTTCTAATTTAAATTTAGTTTTATTATTTTTATTTTAAAAATCTAAAAAGTTAATTTAAGACATAATTATAAGGTAGCCAAACTTATTAGACTACCTTAATAATTATAATTTTTAGATATTTTATAAATTATTTTTTCTTAATTAATGTTCCTACCATCATTCCACCTAACATTCCAAAACATACACCATAAATTAGTACTTTTGTTCCAAATGCTTTCATAAATAACAAACTTATTCCTATCCCAATACACATTCCTATACTCATACCAATTGACATATAATCGTCTTCTTCGGTATTTTCTTTTTTCTTTAAAGTATTTACCTCTTCTATATTTTCAATATTTCTAACTTTATTTTTCTTTTGAAGGTCAACTAGTACTACTGCATTAACTACTCCAAAAATTATCCAGGGCAAAGCTGCTATAATAAAATCAGCCATAACCTCATCTCCTAAAAATTCCTGTATATATATTTATAATACTCATTACCCTTAAATTAATGAATTCTCATTAGAATATATTATAAATATATTTTTCATTCTATTTATGGAACATTTCTATATGAGGTTTATTTTCTAAAAAATTTTCAATTTTTATATCATGTATGTACTTTAATTATTCTTTTGCTACTAATACAACTGAAATTACAACTGCTATTATCCCAATTATAGTAAATAAATCAATGTGCTCACCTAAAATTATAGCACTAGCAATTATTCCAACAATTGGTTCAAAAGTTCCAAGTATTGATGATTTTGAAGGTCCAATTTCTCTTATTGCTACTTGTAATAAAACTAATGCAAGAACTGTTGAAATTAATGCTATTCCTAAATAAGAAAATATTATTCCACCATCTATTTTAAAAACTAATTTATTTGTAACTAATCCAATTATTATAGTTATTAATCCTGCAAAGGCTGAACAATAGAATGTTACTACTAAACTATTTAAATTTTTAACTTCTTCTTTTCCCATAGCGAATACTGTAGCCCCATAAACAACTCCTGAAGCTAAAGCTAGTCCTATCCCTCTTATATCTAAACCACTTTTTTCAGAAGCAGATAACAAAAATACTCCTATTATTGATATTATCAATGCTATTGTCTTTTTCTTTGTAAATTTTTCTCCTGCAAATATAAAAGCAAATATACATACACATAATGGATATATGAAGTGAATTCCTGTTGCTAGTCCAACTCCAATATATTTATATGATAAGAAAAGCATTTGTGTTGTTAAAGTATATCCTACACTTCCTATTAAAAAAAGATAAATTAATTGCTTTTTAGTAACTCTTAAACTTTTTTTTCCTATAATTATCATTATTAATATTAAAATTGTAGCTATAGTAAATCTAGCTCCTAGTACAGTTGTTGGATTTGAACCATTTTCATAACCAAACTCAGCAAAAATTCCTAAAAAACCAAAACAAACTGAAGCTAAAATTGCAAATATTATTCCCGCTGTATTTTTCATCTTATAATCTCCTCTTTAGTGCTATTTAGGAAGAACAAAATTCCTTAAAGGAATTTTGCTGTACTTCCATCTTTATCTCCATTTACTATTATCTTTTTTTGAATTCTTTCTTTTAGTTCATTAACATGTGATATAACTCCCACAATTCTTCCCCCACCTTGAAGCTCTGAAAGAACATCAATTGCAGATTCTAATGACTCATCATCAAGAGTTCCAAATCCTTCATCAATAAACATTGTATCTAATTGAATTCCCCCAGCTGTCTCTTGAACTACATCTGAAAGTCCAAGTGCCATTGAAAGAGATGCTTTAAATCCTTCTCCCCCAGAAAGTGATGTAATATCTCTTTCTTTGTTACTATATCCATCAAATACTTGAAGGTCTAGTCCTTGACCTACTCTCTTATCTCCAAGTTCTGTTTTTCTTAAAAGCCTATATCTATCATTAGTCATCTTTAAGAATCTTTTATTTGCAGCATGAAGAATATCATCAAGATATGCTGCCAAGATATATCTCTCTAAAGTTATTTTCTTTTCATTTTCACCATTTACAAGCTTTGATACAGTTCCAACAACTCTATATTGTTTATCATCCTTTTCCATCTTTTTATTTATATCTTTTATATACTCTATAACTCTAGAATTATTTTCTATATTAGATTGCATTTTTCTAAGCTCTTCTTCCTTTTCATCAATTTCTTTACGTATTGATTTTCCTTTTTCTAAAATGCTTTCTAAATCCACTTTTTCTTTATTTTTCACTTTTTCTTTATACTCTTCTAAAACTTTTTTATTTCCTTTTAATTCTTCATTAAAAGTAATTATTTCTTTATCTAAAGCTTCCAATATGTTTTTATCTTTTTTAGCCTTTTTATAATCTTCTATATCTTTAAAATTAAAGCTCTCTATAGCATCATTAAACTCTTTAAATGATTTATCTTCCTCTTTTTTAAGCTCTAGTATTCTTTCCTTTTCCCCTTCTAAATTTCCTTTTAAACTATTAACTTTAGAATTTATAATATCTAAATCATTTTTAGCAATATTAAAAGCTTTTTCTATATTTTCTTTTTCTTTTAATAATTCTTTTTCTCTTAAATTTAATTCTTCTAGAGATTTTATTTCGCCATTAAATCTATTTTTAATTTCTTCTACTTCACTTGTAGTCTTTGCTATTTTAACTTTAAAACTATTTATCCCATCTATTAAAGATTCTAGTTTTTTCTCCTTTTCTTCTTTTTCTTTTAAGAGACTTTTTTCTTTATCTATACAAGCTTTTTCTTTCTTTAATATTTCATCAATTCCCCTTATATCTAAGGTAACTTTTCTTAGGTTCTCACCTTCTTTTATAAGCTCTTCTTCTCCTAAAGATTTAACTTTTTCAATTTCTAAATCTTCTAAATTTAAAATTTCCTTAGCTAAAGCTAAAACTTCAGTTTTATTTTCATCAAATGCTTCTTTTAAGCTTTGAATTTGACTTTTTAATTCTAAGAAAATTTTATTCTCATTATCGAAGGATTTCTTTAGCTCATCAACCATTTCTTTTGTAATATCTGTACTTTCTAAAATAGCCTTTTTAGGGTGATTTGTAGAACCACATACAGGACATTCCATTCCTTCTTCTAAATCTTTTGCAAGTATACCAGCTTGACTTCTAAAAAGTTTGTCCTCTGCTTCTTTATACTCCTTTTCCTTATCATTTACAATATCTAATTGTAGATTGTATTTATTTCCTTTTTCTAAATGTCTACTTTTAATATCTAAAGTCGAATTTACCTTATATATAAGTTCTCTTAAAACTCTATCTTTATTTATAATTTCATTTTTCTCTCTCTCTAAAAGAATCTTTTTATCACTTTCTAGTCTGCACTTATCTAAATAATCTTTTAATTTTTCAAGTAATATTTTATTTTTTTCTTTTTCTTCCTCAACTTTTCTTTTCTCATAAGTAGCTTTCTTTAATTCTTCTTCTAATTCTTTTAAAAGTTTTTCTTTGCTTTCATATCCTACAGTCTTTTCTTTTAAGCTTTTTAAATTTTCTAATTCAAAATCTATACTTTTTACTTTTTCGAAAGCTTTTTCTTCTTTTTTAAAAGCTATTTCCTTACTTGCTCTTTCTTTTAAGCTTATCTCTAAATCTTTATTTATATTTTCTAGCTTTTTTTCTCTATTTTTAAGGTCTAAATCTATTTTTATCCATTCATTTTCTTTTATAGAAACTTCATAAGCTTTTTCTCCTAAAAGCTTTTCCTCTTCTTTTTTCTTTATATTATCTGAATTTTCTATAAGCAGTTTTATCTTTTCCTCTATACTTCTTAATCTATCAAAATCTTCATTTACTTTTTTACCTTCATTATATTCTTTTAAAAGTTGTTGTCTTTTTTCATCTAAATTAGATTTTAACTTTTCTTTTTCACTAAATATTATTTTATCCATTTCTACGTCTTCAGAAAATTTTTCTAATATAAGTTGTACATTTAAATTTTCAGACTGAACCAATTCTTTTAATTCAGAATTATCTTTTAAAATAAAATCATTTATTCTATTTTTTCTATCTCTTCTAAGACATTCACTATTCTTAGCTATTTTATTTGCCTTTTCTCTAAAATTTTCTTGAAAAGATTTTATAATATCTGTTTTAAATATTTTTCTAAAAATCTCTTCCTTATCTTGGCTTTTTGCTTCTAAAAGCTTTTTAAACTCTCCTTGTGGAATCATTACAAGCTGTTTAAATTGAATACTATTTATACCTAATATCTTTTCTACCTCACGAGTCACATTTCCATACCCAGTTATAGTTTTTCCATTTTCAAAGCCTCTACCACCATTTATATCAAGACTTGCACTTGGTTTTGCAGTTGCAAAGCCTTCTCCAACTTTCTTTTTTCTTTTATATTCTGGATTTCTTTTAATCTTATATTCATTTCCTTTAAGAGTAAATATAAGTTCTACAAATGTTTCATCTTCTGCACTAGAAAAATTACTTCTAAAGCTTTTAGTATCACGACTAGCTCCACTTGCTTCTCCATAAAGTGCAAAATTTATTGCATCAAAAATAGTTGTTTTTCCTGCTCCAGTATTTCCTGTTACTACAAACATGCTATCTTTATCTAAGTTTTTAGCAAAATCTAACTCTTGTTTTTTTCCATATGGTCCAAAAGCACTTATTATAAGCTTTCTTATTTTCATAACTTACTTATCCTCCCTTTCCACTTCTTCTAAAACAGATTTAACTAAAGCTAATTCCTCATCTGTTATCTCATCTTCTCTTATAGATGAAAAGAAATCACAAGTAAGCTCTAAAATTGATTTTTCTTTAAGCTGTGCTATGCTTTCTTCTTCCATGTTAAGCTCTTTTAATCTACTTTCATTTCTAAGCTCCATTACATTAGGATATACTTCTCTAAGCTTTTGCATGGGCTCTATAACTTCACCTTTATCAGTTAAAGTAACCTTTATATAATCATCTATTTTTTGAGTTTGGATAAATTCTTTTGAAATAAGCTCACTAAGCTCTCCTCTAATCTCTCTGTAATCTCTCATAAGCTTAAAAGGAATACGAGTAACTGTTACATCTCCATCTCCATTAAGTTCTATTTTAGTTATCCCAACTTTATTATTCATTTCTGAAAAAGAATACTTCATAAGAGAACCAGAATATCTAATATTTTCTCCATCAACTCTTTGTGGACTATGTATATGCCCAAGAGCTGTATAATTAAAGTCTTTAAAGTGAGATGATTTTATAACTTCTGTTCCTCCAATAGAAAGCCTTTTCTCTGAATCACTTTCTATTATTTTTTCACTATCTTTAGCAACATACCCATGGAATATAGCTACATTTCTCTCATCTTTATTTAAATCTATATTTTCTAATATCTTTTTTAAAGCATCATCATGAGTTTTTATAGATTCCTCATTATATAATTTTCTTACATAATAAGGGTCCGCATAAGGAATGAGATAAAAATTAACTATTCCATCTTTATCTTTTAAATTTATTTTTTTAATTTCACTTTTAAGCTCTCCACTAACATAAAAATTACAAGCTTCATAAAGTGAACTTCCAAATTCAATTCTTTCATTACTATCATGGTTACCTGCTATAAGGATAACAGGCGTTTTTAAATCTATAATAATTTTCTTTAACGTCTCATTTAAAAGTTCTATAGCTTCAACAGGTGGAATAGATCTATCATAAACATCACCAGCTATAAGAAGTACATCTGGGTTTTCTTTTTCTATTTCATCACACAATTGAGAAAGAATATATCTTTGGTCTTCAGTCATATAAAACCCATTCACAAGTTTACCTATATGCCAATCTCCCGTATGGAATATCTTCATATAAACTCCTCCTAATCAATCTAATTTACATAACAAAATCATTATAACATTTATAAATAGAAGTATGTTCCTATTAATAAAATTATTAATCATCTTTCCTTTTTTAATTATTTAAAAAAAATAAATCCAACTGTATAGAAAAACTATACAGCTGGATCTTTTTTTAATAAACCGTACAATGCAATTATTCTTTCAAACTTTTTTACTGATAAAATTTCGTTTGTTATAAATCTACCATTAAAAAATAAACTATATGTAGTAAATGGTGACGGCGCATTTTGTGCTTCTTCTCTCGTTTTTATTTGAATTGCCTTAAATGGAATATTTCTAGATTTTGCAAGATTCTCAATCAGTGGAACATATTTCACCGTAAAAGGACATTGATGAGTATAATATAAAATAAATCCGCGTTCTTTTATTGAAGATTTTTTTGCATTTTCTCTAAACTTTGGCTTTTTTTCTCTCTTTTTAAAAGGTAAATATAAAAGCTCATAATAAGGATATGCAGTATCTACTACTTTAAATCCTTTATATCTTAAAAATTTAGGGTCAGCAAGATAAGGTGACTTCTTTTTAGAAGATAATATAACAAGTCCCTTTTTTCCTTTCTCTTTACTATCTTTAATACATTCCTCTAGAAGTAAATTTGAATTACCTTTTCCTTTATATTGACCAGCTACCAAAAAACAATTTATAAACATATATCCATCTGCAATTATAGGTGCCCAAGCCATTTCAGCTGGTATATATTCAATAAAACATTTACCTCTAACATTTCCTTTTTTAAATACAAGTCCTTCATCTAATCTTTTCAAAATCCATTCTTTTTTTGATAATACTTGAAAATCTTGATTGCTCGCTATTGCACAACAAATGTGCTCACTCTCCAAATTTTCTTTTGTAATATCAATAATTTCCATACTATTTCCTCACTTTCAAAACAAAAACCAACTTCTTTAATTAGCTTACTTATTACACTAACCTTCCTTTCTATTATTAATAATATATATTCTATGTCATATAAAATATTTTGCTTTGTAAAATTCAATGTATGAAATAAAATTAATGCTAAGACTTATGCTGTTATTTTAAAGTAATACTACCATTTATATGGATTTTTTCTACTTTTTATTTGATTCTAATAAAATATATAGAATAATTATAACATTTGTTTAATTCTTAAAAAACTCTACAATTTCAATTTCAAAAAAAATTATTAAGTTGTATAATATATACATAATATTAGTATATATTTTTATATATATTTCAATACTCTTATATTAAAAATTTAAATTACTTAATACATAAAGAAAGAAGATGACAATATGAGTAACAATATTAAGTCTAATTGGGGTGTAGAGTTATCTCCAAATTTAGTAGAACAAGGAAGTGACACTTTAGCAATAATACTTCCTGGAATTGCTTATACACTAGATAGAGTTACTTTAGAATATGCTAGTGAACTAGCTTTAAAATTAGGATATGACGTAGCTAAAATAGAATATGGATTTCAAAAAGCTAGAAAAGGATTTGATGTTCCTACAGAATTTGATATAGCTGCTAATGAAACTTTAGCTCAAGTAAAAAGAATTTTAAAGCCAAGCTATAAAAAAATAATTATAATAGCTAAAAGCATTGGTACTTGTGTTCAAAATGTTATAAATAAAAACTTAAAAGAATTTGATGTAACTAATGTTTGTATAAGTCCAATAAATAAAACTGTTGAGATGGGAATAGATAAAAATGCTCTAATTATAACAGGAAATTCAGATCCTCTTTTATCAAAAGAAAATATAGAAAGCTTAACTGCTTCTTATGGACATAATATAATAAACTTTAAAGGAGCAAATCACTCTTTAAATATAGATAAAGAACCTGTTAAAAGTTTAGAAATTCAAATTGATATAATCAATATTATAGAAAAATTTATAAAATAATCTAAAATCTAAATTTAGCAATTTTAAAATTATTTTATAAATGTATTAATTTTAATAAAAAAAGTGCTGATAAGTCAGCACTTTTTTCTAATTAAATTTATAATTTTTACTTTGAAATATATTTTCTTATTTTTCTTATAGCTTGACTTTGTGATATATCTAATGCTTCAGCAACTTTATATGAACTACCATACTTATGATATGCTGCAATTATTAATTCTCTCTCTGAATTTTCAATATGTTCTTTTAAAGTTGGAAATTTTATATTCTTATCTAAATATCCATCTTTAGTATAATCAATTTTTTTCTCTAAATTCTTTATTGTAATAAAATCATCTTCTGTTGATAATAATATCTGCTCTAAAACATGCTCTAGTTGACGTAAGTTTCCTGGCCAACTATATTTTTTTAATTGTACTAATACACTATCACTAATTATCTTATTTAAGTTATATTTTTTATTTATTCTATCTACAAATACCTGAGCTAAAATTGGTATAGCTTCTTTTCTTTCTCTTAAAGGTGGAATCTTAAATTCTATTACATTTATTCTATAATATAAATCTTCACGAAACTTACCTTTCCTAACCATTTTAGCTATATCTTTATTTGTTGCGGCAATTATTCTAATATTAGTTGTCCTTTTTTCACTTCCTCCCACTGGAATGTAAGTCCTATTTTCTATTAATTCTAAAAGTTTACTTTGAGATGATAATGGTAATTCTCCAATTTCATCTAAAAATAATGTTCCATTATTAGCAAGTTCTACTAGCCCTTTCTTTCCCTCTTTTACAGCTCCTGTAAAAGCGCCTTTAACATATCCAAATAATTCTGATTCTATAAGATTTTCTGGAATAGTTGTACAATTCACAGTAAAAAATGGTCCATCTTTTCTTTTGCTAATATTATGTATAAACTTAGCACATGTTGATTTTCCAGTACCTGACTCTCCTAAAAGCAAAACTGTTACATCAAAACCGGCTATTTTATTTAAATTTTTAAATTCTTCAATATTAGAAAAGTTTGTAATTTGTTCTCCGTATTTATCTATTTGATATTTTAAATTTTCAGTATCTGTGTTTAATAAGCATTCTTTTTTTGAAGATAAATTTAGTACTTCTCTAGCATTTTCCACTACCATTTTTAATTTATTTTCATTATTAAATACAGGTTTCGCAGTCAAGAAAAGTTTTTTTCCGTACACTGTTTCTTGAAATAATGATATTTCTTTTTTCTCTTCTAAAACTATTGGGATTATTTGACTCCCCTTTTTTATTATTGGAGCTATAACTGAAAATTGCTTTCCAATTATATCTGATACATTGTAACAATAATTTTTTGAGAATGCTTCATTACAATATATAATTTCTCCCTCACTATCAGTTACAAAAACCTCATAAGTTAAATTATCTAAAATTTCTTTATATATATTATTTTCTAAGTTTAAATCCATCAAGTATTCTCCTAGTAATGTTAAAATTAGTATTTTTTATAAATTATACCACTTCAAGATTATAGATTCATCATTTTTAAGTATTTTTCGACTTATTTTTTGTTTTCCTATTTTAACATAAGTCTATTAAGACTTATTTTTTTAATTCAATTCTAAAATTCAATTCAAATAAGACTTAAATAACCTCTTTTCTTGTTTGCATTTTAATACAACTAATTATTTTCAAATAACAAAACCATTGATTTTAAGCCATTCATTTATTTTTTATTTAATTTTATATTTTGGCATAATATTTGCTTTTATATAAGGCATAAAGATTTTTAAATTAAGAAAAGGAAGTGGTTTAAATGTGTACAGCATTAACATTAAAAACAAGTGAAGGAAATCATTTATTTGGAAGAAATATGGACATTGAATTTTCATTTAATCAATCTGTTGGTATTATTCCAAGAAGTTTTGAATATAAAAATATGTCAACAAATGAACTTGAAAAAACTAAATATGCAATCATAGGTATGATTACAGTAATCGACAATCATCCTATGCTTGCAGATGGATTAAATGAAAAAGGACTTGCCTGTGCAGGACTTAATTTTCCAGGATACGCTCATTGGGAATCAGAACTTTCAGAAGAAAAAATTAATGTTCCAGCATATGATTTTATGCTTTGGGTTTTATCTAACTTTGAAACATTAGAAGAATTAAAACCTGAATTAGAAAAAATAAATTTACTTGACTCTAGAATAAATAATCTTACACCTCCTCCAACTTTACATTGGATTATTACTGATAAAACTGGTCAATCTATTGTAATTGAAAAAACTAAATCAGGACTAAGACTTTTCAATAATGAAGTTGGAGTTTTAACAAATTCACCTACTTTTGACTGGCATCTAACTAACTTAAGACAATATATTGGATTATCATCTAACCAAGTGACTAATGCTAAATGGAGCACTCAAGAGTTAAAAGCTTTAGGACAAGGTGTTGGATGTGTTGGAATTCCTGGTGATTTTACTCCAGCATCTAGATTTGTAAGAACTGCATTCTTAAGACATTTTGCTCTTGCTAATGACAAAGATTCTATGAATATAAGTGAATTCTTCCATATATTAAATAATGTTGCAATGGTAAGAGGCTCTGTAAGAACTCCTGATAATAGAAGTGATATAACTCAATATACTTCTTGTATGAATCAAGAAAAAGGAATTTACTATTATAACACATATAATAATAACAATATAAATTCAATAGATATGCATAAAGAAGATTTAAATGCCAAAGAAATTAAATTATTTAATTATGAAGATACTTTAAAAATTAATAACCAAAATTAATATATGTAATAAACTTTAGTTTATTAAGAAAGCTAAATCTTATGCTCATTTAGCTTTCTTAATACTAAATCATATTACTACTTATTATATTGATTAAATATAGTTTAAATTCAATAAATAATTCGAATAGGAAAGGATATGATTTATATGAATTCATTAAAAGTTGATAAAAACAGTAGCAATAAGAGAAAATATTTTATGATATTTGTTTGTATGTTAATACAAGCTATACCATTTGGAGTAGCACAAAATATTCAGCCATTATTTATACCTTATGTAGTTAAGCATTTTAATTTCTCATTAGCTGCTTTTTCTCTAATATTTACTTTTGGTGCTTTAGCTGCATCTGTATGTTCACCTTTTTTAGGAAAACTTTTTGGTAAAATAAATGTTAAAATTATATTTTTAATAGGTACTATTTTATCCAGTCTTTCTTTCTTAGGATTTGGTTTAGCAACTAATTTAGCTGAATTTTATGTTTTATCTGCTATTTCTCAAGTTGGTTGTGTTTTATTTTCTGGATTAGGAATTGCATTTTTAATTGGTTCTTGGTTCCCTAAACAAGGTAGAGGTAAAGCTTTAGGAATTGCTTTCTCTGGTGGTTCTATTGGAAATGTATTTTTGCAACCAATCGTATCTAGTTTATTAGGTTCAAAAGGTGAAGCTGAAACATATATAATTTTTGGTATCCTATCTCTTATAGTTAGTTTAATAGTAATATTATTATTCGTAAGAGTTCCTAAACCAGGAGAACTTGATAGTGAATTAAATCAATCAAATATTGAAAAAACTGAAAATAAACAAGAAGATTCTGGATTTGAAGGCTTAGGAGCAGCAGCTACAAGAAAAAATAAATTTTTCTGGTTATTTGCTCTTGGATATGCCTTTATAGGAATTGCTATCGCAGCATGTAGTACTCAATATGCATCTTATTTTAAAATGAGATTACATTTAGATCCTGCATTAATAGGAATTTTAGGTTCTGTGTTTGCTTTATTCTGCTTAATCGGAAATGTTGGTGGTGGAGCTCTATTTGATAAATTAGGCAGTTTTAAAGCTATGACTATTGCTTGTATATTACAAGCTGTAGCAATTATAGGTATGTTACTTGCTGGAATTTCTCCAAACTTCTCATTCCTATTCTCTATTTGTTATGGTTTATGTGTATTCTCTTATATGTCAGGTCCTGCCTTCATTACAACAGACATATTTGGAAGAAAAGAATCAAGTGTAAACTTAGGGACAGTAAGTTTATTATTTGCTATAGGATTTGCTGTAGGTTCAACAATCTTTGGAGGATTTGCGCAAATATTAGGATTTAAAGTAGCTTGGATAGCAATGATTGTGTTCCTTATTATTGGATATGGATTACTATTAACTTCTATAAAGAGAATAAAAAGTAACAATAAAAAATTAGCTGAAAGCCAAGCAAAAGCTGTATAATATAATTAGTTACTTTAATAAAATAACTAGTTTACTTAATTTTATTTTAGTAAACTAGTTTTTTTCATAAAGTACTTTAACTTTTATAATTTATCAAAGAAAGGAAGTATTATTATGAAAAATATAACTACTTTCCAAAAATCAATTAATAAAAAAAGCTTTTCTAGAGGTTGGATAATAGTAATTGCATGTATGCTTATTCAGGCAATTCCTTTTAGTGTAGCCTCTAACATACAGCCTCAATTTATTAGTTATGTAATTAAAGGAGATGGATTTACTCTTACAGCATTTTCCTTAATATTTACAATAGGAACTTTAGCCTCAGCAATAGCATCACCTTTAATAGGCTATATATACTCTAAAGTAAATGTGAAACTCTTTTTTCTGATAGGCTGTATTATTTCTGGAGCAGGTTTCGCTTCTTTCTCTTTAGCAAAAAACTTATGGCAATTTTACTTAATAGCAGCAATTGTTCAAATTGGTACAACAATATTCTCTTCAATTGGAATTCCTTTAATCATAAATTCCTGGTTTAATAAAGAGGTTCGAGGAAAAGCTCTTAGTTTAGCTTTTGCTGGTGGTTCTATAGGTAATATAGTTCTTCAAATACTTGTTGTTAATTCCTTAATGAGTTATGGATTTAGAGAAACTTATTTTAAATATGGTGTTATATCTCTTATAGTCGGAGTCCCTATTACTTTATTTCTTTTAAAATTACCTGATAAAGATACTATATCAATTAAAGAAAAGTCCTCTTCTAAAACTAATAAATTAGATAAATCTAATGGCTTTTCATTTAAAGAATTGATAAAAATGAAGATATTTTGGATTTTTTCTATAGGATATGTATTTATTGGACTAGCAATAGCTGCCTTATCAATTCAATATCCTAATTATTTAAAAATTTTAATAAAAAATTCCTCTGCTTTTATAGGAATAACTCCTCACTTTATTGGAACAATTGGTTCATTATTTGCAATATTCTCATTACTAGGTAATTTACTCGGTGGAATATTATTCGATAAAATAGGTGTAACTAACTCTCTTATTATAGCATTTATTTTATCAGTAATTTCTTGTATATCTCTAATATTTACTAAGAATTCTCCAACACTCTCTTATGTGTTTTCTATAACTAAAGGATTATCTGTATATTCATATATGATGGGCCCAGCCTATTTAACAAGTCATTTTTTTGGAAAGAAAAACTTTACTACAATTCTAGGTATAACAAATTTAATGTTTGCGATAGGTTTTTCAGTTGGCTCAACGTTCTTTGCTATTATTGTTAATAAATTAGGCTATACTGCAGCATGGAGTTTTATACTTTTATTTATAATAATAGCTTTTTCAGCATTAATTTTTGCCGATATATCAGTTACTAAAACAAAAAAATCTTTTAATTAAATATTATAGATATGCATGAAAAAATTTATATTGTTTAATATATACAATAATTTATTTTAAATAAAAGAGACTTTAATGTAATTTTAAATACATAAAGTCTCTTTTTATATTCATTTTAAATTTTTATTTTCAATTACTCCCTTATATATTTAAGAGCCTTTGTTGTTTTTTCTTTATTTTGAATAAATTCATCATAATTTTCTTTAATAACTTCAGCATATATTAATTCAACTAAAAATAGTTGAGTAAATTTTGAAAGTACAGTGCTTGTTTCAAATACTGTTTCTTTTGACACATAAGCTATATTTACATCTGATATTTTTTCTAATGTATTATTTGTATTTTCTGTTATAGATATTACCTTTGCTTTATTATTTTGAGCTATATTACAGACCTTTACAACTTCTGAAGTTTCTCCACTATGAGAAAATATAAATACCAAATCTCCTCTTTTCATTAAAGAAGCTAGCATAACCATTGTATGTGCATCAGTGGAAGATGCTATATCAAAACCTATTCTCATAAATTTATATCCTGTTTGAGTTGCTACTATACCAGAATCTCCAACTCCAAAAAAGAATATTTTATTTGCATTTAATATCATTTCTCTTATTTTTAAAATTTTTTCTTCATCAAGGATTTTTATACTTTCTTCAATTGCCTTCATATTATCAGAAAATATTTTTTCAGCCGTTTCATGAACAGATTCTCTTAAGTCTACCTTTGAATTTATTCTGTTAACCTCATTTTCTTTAAACATATATTTTGCTATATTTCTTTTTAACTCTTGGTAGCCACTAAACCCAAGTTTTCTTGAAAATCTTGTTATAGTTGCCTCACCTATAGAAACTATACTTGCAAGCTCAGATATAGATTTATCTACACATTCGCTTGGATTTTCATTTATATAATTCATAAGTATCAAATCACTTTTACTTACTCTAAACTCTTGTAGCTTTATCCTATCAATAATATTCATTTTTGCTCCTAACCTTACTATAAAATAAAAAAATGTTATATCTATATAATATACTAACCTAAAGCAAATATAAAGATACAACACTTTTCATGTTTCATTTAATTTTTAATTTTCCTTGTAATATTCTTTAAAATTATATACGGCACCTCTTAAATTACACTTTGATTTTATATATGATTTAAATCCCGTCCCTATATAATTTGGAATAGTAGATATAGCATAAATTATCTTTCTTTAAACTGGCCAAATCACTATTTTTTATAAGTTTAAGAATAGATGAATTTTTACTATCAACACCTGTTGGATTATTTATATTTCAAATATCATACTTTTAACTACTCTAGAGCTTCTAATATTCTTTCAAACAATAATCTATGCCCTTCTTTTGTAGGATGAGATTTATCACTTAAAAACAATTCATATTCTTTAAAACTTCTACAATCTATATATTTTGAATTACAGCTATTAGCAAAATTTTTTAATTTAATAGATGTATTTTCATTTTCTTCATTCCAACAAAAATCTAAAACTATTAATTTAGGTTTATATTTATTAAATGCTCTCTCACATTTTTTTAAATATATACTATCATCTTCACATTTATTGTGTCCTAATGAAAATATCAAAATATTAGTGTTAAAAGCTTTTTCTATAATATCCCCTTCTAAATCATGTATTCTAGCACCACTTCTTGAATAATTATTTAAAACAGGTTTATCTTTATCAAACATAATAAATATTCCACTTACAGTATTTTCACCAGATATATTTATAATGTTTATCATCTTTATATTCCTATTTGTATCTATATTAATAGAAATTAATTTTTCTTTTACTTTCTCTTTAAGATTAATAATCTCCTCTTTAATAATATTATTATTTTCATCTAATATATCTATTTTTATCTTTCCTGAATTTTCTGTATTATTAACTTTAAGATATATTTCTTTTAACTGAACTGTTTTTTGAAAAGTTCCTTTATAATAAGCTTTAGATAAAGAACTTTTTATCTGAAAAAAACCTATTGTCTCTTTTGATTCTATTTCTTTCCACCCATTATTTTCAAAAGTTAAAATATCTTTATATATTCCTTTTTCATTAGACAAAGGAGAAAGTAAATTTACAAAACCATAATTTAATGTATCTAAATCCTCATTAAACTTTTTTCTTAATAAACTAGACCACGAATCTAAATATATATCTATTGCGTTAGCTCCATGCGAAATGCTATCACCTAAAATATTCATACTTAAAAATCCATAATCATCTCTTTTATTAAAATCTTTTAAATTAAATATTTTATTCATTATGCAAAATACTTTCTATATATCTTTTCTGTTCCTTTTTTCATTTCTTCTGTTTGGCTCTTCATTGGGCGTTTACAGTATCCTGCATCTACTCCTTGTAAAGATAATAAACCTTTTAATGTTTGATATAATCCATTATCTAATACATCAGTTATGAAGTCGTTTACCTCATGTTGTAAATTTAAAGCTTCAGCTATCTTTCCTTCTTTAGCTAAATAAAATAGTTCTTTTGATTTTTTACCATTAACATTAAATGTTGAACCTATTGCTCCATCAACCCCTAAAACTACTGCTGGTAACATCATTTCATCAAATCCTGAGAATATAAGTTTATCTGGATATGCTTTTCTTAATCTTTCTAATAAATAAAAATCTCCTGCTGTAAACTTAACTCCTATAATTTTTTCATTTTCAAATAACTCTCCAAATTGATCAACTGACATATTTACTCCTGTAAGGAATGGTATTGAGTAAATTATCATTTTATTGTCTACTGAATTTATAATTGTATTATAGTAATGTTTTATTTCATCAAAAGTAAACTTATAGTAAAAAGGAGTTACTGCTGATAATGCATTATATCCTAAATCTGTTGCATATTTTGCAAGTTCTACTGATTCTTCAATATTTAATGAGCCAACTTGTGCTATTAGATTAACTTGTCCTTTATTTTCATCTGCAACAATTGAAAAAATTCTTTTTTTCATTTCTGTAGGAAGCATAAAGTTTTCTCCTGTACTTCCTCCTACATATAATCCATCAATTCCACATACATCAATATTATGTCTTACAATTTGTCTAAGTCCATTTTCATTTAAACTTCCATCTTCATTAAATGATACTAATAATGCTGAATAAATTCCTTTCATAATTAAACACCTTCCTAATTTTATTTTTAATATTTCTATAATGCTGAAATAAATCTTTCTGTAATTTCTTTTGGCCTAGTAATAGCTCCACCTACTACTGCAGCATATGCTCCACAATCTAAAGCTTTCTTTAATTCCTCTGGATAATGTATTCTTCCTTCAGCTATTACAGGAATTTTTAAAACTTTACTTAAATCCTCTATAAGTTTTAAATCTGGTCCTTCCATAGATTGTGTATAGCTTGTATATCCTGATAATGTAGTTGAAACACAATCTACTCCTAATTTCTCTGCCATAACTCCCTCTTCAAAATTAGATATATCTGCCATAACTAATATATTATTTTCCTTTATTAATTTAATTAATTCTGATATATCTTCATTGTTAGGTCTTTTTCTATTTGTAACATCAATAGCTATTATTTCGCATCCTATTTTTATTAAATCTAAAACTTCTTTCTTAGTTGGAGTTATAAATACATCCGAATCTTCATATTTCTTTTTTATTATTCCTATTATAGGTAAATTTACAGTTTTCTTTATTTCACATATATCTTTTACTCCTTGTGCTCTTATACCAGAAGCTCCACCTTCTTTTGCAGCTAATGCCATCTTTGACATTATAAAAGAGCTATGTAATGGCTCATCTTCTAATGCTTGACATGAAACAATTAATTTTCCTTTTAAATTCTCTAACACCTTCATAACTTTTCCTCCTATTTAATTATAAATTTACTTTATGATTTAATTATAAAACTTATCTTTTCACTTTTCAATTATAATTTTCATTTTTTGAAATTATTTTTTATTTTTTGATTGTTAATAAAAATTTATTTTATTTTAGCGGAAATTCGTATTGTTTTTTGAAAAATTAAGAATATAATAAAGATGAAAAAAGGAAAACGTTATCAAATTAAATTTATAATGGAGGTTTTTTTATGAAATCATATTCACCAATAAACTATTTAGTTATTATTATCTATTTAATAGCTGTTTTTTTAATAGGTTTAGGTTTCTCTAGAAAAAAACAAGGAGGAAAAGTATTCTTTAAGGGAAATGATGGTTCAATTCCTTGGTGGGTTGCTGCTGTTAGTTTATTTGCTACCTTAATGAGTCCAATTTCCTTTTTGACCTTAGCTGGTAGATCTTTTATGACAAACTGGGAAGACTGGTTAGGTCAACTTGGTGTATTTATAGCTGTACCACTTACAATAATGTGGTTTTTACCAGTTTATAAAAGAATGAAATTAGATACTGCTTACGAATATCTAGAAAGAAGATTTAATAAAAAATTACGTTTCTTAGGAAGTTCAATGTTTATTATCTTCCAAATAGGAAGAAATGCAATAATAATGTATTTACCTGCAATCGCATTAGCTTACATAACTCATATGAATATAAATATTCTTATATTAATCTTTGGAGTTATAGCTGTTATTTATTCAACTTTAGGTGGACTGAAAGCTGTTTTATGGACAGACTTTATCCAAGGTTTAGTACTCTCTGTTGGCGCTATTTTTGTAGTTTGTTACCTAATATTCTCTGTAAAAGGAGGATTCTCACATATAGTTTCTTATGGATTATCACATCATAAATTTTTAAGTACATCTCAAATGATGTCTTTAAGTATATTTAAACAAGGTCTTCCTGTTGTAATAGTTGGAGCTGGTTTATCAACTCTTTCTTCATATGTTTCAAGCCAAGATATGGTTCAACGTTATATTACAACTGATGATTTAGGAAAAATGAAAAAAATGACTTACTTAAATGGATTTATGTCCATTGCTATAGCAACATTATTCTTCTTTGTTGGTACTGGTATGTTTGTATTTTATAAACAAAATCCTAATCTTTTAATACATGCTCATGCAACTGAAGATAAAATATTCGCAAGTTTTATTGTAAATCAATTACCTGTTGGTATATCTGGATTACTTATTGCTGCATTATTTGCAATAGGACAATCTAGTCTTTCATCTGGAATAAATGGAATAGCTTCTACTTGGACACTAGATTTAACTAAATCTTTTAAAAAGAACTTTTCAGATGAACAAGCTACTAGATATGGTAAAATTCTATCTTTACTAGTAGGTTTATTTTCAATAGTACTTGCAATAATATTTGCTAATTCTCATATAGAATCAATATTTGCTTTCTTTAATGGATTTGTAGGAATAATCCTAGGATTAGTTGGTGGATTATTTGTACTTGGAATATTAACTAAAAAAGCTAATACTAAAGGAGCTATAATTGGATTCATAGTAGGATTAATTATATCTATCTTTGTAAACTATTTCACTTCCGTAACATTCTGGGCATATTCAATAATTAGTATTCTTTCTGTCCTAATTATTGGATATATAGCAAGTTTCTTTTTTAAAGATGAAAAAGGATCTGAAAGGGAAGATTTAGACCATTTAACTATTTATGGTTCATTAAAAAAAGATAATAAATAAATATTTAATATATAAATTGAATAGTAAAAAAGAACAAAACAGATAATTAATTTCTGTTTTGTTCTTTTTCATTATTAATTTCTATTATAAAGCTAATTATTAATCAATATCTATTACATCACATATTAATTTTTAATTTATTTTATGTAAAATTTTGGTTATAATGTTTATATATAATTTTTTGTATTATAGAAATTGAATTATTAATAATATTATTTAATTATATAGTAATGTATATAACTTTTAATATTGTATAAAAATAAGGGAGAATTTATGTGATGAATGAAACTTTAAAAATTATAAAAAATATTTTTCTTGAAAGTCTTATATTTGGAATTATAATTAAAATTTTGTTCCCCAACATATCTAATCATCAAATAACAATAATTATTGCTGTACTAATCGTATTATATGATTGGAAAACAAGTTCTATTTTAAAACTAAATAAACAGAAACTAAGTATAAAAAAGAGTAAATAAGTTATTATAATAACTAAAGTGGTCCCTATGTCAAGGACATTTTAAAAAAGAGAGTTAAGATGCTAAAAGCTGATTTCTGTATTGAACAGGAGTCAGCTTTTTTAAATTCCATTGACAACGCTCATTGTTATAATAATCAAT
>NZ_LTAY01000020.1 GCF_002050515.1 Clostridium thermobutyricum DSM 4928 | reverse complement strand
GTGTATAAGGGACAGTTTTTATATTAATTAAATTTTTTATATCAATTTAAACTAAATATATATAAATCAAGTTCTAAAATTATAATTTAAATTTGATTTTATAAATTTTCATATCTTTATTATTTTTTTATCTCATAATCTTATTTTAAAAATAAATTATATTTGGTATAAAAATAAACCTCATGTTTTAGTTACATGAGGTTTTAAAATTCTATTCTTTTTTAAACTCTTCCATTTGTGAAAAATCCATCGCACCACTTCTGTAATTTGTTATTTTTCCTTCTTTATTTATAATAACTGAAGTTGGTAAATATCTTGCTTTGTATTTTAGTGAAATATCTGAATTAGTATCTAATAACACTTCAAAATTATAATTATGTTCTTTAATATAACTCATCACTTTTTCTTTAGATTCTCCAACATTTATTGTAAGTATAACAAAGTCCTTGTCATTTTTATATTTTTGATATAACTTTTCTATATCAGGCATTTCTAATTGACAAGGAGGACACCATGTCGCCCAAAAATTCAAGAATATTTCTTTTCCTTTAAATTGTGAAAGGGATATTTTTTCTCCTTTAATATTTTCTAAAGTAAAGTCAGGTGTTTCTCCTATTGGATTTGTACTTTGAACTTCAAGATCCTTTGGCTTAACATCCCAATTTTCTTCGTTTATATTTCCATTGTTTATAGAGCTACTATATTCTGTATTATTTATGTCTTCTTGTGCTTTTTTCTTTAATGATTCTCTATAAATTTGAACTCCTCCAATTATGAAAAATATCACTATTATTCCTATTATTATTTTTTTCATTATTACCCCCTAAGAAAGTATTCCTATAAATACTACTAATTTATTAGTAATCATAAGTATACCTACTATTATCATTAAAATTCCTGTTATTTTTTTTATAAGACTCATGTATTTGTATATATATTTTCTAACAAATATAAATTTATCTATTAATAATGCACATAATATAAATGGAACTCCTAGCCCTAATGAATAAAATCCTAACATAAATATTCCATTTAAATTTGCATTTGTTGAAGTATAAACTATTATACTTCCTAGAATAGGTCCAACACACGGAGTCCATCCTGCTGAAAAAGCAATTCCCATTATAAATGGACCTAAATCATTTAATTTATTAAATAATCTTTTTTCTTTGTACAAGCTTCCAACTTTTATTATCTCTAATGTATATATTCCAAATAAAATTATAATTATCCCTGATATTATTCTAAACAAATTAATATTATTTTGAAATAATTTTCCTAAAGCAGTTGCTGAGGCTCCCATTATAATAAATACAAATGTAAAGCCACATACAAATAAAATACTTCTTATTAAGACTATATCTTTTCTTTTATCTTGTTTAGTTAAAACATTAATATATGCTGGTATTAATGGCAAAACACATGGTGATAGAAACGATACTACACCTGCAAAAAACGCCATAAATATACTTATATGCTTCAATCCCCTTACCTCTCTTATCAAATATATCTTATATCTTCTAATATAAGATTATTTTTTTCTGCAATATCTTTATATATTTTTTCTTTATTTTTATCTTTAAAAAATAATATAAACTTTTTATTATAATTTCCCCATATAGTAACTTCATTTTTTATATAAAATGAACTAAATAAAATTTCTTCTAATGAAAGTTTTAATATTATCTCTAAAAATTTTTCTTCTATATTATAAAAAAATAATTCTTCTGAATATTTTTCTTTTATTTCTTTTAAATATATCTTTTCTTCATTTTCTAAAACATTTATCATTCTTTCAAATGCTATATTATTTATTTTATTACCATAATAATCTACTATTAATTCATTATCTAACTCTAATAAGAAATTTTTAAAGTTTACCATTGAAGTTTCATCAGATTTTATAGTCAATATTCCATTATTAAAACTTTTAAGTCCTTCATTTATATCTTCAATATATAATATTTTTTCTTTCAAATCTTCTAAGCTTAAATTTTTCAAGTATATCCTCCTTTTATTTTCCATATATTTACATTTTTGCTTTTTTAATATATACTTATGTTAAAATCATTATATATTATTTCAAAAGGAGGTGAAACTGTTACAAAACAATTTTATTGTTCTGATAACAGTAAATTAACTGCTTAACTTAAATCCAAATGAATTTGAACCTATTTATATTCAAATTAAAAATCAAATTATAAATATGATAGCTGATGGTGATTTAAAGGAAGGAGAAGCACTTCCCTCTGTTAGAGTTTTAGCTTCTTATCTAGATGTTAATATGCATACAGTAAATAAGAGTTATTCTATATTAAAAAAAGATGGATTTATAAAAATAGAACCAGGTAAAGGTGCCTTTGTAAATTTAAATCTTAATAAATCTAACAATGAATTTAAAGAATCTTTGAAGTCATTTATAAATTCTCTTGGAGCAGAATGCTTTATTAGAGGTATTAGTAAAGATGAGTTGATTAATATAGTTAATGAAGAATTTCCTTTATATCCATTAAAAAACAAAGAGAGCTAAAAGCTCTCTTTGTTTTTACATTATTTTTTTAATATGAGTTACTAGTGGGTCTGCTAAAGTTCCAAAAATAACTTGAACATTTTTAGAATCTAATTTCATAACTCCACTTGCACCTAATCTTTTTAACTCTGCTTCATTTAATTTATTTGAATCTACTGCTACTAATCTTATTCTTGTTACACAAGCATCTATATTTTCTATGTTTTCTTTTCCACCTAAAGCTTCAAGTACAGATTTTGCTTTTTCTTCTATAGATGAAGCTTTTGTTACTTTTACTTTTTCTTTCATTTGTCCTTCATCTTCTAAAATATCTCCATCTATTTCTCTTCCTGGTGTCTGAATATTAAATTTAATAATAACAAAATAGAAAACTAAGAAATATATTACTGCAAATATTACTCCTATTAGTAAAAGTAATAGTGGTTTTGTTGATATTCCATAACTTAATATATAATCTAAAAAACCTGCTGAAAACCCAAATCCCATTTTAATTCCTAATAAATTTGTAATTGCTAAAGATAACCCGGTCATTATTGCATGGAATGCATATAATACTGGTGCTATAAACATAAATGAAAATTCAATAGGTTCTGTTATTCCAGTTAAAAATGATGTTAATGCTAAACCTAATAACATCCCAGTAACTGCTTTTCTTTTTTCTTTTTTAGCAGCTAATATCATTGCTATGCATGCTGCTGGTAATGCAAACATCATTATTGGATAAAATCCAGTAGTATAAACTCCAGCAGTAGGATCTCCAGCATAAAATCTTGCTATATCTCCATGATAAATTACTCCTGTAACTGGATTTGTATATGTACCAAATTCAAACCAAAATATTGTATCTAAAACATGATGTAATCCAAAAGGTATAAGTAATCTATTTAATACACCAAATATAAATGCTCCAATAGCCCCTGCTGATGCTAAGCTATTTCCAAATCCATTAATTCCATTTTGAATTATTGGCCAAACTTGCCCTGCTATTAATCCTAATATTAAGCAAATCAAAGATGTTATTATTGGAACAAAACGTTTCCCTCCAAAAAAACCTAAAAATTGTGGTAATTGTATATCTCTAAACTTATTATATAAAAGTCCAGCAATTATACCTACTATAATTCCAGCCAAAACTCCCATATTTATTGTTTTATTAAATGAAGTTGCTACATCAGTAAGTACAAAATATCCTACTACTGCAGCTAGCCCAGAAACTCCATTATTTTCTTTTGCCAATCCTATTGCTATTCCTACTGCAAATAATATTGGTAAGTGATCAAATATAGTTTTTCCAGCTATATTCATCCAAGGAATATTTAATATATCCGGTGCTCCTAATCTTAATAAAAGTGCTGCTGCTGGCAAACACGCAACCGGAGTCATTAAAGCTTTTCCTAGCTTTTGTAAAGAACCTAAAACTTTGCTATTTCCCCTAGCCATAAATTTACCTCCAAAAATATATATTTAATCGCCACATCCAAATTTTAGCTAATAAAAAAGCTGAAAAAGATACCTCTTGTATATCCTTTTCAGCTAATGCCCATTTTTGGTTACACGCCGATTATTTTAATTTTAGTAACATTATATTAATATCCTTGTCGAACTTTGTCAAATTTTTATTTTTAAAAACCTTTATTTTTTATATTATAAACCTATGTTGGTTAAATGAACTTAATATTTTATAATTAGTTTCTCATTTATTAAAACTTTGTTCATTTTATTATTGACAATTTAACTATCTAATTTTATAATTAGATTAACGTGTTACTGAGTAATAGTCAGGCATAAGTTCTTTTCTTAGAAGACTTATGTCTTTTTTTATATAAATTTGCCTTAAGTAAAAATAATTATTATAGATATGAAAAGAGAGGATTTTAATATGTTTGGATTTTTCAAAAAAAATAAAAAAGATAGCGAATTAAGTCTAATTGCTCCTGCAACTGGAAAAATAGTGCCTATATCAGAAATACCTGATCCTGTATTTGCTCAAAAAATGGCTGGAGATGGTATTGGAATAGATGTAACTGGAGATACAATTGTTGCCCCTGCTGATGGTACTGTATCTTTAATTTTTAAAACTAAACATGCATTTGCTATGACATTAAATAATGGAATTGAATTACTAGTTCATGTTGGATTAGAAACTGTTGCTTTAAATGGTGAAGGTTTTGAACAATTAATAGAACAAGGAACTACTGTAAAAGCTGGAACTCCAATTTTAAAAATAGATAGAGAACTTATAAAAAGCAAAGGATGCCCACTAGTTACTCCTGTTCTTATCACAAATGTTGATGCTACTAAGAGCTTAACTCCTATCGCTAATGGAGATGCTGTTGCTGGTCAAACATCTATTATTGAATATACAGTTTAATTAATATATTAAAAGAGATATCAAATTTGATATCTCTTTTATTTATGCTAAAAACTTTATAATATTCTATTTCTAATTTTATTTCTAAATAAATTTTTTAATAAAAATAGGAGTTATCTTATTGATAACTCCTATAAATCTATTCAGAAAAGATATTTTTTATCAGGGTTTGGCACTTTTAAGGGAACTAAAATGTTAAATATCTTTTCCTTTTTCAAACTATAAAGTATTAATTCATTATTTTTTTCATTCTTGAAACTATTGGATCTGCTAGTGTTCCTACTATAACTTGAATATTTTTATTATCTAATCGCATAACTCCACTAGCTCCAATATTTTTAAGTTCTTCTTCATCTATTATTGTTGAATCATTTACTGTTAATCTTATTCTTGTAATACAAGCATCTAAAGATTCTATATTTTTGGGACCTCCTAATGCTTCTAAAATTTTCTCAGCTTTATCATCAATATCTGTTTTTGCACTTAAAGAAGAAACTTGTCCTTCATCTTCTAATGCATCATCATTTTCTCTACCTGGTGTTGGTAAATTAAATTTCTTTATTACAAAATAAAATACTACAAAATATATTGCTGCGAATATTAATCCTACTAAAGCTATAGTTATAGGTCCTTTTGATATTCCAAAGCTTAATAAATAATCAATAAGTCCTGCTGAGAATCCAAATCCCATTGCTAAATCTAATATATTGGCTACTGCTAAAGCTATACCTGTCATTATGGCATGGAATCCATATAATACTGGTGCTAAGAACATAAATGTAAATTCAATTGGTTCAGTAATACCAGTTAAAAATGCTGTAAATGCTATACTTATAAGCATTCCTGTAACTGCTTTTCTCTTGCTCTTTTTAGCCGCAGCTATCATAGCTATACAAGCTGCTGGTAATGCAAACATCATTATAAAATAGAATCCTGTCATATAAGTCCCAGCGGTTGGATCTCCCGCAAAGAATCTTGCTATATCACCTTTAACCAATTCTCCAGTAGCTGGATTTGTAAAAGTTCCAAATTCAAACCAAAATATTGTATTTAACACGTGATGTAACCCAAATGGTATAAGTAATCTATTAAGAATACCGAATACTCCTGCTCCTACAGCTCCTAATGCAACCATTTGATTTCCAAATTCATTTATTCCATCTTGAATCTCTGGCCATATAAAACCAGCAATAACTCCAAGAATCATACATGTAACAGAGGTTACTATTGGTACAAAACGTTTGCCTCCAAAGAAGCCGAGAAATTGTGGTAATTGAATATCTTTAAATTTATTATAGAGATATCCTGCTACTATCCCCGCTATAATACCAGCTAAAACTCCCATGTCTATTTTATCATTAAAAGAAATAGCAACATTATTAATTGTAAAATAGCCAACTGCTGCTGCAAGACCTGAAACACCATTATTTTCTTTAGCTAATCCTATTGCAATTCCTATTGCAAATATCATTGGCAAATTATCAATAATTGCTCCTCCTGCTTTATTCATCCAAACTATATCTAGAACATCTGGAGCTCCTAATCTCAATAAAAGCGCTGCTGCTGGCATACAAGCAACCGGAGTCATTAAAGCTTTTCCTAGCTTCTGTAAAGAACTTAAAATTTTCATAAATTCTTCCCCTTTTTATTAGCATGTTAACCTTTTTTAATTTATAAAATAAAAAAAGCTAGAAGAGCCTAAAAGATATATTTCTTTTAGATCTTTCTAGCTAATGCCCATTTATCCTATGAAACGGTTACACGCCATTAATTAATTCATTATTATTTTCTTCTATTACATTATATTATTATTAAAAAATTTTTGCAACCATTTTTTTGAATTTTTTTTATTTTTTTCAAAAAATTTATAAACAAATCTTATATATAATTTCTAAATAGCTTAAAACTATTTCTCATATTTAAATATTATTCTATAAATTTTATTCCTTTAATCTATATTAATAAAAAAATTTATTTATCTATGTTTCTACTAAAAAAGGTAAAGAATTTATTTTTAATTCTTTACCTTTTAGTATCTATTTATCAAATGATACTTTAAATCTTTCTATATGCATTGCTATATATGCTATTTCATCTTCACTAACTTCAGTGTTTAATTCTTTTGATAGTATTTTACCAATTTCTTCTGAAATTTTATATGATTTTTTGTATTTTGATTTTATAATTCCTCTTAAATCATTTTCAATCGGATTTTTAGTTATTATTCTTTCTATAGCAAATCTCATATGAGTTAAAAATCTTGCATAATCTAAAGATCTTCTCTTTACTTGTATATTTAACTCATCTTCAACATATTTTATTATAATATTTCCTAAATAACTATATTTAACTGTATTAGATAGCTTGCCATTATTTCTAGCTGAATGTATATGAAGAGCAATAAATCCAATTTCACCATCTGGGACATTTACTCCAATTTCTTTTTCTATTCTTCTAGATGCTTTCTCAGCTAAATAAAAATCTAATGGATATAGTGTTTCTATCTCAATTAAAAATGGATTTTGTATTTCTTCTTTACTTTCTAATCTTTTTATAGCAAATGCTAAATGATCAACTAACCCTATATGAATATTCTCACTTAATTCCTCATTTATCTCCTCTGATATATCATAAATTATTTCTTCAAATAAACCTAAAAGCTTTTCATCAGTTCTTTCTATTACTTTATTGAAATTTTGTATATTCTGTTCATTTTCAATTATGAATATTTTCTCAACTTCTGTCCCCTTTTTTATAACGGCTCCAAATTTTTTTCCAAATCCTATCCCTTTTTCAAATAATATTTTTTCTCTTCCACTAGATTTAACTAATATTATATTATTGTTAAATACTTTTACTAATACCATATCATTTTTAAGAGATATTTTCATTTTTTCACCACCTACCATAGATTATTTGACTTTATAAAATGTTATATGATCTTCCCAAATTCCATTTATGAATAAATATCTTTTATTTATTCCTAATTCTTCAAAACCACAACCTAATAAAACATTTTTAGATCTTTCATTTCTAACTAAAACTGAAGCTTCTATTCTATGTAGATCCAAATCATTAAAAGCATATTCAACAATTAAATTAACAGCTTCTTTCATATAGCCTTTACCTTGAAAATCTTCATCAATAGAATATCCTAAAATTCCACTTTTAAACACACCATATACTATATTAGATAATCTTATTTTTCCAATTATTCTATCCTCTTTGATTATTCCTAACTCATATGATGTACCATTTAAAAATTGCTTATAACTTTCATTTAATAAACTTTGTTGTGTTTCTAAAGTATAGAAATCTTTATCTCTAGAAGGCTCAAATTTTTCTAAATGTTTCTTGTTCTTATTATAATAATTTAAAATTTCTTCTGAATCGTTTGGAGTTAAATTTCTTAAGTATATATTTTCTCCTTGCAATTTTATTATAGGTTCGCAATTTTTATACCTGAAATCTTCTCTATTTATTCCAAACATTAAATCGCTTCTCCTAGTTCCATTCAAAATTGCGTTATCTGAAATTATTCCTTCCAAAATAAATCCAATGTCTAAAAACGGAGATAATTTAATCCCCTCATTAATTATTATATTTACTTTATAAACTTTTTTATCCTTAAAAGTGGCACTTAATATTAGCTCTAAAGTTTCTCTTAATAAATTATAGTCATCTTCTCTATAAAATTTAAGCTTAACATCACATTTTTGGTTTTCATGATTCATATCTGTAATTTCGAATCTTCCTATGCTTATATTATTTTTATCCCTTATAATATATTCAGTTTTACTCCCACCACTTAAGGATATATTTACATTATTTTTCAATGACATAATCCTATCTCCTAAGCTAATTTTCTTATAAGACTATTATATATTATGGTAAAGTTATTACAAGACTTTACAGTGATAAATTTAAGGCTGACTCAAAAGAAATTTTGAATCAGCCTTGTCTTTTTTTATCAATATTTATCAATATATATTTTCATATCTAATCATTAAATATTAATTATCTTGATAAAGTTATGCACAATTTTATCAACATGTTGTTAATAACTTTAAGTGATCACACTATATATTGTATATATATTTTGTAGAATTTAATATTTTCTTGTTAATATTAATCACTATTGGTAAATTTATTGAATTTATTCTGTGTGGACAAGTAAAAGTTATCCACAATTATTTTTCTATTCCTAAAATTCCTTTTATAACTTCTCCACCAATTATCATTCCTGCTACTGGAGGAACAAATGAAATACTTCCCGGAATTTGTCTTTTTTCAGCACATTTTTTTGTTCCACCTGTACACACACAACCTGTTTTGCATGTTACAACATCTTCTGTTCTTGGTTTAGTTGGAAGTTCTTCTGAATAAACAACTTTTAATTTTTTAACTCCTCTTCTTTTTAGCTCATATCTCATTACTTTTGCTAATGGACATACTTTTGTTTGGAATATATCTGCTACTTTAAATTGAGTTGGATCAAATTTATTTCCTGTTCCCATAGAAGCTATTATTTTTATATCATTTTCATAACAATATTTTGCAAGTGCAATTTTAGCTGAAACAGTATCTATCGCATCTACAACATAATCAACATCTTCTGGTATAAATTCTGCTACATTTTCTGGAGTAACAAAACTTTGGAAAGTTTGTACATTACATTTATGATTTATACTAAGTATTCTTTCTTTCATAACATCAACTTTTACTTTGCTTATTGTGTTATATGTAGCATGAATTTGTCTATTTAAATTAGTTAAACAAACTGTGTCATCATCTACTAAAATTAAATTTCCAACACCAGCTCTAGTAAGAGCTTCAACTGTAAAACTTCCTACTCCTCCAACTCCAAATACTACAACTTTAGCTTTTTTTAATTTATCTAAACCTTCTTGACCTACAAGTAATTCTGTTCTTGATAATGCATGTTGTGCCATTTCTTTTTCTCCTTTATGTGTAAAAATATTTTACCTTTATTTTATTTTATATTTTAACCATATACAAGAAATTTAATTTGTTTTTTATTTAATTAACTTTATATATGTTTACTTAATCTATTATTAATTTTATAATATTATTTAAGGCTTAAAAGCTTATATTTAAACTTGGAGGTACTTTTTATGGTTATAGGAATAATTAGCGCAATGAGCGAAGAGCTTGAACTTCTTTTAAATGACATGGAAATTGAAGAAAAAACACATAAAGCTAACATGACATTCCACAAAGGTAAAGTGTGGGGAAAAGATGTTGTTGCTGTTGTATCAGGAATAGGAAAAGTTAATGCAGCTGTATGTACTCAAATACTTATTTCAGAATATAAAGTTAACAGTGTTATAAATGTTGGAGTAGCTGGTGGAATAGGAAAAGACATATATCCTGGTGATGTAGTAGTAGCTGAAAATCTAGTACAACATGACATGGATACTACAGTTTTTGGAGATGCACATGGGCAAGTTCCAAGACTTGATACATTTGATTTCACATGTGATAAGGAATTAGTTAGATTAGCTAAACTTGCATGTGATGAAATAAAAGAAATTAACACATTCTCAGGAAGAATAGTTTCAGGAGATCAATTCATAGCAAGTGTTGATAAAATTAAATGGCTTGAAAGTGAATTTGGTGCTGCTGCATGTGAAATGGAAGGAGCTAGTATAGCACATGTTTGTTATTTAAACTCAATTCCATTTGTAATAATTAGATCAATTTCTGATAATGCAAACAATGGTGCTCACATGGATTATGAAAAATTCATTCCAATTGGAGTTAAAAATTCAACTACAATATTAAAAGCTATGATAGAAAAAATAGCTTAATATAGAAAAGCACTAGATTTATCTAGTGCTTTTTCATATTTATATAATTATAATTAAATAAAAAAACTATAAAACAAATAATAATCCCATCTTGTCCACAATAAATAAAAAAATATATTATCTAAATTAAAACTTTCTCATTTACATCCTTATTTATAGCAAATAATTTTTTAGATTTAATTATAAATATAATTGATAATATAAATACTACTAAAAGAAAACCTTCTGCCATTAATATATTTGGCATACATAATATAGCACCTAAATTTGATAATCCATGTATTAATATTGCTAATGGCAATATATATTTTAAAGATTTATTTACCCCATAAAGTATAAATAAGCTTAAAGCTATATGAAGTCCTCCTGCAAAAATTCTTTCAAGTCCACTTAACAATACTTCAAATGAATTATTTGATACTTTTATTATTGATATCATTTCTCTAGTAACTCCTAAACTTTCACCAATATCAGGACTTAAAAGTGCAATTGAAATTACTAACGAATTTAATCCCACAAACAATATTGCCTCTAAAGATGCATGTCCTATTCCAAAAGTTATTCCATCAACCCATGTTCTTTTATCTTTTAATAAACTCACAAAGGATATCCTTCTTCCTATCTCTTCAAAAATTCCTGCTGAAAAACAAAGTATTATTGAATATAATAGTGGAAAATTTAATGGTATTTGACTATTCTCAAATACAGCTTGAATAATAGGCATTCTTAAAAATATTTGAGATATTAAAAAAGTCAATACTCCTATAAAAAATGGTCTTAAGCTATTACCTTTTTTCTTAGCAAAAACTAAATATCCTATTGTTATAAAAAAACATATGACTACATTAAACATAAATGCAATACTTAGCATATTTCTCAACTCCCTCTAATTTATGATTTTAGTATAATTTTCAGAAAAGATTTTTCAATACTATTTACATGAAAGATAAAAAATATGACATAAAATACAGATAAATAAAAAAACACCTATGCTTTATCATAAGTGTTTTCTATTTATATTTTAATCTATTATATTTCTTTTTGCTGTTAAATACGTTATTACAAAATATCCCCCGTAAATAACTATGATTACTATCATCGCTATAATTATATTTTTCACTATATTAATATCACCAAACATAGAAACTACTTTTGATGCTACTTTTATTCCCACAATAGAATGTATTATAGCTAATGATATTGGTAATAAAAAATAAATTCCTATTTGTTTAAATAATGATTTATTTATCATCTTTTCATCTACACCAATTTCTTTTAAAACTTTATATCTTTCTTTATTATCTATAGAATCAGTTAATTGTTGTATTGATAATACTATAGCTGAAGCCATAATAAATATTAATCCTATATAGATTCCTAAATACGCATAAGTTAATCCTATACCTTCTGAATTAGCGTATACTTCTCTTTTAGTTATCATATAAAATCCTTTTTGATTTATTTTAAACTCTTTAAGTTTGTCTATATTAACACCTTTCTTTAAGTTTATATTAACCTTAGTATTAACTGGTTTTAATCCATTTAATACTGGATCATTCACAATAAAAGTTAAAAGATTGTTTTTCATTAAAAAGTCATATATATCTATTTCTTTAAACTTCATATTTGCTGGCTTTAATGTTTCATTATTTATTTTTATTTCTTTTCCACTTTTAAGACTTTCATTTGCCCATTTACTTAATGAATCTATATCGCCTATTGCTGTATATTCATTTTTACCTAATGAAATTTCCTTTTCACCTAGATTTTTTAATATAGCATTATATTCACTTAAATTCATTACAACAATCTTTTGATTTGTAGCTATTGGATAATATGCATTTTGGTTTTCCATTGCTTTTTTTGAAAGAAAATCTCCATATCTAACTCCACTATCATAAAGTGTTACTGGTAATTCACTTTCAACATAATCAGAAATAAAAGCTTTATTATAATTTAATATACTTTGTATACTCTTTCCATCATTATTCCAAATAGTTGCATCAAAGCGTGTTAAATCCTTTAAATTTGAATTCATAGCTATATTTACTCCAAGCCCAGTTGAAAGTGTACATATTGCTATAAAAAGCATTAAACATATAACCGATATTGATATAAACGTTGTATTTATTTTGCTACTTATTTGTCTAAGGACGAACATATTTAAATCTTTTAAATATATACTCTTTCTTCTTTTTACCACTTCTAAAACAAAACCTGTTAATGAATAGAAAAATAAAACTGTTCCTACTGAACCAAGTAATACTGATATTCCAAGAGTTTTAATTTCTAATTCTGAAATTCCCATTTTTATTACCATATAATAAGCTGAGCCTATCATAACAACACTTAAAATAAATAATATAACTGATACCCATACTTTCTTTACTGTTTGAGTTTCATTTTTTCTTGCACCTTTAAGTAAATCTATTATCTTTATCTTATTTATCTTAATAGAATTAAATATTAAAACTATTATATAAATTGCTATAAAACATAATATTGTCTTTTTAAAGGCTGATTCTGAAAATATAAAACAAAATTTTGTTAAATCAACTTTAAACATATAAGCTGTAAATATTGATAGTCCTTGTGATAACACCACTCCCAGTACTAGACCTATAATAAGAGAAATTAATCCAATTAAAATTGTTTCTATGAATATAATTTTAGATAATGTCCCTTTTTCCATTCCTAAAGTTAAATAAACACCAAATTCTTTTTTTCTTCTCTTTATAAGATAATTATTTGAATATACAATTAAAAAACCTAAAATAAAAGCTATAAAGATAGATATATACCCCATAACAGTGTTAACCATATCAAAAACTACTTTTTTCTCTTCACTTAAATTCATCATTATACTTTGAGATGAAATTGAGTTAAATATATAAAATATTGCAACTCCAAACACTAATGTAAAGAAATATATAATGTAACTTTTAAAGCTTTTTTTTACATTTTGTTTTGCTAATTTAAAGTACATTATTTGTGTCACCTCCAAGAAGAGTTATTACTTCAATTATTCTATTGAAGAATTCTTTTCTTGAATCCTTACCTTTAATAAGCTCATTAAAAATCTTCCCATCTTTAATAAATAAAATTCTATTTGCATAACTAGCTGTAAAGGCATCATGAGTAACCATCATTATAGTAGTATTTAATTTTTTATTTAGATTTTCTAAACTTTCTAAAAGCTGTTTTGCGGATTTTGAATCTAAAGCACCTGTAGGTTCATCTGCCAAAACTATTGATGGATTTGTTATTATTGCTCTAGCTGAAGCTACTCTTTGCTTTTGTCCACCAGATATATTATAAGGATATTTATCTAACTCAGATTTTATATTTAAAGCTTCTGCTACCTCTAAAACTCTCTTGTGTATTTCATTAGAATTTACCTTTTGTATTGTTAAAGCTAAAGCTATATTTTCATATACAGTTAGAGTATCTAATAAATTAAAATCTTGAAATATAAATCCTATTTTTTCTCTTCTTAATTTTGATAACTTTTTAGAATTATTATTTAAAATATTTATTCCATCTAAATATATTTGTCCACTAGTTACTCTATCAATAGTAGAAATACAATTTAAAAGGGTTGTTTTACCACTTCCTGAAGCCCCCATTATTCCTACAAATTCCCCTTCATTAACTTTAAAACTTATATTATCTATGGCTTTTGTTAAACATCCTCTTTTACCATAATATTTTTCTATATTTTCTACTGATAAAACTTCTTTACTCATAAAATAATCTCCTTTTTATTTTCTATGATTAAATTTTATAAAATAAAGCTTTTTAGAGCCATAGAACTATATAACAGTAATATAACAAGTTTGTCACATTAACTAAAATTCATTATTTTATTTATTGGAAAAATTAATGATACTCTTGTAAATTTATCTTCTACAGATTCTATACTGATTCCTAAATTAAGTTTTTCACATAACTTTTTGCAAATATATAGCCCCATTCCAGTAGATTTCGTAAATTTACGTCCATTTTCACCAGTAAACCCTTTTAAAAATACTTTATCTATATCTTTATCACTTATGCCTATTCCATTATCCTCAACACTAAGAATTATTCCTTCTTTGTTCTCATTACAATAAAATTTTAATTCACTATTTTTCTTATTCATATACTTTATTGAATTAGAAATTATCTGACCTAAAATAAATTTTAGCCACATACTATCTGAATAAACTTCTTTATTTAAATTATCAATATTTATTTTGACTTTATTTTTTATAAGAAAATCGGCATTTTTATTTATTACTGATCCTACAATTTCATATAAGTTTAATTTCTTTATAATATAATCTTTTTCTAAAGTACTACTTCTTGCATAAAAAAGAGATTGCTCAATGTAATTTTCAATTTTATCAATTTCTTCTTTTATACTTTTAGTAATTTCACTTTCATTATTTTCAATTATAAGTCTACAACTTGAAATAGGAGTTTTAATCTCGTGAACCCAAATCTCAATATAATCTTTATATTCACTATTATTTCTTTTATATTTTGATATTTCATCATTAAAAGATTTATTACATTCTGAAATTATGTTATAAACTAAACTACTTTCAAGAAATTTTCCTTCTTCAACTACATCACTTATAAGATGTTTTTTATCTAAAGCTTCCAAATTTATAGTCATTTCATCATAGTATTTTTTCTTTCTTATATAATCATAAATATGAAATGATAGCATTCCAATAAAATTTATAACTGTTAAAAATATTATAGGAAACCACTGAACATTTAATAACCTAAGTAATGACACTGAAAATGCTAAGGTTACAATATTTATTAATATAAAAAATATTCTTTCTTTTATAAAAATTTTTAAATCCATAATAAGTTAAGCTAATACATAGCCTTGTCCTCTCTTAGTTTTTAAATAATCACTAGCTCCTATGCTTTCAAGTTTTTTTCTAAGTCTATTTACATTAACAGTTAAAGTGTTTTCATCAACAAACTCATTAGTTTGCCATAAAGCTTTTATTATATTGTCTCTTGATACTATATTTCCTTTGTTTTTAATAAGCTCATTTAAAATTCTATTTTCATTTTTAGTTAACTCTACACTATTTGAATTATAGTACGCCGTGCTTTTTTCCATACTATATTTTAAATCTCTACAGCTTAATTCACTTTTTATAATATTTGAATAAGTTCTTCTAAGTACAGATTCTATTCTTGCTAAAAGTATTTGAGTATTGTATGGCTTAGTAACAAAATCATCTGCACCTAAATTCATGCTCATAAGCTCATCTAATTCACTATTTCTACTTGTTACTATTATGATAGGAATATTACTTTTTCTTCTTATTTCTCTACAAATGTAGTAACCATCATAATATGGTAAGTTTATATCTAATAAAACAATGTCTGGATTCTCTTTAAATATTTCTTCAATTATGTTTTCAAAATCTATAGAAAAACTTACATTGTAATTATATTTCTTTAAAAAAGAAGTTAATTCATTTCTTATTTTTTCGTCATCTTCTATAATAAAAATTTTACTACTCATTACATTATTCCTCTTTCTTGAAATTTTATATAATTATACCATAAATATTTTATTATTTTTACACAGTTAAAAGGAGTGTATAAATACACTCCTTTTATTAAAATTCATTTTTAATATTATGCTATTTTCATTTTAACATTTATTCTTAAATAATTATCTAAAATATTTAGATATTTCTGTTATTAGATTAATCTCCCATTATTTCACTTGCAGTTTGTATTACATTATCAATATAATATTCTCCAATATAACTTGCTGTTTCATCAGAATGATGGGTACTTTCTATTAATGCTTGTATATTTTTTAATTGTTTGCTCATTTTAAGCATTTGCCTTTCCATCTCTTTATCCATTTTTACCACCTCTTATTTTTATATTAATTTATTTTCTATTGCACTTTTTCTAAGCTCATCTCTAAATTTAGGATGTGCTATTTTTATTAAACTTTCAGCTCTATCTCTTATACTTTTTCCTGTTAAATTAGCAATTCCATATTCAGTTACAACATAATCTACATCATTTCTAGAAAAAGATATAGCTGATCCTGGCTTATGTTCTAGACATATAGTTGAAATTGTGTCATTTTTCACTGTAGATTTCAGTGCTATTATTGATTTTCCATCTTCTGACATAAAAGCTCCTATTCCTGTATCACTTTGTCCACCTGTTCCACTATATTGAGTAAGTCCAAAACTTTCAGAAGAACATTGTCCTGTTAAATCAACTGCCAATGCAGTATTTATAGAAACCATTTTTTTATTTTGTGATATTATATATGGATCATTTACATAAGAACATCTTTTTAACTCTACACAAGGATTATCATCTAAAAAGTCATATAATTTTTTACTTCCTAATGCAAATGTTCCTACTATTTTATTTTTATGAATAGTCTTTTCACTATTTGTTATTGCACCTGAATTAAATAAATCTACTATTCCCTCAGTAATCATTTCTGTATGAACACCTAAGTTTTTCTTTGTTTTTAGTGCTTCTGCTACAGCATTAGGTATTCCCCCAATTCCCAATTGAATAGTTGAACCATCTTCTACTAAATCAGCAATATATTTTCCTATTATATGTTCTTTTTCACAAGGCTTCTTAATTGGTAATTCTGGTATTTTGTAATCACTTTCTATCAAGTAATCAACTTCACTTATATGAATTTGAGTATCTCCATGTACTCTAGGTAAATTTTTATTTACTTCTAGTATTACTATATCTGCATTTTCTATATTTTCTCTTTCATAAACTAAAGATAATGACAATGAAAAAAATCCATGTTTGTCCATTGGTGAAACTGCTCCAACAAAAATATTTGGTTTTCTATATTTAAGTCTTCTAGTGGCTGAATATCTTAAATGAGTTGGAATATATGAACAAAGCTCAACTTCTTGTGATTGTCTTGCAGGACCTCCCATAAATAATGATTCATTAAAAAAATGTCCTCTCATTTCTTCATTAGTATTATATTCATATTTATTCAAACTCAACATTGTTATAATATTAACATTTTCTACCCTGTTTTTAATCTTATATAGGCTATTTAAAAATTTTTGTGGCTCACAAGGACCAAGTGAACATACTATTTCATCATTTGATTTTACTAAATTAATAGCCTCTTCTACTGTTATTAGTTTTTCATTATAAGAATTTAAGTACTCCATACAACTTACCTCCAATACTTGAATCTAACGAAAAAGAGTCACGTATTTTCTATTTTCATTAGAAAATACGCAACTCTAATTCTCTCATGCGTAAAAATTTTTCGATTTTCTATATCTCTATTTTAACTCTATTTTTGTGAATATACCACCTAAAAGGAAAACATTTACACATTGTTAAAAATTTAATTATCTTTCTATAAAAAAGATAATTATCATAAATTTCAGTGTTACTTTTATGATAATTATCAATATTTTATTAACTTAATATTACCTTAAAATCATAAGCATTTAAATTTAAGTTCTCTATAAAATCTATATTTTCTAGTTTAAATAAATCTTTTCCTCTAGAGTTTTTTAGATATTCAGGTAATTTAACTTCAACTTTTTTATTTGAATTATTTATTATTATAGTTATATTTTCTTTTTTATAAATCAAAATATCACTATCTTTTTTAGCTTGTATCCAATCAATATTAACTGAAGAAAATTGTTTGTATTCTTTTTTTATATTAATTAATCTTTGTATGAATTTAAACATTTCTTTATCTTGCTTACTTTCATCCCATATCATACATCTTCTATGAAATTCTTGCCCCATTCCTTGGTTTCCTTCCATCCCTACTTCAGTTCCATAATATATACAAGGTGCTCCAACTTGAGTAAACATAAATAAGAATGCTAATTTCACTTTATCTTTATTTCCATTTGCAACAGTTAAAATTCTTGGAGTGTCATGACTATCTAATAAATTAAAAGTTGATTCGACTACTTGCATTGGATAATTAACTGATATTTGATTAATCATATATTTAAATTTTTCTGCATCCATATAATTTGTTACAAAGTAATCTTTTATAGCATCTCCAAGAGGATAATTCATTACTGCATCAAATTGATCTCCCATTAACCATGGCAATCCATCATGCCATACTTCTCCTAATATATAAGTTTCAGGATTAGCTAATAAAACTCTTTCTCTAAATTTTCTCCAAAATACATGGTCAACTTCATTACAAACATCAAGCCTCCATGCATCTATCTTCATTTCTTTGCTCCAATATTCTGCTACATTTAATAAATACTCTACTACTTCTTTGTTTTCTGTATTTAATTTTGGCATTAAAGGTGTTCTTCCAAAAGTTTCGTAATTTAAATTTCTGCCATCTAATTCTTCAAAAGGTTTATCTACTACAGGAAATTTATTTATATGAAACCAATCTTTATATTTTGATTTTTCTCCATTTAATATTACATCTTGCCATTGATATGAAAAATAGCCCATATGATTAAACACTGCATCTAACATTATTTTAATTCCTTTTTTATGTGCCTTTTCTATTAATTCTTTAAAATCTTCTTTAGTTCCTAGTGCTGGATCTATCTCCATATAATCAATAGTGTCATATCTATGATTTTGTGTTGCTTTAAAAATTGGACAAAAATATAATCCATTAATTCCAAGTTCTAAAAAATAATCTAATTTATTTATTATTCCTCTTAAATCTCCACCCATAAAATTATGTTCTGTTGGTTCAGTCCCCCAAGGCATAACATTCTTAGGATTTATAGATGAATCACCATTATTAAATCTGTCTGGAAATATTTGATACCAAATAGTATCTTTAGCCCATTTTGGTGCTTTAGGTACATCTATATTATTTAAATATGGAAAGCAATAAAAATCATTTATTCTAGATAATATTCTCATATCATCTTTTGTTCCTAATTGATGAATTCTTTTTTCTGTATATAATATTTTTTCATTTTTTCCTTGTAATATAAATGCATATCTCGCTCTCTTTTTTGGTGGTTTAAATTCTGCTATCCAATGATCAAAATATTCAGTTTCAACTTCTTTTCTCATAGGATAAGTATTTCCACCTGTCCATGATCCTCCTGTACTATTCATATTTCCACCATCACATCCACCTTGATCCCAATCATATGGATCTCCAATTCTTAATTCTGCTTTTTTTATTTCACCTTTTTTAGTTTTTATTCTTAAATGAAGAGTATCTTTGTCATATCCATATGAATAATTACTTTTTGGTATATGATGTATAGCTTCTCTAGTTATTTTATTCTCATAAAAATTTTGAATCGATTCCAAATTACTCATCTCCCTATCAAATATTATCTAAATTATATCATTTATAAATTTAAGTCATTGTATATTTAGAATATTTTTTGTACATTTCTTTTGTAAATTATTTATAATATATAAAATATTAGATTATAAAAAAAGAACATCCTTAGATGTTCTTAAAAATAAATCATTATCTTAAACTATAGTTAAGAAATATTGTTGCTCCAGCTATTATTATTCCGATTACTAATAATACAATAAGAACTATTAATATTATTTCTCCTACTGTATAAGCATCTCCATTTCTCTTCTTATAACTAAGTTTACTGCTTATTGTTTTATGCTTTACTGGAGCAATTCTTTGCTTTTGTCTATAAGTTATTTTTTTCATTTTCACCTTATCAATAGGTGTTACTTCTTTTTGTTGTAAGCTATATTGCATTTTAGCTGATTTTTCATATGTTTTACATTCATTAAATTTTATATTTTTTAAATCTACAACTTTCATCACTTGTTATCCTTATCCACTCTGTTTTTATTTATAATATAAATTATAACACTACTTTTTGTTACAATTAATGTCACTTTTATTAATTTAAAACTTTTTCTTCATATTTTTATTGGAATTCTATAGATTTTTAAATCAAATTTACCATATCAAATGAATTACTGTTAAATTTAAGTGAAATTTATAAATGATGTATAAATAACCCACTTCTAAGCTTTGGTTCAAACCAAGTTGATTTTGGTGGCATAACTTTTCCCATATCTGCAACCGCCATTATATCACTTATCTCTGTTGGATACATTGAAAAACCTACTTGCATATCTTTATCTATTCTTTTATTTATTTCTTTTATCCCTCTTATACCACCTATAAAATCTATTCTTTCTGATTTTCTAACATCTTCTATACCTAATATAGGTGTTAAAATATTTTCTTGAAGTATTGAAACATCTAATCTTTCAATTGGATCATTTTCATTAAAGCTTCCTTCTTTAGCTGAAATTTTATACCATTCTCCTTTTATACACATTCCAAAAGTGTGTTTTTCTGTTGGCTTAAATCCATCATTATTTTTACATTTTTCTATATTAAATTTTTCTGAAACTTTTTCTAAAAACTCATATTTAGAATACCCATTTAAATCTTTAACAACTCTATTGTAATCCATAACCATTAAATCTTTATCTGGAAAGGCAACAGCTAAGAAATAATTAAATTCTTCTTCTCCTGTATAATTTGGATTTTCCTCTCTTCTCATTAACCCAACTTTTGCAGCTGAAGCTGTCCTATGGTGTCCATCAGCTATATACATGTATTTTACACTTTTAAATAATTCAACTATTTCTCTAACTATTATTGGATTATCTATTACCCATACTATATGCCTTATTCCATCATCTGCATAAAAATCATATTCAGCTTCTCTATTACTCCACGCATTTATAACAGCTGATATTATCTCATCTTCTCTATAAGTTAAAAAAATAGGTCCTGTATTGGCATTACAATAATCTACATGATTTATTCTGTCTTGTTCTTTTTCTTCTCTTGTAAACTCATGTTTCTTTATAACATTATTTAGATAATCATCTATTGACGCACAAAATACTAATCCAGTTTGAGCTCTTCCATCCATAATTTGTCTATATATATAAAGACAATCTGATTTATCTTGTATAAAATATTTTTTATCAATCATCTCTTTAAGATTATCTCTAGCTTTTTCATAAACTCTTTTATCATGTATATCAATATCTTTATCTAAGTCTATTTCAGCTTTATCAACATGTAAAAATGAGTATTTATTTCCTAAAACTCTTTCTCTTGCTTCATCACTATCCATTACATCATAAGGAAGTGCCGCAATTTTTGATGCTAATTCTATAACCGGTCTTATTCCTTTAAAACCTTTTATTTTTGCCATAAAAAAACCTCCTATTTATATTTCAATTTTATTATAAATCTTTATTTAAATATTTTAGGGGCAAAGTATAAACCCTCATTCGTAATTTTTCAATCTAATAGATTTCAAAAGGTTTATGCTTTACCCCCAATTTTAAAACTATATTTCTATAGTTTAAGTTATATATTAAAGAAATTTTTTAATGTTTCCACAACTTCTTCACCTATTCTATTTTGTGCTTCATCTGTTGCTGCTCCAATATGGGGTGTAACACTAACTCTAGGATTATTTATAAGTTCTTTATTTGTTGTTGGCTCATTTTCAAAAACATCTATTCCTGCCCCTTTAATTTTGCCACTATTTAAAGCTTCTAAAAGAGCTTTTTCATCAACAACTTTTCCCCTAGCACAATTTATAATATATGCTCCATCTTTAATAATGTTCAATTCATTTTCCCCAATTAACGCCCCTTTTTCTTTATCATATGGAACATGTAATGATATGAAATCTGAATTTTTAAGTACCTCTTCAAAGCTTAAAAATTCATAATTTAAATCTTCATGTTTTCCCTCCATAGTATAATATATTATTTTCATTCCCAAAGCATCAGCTTTCTTAGCTAAACTTCTTCCTATTCTCCCCATACCAATAATACCAAGTATTTTTCCTGACAATTCACTACCTTGATATAATTTTTTATTCCATTCTCCATTTCTCATAGTAAAATTTGATATTCCTATGAATCTTGATACTGCAAACATATGCCCTAAAGCAAGTTCTGCAACAGAATTTGAACTAGCATTAGGAGTATTTTTGACATCTATTCCTATACTTTGCGCATATTTTATGTCTATATTATCTATTCCTACTCCTGCTCTAATAGCTAATTTTAGCTTTCCACCTTTAGCCTCTTTTAAAACATCTTCTGTCAATTTTGTTGCTGATCTTATAACTACAGCATCAAATTCCTTTAATTTTTCCCCAAGTATTTCTTGATTAAAGTGTTGGTTTACTACTTCTATGCCTAGCTCTTTTAGTTTATCAATTGCTCCTGCTTGTAAACCATCATTTGTTAAAACTCTATACATTTTATAGCCCCCTCTAAATTAAAGATTATTCCCCCAAATTAATCTTCTAATTTTAATATTTCATTTATATTTTTTAGTAAGTCTTTCATATCTTCTATAGTACAATCAGCCATATGAGCTATTCTAAAAGTTTTATCTTTAAGAGTTCCATATCCATTTGAAATAGCAAATCCTCTTGCTGCTAATTCTTTATTTAAAGCTCCTACTTCAATTGCTCTAGTATTTTTTATAGCTGTTACTGTATTTGAAAGATGTTTCTCATCTGCAAATAATTCAAAATGCTTCTTTGCCCATGCTCTAACCATTTTTGCAAGTTCTATATGTCTTGCATATCTATTTTCAATTCCCTCTTTATTCAATATATAATCTAACTGGTAATCTAGTGCAAACATATGTGATAAAGAAGGTGTTGAAGGATATTGATAATCCTTTTTTTGAATATATTTATATAATGCTAAAAGGTCTAAATAGAATCCTCTATTTGGAACTTTTTCTGCTCTTTCTTTTGCCTTATTTGAAAAAGTACAAATTGACATTCCAGGAGGTAATCCTATAGCCTTTTGAGTAGAAGTTATTAATATATCAATTCCCCATTCATCAACCTCTATTTTAGTTCCAACTGCTGAACTTACAGCATCAACAATAAATATAATGTCATCATATTTACTAACTACTTTACCAATTTCTTTAATTGGATTCATAACTCCAGTTGATGTCTCATTATGAGTTACAGCTACTAAATCATATTCTCCTGTACTTAATGCTTTATCTACCATTTCTGGAGTTACGGCTTCTCCCATAGGTACTTCAAATAAGTCCGCTTTAACATTATTATTTAAGGCCATTTCATACCATCTTTTCCCGAATGCTCCTACTGAAAATACTGCTGCTTTTTTAGCTGTACAACATCTTATAGCACCTTCCATTAATCCACTTCCTGAAGAAGTTGATAAAAGAATTTCACTTTGTGTATAGAAAATTTTTCTTAAATTATCACTTATTCTTCTTTGTAAAAATGATGCGTCTGCACTTCTATGACCTATCATAGGTGTTGCCATTTTTTCTAATACATCCTTACGTACTTCAACTGGACCAGGTATAAATAATTTTTTATGCATTTAAATCATCCCCCAATTTTTTAAAACATGTTTATTAACTTTAATTTATTGTTAATTTTACTACTTTTTGGAATTAAATACAATTAATATATTATTTTAAAAACATATTTAATTCTCTTGTATTTTATAAACACACATCTTTTTTTATAGAAAATTAGCTTATGCATTCTCTTCACATCAGTGTAATTATTTTCAAATAAAATAATAAAAAAATGGATTGATTAAAAATCAATCCATTTTTTATTAATCGTAAATTCTAACTATTTTTTTACTATTTGAATTATTTCCAACTAATATTGGAACTTTTTCAACTTCAACTACACTAGTATCTATTCCATACCATTTTTCAGGTGAAACAGTAAGTCTCTTTATAAGTAATTTTGCAGATAATATAAATTTATCCCATCCTGTAAATACACTTTCACTGCATAGTATTTCTTCTATAAGGATAAATTTAAAGTTACCTATTGCTTTTCTGCCTCTTGAAGTTATCATATAATCTTTTGGTTTAAATTGTACTTCTCCACTTTCCATAAGTTGCTCTACAACTTCAGCTAAAAGACCATTTATTCCTTGAGATAATCTAAAACCAAGTTTAAATTCAAGTCTAAATACTTTATTCTCTTTAATAGTTTTAAATTTATAAGCTTTTGTGTATGGTTCATCTGTAACTTGAATATGTATGAACCAATAATATTGTGCTTTCTTTGGTTGTTTATTAAATATTGAATAAACTATTTTATTTTCAACTTCACTCCATTTTCTTGATTTAGTTAAATAAACAATATTACTTGCATAAAGAGGTAGTTCTTTATCTTCTTCTATTAAATTAAATTTTTCTTCATAGTCAAAAAGACTGACAAATCTTCTATATTTCTTTTTGATTTGTGAACTATATGACCAAATATACATTAAGAATATTAAACCTGCTGTAATTAGTAATGTAATATATCCACCACTTATTATTTTAAAACTATTTGCATATAGGAAACTTGTTTCTATAGTTCCAAATACCACTAAAATAATAATTGATAAAACTTTTTTCTTCTTCTTATATCTCATATATTGTGATAAAAGTATTGTTGTCATAAGCATAGTTATTGTTATTGCAAGACCATATGCTGATTCCATGTTTTCAGATTTCTTAAATATTAATACTATTGCTATACATCCTATACATAAAGCATAGTTTACAGCTGCTATATATAATTGCCCCTTTTCTCCATTAGGATATCTAATATGAAGTCTTGGGAAAATATTAAGTTTTATTGCTTCTGAGACAAGTGTAAATGAACCAGATATTAAAGCTTGACTGGCAATTATTGTTGCAAGTGTAGCTATTATAACTCCTATTATAATAAACCAATGAGGCATTATTAAGAAGAATGGACTTTCTGTAATAAGATCCCCATTATGAGCTAGAAGATATGCTCCTTGCCCTAAATAACTAAGTACTAAACAAATCTTTACTAATACCCATGTATAATAAATATTTGATCTTCCACAGTGACCAAGATCTGAATATAAAGCTTCAGCTCCTGTAGTACAAAGGAATACTGCTCCTAAAATGTATACTGCACTATTTCCATGTAATATTAATCTTATTGCATAATAAGGATTTATAGCTTTTATTATAGTAGGATTTTTAGTTAGTTGAACTAATCCAAGTATACCTATCATTAAAAACCATATAAGCATTATAGGTCCAAATATTTTTCCTATCTTTTCAGTTCCAAATCTTTGGAATAAAAATAGCACTAAAATTATTGCTATTACAATTACTATAGTAACCTCGTCTTTAATAGGGAAAAGTACATTTAACCCTTCAATAGCTGAAGTTACTGAAACTGGTGGTGTTAATATACCATCTGCAAGTAATGCTCCTCCACCTATTATAGCTGGTACAATAAGCCACTTCGCGTATCGCTTAACCAAAGTATATAGGGCAAATATTCCTCCTTCACCTTTATTATCAGCTCTTAAAGTAAAAATAATATACTTTATAGTAGTCTGTAGCGTTAATGTCCAAAACACTAAGGATACTCCTCCTAAAATAACATTGGTCGATGAATAATTGTTATTTGTAGAAAGTATTGCTTGCATTACATAAAGAGGTGATGTTCCTATATCACCATACACAATTCCAAGTGCAACAAGTAATGATCCAATAGTGACCACATTCTTTTTCATTTTCTTTTGCTCCTTTTGACTTTATTTTTCTAAATAAATGTAAAATTAAATAGCTAAAAAACTTTTTTGTTTATTAGCTATATTTAAAGATTATATCACAATAATTTAATAGTCTATGTCATAAAAAAATCTATTTTTTTGACAATTTATTAACATCTAAGAAAAATGCTTGAAATTTTAAACATTTCTATCAATTAATTATATAACTTTCTAAAAAATTGAATTTTTGAATCAGTTATCTTTTAATCTTTATTCTTTTAGCCTTTATTATTTTAAAATTTATATATCCTGCTATATTTTTTATTTAAATATTCTAAGAAGTATATCGGATTTAATTCTTCTCCTGAAATTCTTTTTATTAATTCTTTTGGTGAATATATTGCTCCATACTTATGGACATTTTCATTGAGCCATTTTTTAATATAACTTAACTCTCCAACTTTTAAATCATTATAAAGCTCTTTATAATCTTTTTCCATAGTATTTAACATTTGAGCTCCATAAAGATTTCCTAATGCATAACTTGGGAAGTATCCAAATGAACCATCTGACCAATGTACGTCTTGTAAAATTCCTTCACTATCATCTTTTGGTTCTACCCCTAAATATTCTTTATACTTTTTATTCCACTCTTCTTTCACATTATCAATATCTAATTCTCCTGAAATAAGTGCTTTTTCTATTTCATATCTTATTATTATATGAATACTATAAGTTAACTCATCAGCTTCTGTTCTTATAAGAGAAGAACTAACTTTATTTATTCCTTCATAGAATTCTTTAAAACTTACATTTTCAAATTCTTTAAATTGATATTTTGCATATGGAAAAAAGTATTCCCAAAACTCTTCGCTTCTTCCTATTATATTTTCATAAAATCTAGATTGTGATTCATGAATACTCATTGAAAGTCCTGTATCTAATCCTGTATTTTGAAGTTCATCAGGAATATTTTGATCATAAATTCCATGCCCTCCTTCATGGATACAACTAAATAATGCATTTGTAAAATCAGGATTATCATAATTAGTAGTTATTCTAACATCTTTGTTTCCAAATCCTATAGTAAATGGATGCATGCTTTCATCAAGTCTTCCTTTTTCAAAATCATATCCCATTTTATTTAAAACAAATAAAGAAAACTTTTCTTGCTCTTCCTTACTAAAGTTTCCTATAAAGAAATCTTTATTTACTATTTTTCCACTTCTCTCAATTTTTTTAAGAATTTTAAATATCCCATCTTTTAATTCTGAAAAAACTCTATCTAATTCATTTACTGTAAGACCTTCTTCATACCTATCTAATAAAGCATCATATTTCTCTTCTTTATAACCATAATATTCTGCAAATTCTCTTTGAAAATCTATCATTTTCTTTAAGTGTGGTTTAAATATTTCAAAATCTTTCTTTTCTTTTGCTTCTTCCCAAGCTCCTTCTGAAATAGCTGATGCAACTATAAATTCTCTATATCTTTTATCCGGTATTCTCTTAGTTTGCTCATAATTCTTTTTTGCATACTTAATTATTGCTTTATCCATATCTGATAATTCTTCAATATTTCCTGAGAAATATTCAAGAATTTCTCCCATTTTATCAGATGTTGTCATATTAAATATTTCTCCAGATATATGCTCTATAATTCCAGAACGTTGTTCTATAGCTTTCTTTGGCATTTTAGTTTGCATATCCCAGTATATAAGCTCTAAAGCTGAATTCATTTTTCCGATTTTATCCAATTCTAGTTTTAATTCTTTTAATTTCTCTTTCATATACTCACCTACCATTCTGGTCCAAAATAAAGTACAGATTCAGTTTCTCTACAATACTTTGTAATCATACATACACTTAATTTTCTCGGACATTTAAAACAAACACATCCTAAATCTTTTCCGTCACAATCCCCACTTTTCTTTTCTGGACACTCTTCACAGTTTACTCCTACTCCAGCTGCCATAATTAGTCCCTCCTATTTTTTTAAATATTTATTTTACCTTATTATATCAAATTTTAATTTTTATAAAATAAAAGGCTCTAAATTCATATAAAAATTTAGAACCTTTTACTATTTTTTATTTAATATATTATTATACTAAAATATCTCTTTTTTCAAATACTATGTGTGCTATTATATATGAAATTATAGTTGTTGCTAATAATACCACCATTCCCATTCCTGGTCTAAAATTTACATTTGCATGAAATACATGTGCTATATCTCCATTTATTATTGCTGGAGCATTTCCATAACCTAAGAAAGTTAAATGTGCCAATTTAGCAATTTTAGGTATCATTAATGGCAATACAGAACCTCCAACTACTAATATTATAGATATTGCCATTCCAACCATATTACTCTTAACTAAAGTTGAAATCATAAATACTACAGCACAACACGCTATAACAAATAAAAGTTGTAAAAATAAACTTTGCCCTAAAAGCTCTCCGTAGGTAATCCATTCTCCCGTACCTTCTATTTGTTTTAAAGATTCATAACCTTCTTTAAGAAGTACTTCTTTATCTATTTCATATCTAAGACCAACTTTAGTAAATTGGTCAAATCCTTTAAAACCTCTTATAGCTCCTATAATACCAAATATTATTCCTTGAGTACCAAATATTAAAGTTAGTGATGTAATTAAAAAAGTTAAAAATTTTGATAAAAGTATTTTTCCTCTAGAAACTGGTTGTATAAGTAAGAACTTAAAAGTTTCATTTGTAGATTCATCTGAAACAATATCACTTCCAAACACAGCTATAAAAATTGGAATTGCAACGCTAAGTATAAATGCAAAATTTAAAAGAGCCATTATAGGATTAAACTCCCACATTTCTACCGGCTTTATATTGTTTTCAAGATAATATTTATAAAGTTCTAACCACTCTTTATCAGCTTCAATTTCTGCTTTACTAGAAATCCCATTAGATTCCAGATATTTTATATTTTCTTCTCTTTCTTTGATTTGTTCTTTTAACTCCTCTTGCCATGTTGGTGGATTTTTAATTAATTTTTCTAATCTTTTAATTTCATCTTGTGCATTTTCTAAATCTATTTTTGATTGTTCTAACCATTTTAAATTACTTTCTTTTTCTTGAGCATTTTTAGAATTTTTCCATTCTTTTTCTGCTATTTTTACGTTTTCTTTATAATGTTCAAGACTATCTTTTTCAATTTCAATTCTATATTTTGGATCCATATTATCAAGAGTATTTTTCTCTTCTAAATAAGCTATTCCAGTAAGTCCTGCTGCAGAAAGAAAAAATAATCCTAATAAAACCCAAGTTTTAGGTCTTTTAAATAATTTTATAAATTCATTTTTAATTAAAGTTAATATCATTATTTATTTCCTCCTTCAACAAGCTCCATATATCTTTGCTCTAACCCATCTCTATTCTTATAAATTTCTTCAATTAAAATATCATTATTTACTAATACCTTTATAAGCTTTGGTGATGTTTTTTCATGTAAAGTCATATGAATCTTTTTTTCTACAACTTGAATTGAGTCAATAAATGGTTGTCTATTTAGAATTTCTAAAACTACTTTTTCTTCTGATTTATGAACTAATACAAAGTTTTCTTTATTTGCTCCATAAACAGATTGTCCCATTGTTTCTACTGATTTTATTACACCATCTTTTAAAAAAGCTACTTTATCACACATTTGTTCTATTTCACTTAATATATGAGATGAAACGAATACAGCTATTTTTCTTTCTTTAGCTATCCTTTTTATTAATTCTCTAAATTCAATAATTCCTGATGGATCTAATCCATTTGTAGGTTCATCTAAAATCAAAAGCTTTGGATTACCTAATAAAGCTGCTGCAATTCCAAGTCTTTGTTTCATTCCTAAAGAATATCTTTTTGTCTTATCTTTTATTCTGTTTTCTAATCCAACAAGCTTTATTAAATCTTCCACTTCATTCATTGGAATTTTTCTAACTCTAGCAATTTGCATAAGATTTTCTTTTCCAGATAAAAACTTATAAAGTGCTGGATTTTCTACAACTGCTCCAACTTCTCTTAGCGCTTCTTCTCTTCTTCTATTTAAATCTTTTCCACAAATCTCAATAGTTCCTGAATTTTGTTTTATAAGACCTACCAACATTCTTATAGTAGTTGTTTTACCAGAACCATTTGGACCTAAAAACCCAAATACTTCTCCCTCTTCTACAGTAAAACTTAAGTCTTTTATTATTTCTCTTTTACCTAAAGACTTTTTAAGATTTTTAACCTCTAAAACTCTCATTTCCTTTCCCCCTATTAACTTATAATTAAATGATAGATAAAAAATCTTAATATTAACTGTTCAAAATCTTAATATTTTCTTAACTGTTTATTAATAAATATAAATAAAAAAACTATCTCAAAGATTTTTATAAAATAATCTTTAAGATAGTTATGTTTTTAAACAAAAAAATTAAATAATATCATAACAATAACTCCTGGTATTCCAAAAATACCTGCAATTAATGACGTTACAATATTTATTCCTATATGAATTCCAAATCCAGCACCTAATAAATTGACTACATATAGAAGTATGACTCCTATAATACCATTTAGCAACAATTTTATAGGCCATTTTAGAAGTTTTATTATTACGTATAATATTATTAATCCAATAATACCATAAACAAATAATCCAGCATCCATAAACTCACCTCACCTTTTAATATAGCCACTTTAAGGTACTATAAAAATTTAATACTCTGCAATGCTAGTACAATTTTCTATAATATATCCATTAGATGCAACAATTCCTTTCTTTTTTGCAAGTTCAATAAAATAGGAATATCTTTTCATAGCTGCTCTCTCTGCATATATAGCAACTTCTATAAGAAGTGGATCTTTAACATTATCAAATGCACTGCTTGCAATTTCCATTTCTGCCTTTGTGGCACTTATTTGTTCTAGTATATAATCTTTTTCACTTCTATTTCCTAATATATTATTAAAATATTCCTTTATGTTACTTTTTTTCATTTTTATTCCCCTCCATATTAAAAAAATTTATCTTATTTTTATTATTACCAGTATGGACAGGCTTATTCACTTTTTTATTTTTATTTGTAACACATTTTTCTCTTAATCATAAATTAGAACTATAAGAAGCTTTTCACTCATTCTCAAACAAAACTTCTAACTCCCATCTATATAGGACTCAATTATTTTAATTGAGTCCTTCTTTTATATTTGAGTTCTTCCTTGAAGTGCTTTAGATAAAGTTACTTCATCTGCATATTCTAAATCTCCACCTACTGGTATTCCAGCAGCAATTCTTGTTACTTTAACATCTAATGGCTTTAATATTTTAGCTATATACATAGCTGTTGCTTCACCTTCAATATTAGGATTTGTTGCAATTATTACTTCTTTAACAGTATCACTCATTCTTGCAACTAATTCTCTTATTTTTATATCTTGTGGCCCTCTTCCTTGCATTGGAGAAAGATTTCCATGAAGAACATGATAAAGTCCATTAAATTCCTTAACTTTTTCCATTGTCATAATATCTTTTGGTTGCTCAACAACGCAAATAGTACTCTTGTCCCTATTTGGATTTCCACAAATTGAACAAGGATCAGTATCTGTAAAATTACCACAAACTGAACAATATTTTATAGTTCCTCTTGCTTTTACAAGAGCATCTGCAAATTCTTTAACTTCTTCATCAGGTAAATTTAAGATATGTAAAGTTAATCTTTGAGCAGTTTTTTGCCCAATGCTTGGAAGTTTAGCAAACTCTCCAATCAATTTTTCTATAGCAACTGGATAAAAGTCCATAATATATCTCCTTTTCAAAAAAATTATAATCTTTAATAAAGCATTTAAGCTCAAATCTAATATATATTATACACTAAGTTTCCCACACTGTATTTTATTTATGCCTAAAAAATTTTAATATAGTTGACAAGTCAACGAAACCATGATAAACTCCTTTTAGTTGATAAATCAACTTTTTATTTTTGAAAAATTTTAGTTGACTTTACAACAATAATAACGAAGGAGAAATCATTATGAATAAAATACAAAAATTATCTATATTATCATTATCATTCATATCCCTTATAGCAACTGCCGCTATGGCACCTGCACTTAACGGAATTCAATTACATTTCATAAATGCTCCTGAAACACTTATAAAGCTAGTTGTTACATTACCAGCTTTAATATGTATTCCCATTGGATTATTAAACAAAGCATTTATGAAATTTATATCAAAAAAGAATTTAATAATTATAGGATTAATTTTATATACTATAGGAGGTTTATCTTCTAGTTTAAGCCCTAATATATATGTACTTCTATTTACAAGAGCTATTCTTGGATTAGGACTTGGAGTAACAGCTCCTCTTTCTTTAGTTTTAATAGGAGATTTCTTTCATGGAAAAGAAAGAGCTAAATTTATGGGATTTTCAACTGCAACTACTAACTTAGGTGGAATACTTTCTACTTTATTTGTAGGTTTTCTTGTAAGCTTAGGTTGGAGATATTCTTTCTTAGTTTATGCTGTAGCAATTATAGTACTTATTTTAATTGTATTCTTTTTACCAAATGACTACGAAAATAATGAAGAAAAGTTAAGCACAGGAAATATTGAAGAAGATATTAGACTTAATAAAGGAATTTTTAAATATGCTATTTTAGTATTTTTAGGACTTATTGCATTTTATGCTATTCCTACAAATATGGATTTTTTAGTTAAATTAAGAAATTTAGGTGGTGCATCTACTGCAGCTAATATAGTTTCAATAGGTACATTAACTTCATTAATTTCTGCAATTATATTCCCAAAACTAATAAAAATATTTAAAAGATATTTCTCATTAATTATTTTTATATCTATGTTTTTAGGATTTATTATATTAGGAACTGCACATAGCATGCCAATGATATTACTTGGAGCAATATTTGTTGGATTTGGATTTGGTGACGTAATTCCTTTTGGAATGTTATTTGCATCAAACTTAGTACATAAAACACATACAGCTTTAGCAATACTTATAGTAACTACAGGATTATATTTTGGAGAATTCGTATCACCATTAATTTTACAATTCTTATCTAAAACTTTAAATATACAAAATGTAACTGGAAGTCTATTTGGAGCTTGTATAGTTTGCATAGTTGCGTTATTAGTTTCAATATATGCTATAATTAGTGATAGGAAATTAGTAATTTAACATAAAGGAGTTTTCAAGTTGAGTATTAAGAATCTAGATTTAATAAAAAATTCTGCCCTTTTTAGAAAAAAATATCATGCTTATGTAGCAACTTATATTAAAGACTTAAATATAAGTTCAGCTGAATTTGCTTACTTAAAAGAACTTATGTACAATGAAGGGTCAATCCAAGATGTTTTAGTCCAAAATACATGTATGGATAAGGCCGCAGCAAGTAGAGTAATGAAATCTTTAGAAAATAAAAACTTGATAATGAGAGTTAAAAATAAAGCTGATAAAAGAAGTTTAAATATATACTTTACTGAAGAAGGTAAAAAACTTATACCAATTATAAATAAAATATTAGATGATTGGTATTTAGAATTATCTAATGCTATGGGATCAGAAAAATTAGATCTTTTGATTTCTTTATTCACAGAGTTAAATGAAAAACATCCTTAATTTAAAGAGAGCATTGTAAAATGATTAAAAATCATATTACAATGCCCTTTTTTATTTATAAATATTTTAATTCCAAATAGATGGATCTTTATAATAATTTATTCCCTTATTCTCCATTCTTTCTCCATGAGCTGAAAGTCTAATTTTATATTCTTTATAATCTCGCATTTCTCTTGGAGTCCAACCTATTTCAGCATATCCGAGCAGTCTAGGATATATCATAAAATCCATAGCTTCTTCTATTTCAATTGTTTCTGTCCAAAGTGGTGATTCTAACCCCAATATAAGTTCTTTTGGTGCATAATCTATTGGATCCCAATTATATGCCTTATCTATTGGAATTAGTCCTGCCCAAGTTAATCCATATTGAGTTTTTTCATTATACTTCATATCTAAATATGATTTTTCTGCAATAGATATTATCATTTTCATATTTTTCTCTACTGCACTTTTATTTGAATTTTTCCAATTTTGAAGTATAGTGTCAGAATTTATATCTGGTGAAGTATCTGCTGGATCCCAAGCTATTGGTGTCTTTCCATACTTTTGAACTATTTTAGATACTCTTCCCATAAAATAATTATAATCTTCTTTACTTGTTGCGTATGCTTCATCTCCACCTATATGAATATATTTAGAAGGAGATATTTCTGAAATTTCTTTTATTATGTCTTCTATAAATGAATAAGTCTTTTCATCTCTAGTCATAAATGAACTAAAACCTACTTTAGTTCCAGTATATAAGTCTTTAGGCTTTCCATCAGGATTTAAAAAACCATAAGATGCTAATGCTGCATTTGAATGTCCTGGCATTTCAAATTCAGGTATAATTTCTACATATCTACTCTGAGCATACTTAACTATATCTTTAAAATCTTCTTGAGTATAAAAACCTCCAATTCCCCCACCTACTTGTAATTGACCACCTTTTAAAGCAAGTTCTGGCCATTTTTTTATTTCTAATCTCCAACCTTGGTCATCACTTAAATGTAAGTGAACTCTATTTATTTTATATGCTGATGCAAGATCTATTTGGCGCTTTACCTCATCCACAGTAAAGAAATGTCTTACTACATCTATCATTATTCCCCTATGTTCATAATTGGGCTTATCTTTTATATTTACTGCTGGAATAGTCCATTCTATATCTTTTACAACACAAGACTTTTCTATTTCAGGAGGAAAAAGCTGTCTTAATGTTTGAATTCCTTTAAAAATTCCATCTGGTTTATACCCTATTATTTTAATATTATCCTTTGAAGAATTTAATAAATACCCTTCACTTCCAAGATCCTTTTCTGCTCCTGTAGTAGTTAAATAAATAAAATTTTTTTTATTTTTAGGATATTCTTTTTTAACTTTTAAATTATATCCAGTGGCTGGCTCTAATTTACTTTTCATAAATTGTGCTATATTATAAATTTCTTCTGTTTCTTCATCTGTATTTCCTTTTACATAAATTATAGTATCTTTCTTTAAAGTAAATTCACCCTCAGTTTTTTCAAAGCTTAAAGGTTTAGGAATTATAGTATTTTCTAGAGTATCAACTGATATTACATCTTTCGATTCTTCTGATTTAATTAAAAAACATCCTGAAATTATAAGTACAATTGGCAATAAAAATACTATATTAATAAAATTCAATTTAAGCCTCTTCATAAAATTAACTTCTCCTTTTATTATCTATTTACAGTACATAAAAACATAAAAGCTTAACTCATTATGTTAATTACTCATATTATTTTATTCCCATAAATATCTAATATTATTAGAGATTATTTTTCTAATTTAATTTTTATTAATTTAGTATTTAACTACTCGTGTAATTCTAATGGCAAATCATCAGGGTCTCTAAAGAAAGTCATTTTTTTATTAGTAAATTCATCAATCCTAACTTCCTCTGTTTCTATACCTTTAGAATTTAATTCTTTTATAACTTCTTCTATATTTTCCACTTTAAAGGCTAAATGTCTTAATCCACATGCTTCTGGCCTTGAAACTCTCTTTGGACTATTTTTTATTCCGAATATTTCTAACTCAACATCACCTAATTTTAAGTCTAATTTATAGTCATCTCTACTCTCTCTATAATTTTCTCTTATTATAGAAAATCCTAATTTATTTACATAAAAATCTTTTGATTTTTCATAATCCGAAACTATTATTGCAATATGGTGTATAGCATTTAAATTCATTTATTTTTCTCCTTTACTTCCTATATATTTCATTTCAACATGAAGAATTCCAACTTCATCATAAACATCTGATATTATTTTAAATCCAACATCTTCATAAAGCTTTTTAGCATAAAGCTGAGCTGAAATTTTTATTTCTTCTTCATTACAATGCTCTTTTAAAAACTCCACACATTTTTTCATAAGTTCAGTTGCTATCCCTTTTCTTCTATATTCTTTTATTACTAACACTCTTCCTATTGAAGCATAATTACTTTTTATTCCACTTTTTATTAGTCTAGCATAGGCAATTACTCTATTATTTTCTTCTAAAAATATATGAAAAACATTTTTATCAATGTCATCAAAGTCATTTTCCTGAAATATCTTTTGTTCACAAGCAAAAACTTCATAACGAGCTTTACAAATTTCATATAATTCATTTATATCAAGCTCATTAAATTTTTTTATTTTAAAATCCATTTTAATTTCACCTCTTAAAGTATAATTTATATACAACAAAAAGCAGATAAGAAGTAAAACCTCTTATCTGCTTTAAATTTATTAGAATAATCCTGGTATGTTCATTCCACCAGTTACTTTACCCATTTGATTTGCAGTTTCTTCATCTGCTTTTCTTAATACTTCATTTACAGCACTTAGTACTAAGTCTTCTAACATTTCTACGTCGTCTTCGTCAACAACTTCAGGTTTTATGTTTATAGCTAGGATTTCTTTTTTACCATTAGCTTTAACAGTAACAGCACCACCACCTACTGATGATTCGAATTCCTTTTCTTCCATTTCTCTTTGCATTTGCTCCATTCTTTTTTGCATTTGTTGAGCTTGCTTCATTAAGTTACCCATGTTACCCATTCCACCTGGGAATCCACCTTTTGCCATATATAATTCCTCCTTCTTATAACAAAATATATTCTTATTATATAGTATTTATTTAAACTTTTCTATATTTAAGCAAATCTGTACATTCACCTACAAGCTCTGCTTATTCTATACTATGATTGACATTTATTTTTGCTACTATTCATCTATAATTTCTAAAAAATCTGAGCCAATTACATCTGTTAATACTTCTTCTGTTGATTTCACTTTTTCCTCTCCTTCATCAACAGTAAATTGCACTCTAACTCTTGAACGAAGAATTTCAGTAAATACTTCATTTACAAGCTTGTTATTTTCTGGTTTTTCAAGTCTATCCTTATTAAATGAATATTGATTATCGTAATTTATAGTTATTACTCCACCTGAACAAGCAGTAATTTTACCTGTTGTTATAGAAGCATATATAACCATAAGTCTTCTATTTCTAAAGGTTTCTAATATATCTTTCCAAGCTTTTCTAACATCATTAACAGTTAAAGTACTATTTTCATCTACTGGAGTATTATCAATTGGTCTTTTAGGAGCTTCTTTAACCGCATTTTGAACTTTCTTTTGCATAGAAGTTACAGCAGTTTCAGCTTCTACTTTAGAAACTTGTATTTTTCCGGATTTTAATGCACTTTCTAATTTGTTTATTCTTGCTAATATTACTTCATTAGAAGTATCATATTGTATTTTACAAACCTTTATAACTGATAATTCTAAATAAAGTCTAGCTTGTTTAGTAGCTTTAGCATCACTTTCACACTCTTGGAAAATTCTTATGCATCTCATAATTTCTTCAACTCTTATTCTCTCTGCCTGTTCTTTTAAAAGTTGAATATTTTCAAGAGACATATCTAAAACTTCATCTGGATTATTTGTAACTTTAACCATAAGAAGATTTCTATAATGCGCTATTAAATCTTTTATAAATAAGTATACATCTTTTCCTGCAAAAACAATCTTATCAATTATTTGCATTGATTTTTCTATATCTCTTTCTATACAAGCTGATACTATTTGAAATAAATATTCATTAGTTACAAGCCCTAACATTGCTACAAGTTCGCTATAATCTACATTTCCATCTCCCATAGCTATTGCTTGGTCTAATATACTAAGTGAATCTCTCATTGCACCATCTGATACTCTTGATATAAGTTGTAAGCTCTTATCTTCTGCAAAAACTCCTTTTGCTTCAACTATCTTTCTAAGCCTACTAACAATTTCATCATTACTTATTCTTCTAAAGTCAAATCTTTGACATCTGGAAAGTATAGTTATAGGTAATTTTTGAGGGTCTGTAGTTGCTAGAATAAATATTACGTTTTGTGGAGGTTCTTCTAATGTTTTTAAAAATGCATTTACAGCTCCAGTAGAAAGCATATGAACCTCATCCATAATATAAATTTTAAATCTTGCTTCTTGTGGAGGATATTTTGCATCATCAATAATATCACGAATCTTATCAACTCCATTATTTGAAGCTGCATCAAGCTCAGTAACATCCATAAGCAACCCTTCATTTATTCTTTTACAATTTTCACATTCGTTGCAAGGCTCACCTTCATTTAAATTAAGACAATTTAAAGCTTTTGCAAAAACTTTAGCCGTAGAAGTTTTACCTGTTCCTCTAGTTCCACAGAAAAGATATGCATGTGCGATTCTATCATTTAATATTTGATTTTTAAGTGTTGTTGTTATATGTTCTTGCCCTATGACATCCTCAAATGTCTTTGGTCTCCATTCTCTATATAAAGCAGTATATGCCAAAATATCTGCACCACCTTTTTAAGTAAATTATATAACTTAATTATACTATACATGAGAATTCATGTTCTACTTTTATTTTAAGAGTATTCTTATGAGCCAATTAAACTTTCAAGATATTAATATAAAAATTATATAATTTAATATTTACTCTTCTTTATAATTATTATCATAGTTTTTATATGTTAACCTTAAATTTATATTTTTATAGCGTATACAAGCTTTTATAAACTATAATACTTTATGAAAAACTAATATATACATTAATTTCTTCATTTATTTTTATGAAAATATTAAGTAAATTATATTTTTTTAATCATCTGTTAAAATATATAATTAAATCATTAGCTCAGAAGAAGGGATTTCTATGAAAAAATTATCAAAATTTCAAAAACAAAATTTAAATACTTTTCTAATTGGTTTAATACTTCCAATTATAGCTTTTATATTCATTGCTTTTTCATTTAGTAAAAATTATATATCAAATTTTAGTTATAGATTTTTAAAACATTTTAGTTCAAATCTTGGTACATTTTGTGAAATATTATTTCTTATAGTAATAAGTCTTTGGTGTATTAGATTAATATTAAAATATATAAATCCTAAAACATTTAATTTTATTTGGAACTTAATTGATAAAACAAAAATTAGACTTTCTAAAACTACAAAAGATTTTATTTCAAGTTTTCTAACAAATGAATTAAAAAAATTTTTAATATATATATCAAAAATAGTTCAAAAATTGCACATTCCTCTATCCGCTATTGGATTTGCAGTTATTTCTATTCATGTATATATATTTATACATTTAGGATTTAAGTGGAATCTAGGATATATTTTAGGCGCACTAGCTGCCATAGTATTATTAATACTTTTTATATCAGGTATTCTTAGAATATTTAATAAAGGTTTCAAAACACATAAATATTTAGGGATAAGTTTTATTATTCTTACTTTACTACACATACTTTTTATATAAATAAAGACGTATCTTAAAAATTTTTAGGATACGTCTTTATTTTTATTTGTATATATTTTTCCTCTATTTGATTATATTTTAAATTTTATTCTTTTCTCTTTAAGGGCATATTATGTTAAAATTAGATGATAATTTAGAAAGGGGTGTCATATTATGAGTCTTTATGATAAACAATATTTAAATATTGTTGAAAACATATTAGAAAATGGATATTATGACCAAAACAGAACCGGTGTAGCAACTTATAAATTACCTCACCAAATTATGCAATTTAATCTAGAAAAAGAATTCCCTATTCTTACAACTAAATTTGTTGCATTTAAAACAGCTGTTAAAGAACTTCTTTGGATATATAAAGATCAATCAAACAGCGTAAAAAAATTACAAGAGCAAAACGTAAATATATGGAATGAATGGATGATGGATGATGGAACAATAGGAACATCTTATGGTTGGGTAGTTAAAAAATTTGACCAACTTGATAAATTAATCCATGCATTAAAAACAAATCCTCAAGATAGAAGAATGATGATAAACTTATGGCAAATTCCATATTTAGATACTGGTGCATTACACCCTTGTTGCTTCTTAACAATGTGGGATGTAACAGATGGTAAATTAAATTGTATGTTAGTTCAGCGTTCAGGAGATATTCCACTTGGAGTACCATTTAACACTACTCAATATGCAGTTCTTGTACATTTAATTGCACAAGTTACAGGACTTAAACCTGGTTTATTTACTCATGTAATAAACAATGCTCATATTTATGAAAACCAAGTTGAAGGAATGAAACTTCAATTAACTAGAAAAGATGATGCTTTTGAAGCTCCAAAACTTTGGATAAATCCTGAAATAAAAGATTTTTATGATTTCACTATTGATGATATTAAGCTTGAAGGATATGAACATCATCCATCTATAAAAATGGAGGTATCTGTTTAATGCTATCAATTATAGTAGCTAAGGCATCTAATGATGCTATTGGAAAAGATAATAAGCTTTTATGGCATATATCTGAAGATTTAAAAAGATTTAAATCTATAACTTCAGGTCATAGCCTTATTATGGGGAGAAAAACTTTTGAATCTCTTCCTGGAATTTTACCAAATAGACATCATTATATTTTAACTAGAGATAAAAATTTTAAAGTAGATTCTAATAAAGTAACTGTTATACATTCTTTAGAAGAAGCTATATCCAATTTTAAAGATTCAGAAGAAGAAGTATTTGTTATAGGAGGAGGAGAAATTTATAATCTTCTTCATCCATATTGTAATAAACTTTATTTAACTAATGTAAAAAAAGATTTTGAAGCAGATACATTTTTTCCACAGATTGATTATTCCAAATGGGAAACTATCCACAATTCAGGTGAATTAGCAGATGAAAACAGTGGATTAATTTTTGAATTTGTGGATTTAAAAAGAAGATAGTCTATTTATTTTAAAGATAATCTAATATTTAATTAGATTATCTTTTTTTATATAAAAAAAATGTCAAAGGAAACTTATATTTATACTACAAAAAACAGCAAAAAATTAATGTTTTAAATGCTATCATATTAATAAAAAAAATTCTATTTAATTATTAAAGGAGTAGTTTTAAAATGATAAATAATAAAAAATTTAAGTTTCTAGTAATTCCTTTATTAGCATTAATTATATTTGGCTCAGGAATTCTAATACTTAGAGAATTTTATGATACTTCCACTATAGCAGCTGAATTAAAAACTCAATCCGATAATACTATAACTTTTAACTGCGGATATCTTGATAAATATATTCATTTATCATCAAGAATTGAAGAGAAAAGTAACGTAGAAAATTTAAACTATAAAATTATTAATCCTAAAGGAATAACTATGGATGAAGGAATTTTAGATGAAAATAAGGTCAATTATACATTTAAAGGTGAAAAAGGTGAATGGAAAATTCAATTTGATTTCCCAAAAGAAGACCAAACAGCATTAATAAACTATAATGTAAAAACGAATTCTAAAAATAATATTTAATATCTATATATATTTTTGGGCAAGAAAAAGAGGGATCTTATTGTGTGGCAATAATCCCTCTTTTTCTTGTCCTATTGTTTTTATATGTTAATCCTATTGAAGAGTAACCTACTTTGATTTTATTAAAACGCGTCCAAAAATTTATATTTATGTACGTTTAATTTTTTTCATTAAAAAACCGTGCACCTCACTTCGACAATAACTTATAAGCGTTACCTATGTAGTTAGCTCAGGCCAGATTTATCCACGGCACACGGAAAGACACCACTTATTGCTGCTTCCTTCCGGACCTGACAAGGTTCATGGGCTTCCATTGCGTGGGACCCAGCCATCAACACCACTTGCATAGGGCAGACCAAACAAGTTAAGGCCTCCCTGAGGACTTCGATCCTGCTATAGCGGATTGCAGGTTACAGGGCACCGCTAACTCCCCATCTAGCACGGTTCTGGCGGAGAGAGTGGGATTTGAACCCACGATAGAGTTTCCCCTATACACGCGTTCCAGGCGTGCTCCTTCGACCACTCGGACATCTCTCCATAATGCTATAAAAATTGATTGCTTTAATATAAATATTAAAACGCATTTTTTAATTCTGTTTCATTCTATCATAAATAGCTATATAGTTCAATACTATTATGCATTATATAAATTTACCAAATAATATTGGTAAATAAAAAAAGCTTCATTAAATAAATGAAACTTTTTTCTATAAAATTAATTTGCACTTACATCTTGTTGAAGATTTTGTAAAAGCTGATATTGTAAAGCTAATATATTTTTTGCACTATCACCAGATATACTTGGAATAGAAGCTTGTAAATCTTTAGCCCCCTCATTAGTAATTGTACCTAAATTTTTCTCTTCTTCGTTTTTTAACTGATTTTTTAAAATCTCTATTCTTGAATTATTTATAGTTATCTCTGATATTTCATTACTAGTAAATTTATCACCTTTACTATTAATATATTGATATTTACTTTGCCCTTTAAAATATATAAAAGTAGATATTCCTATTATTACAACAATTAATAATATAATAATAGATATTATTATTTTTCTTTTATTTGTACTATTCATCTTAACTTTCTCCTATTTTATATTCTTCTGCATATTTTTATACTATAAAATTTTACTAATAATAATTTTTATTTCTCAATCTAAATCAATTTTAATCTAATTCTAAAAACAATATAAATCACTTTTTAAAAAGTAATTTATAAAATTATATGATATATAAAAATTAAAGCATAATTAAGCTTGTACTTATTATTCTACATTAAATTTAATTTTAATGATGGCAAAAAAATTAAAATTAGAACAACAGTAAATATAAAATATCTTTCAATAAAAAAAGGATAGAAATTTTAAATTTCTATCCTAATATTATTATTTATTTTTATTTAATCTCTTCCAGTTAATAAATCCATAAACAGCATTTAAAGTGAATTGAGTCCACATTATTGCTCCTGATAATGAATTTAATGAAAAATGTTTTGTACTTATTAAGGAAAGTATAAATAATATTATCCCAACTCCATCTGACACTATCCAGAAATACCATTGTTCAACATATCTCTTAGTCGCCATTATAACAGCACAAATCATTAATGTTGAAGTTAATGCATCTATTATATATTGTTTATCTGCATCAATGTGTGTGTGGAATAAACATTGGAATATATTTGGTAAGTATTTTAAGAATATTCCATATAAAATCCATACTACTATAAAGAATATTGCTAATACAGCCCAATTCTTCCCAGTCATTCTTTTAACTTCTATTTCACCAGTATTTCCACTCTTTAAGCTTTTATTCCATAAATAAAAACCTACAAATTGCATTGGGATTTGGAAAAATACATATAAAATCACTTGCCCATATACATGACTGTGATATGCTACAAATGCATATGATGATGTATTTAATAATCCCCATATATAACATACTACACTTGCTCTAGCAGTATATATGGCTGCAAAAAGCCCTGCAATTGTTGCTACTAATCCTATTATTCCTGTTAAAGTTAAAATTGAATCTAATGAACCAGATTGAATTGCTGGAACAAAGAAAAGTACAATATTTAACACTAGGAATACTACAAAATAAATCTTATGAAATTTAGAAAATGATTTAAAAAAGTTCATTTATTGCCTCCCCTTAATTGTCATTCTTAATACTATCTTTCTTATAATACAAGAGGACAAGCATATATAATAATTATTATTTTATTAACTTTTTTAATATTATGTGTCGTAATCATTTACTTTTCTATTTAAATGCTTATTTTACATATATTTGTTATAATTTTATTCATATAAAATACCAATATAAAATTTTATTACCTAATTGATCCAATTTTTTTATATAAAAAGAACCTGAATTTATATATTCAAGTTCTTATTTTAATTATGCTAATTTTACTCTTTTATTTTTTACATAAATACTTAATATCCCTATTAATCCAACAATTATTCCTGCTAAAGAAACTAGTTGTGCTACTCTTAGTCCTAAAAGCATTAAACTATCTGTTCTTAGCCCCTCTATAAAAAATCTTCCTAAAGAATATAATATCATATAGCTACATATACATATTCCTTCATACCCTTTTTTAACTTTATAAAGTATAAATATAAGGACTAAACACATTGATATGTCCCATAAAGATTCATATAAGAAGGTTGGATGATAATATTGACCTCCTATATACATCCCATCTTGTATAAACTTAGGGAAATGAGATATAAACTCTTTAGTAACTACATCTCCATGAGCTTCACTATTCATAAAATTTCCCCATCTTCCTATAGCCTGAGCTAAAATTATAGATGGTGCAACTAAATCCGCATATGCTAAAAATTTAATTTTCTTTACTCTAGTATATATAAAAGCTACTAAAAATGCTCCTATAAGTCCTCCATGTATAGCAAGCCCACCTTGCCTTATATCTAGTATTTTTCCTATGTCTCCTCTATAATAATCCCATTCAAATATTACGTAATAAGCCCTTGCCCCTATAATGGCACAAGGAAAAGCAATTAAAAATACATCTATTAATGTGTCGAAGTTTAATCCTTTTTTCTTTGCATTAAAATAAGCTAATATAAAAGCTAATATTATGCCTATTCCAATTAAAACTCCATACCACATAACTTGAAATCCAAAAATTTCAAAAGCTACTGGATTATTCATATTTATCCTCCCAATTATCTTTTTTAATAATTATAACCTTTTATTCATATTTATTATATATTATATATTTTTTTTTAATTTTTATAAATAAAAAAAATAAGCTATATAATAATTTTAAAATTATTATGTAGCTTATTTAATATAATTGTGAATTCAGCATTAATTATCTAATATTATTGATATTACTTAATATAAAAGAATCTAAACACCTAATACTTAGTGTCTAGATTCTCTGCTTTAAAAATTAGAATTATTTATCTAATACATATCCGAAAGCTTTAACTTTTCCGTCTGCTTGTTCTTCTAAATATACACCTTGAATTTCTGGTGCAAATCCAGGGAATTTATTTATTCCTTCTTCAAGTATTAAGAAATATCTTTGAACTGTTTCTGTCCATCTTTCTCCTGGAACAACACAGAATACTCCTGGTGGATATGGAAGAGCTCCTTCTAGTGCTACTTCTCCAACAATATTTTCTAAAGCAACTAATTTACAGTTGTTTCTTAAGTATTCTACGTTTGCATCATATGGATTCATTACTCTTTCTGGGAATGAAGCATTTCTGAATATTTGTTTTTGATATTCTTTAGCATTTGATTCTCTATAGAAATCATGCATTTCTTGACATAATTGTCTTATAGTATATCCTCTGTAACGTTCTTCGTTCTTAGCATAAAGTGTTGGTATAACTTGACTTAATGGTGCATCTTCTTTAACTAATTGTTCAAATCTAACTAAGTGAGATACTAAATTTTGCATTTTAGTCATAGTTTCTGCTGGAGTCATTAAGAATAATATTGAGTTAAGGTCATTCTTTTCTGGTATTATTCCATTTTCTCTTAAGTAGTTAGCAAGTATGTTTGCTGGTATACCAAAGCTTTCATATTCTCCAGTTTCAACATTTATACCTGGTGTAGTTAACATGAACTTGTTAGGATCAACGAAGTATTGATTTTCACCATATCCTTCAAATGAATGCCATTTTTGTCCTGGGTGGAATTTGAAGAATTCAATATTATTTGCAATTTCTTCAGTTGGATATTCTTCCCATTTCTTTCCGTTAATTTCAGTTGGTATAAATGGTTTAAACATTTCACAGTTAGCAAGTACCATTTTTCTAGCTTCTATTCCTAAAGTTACACAATCATGCCATAATTGTCTTCCAGCTTCACCTTCTTGCATTTTAGCATTTACATCTAATGCTGCAAATAAAGGATAGAATGGACTTGTTGAAGCTTGAGCCATAAATGCATTATTAAAATGTTTGTGGTCAATATATCTTTTTTGACCTTTTATATGGCTATCTTTTTTGTGAATTTGTGATGTTTGTGAGAATCCTGCTTGTTGTTTGTGAACTGATTGAGTTACAAGGATACCAGGATCATTTTCATTTAATTCTAATAATAATGGAGAACAATCTCTCATCATTGGTATGAATTGTTCATATCCAACCCAAGCTGAGTCAAATAAGATGTAATCACAAAGATGTCCTATTTTATCTACAACTTGTCTAGCATTGTAAATTGTTCCATCATAAGTTCCTAATTGGATAATAGCTAATCTGAAAGGTCTTTCTTCTTTAGCTCTTTTTGGATCTATTTTAGCTATTTCAGCTCTAATATACTCTTCATCAAAACAGTGTGCATCAATACCACCAATGAAACCAAATGGGTTTCTAGCAGTTTCTAAATAAACTGGAATACCACCAGCTTGAACTAATGCTCCAATATAGTTTGATTTATGGTTATTTCTATCAAATAATATTAAATCCCCAGGTGCTACAGCTGCTTTAATAGCTACTTGGTTTGATGAAGAAGTTCCGTTCATAACAAAATATGTTTTATCTGCATTATAAACTTTAGCTGCATGTTCTTCTGCTGCAACTGCTGGTCCTTCATGGATTAATAAATCTCCTAATGCAACGTCTGCATTACATATATCTGATCTAAATACATTTTCTCCGTAGAATTCATATAACATTCTTCCTGCTGGATGTTTACGGAAGTATTGTCCACCTTGGTGACCTGGACAATCAAATTGTATATTTCCTTTTTCAACATATTTTTTTAAGCTACCAAAGAAAGGTGGTAATACTCTTTCTTCATATTCACTAGCTGCTGCCTCAATTTTTCTGTTATATAGAGTTTCATCAAATTTGTTATCATCAATAACGTGATATACCATAGGTACTAATTCACTATCAAGACTTTCACCAGCTTCTAATTTAACGAATACTGGAATTCCTAATTTAGTTGCATAAGCCTTTTTAATTACTTCTTTTTCAGAAGCTGTTACTACTATCGCAGCTACATCTGTAAAATCAGTATCTTCAACGCATACTGTTGGTCTTTCTGTTTTGAAGAAGTCTTTTGATACAGCTGTACAAGCAATCTTTAACTGTTTCATAATTATCCCTCCTAAATAGATAATTATAATTCTGTTAAGTTACATACATAACCTCTTTAGAAATTAGTATATTTTAATATATCAAACCTAACAGAATTTAATTATTTTCAAAATAAACTAATAATGTTTCGACAAGCTAAATATACTTGTTTAAGGTTAAACTTTCAATAATTTACAGGTAAATTTAACCCTTTATTTATCCTTTATTAAATACTTAACAACGGCTTAATTCTTTTCCTTAAAATTCTAATAATATATATTTCTCCTAATTTCTAAATTGTTTTTATCCAATTTTCAACAATTTATTCTATTTTAATGTAATTAATACATTTTTAGTTTTTATTTTAATTTTATTTCAGTTTAAATTGTTTTTGTCTACTATCTATTTAAAAGAGTTATCTTACCTTAATTGTTAAATTAAACTATTTTTGCGATTCTAAGTTTTATTAATATAGTTAATTTTATGAATTTTTTGTGTATTTTAATATTTTAGGGGCTATTTTTTTGTAATTTTTTAGAAAATAAATTACTTTTTCTGTATTTTATTTACTCTTTTTTACTTTTATTTACTCTTTTTTACTTTTCTCTTTACTTCAAAAAATCTTTTTATTAATTCACTACATTCTAAATTATACATCCATTCAACATCTAAATTTGAATTTAAATATTTATTATTAGTTATGTCTATAACAGTTCCACAAGCCCCCATATCTATATTAAAAGTACCTATATATAATTTTGAAATCCTACTTTGAATTATTGCACTAGCACACATTGAACAAGGCTCTAAAGTAACATACATTTCATATCCATTTAATCTCCAATCTCCATTCTTTTTGCAAGCCTCATTTATTGCAATTATTTCACTATGAGCAAGAGGATTTTTTAAAGTTTCTTTCATATTATGTGCTTTTGAAATAACTTCTCCATCTTTTACAATTACAGCTCCAACTGGAACTTCTCCTGCTTCTAAAGCTTTTTTTGCTTCTAATATAGCTAAATCTAAAAACTTCATTAATATCATCCTCTCAAAAAAATTGGGACAGCAAAAATTGCTATCCCCAATCCTAAGTATATATTCTAACTTTTTTAATCCTATTTTTATCTACTTCTTCTACTATAAACTTTATTCTATCTATTATTACTTCTTCTTTATCTTCTGGAATCCTACCAAGAGCCCCTATTATAAGTCCACCTACAGAATCGAATTCTTCTGATTCCATATTAACTCCAATAAGTTCACTTACATCATCTAATCTAGAACTTCCATCTACAATATATTCATCTTCTTTAATGACTTCTATCATATCTCGTTCTTGATCATACTCATCTTCTATATCTCCAACTATTTCTTCTATTAAATCTTCAATAGTTACTATTCCAACTGTTCCACCATATTCGTCTAAAACTATGGCTAAATGATTTCTAGTCTTTTTCATTTCATTAAATAATTCGGTAATTTTCTTAAATTCAAAAGTAAAAAAGGCTTCTCTCATATAATCTTTAACTTTAAACTCACCTTTTCTTTCACCAGCTATTATAAGGTCTTTTACATTTAATACACCTATTATGTTATCTATACTATCATCATAAACTGGAATTCTTGAAAATTGCTCTTCCTTTATGACTCTTAAAATTTCTTTATAATCATCATTTATATCTATAGCTGTAACATCAACTCTTTGTATCATTACATCTTTAACTTGTGAATCAGCAAAATCAAAGACATTAAAAATCATTTCTTTTTCAACATCTTCTAATACTCCTTCTTCTTCACTAACACCAACCATAGTTTTTAACTCTTCTTCTGTAATAAACGGCTCTGTTGCTTTAGGATCTGCACCTAATATTTTTATAAATATAGATGATATTGTAGTAAATATTATTACAAATGGCTTAAATACTCCTACGCAAAATTGTATTGGTTTAGAAACCTTAAGTGCAACCTGTTCTGACTTTTGTTTTGCTATTGATTTAGGAGTTATTTCTCCAAATATAAGTACCAAAACTGTCATAACCCCAGTAGAAATTGCAATAGCTATATCACTATCTGCTCCAAAGATTCTAACTGCCAATGAAGTTGCAATAGAAGAAGCTCCTATATTTACAATATTATTTCCTATAAGTATTCCACCTAATAATTTATTAGGATTTTCAGTAAGTTTTTCAACTAATTTAGCTCCTTTAACACCTTCTTCAACTAAATGCCTTATTCTTATTTTGCTTAAGGCCATAAGAGCTGTTTCTGACATTGAAAAAAATCCTGACAATATTAAAAGTACAATTAATAAAACAATCTGCCCCGTATAACTAGAGTCCAAAAATAATCACTCTCCTAAATTTTCTCAATTATATATTTTTTCCATTATATCATATACTATGAATTTTTTATACAAAGATGACTTTAGTTTCAAAGTTATCTTTGTTAAAATTTTAACCTATTTTTTCACCATTGTTATTTATTTAACAATATCATTGATTTTCTCTTATAAAAATCTCACTTAATCCCTTGGTATAACTCACTTTATAGCATGTCGATTTTTTATTGTTATTTTTTTAACTTTTAAAATTTAACTATATTTTTTTATTATTTTTGTCATATTATGAATTATCGCTCTCACTCTATTTTGAAATTTTATTTTTTCTAAAATTGGCTATGCTTTATATATTCTTCAATTCATCATCTAATTGCTTTTCTATAGTTTTAACTACAAAATCTAAATTTTTCTCTCCATATTTCTCAATTAAATCATAATTATTTATTCCAACTTTTTTCACTACTTCTGCCCATTTCAATACTTTTTCCTCTTTAACAATCGCAGAATCATAAATAACAACTATTTTTCCATTCTCCATATCTACTTTTACATCTTTTATCCCATTTAATTTTTCTAATGCTTGGAATAAAAATCTCTCATATTCTTTATATTCGGCTGGAATTAATTTTAATGAACTAACTTTAAAAATTATTTTTTCTTTCTCTTTACTAGCTACTTTTATTTTAGATAATTGTGATATTATAAATTTCTTAAACATATTATTCTCCTCTTCATCTAATTAAAATGTTTTATATATTCTAATCTTTTAGTTTTCTTTATAGAACTTATATAAAAAGAAAACCTTAAAGAATTTTAATTATAATAAAACTCTTTAAGGTTTAATTTTAAAAATTTTCTATTTTTACTTTTGAAATTATTTATGTATATTTCCAATTTCAATTCCTATAATCTTACCATCTCTTGCATCTAACATTATTTCTGTTTCTTTATTATCGCTTACAACCTTACCTTCATATATTGGTATACTATCATATCCATCATACTTAAAACTCTCTAGCGCCCCTTTTCCTGCTCTTTTTAATATAATATTTTTTGCTACATCCTCAGTTATTATACTTCCATTATATATAGCTTCTGTTTTATCTATTCTCTCTTCATCATAATTTATTATTTCACCAGTCTTAGAGTCTACATTTATATCATATTCTTTACCATTTTTAATTATCTTTCCTTCAAATATTTTTAAGCTTCCTTTATTGTTATATCCAAATTCAACAAGTTTTCCATTTGGAACTTTATCAGTCATTATTTCCTTTGCTTGTTCAGCGCCTATTGGATTTGATTCATTTGAAGTACTTTGTATATTTTTATTTGATTCATTTGAGCATCCAACTAAAATAATAATAAAACTACTCAAAATTAATATAGCCAATTTATTTTTAATCTTTCTCATTTCATTATCCTCCTTTTTCATAATTTTCTCCCTTTATTGGCTATATTATTCAATTTAAAATAAAAAACTCTACAACAGAAACCTATTGTAGAGTTTTTATTTTATAGAACATATCTATTTTAATATGATTTTACACTGTTAAATAGAGTGTGTTCTTTTTCTTTCATTGTACATCTTCTTCCATAAGTAGAATCCATATATAGCTCCTACTCCATATTGAATCCAGTTTAAAGCTCCTGATAAATCACTAACTAAAACAGATCCTGTAAACACTTTTGTTTTAAATAATCCTTCTATAAATAATACCGCACCTATATTACAGAATATCCAGAACCACCATTGCTCTATAAATCTTCTTGATGTTAAGAACATTGCCATTACTGTTAATACTGTAGTTAATGAATCTAATTTTGGACTTGGATCTGGCGCAATCATTTTTCCTCCAAATATAGCATGTAAAATTTGTGGCAAATGACTTAAGAACTCATAGTATATAAACCAAAAAATCAACAGTGATATTATAGTTATTACCCATTGTATAAAATTAAATTTTTTAATTTCAATCTTATTATCTGTAGACTTATCCATACTTTTCTTCCAAGAAATAAGACCAGCTATTTGAATTGGTAATAATAAAATTATATTTTGAATTACTTGTCCATATAAAGCTCCTTTATATGAAACCCAAGCATAAGTTAATGTATTTATTATTAAAAATAAATAAACTATAATTTCTCCTCTAGCTTGATATATTGAAGTTAAAACTCCTGTTACAGAGCATATCAATCCTATTATTGCAAGTGGAGTAAATAAATCACTCATTTTAGAACCTAATAATACTGGACTAATAAACGAAAATATACTTGCTAGTATAAATATTATAAAAAATCCTTTTTGAAAATTACTTAATGAACCCCAGAAGCCTTTTTTGGTTTCCACCTGACTCATCATAAAATTACACCTCTTTCAAATTTTTACTTTTGTTAATTAATCATATTTAAAATTCCCCATTATTAAAGCATCATATAATTTTTAGTAATTTCCCTTATAATCTGATTATCTTTTTTAAGGAAATTGTTTTCAAGGACATTTGTCCTAATTTTTTTTAATAATATTTTAAATTTCAATATTTCTGAAAAAGATTGACAGCTAAAACCATTATTTGATAATTTGTATGTATTATAAAGAAAAGAAGGTAATTTCATGGAAAATATAGACATATTAAATATTATAAATTCTTTGCCAAAAGATTTAAAATCTCATTTTAATTATAGAGATTTTAATATAGATAACCCTATTTTAACACAGGGTAATAGACTTGATAATGTTTATATATTATTAGATGGTATAGTTAAGCTTTGCCATTCAGACATATATAATATTAACTACTTAATTGATATAGAAGCAGCTATATCAATATTTGGTGAAATTGAAGCTTTAAGTGGCAATCATACTCTTACTACTGTTCTTCCCTTAACTAAATGTACAACATTAGAAATACCTAAATCAATTTTCTTGAAAATAATAAAAAAATATCCTAATATGTCCCTTTCAATAAATAAATTATTTGCAAATAGAATGTATGAAAGTTGGTCAAGAGAAATGAAAAATGTTACTCTTCCACTAAAATACAAAGTAGTTTACTTTATATTAAAAATAGAAAATAAAAATTTAAGTATTCAAATTACAAAAAAACTTATAGTAGAAGGAGTAGGATCTAATATAAGAAGTATAAATAGAGTAATTAAAGAATTATCCTCTCTAAATTTAATAAACTGTTCTGGTGGGAATATAACAGTTCCTTCAATATCTGCTTTAAAAAGATATTTAGATCAATTAATATAAAAAACCAGTCTAATAAAATTAGACTGGTTTTTCTTGTATTATTTAACCCATTCAATTACTTGTTCTTTAGCTCTTCTTGTTTTTGGAGCAGGTTCTTCTGCTCTATATCCAAATGCAGTTATAAGTGCTAATTCAAAATGTTTTGGATCTAAAATATTGTTTTCAATTAGTATTTTTTCAACTGCTTCTTTATCAAATCCTCCAATTGGACATGAATCAATTCTCATTAATGCTGCTGTTTGCATCATATCAGCCATAGCTATATGAGCTTGCTCTTTTGAATAATGTTCTATTAAATCATCTTTATTTTCAAATCTACTATCTTCAATGTCTTTCATTATCTTTTTCATAATGTCTACAACATCATCAGGTAATTTTTTAGTTTTTACTAATAAATCATTTATGTATTCTGAATCATATTTTAAATCATCAGCTTTTCTGCTTAAAATAAGTACTACATGACTTGCTGAAGGTATTTGTTTTTTTCCACCCCAAGATACATTTGCTATTTCTTCTCTTAATTTTTCATTTTGAAGAACTACAAACTTCCAAGGTTCTATTCCCATTGAACTTGGAGCAAGTCTTCCTGCTTCTAATATTAAATCAAAATCTGCTTCATTAATTTTTTTACTTTCATCAAAAATTTTACATGCATATCTAAAATTTAATGCATCTCTAATGTCTTCTCTTCTCATTTTAACAACTCCTCTTGATAATTAGTGTTTTCTATACAAATTTATAATTCTCATTTTTGAACTTATATATTAATTTTTATATAGTATTAACTAATTATAATTATTATTTAATTCAACTATAAAACTATTTGCCTTTTTTAACAAGTACGCACTTTTTAGTAACTATAAAAATTCATTTTTTCCATTCAAAATTTCAAAACAAATAATTTTTAATGTTAATTATATTTCAATAAAAAAAACACCTACTTTAAGGTGTTTTTCTTAATTTTATAAAATTTTATTTATATCTTAATCATTTCCTTTTTTAATTTTATTAAATAAAGAAATTGTTTTATTATCATTGTTAAATCCTATTAAATATTTTTCATTACCAGTCTTTATATAAATCACATCTTCATTATCATTTTCAACAAAACAGTTTGTGCTTCCTAACTCATTCAAATGTTCATCTCCAAATATCTTATTTCCAATATTTCCTCCACCATCATTCCATTCTACTTCTGGTGCCTTTTTCAATAACTTAATTTCTTTAATATCATTCAAATTTATTTTTGCTGAACCCCATCCATCTATTATTATATTTGTATTATTAACATCTACTTTAAATGGCTTACTTGTATTTGTCATAGGCATTATTACGACTACTACTGCTATTATTACTATTACTATTGCAATTATCACTTTCAAACTAATTTTTCTTGATAATTTACTCTTATTTTCCTCTAATCCAAACTTAACACTTAATGAATATTCCATATTTATAATACCTAAAATCAAAAGAATTACCGGAAGAATAAAAGTAGTCACTAAATTTACTAATGAACTATAAGAAGAATTATAAAAAAATGATCCCAATATAGATATAACCAAAGAAATTATTGATATTATAATTAAATATAACCCAAACTTCTTATTTGCATATTGGGCTGCTTCTTTTGAAACTCTAGCAGCTTTACTTCTATATCCAAATGCTGAATTTTCATCAAAATCTCCTTTTCTCATAGCAATCCCAAGCATTACTAATAAAAAAAACATAGATAAATTTAATATAATCCCTAGATATTTCATATGAATCATCTCCATTGTATAAATTATTGTAATTATATAACAAATATTTCTTTTATATATGTATAATTTGGGAATATTATGTTAATTATACTTTTTATACAAATTAAACTATATTTTAGAAAATATTTTTTATATTAGTTCATTTAATCTTATAAATATTTTTATTGCAAATTAAAAAAAAGCCCAACCAAAAAGGTTAAGCTTTTCTTATAAAATTGTGGCACCCCCAACAAGAATCGAACTTGTATCTATCCCTTAGGAGGGGACTATTCTATCCATTAAACTATGAGGGCATAATCTATACTTTAAATAGTATTATATAATGCCTCTCATGTCAATTATTTCATTATTATTTATATTTTATTTTTCTATGTGCCTCTTAGTTCTTAGAAGGCTTACTACAGCTGCTAAAACTGGTATTGAAGCAAGTACTGTTGCTCCAGATAATAACCATTCATTTTTTGTTATAGGAGATAATGAAAACACTTCTCTTCCTATAGGTGTTATGAAGGCTAATACTATTATTGCACTCATAAAAAGTCCTAAAAATACTTTAAATGGTGTTAATGGTAATGAAACCTTAAATAATATTACTATACTAACACCAGCTAACATTAATACAGCTAAAGTTTGTGCTTTTTGAATTCCAACTCCATGATTATAGGATATTAGGAAAGTAGCTGTAACAAATATAGATATTAATATACCATTTGGTATACTAGCTGTTAATATTCTTCCTAAGAAACCTTTTTTTACTCTATTTGTATTTGGTAATACAGCTAAGAATAATGCTGGTATTCCTATAGCACAACTACCTATTAAAGATAATTGTATTGGATCTATTGGGAATGGCATCATTAAAATTGAAAATACAACTGCTAATATTATTGAATATGTTGTTTTTGATAAGAATAACTGAGCTACTCTTTCTAAGTTATTTATTTGTTGTCTTCCTTCTGCTACTACTTTTGGTAATGCACTGAAATTTGATTTCATTAATACTAACTGAGCAACTGCTTTTGTAGCATCTGAACCATTTGCCATAGCTATTCCACAATCTGCTTCTTTAAGTGCTAGTACATCGTTTACTCCATCTCCTGTCATTGCAACTGTATGCCCATCTGCTTGAAGTGCTTTTACAAAAGCCTTCTTTTGATGAGGCGTTACTCTACCAAAAACAGTATATTTATTCATAGCTTCTTTTAATCCTTCTTCATCTACTGGAAGTTCTCTTGCATCAATATAATTTTCTGCTCCAAAAACTCCAGCTCTCTTTGCAACTGCGGATACAGTTACTGGATTATCTCCTGAAATTACTTTTACATCAACACCTTCTTCATTAAAATATTTTAATGTTTCAGGGGCTTCTTCTCTTATTATGTCCTCTATTAATATCAATGCTAATGGCTCAACTTTAGATAATTTTTCTACTTTAACAGTCTTTAGTTCTGATTTACCTAAAATTAATACTCTTCTACCTTTAATAGCTTCTTCATTAACCAATTCTTCTATTTCTGAATATCTTTCACCCATAACAATCTCAGGTGCTCCTAATATAAATGTGCCCTTATTATCTATTATAAGACCACCCCATTTTCTTTTTGATGAAAATGGCATTTTCTCTATTATATTTAAATTAGGATTATCTTTATATCTATCCAAAATAGCTTGTTGAGTTGGATTTTTACTTGGTAATTCATGTGAAATAGTTGCTAATATAGTATCTATTTCACTTTCTTCATAATCATTTGCAAGTTTCTCAACTCCAACTAATTTTAACTTTCCTTCAGTTATTGTTCCTGTTTTATCAACACATAAGACATCTACTCTCGCAAGCACTTCTGTTGCTGAAAGTTCTTGAACTAATGTATCATATTTGGATAATTTTATTATAGCAACAATAAATGTGGCACTTGTTAAAAGAACCAATCCTTCTGGAACCATTCCTATTATTCCTGAAACTGTCCCTAATATTGCATTATCTAAACTTGTTTTTATAAATACTAACTGACTTACTGCTAATAATATTCCTATTGGAACTATCATAAATAAAAGTACTTTTAAAATTTTATTTGTTGCATTTTGAAGTTCAGAGTTTGTTATTTTAAATTTTCTAGCTTCATCTGCAAGTTTAGATGAATATGTATTTGCTCCAACCTTAGTAACTCTCATATATCCTTCACCTGCAACTACAAAGCTTCCTGATAGCATATTATCATTTATCTTTTTATCAACAGGATCAGCTTCACCTGTTAACATAGATTCATCAACTTCAATTTCATTACTATCTATAAGCTCTCCATCTGCTAATATTTGATCACCTGTAGTTAAAAATACTATATCATCTTTAACTATGTCTTCAATGCCTATAGTTTTCTTTTCTCCATTTCTCACTACATTACAATGTGCTTCACTTATTACTGATAATTTTTCTATAATTCCCTTAGCTTTAAGCTCCTGAATTACTCCAATTAAACTATTTACTATAATTACACCTGCAAATATAGCATTTTTAGGAGAACCTGCAAAAATTACAGCCGCGGCTAAAACTAAGTTTAAAACATTAAACATTGTAAAAAAATTAGATCTTATTATTTGAGCAAATGTTTTTGAAGGAGCTTTTTGAAGTGTATTTATTTCGCCTCTTTTTATCCTATCTTCTACCTGTTTATCCGTTAATCCTAAGATATCATTTGTTTCACTTTCTATCGATCTACATTCCATGCTCAAACTCCTTATAAATATTTAATTTTTTAATTATATTTTAAAATTTTAATCTTAACTAATCCTTAATTTTTTATATTTATTATATTAAAATTTTCTTATTTATTAATTTTATTCCTTATTTCATTTAATTCATTGTTTATTTCTTTTAAACTTTTATTTTCATCTAAGTTAATTGCAAATGAATTTATATGATTGGATATTTCGCCTGTTTTATAATTATTCTCTAACATCCATATCTTTAATTCATTCACCTCATTAACATTACTTGAATTTTTATTTAAAATCCAATTTATATTTTCTCTTCCTTCTCTAACTATTCTTTTACCTACAGAATATTTATTCTTTACATTTCCTTTTATAATATATACATTATACCCTCTTTCACTTATTTTTCCTAATAACTCCAAGCTTTTTTCTAAATCATCTTCTTCACTTAAATACACTATTAATCCTGTTAACCCCTGTCTTTCCTTGCAAGCTAGTTCTAAAAATTCTCCATGATTTTTTACTTTAACCATTCTGTTATCAACAATATCATAATAATCTTTTTTTAATTCATTCGAGTAACTAATTACATTTTTAGTTATAAAAATAGTTATTACAGCTATAAAGACCATACCAATGAAAAATAAATATTTACCTTTTTTCATAATCTCACCTCTTTATTATGTTTTCCCTATTTTTCTAAAAATAAAACGATTCCTTCTTTAATTTTTGCTTAATTTATAATATACTTTTGATTATGATGTAATTATGTTTTTTAAATTTTAGGAGGGAAACTTATGCTTAGAACCATAATATTTTATCCTTGTGTTGTTATGACATTGGTTCTTTCTTTTATACCATCTTTCAGATATAGATTTGTAGATTCGAAACCTAGTAATAAAAAATTTAATTTAAGCGTATATAGGATTTCTTCTGCATGGGCTAGACTTATGATGAGATTAAGTGGCGCAAGAATAACTGTAACTGGCGAAGAATACTTAAAAGAAGGTGAAACTTATTTATTTGTTTCTAATCATCAAAGTAATTTTGATATTCCATTATTACTTAGTGCTATTCGCTGCCCAAAAGGATTCATAGCTAAAAAAGAATTAGGAAATATACCTATTCTTACTTTTTGGATGAAAAAAATACATTGTGTTTTTATGGATAGAGATAATATAAGAAAATCAGCAGAAGCTATTGTTAAAGGAATTCAAATTCTTAAAGCTGGACATTCTATGGTTATATTTCCAGAAGGAACTAGAAGTAAAGGTGGCCCAGTAAAAGAATTCAAAGCTGGTAGCTTTAAATTAGCTTTAAAATCAAAAGTTAAAATAATTCCTGTTACTATTGATGGGTCATATAAACTTCTTGATGCAAATGGAGGTAAAATTAAAGCTGCTGATGTAGCTGTAACTCTTCATGAGCCAATAGATGTTACAACTCTTTCAAAAGAAGAAATTGCTGATTTACACAATACTGTTAGAGATATAGTAGTATCTGATTTACCAGAAAATCAAAGATAAGAAAATTTAAAATTTGAATAATTTAAAATCCTAAGTATTTAGCTACTTAGGATTTTTCATTTTTTATTTATTTTTATAAAAGTCAAAGAAAGTCTATATCAGTTTAAAAGTATATTAATATGATTTTTATGTAATTTTTTATTATTTTTTTAAATTTTTTCCTAATATTATTTATATTCTTTTTTTAGTACTAAATCCCTCCATATTTTTAATTATTATTAACTTTATTTACTCTTTCTCTCCCTTTTATAATTATTTATTCTTTATATTATTTTCTATAAAAAAATAGAAAACTTTTATTGCCTTCTACTTTTTCATTTTATATTTCTCTTATTGAATTTCACTGCTTATCTTTCTATTTATCAAGATTTTTTGCCTTTAATATAATTTCTAATATATTTTTGCTCTTTACATTATCTTCTTTTGCAAATATATATTTTCTTAATGCATTCTAATGTTTATTAGTTTATACTAAGTACTTTTAATGTATTAAAATATATCTTTTTAATATGAAAATATATGCTAATTCAATTATTAACATATCTTTCAATTCATTTTCTTTACCATATGTTATAAAATATATAAAGCGACTATTTTTAAGAAAGGAGATTAATTTTATGACTATGCAAAAACTTTTAAGTAAAACTAGGCAAGCAATTAATGACTTTAATTTAATTGAAAATGGAGATAAAATAGCTGTTGGCTTATCTGGTGGTAAAGATAGTCTTACTTTATTACATATTTTAAAAAATTATCAAAAGTTTTCACCTGAAAAGTTTGAGTTAATCGCTATTACTCTAAATCCAGGTAATGTTGATAATTCTCCTCTTCATAAGCTTTGTAAAGAAATTGATGTAGAATTTCACGAAGTTCAAACAAATATATCAGAAATAGTTTTTGACATCCGTAAAGAAAAGAATCCATGCTCACTCTGTGCAAATTTAAGGCGTGGAGCATTAAATGATAATGCGAGAAAATTAGGGTGTAATAAAGTTGCTTTAGGCCATCATAAGGATGATGCTATTGAAACATTAGCTATGTCTATGTTCTATGAAGGAAGAATAAATTGTTTTTCACCAAAAAGCTATATGGATAAGTATGAACTTTCTTTAATTAGACCAATGGTTTATATAGAAGAATATATGATAAAACGTGCAGTACGTGAATATAATTATCCTGTAATAACTAATCCATGTCCTGCTGATGGTAAAACAAATAGACAAGATATGAAAGAACTTATTAAAAATCTAAATAAGCAAATGCCCGGATTTAAAAAGAATTTATTTGGATGTTTAACTAATTCATCACAACTTTTTATTTGGGATAAAGAAACTGTTAGGAGAATGTAATAATGCAAATTAACAACAAGAAAAAAGCTATAATCTTCATGATTTTAGCATCTTTTTTCTTCACTACTATGAATATGTTTGGTAAGCTTTCAGAGGGGATGAATCCTTATCAAAAAACATTTATAACAAATTTCGTTGCAACTATAATTGTATGCATAATAATCAAACGTAAAAATGCTTCATTTTTCGGAAAATCTGAAAACAGAAAATATTTATTAATTAGGGGAATTGCAGGTACAATTTCTATCTGTGCTTTTTATTTTTCTCTTGAATATTTATTTTTATCTGATGCTACTATGTTAAATCAATTAAGTCCGTTTTTTACAATAATATTCTCATTCCTAATATTAAAAGAAAAATTAACTAAAAAACAATTAATTTGTTTATTAGTTGCTTTTATAGGTTGTATTTTTATTGTTAGACCTCAATTTAATTCATCTATACTGCCTGCTCTAATGGGAATATTTGCAGCTGCTACAGCTGGACTAGCATATACTATGATAAGAGTTATTGGAGATAAAGAAAATTTCTTTACAGTTATCCTTTCTTTTAGTGGAATAGCTACTATTTCCTGTTTTCCATCCTTATTTGCTGATAAAAGTGGATTAACACTTTTTAATATTTCAGTAATGGCTGTTGCTGGACTTAGTTTTATGTTAGGTCAAATATTTTTAACTTTAGCTTATAGAAATGCTCCAGCTTCAGAAATATCTATGTATTCATATATTGGACTTATAATTGCCGCTATTTATGGCTTACTTATTTTTTATGAAATTCCTGATATATATTCTGTTATTGGATATGTAATTATTATATTTGCATCTTTTGTAAATATTTTATCTAAAAAAAGAAAAATTTAAAAATTTTATAACATTTTTATGATTGATGTAATCTATATATATTATTATAATAATTAGATAAATATTAAATTATAATTTGGTTATACTAACGAATAAATCTGTATAGGAGAGTTATATTATGAAAGAAATTGTTTTAGCTGGCGGATGCTTTTGGGGTGTAGAAGAATTTATGTCTAGACTTGACGGTGTCATTTCTACAGAGGTTGGATATGCAAATGGTAGAACTGAAAACCCATCATATGAGGATATTTGCACAAAAGATACTGGATATGCTGAAGTATGCAAAGTTACTTTTAATGAAGATATTATTTCTCTAAGAGAACTTTTAATAGAATTCTGGGGAATTATCAATCCAACTGTTCTAAACAGACAAGGAAATGATATAGGATCACAATATCGTACTGGTATTTATTATACTAAAGAAAGTGATATTGATACTATAATTTTAACCAGAGATAACGAACAAGAAATATATACAAAACCTATAGTCACTGAAATTAAACCACTTATTTCTTATTATAAAGCCGAAGAATATCATCAGCATTATCTTAAGAAAAATCCAAATGGTTATTGTCATATAGAACTTAATTAAAAAGAGCTGCTTAAAAGCAGCTCTTTTTTATAATAATTTTCTTATTCTATCTTTTAATTTATATGCTAGGATAACTCCTAAAATTGATACTACTAAAAATTCCCCACAAGCAACTTCTATTCCTGCTATAATCATTGCATGTATAGTTTTAGTTTCTGTTCCAAATTCAATCAGCATCCATCCTATTATTGCTCCATTAAAAATAACTGGCCATAAAGATGAAATAAATAACTTTATCTTTTCACTTTGTATTTTTAACTTACTAGTTTGATAAATCATTATAACACTAATTAAAGTTGCAAATGAACCTATAATTGCATCTACAAATGTTGATCCAAGTATATTGGCTATAAAACATCCAAGTGTCAATCCAATAATATAAAATGGATCAAAATAAGCTAATAAAACCATTACTTCTGACACTCTAGCTTGTATAGGACCAAAACTAATTGGTGCTAATAATAATGTCCCCACAGCATAAATTGCAGCTATCAAAGCTGAATACACTATTCTTTTTGTTTTGTTATTCATTAAAAAATTCCCCCTATTGAGAGATTGAACTTCTTAACTGCCTCCAAAATAAAGATAATATAAATATTATCTATTGATTTTGTGGTCTAAAAATCAATAAAAAGGTAGAGGGACTCTACGCATAATAATCTAAATTATAAATTACATGCCTTAGTTTTATTTAACGACAGGAGGCTTTCGAACTGTCAATCTATTTATTTTATTTCCAAGCTATATTGTATTTTAAAAAATCAATAAAAGCAAGAAATAATACTCTCCAAAACTTAATTTTTTTCATCACCATAAGAATAGTATCCTTTAAAAGATTTTAAATAATCATATAATCTATCTACATTCATTTCATTAGCCTCAGATTGTCTAACTGCTTCTAAAACAGTAGGAGTTGAAACCATTCCTAGAGATTTTATTTTTACTCCTGTTTCTTCTGAAAGTATTTTCCCAAACTTAACTAATGAACCCATATCAACTAAAAGTATTACGCCTCTTCCATTATCTACTTTTTCTACTTTTTCTTTTGCAATATTTATTATCTCTCTAGGCTTAACATCAAAAGGTATATCTATAGCTTCTATATTATTGCAATCAAATAAGTTTAAAGCTACTTCTACCATACTACTAGCTGTACTATTTCCATTAGCCATCACAAGTATTCCTATTTTACCTTTTTTATTTTTTTCCTCAACTGAGGTTAAAATTAATGTTATATATAAAACTTCTTCTTCAGGCATTCTTACACCAAATCTTTTTTCTACTTCTTTACAAACATATTTTGCTATTTCATATTCTTTTGGTGCTTTTAATGTCATATCCAAAACATTTTCGTGTGTTTCTTCATAATCAATATTATTTATCCTATTAAATAACACTGCTAAATGTAAGCTTAATGCATATAAAATTCTATCATTATATTCTCTATCTAATTTTTTCTCTGCATATTTTTTTATCTCTTCTGAAAATCTTATAATTTTTGCATCTACTATCTTATATAAATTATATTTAGAATACTTGTCATTTTTAAATTTATCATAAAGGCATTTAACGTGAACATTTATATCTGCAGTTATAAATTTCTTTATCTCATCACTGTCCATTCCTTCATTTTTTAAAATTATTACTTCATCACTAATTATTTTATATAAATTTAATTGTTTTTCATCATTCTCTAAACTAACATAATTTTTATTTGGATATACTAAAACTTCTGTTGGTAATAATTTTGTTAATCTATCATTTTCTTCTTGCCTTGCATTAATAGTTATAAGCCCTTCTTTTATATTGCTTGGCATCATGCTAAGATTTATACTTATTACTCCATCTTCATTAATGCTATTTAAAAACCCTTTTGCACATAATACTTGTATATTTGATTTTAATTGTGCTATATTCCCAAAACTAGTTATTCCTATAAGAGCTTTTATAGCTTCTGCTGTTATTTTTATAGGTTTGTTTATTTTAAGTGTTTCATTTTGTAATAGCCCTTTTATTATTTTTAATTTATCATCTATATCTCTATCAGAAAAATTTGGAATAAAAATATTTGATTGAATTCTTTCTAAAAAAGGTTTTATTAAATTCGAATCTTTAGATTCATTAGTTGATCCAATTATCAAAACATTAGCATTTCTATCGCCTTCTGTTTCTCCAAATCTATTGAACTTCCCTTTATCCATAAAATAAAATAGCATTTCTTTTCCTTCAGGAGGTAATTTATGTATTTCATCTAAAAATAAAATTCCTCCATCAGCCTTTTCTAAAGCTCCAACTCTATCTTTATCTGCTCCTGCAAAAGATCTTTTTATATGCCCAAACAGCTGAGATAACAATAATTGAGGATCATTATAATAATCTGCACAATTAAGAACTATAAAAGGAGATTCATCTGTAAATTTACCTTTATACTTACCATATTCATACATTTTATTTGCAAATAGTGTTTTTCCAACACCAGTTTCTCCAATTATTAAAGTATGAAGACTCTTTGGTAAATGTAGTATTGATTCTTTTGCTTTCTCTATTTGATTCTTTAATGTTGTTTCAGCACCTATTAAATATTCAAAAGGGTCATTATCTATATTATTTTTTTTACTACTCATCATATTAAATACATCTTCTAAATTTAATGAAATTTCATTTATAGATGTACCTAGCATTTCTTCTAATCTATTCTTATCAAAATATTTTTCAGGATTACCATTAAAACGTACTATTTTACCTTTACTCAAAAGCTCTTCAAGTTCTTTATTTACATTATTTCTTAAAATTTTTAATGCTTCAGATATCTCAATAACATCAATTCCTTTTCTGCTTTTTAAGTCATCTTTTGTGTACTCGTTACTTCTTTGCTTTATATAATTATAAATTTTATCTATTCGTTTCATATTCTCCCCTTAATAAAAATAAGATTTTTTATTTTTATTTTGATTTTAAATCTTTTAATACTAAAATTTCAATTTAATTATTATGCTTTCCAGTTTATTAACAATAAATTAATATTTATTTTCTTTTAAAAAAAGAACTCTCATAAAAAACTAAATAGTTTCTTATGAAAGCTCTTCTTATAATTTACTAAATTTTATTCAAAAGATATCATCTTTACATTGTCTACAATAACAATTTTACCTGATGTTATCATTTTTGAAAGTTTTTCTATAACCTCATCTACTTTTTCATTTTTTACTGCAACTTCTATTACTATTGGTAAATTTCTTGATAGAACTTCTAAAAAATCTTCATGTATTTTTTTCTCTTCTCCAAAGCCTTCAATTCCACGTATAACTGTTGCACCTGAAACTTCACACTTTTCAAGGACTTCTATTATTGATTTATACAGTAGCTCATGCCCATATTTATCACTACCTTCAATAAATATTTTAATTAGTTTCCCTGTATATTCAGTTTCCATTACAAAACCCTCCTAAAAACTTTATAGAATTTTATACTACAAGTCTTGCAATTGCCATACCAACTACAACACCTATTAAGCTTAGACCTAGGTTTAATCCTATGTTTACTACTCCAAGCCCAATTTCTCCTCCATTTAGCATTCCTATTGTTTCATAAGAGAATGTTGAGAAAGTTGTAAGTCCTCCCATCATTCCTGTAGTTAAGAATAATTTAGTATTTGGTGATACTAAGCTTGTGTCTAAACTTAATTTCATAACAAATCCTATAATTATTGCTCCTAATATGTTTGCTATTAATGTCCCATATGGGAAATGTGCTCCAAATGCTCTTGTAGCACCTAGAGAAATTATGTACCTAAAAGCGGCTCCTATGAAACCTCCGCATCCAACTAATAATATGAATGTTAATTTTTGCATATGTCTTCACCTCATTATTATTTTATGTAATAAAAAAAAGCCAATACCCCCATAGAAATATAAAAGTTCTACAGGAGTCATCAGCTTTGAAAGCGGTTAAAGGCCAACTCCATGACCTATAAAATTCATTTATTACTATATTCATTATAGTATATAGATATTATTTTTTTCAATAAATAAATTGTTAATTAATAACTATAGTTATTAATTTTTAATTATCATACTTATCTCTTTCAATATCTTGAAGCTTTTCATATAATGCATTTTCTTCTTCTTCTATTTTAAGTTTTGCTTTAGTAATTTTATCTTCATAGCCACTAATTTCATTTATAGAATCAATTATAAAATTATCTTCCATTTTATTTTGATTTCTATATTCATCTAAAAAGGCTTTTCCAACTTTTTCATGTACTTTTCTTATGCTAACTCTTGCTTCCTCTATTTCTTTATTTAATGAGTTTATTTTTAGTTTAGAATCTGCTTTAGCTGTTAATGTTTTAGAAGTTGTAGCTACAGTTTTACTAGCATCTTCAGCTAAATCTTTCATTTTATCAAAAAAATTCATATATAAAACTCCTTTAATTTTAAATTAATATTTTTGTATATTATACAATATTTTCTATAAATGTTCACTATTATATTAACTAATCTATTTATTAAATTTATTTAAATTAATATAAATAAAAACCTTACTAGCTAAGCTAGTAAGGTTTAAAATTTATATTATGATAAGAAAAGTTTCATATCATCTTCAACAGTTCCGATTCCTGCAATTCCGAAATTATCAACTAAAACTTTAGCTACATTTGGTGAAAGGAATGCTGGAAGTGTTGGTCCTAAGTGGATGTTTTTAACTCCTAAGTGTAATAATGATAATAATACTATTACAGCTTTTTGTTCATACCAAGCTATGTTATATGAAATTGGAAGTTCATTTACACTATTTAATCCAAATACTTCTTGTAATTTTAATGCTATTACAACTAATGAATATGAGTCATTACATTGTCCTGCATCTAAAACTCTTGGAATTCCACCAATATCTCCAAGATTTAATTTGTTATATTTGTATTTTGCACATCCTGCTGTTAATATAACTGTATCTTGTGGTAATTTTTCAGCAAATTCTCTATAGTAATCTCTTGATTTAGCTCTTCCGTCACATCCTGCCATAACGAAGAATCTTCTTATTGCTCCAGATTTAACTGCTTCTACAACTTTATCAGCTAAAGCAATAACTTGATTATGTGCAAATCCACCAATAATTTCACCTTTTTCGATTTCTGTTGGTGCTTCACATTTTTTAGCTAATTCTATTATTTCTGAGAAATCTTTAGTTCCATCTTCTTTAGCTTCTATATGAGTACATCCTTCATATCCAACTGCTCCAGTTGTGAATATTCTTCCTCTGTATGAATCTTTAACTGGTGTAATACAGTTTGTAGTCATTAATATTGGACCATTGAATGTAGCGAATTCTTTATCTTGTAACCACCAAGCATTTCCATAGTTACCTGCAAAGTGATCATATTTTTTGAATGCTGGGTAATATTGACCTGCTAACATTTCACCGTGAGTATAAACATCTACTCCAGTTCCTTTAGTTTGTTCAAGTAACATTTCTAAATCTCTTAAGTCATGTCCTGAAATTAATATTCCTGGATTTTTTCTAACTCCGATATCAACTTTAGTTATTTCAGGATGTCCATAGCTTTCTGTATTAGCTTTGTCTAATAAAGCCATTCCATCTACACCATATTTACCAGTTTCTAAAGCTAATGCTGTTAATTCATCTGCAGTTAAAGCATCATCTAAAGTTTTAACTAAAGCTTCTGCCATAAATGCGTGAATATTATCATCATCAAAACCTAAGTTCATAGCATGTTTCATGTATGCTGACATACCTTTTAATCCATAAACTATAAGTTCTCTTAAACTTCTTATATCTTCATTTTCTGTTGATAAAACACCAACTTCATTTGCTTTATTTAAGAATTCTTCTGAAGTAGATCCAATCCAAGTTGCACATCCTTTTAAGTCTGCTCCTACTGGATTTCCACCTTTAGCTGAAACTTCTTCTTTTAATTCTTCTCTTAAAGATAAAGTTTCTTTAACTCTAGCTTCAATAGCTTTAAAATCAAAGTTAGCATTTGTTATTGTTATAAATAAGTTTTCTACTATGTATTTATCTACTACTTTACTAACTACTCCTACTTTTCTTCCTTCTACAGCTACAGTTGCAAGTCCTTTTGTAACATAAACTAATAAATCTTGTATTTTAGCTACATCTTCAGTTTTTCCACAAACTCCTCTTACTGTACAGCCTTTACATCCTGCTGTTTCTTGACATTGAAAACAAAACATTCCCATCTTAAAATTCCTCCTATGTATGTAAAACTTTCGTGTTTTTTTTATTTAACTTATGCTCTTAGTATACCCCCTATTAAGCTTCTCTTCTGTAACATAAGTTACATTTATGATATTTATATTATTTTTATTATTAAAATTTTATTAACTATAGCTTTTTTATGTTTTTAAATAAATAAAAAGAGATATCACTCTATAATAATTTTTAGTGATATCTTTTTTAAAATTAAATATTCATTTTATATACTATTAAATCTATACCCAGTTCCCCATATAGTTTCTATATATTCTGGATCAGATGAATCTTTTTCTATTTTCTTTCTAAGCTTTTGAATATGAACTGCAATAGTTGCTGTATCACCATAATAATTCTCATCCCAAATATTTTCTAAAAGCTGTTCTTTTGTAAAAACTATATTTGGATTTGAAGCTAAAAATACTAAAAGCTCATATTCTTTTGTTGTTAAAACTATTTCTTTACCTCCAAGATAGACTTTATGAGAATCTCTATGGATTTCAAGAGCCTTTATACTTATAATTTCATGATTTACTCTCTTGCCCATAAGTCTTTCATATCTAAATATATGTGATTTAACTCTTGCAACTAATTCATTTGGACTAAAAGGTTTAGTTAAATAATCATCTGCTCCATATCCAAGTCCTTTTATTTTATCAATATCCTCTACTTTAGCTGAAACTATTATTATTGGAATTTCAAATTGTTTTCTAACTTCCTTAACTATCTCAAATCCACTTTTATTAGGAAGCATTAAATCTATAACTATTAAATCATAAACTCCTAACATAGCTTTTTTAAGTCCAACTGCGCCATCAGTTACTACTTCAGTTGAGTATCCATTTACCTCTAAATAATCTTTTTCTAGCTCTGCTATATTTAAATCATCTTCTATTATTAATATTTTACTCCCCATTATTTTTGTCCTCCTTAAATATAGGTAATCTTATAGTAAAGTTTGTTCCTATATTAACCTCACTACTTACATATATCTCTCCTTTATGTGCATCTACTATTTCTTTAGTTATTGCAAGTCCAAGTCCCGTACTATTTATATCTTTTGTTCTTTCTTTATCTACTCTATAAAATCTTTGGAATATTTTATCAACTTTATCTTTTTCTATACCAAACCCATTATCTTCTATAACTATAAATATACTATCTTTATCTTTATAAAGCATCATTTCAATTTTTAAATTTTCTTTGTCTAATCCATATTTAATTGCATTATCTAAAATATTTCGTATTGATCTATATAATCTTTTGCCATCTATATTAACAAAAGTTTCAGTATCTATACTTTCCTCATAACTAAATTTAATCTCTTTCTCATCTAATATAAAACTAAATTCTTCAACTATATCATTTAAATATAATTTTATATTTGTTTTTTCAAATTTAAAATCTAGCTTTTGCATATCTAGCTTAGAAAATAAGAATAAATCGTCAATTAATCTATTCATATACTCTGCATTACTTTTTATTACCTTTAAATAATTGTCTACATTATCTTTTGAAACAACATTTTCTAAAAGTCCTTCTACATATCCATTTATGCAAGTTATAGGAGTCTTTAAATCATGAGACACATTTGCTAAAAGAGCTTTTCTATTCTCTTCATATTCCTTTTTTATCTTCTCTCCCTCTTCTAACTTCGAAGCCATTTTATTAAATTCTCTAGTTAAAATTCCAATTTCATTTTTCGTATCTGTTTCTAATCTAACAGTATAATCTCCATCTGCAATTTTTCTTACTCCTGATTGAAGCTTTTCCATTGGCTTTACAAATCTTTTTTCCATTCTGGATATCATATAAACTATTGTTCCTTCATTTATTATTAGAACTAATATTATAAGCCATGTTGCCAGTTTAAATCCAATTACTTTTAATAAAAATAATATAATAACTATACTTACTATAAGAGTTATCTTCCTAAATATTTTCATATATTTATGTAAAAAGAATAACTCATTCAATTTTCTATCAACCATTTCTTTATGAAATTCTCTATGATGTATATTATGTTTTCTATGATGTCCATAATTTTTTTGATGATGCATGCGATGTTCCCTATGTCTTTTTTCTATTTCTATAATTATATCTTTTTTCGTAAAATTATGTTTCAAAATAATCTCCTTTCAAAATATAAAATTAGGCTATACCAAAAGATATAGCCTAAAAATCATATTAATAATTTAAATCTGCTTTAAATTCTACTTTTTTATCCCCTTCAGATTTTACTTCAACACTCTTGATTGTAAAATCTTTATCTATAATTAATCTTAATACCGCTTTCTCAGATTCGCAACTTAAAATTTCTTTGAAGATTGCATGTTTGATTTTAAACACTTCTTTTAACTCTTCACATTTTCCATCTTCCATATGATGATGATGTCCATGATGTTCGTGATTTTTGTGGAATTCTTTCATCTTTTCCTTTTTCTTTTTAATAATGTCCTTTATATCTAAAGTTATAACTTTTAAATCTCCTTCTTCTGAAAGTTCCATATCATTTAAAGTTTTAAATAAGAATTCTAATTTTTCAAATTTATTTCCACATCTTCCATGACCATGCATATGTCCATTTCCTCTTCCACAATGATGTCCACCATGTCTATGTCCTTCATGTAATTTTTCAAAATCAAACTCTTTTACTATATCTTTTTCAGCTTTAACCTCTTCTGTATTTACATTTAATTTAGCATCTATTTTCATTTTTTTGTTTTTTATATCTTTCTCAAAATTATTTGTTATATTAGCAAATTCTCCTTTTTCTGAAGTTCCTACTAAATTTACTGTTCCTGAAATTTTTTCTTTTTCTTTCATAGCCTTTGACATTTTATATAATACTTCTAATTTATTCATTTCACTACCTCCTAAGCTTTCGCTTTTGTTTATGAGGTAATTATATTCTCTCCTTATAAAAATCAAATAATATAATTATAAAAATTTTATAAAATTATATAAAATTTGCTTAAAAAATTTTCCACTATATATAAGAATCAATTATTTTAAAAATATGTAATTATTGTTAATTATAACTCTATTAAGGTTAACATTGTTAAAATTAATGTATAATTAAGTTAAAATCTAAATTGGAGGTTGTTATTTTGAAAAAGAAAAAATTAATTATCGGAATAATTATAACCATTGTAGTAATTATTATTATAGCTGTTTCTGCTTTCTTCCTTATAATACCTTCTGTTAAACCATTTAATACAGACAAACCTAATGTTAGTTTTGTAATAAACACAAAAGAAAACTTTAATGATGTTTTAAATGACTTATCAGAAAAAAATATTATAAAAGATAAAAATCTTATTGAAATGTATACTAGTGTTACTGGTAAACCTAGTTTAATGCCAGGACAATATACTATTAATTCAAAAGTAACTGTAAAACAATTTTTAAATATATTAAAGGATCAAAAAACTATAACTGTTGTAATTCCTGAAGGATACACTGTAAATCAAATAGCAGGAATATTTGATAAAATTGGTATGTTCAGCAAACAAGATTTTATAAATGCAGTAAATAATTATAAATTACCAGAGTTTATAAAACCAGTTCAAGGAAGAAAATATCAACTTGAAGGATATTTATTCCCAACTACTTACGCTTTCAAAAAAGGTGAATCAGTTAATACAGTTATAGAAACTATGATTAATACTTTTGTTGCTGAATTAGATGCATCTATAAAAGAAACAGGTGTTAAAATTACTCCAGCTCAAATTAATGAAACTGTTACTAAAGCATCTATAATAGAAAAAGAAGCTAAAACTCCTGAACAAATGAAAAATGTTTCTTCAGTTATAGATAATAGATTAAAAGCTAATATGCCATTACAAATGGATGATACAGTTTTATATTCAATGGATAAACTTGGTGAAAATGTAACTAAAGTTTATGATAAAGATTTAAAAACACAATCACCATATAATACTTATTTAAATAAAGGATTACCAATTGGACCAATTTGTAACCCTGGAAAACAAGCAATAGAAGCTGCATTAAAGCCTAATAACACAAAATATTTATATTATATCTTAACTAGTAATCATAGCTTCTTTACTGATAATTTCAAAGATTTTACAGCAGAAAAAAATAAAGTTATCAATTAATGAAAAGTGTCACAAAATTATTGAAGAATTTTGTGACACTTTTTATATACAATAATTCTAATAAAAATAAAAAGCCTAGAATATTAATTATCTAGACTTTTTTATGCACTTATTTTATACACCTATTTTATACATTTATTATGTACTTATTTTTTATTATTTATTGAGAAAAATTTTATTTTATTATGTGGGAATTATTTAAAAATTATTTTGCTTCATACATTTTATTTTCTGCATTTATAAAAATTTTAGCAATTTCTTCATAAGCTTGTCCCCAAGCTTCTATTATTTCATCTGTAGCTGAATCTCCTAATACAGTTTTTATTGCTCTTAATAAACATTCTCCTACTATTGGATAATGCTCAGCTTTAACTTTAGCATCAACATGTATTTTTCCTATTCTTTCAACAGCTGGAGCTAAAACTTCTAAATTATCTATGTTTTGTGCTGCTGCAAGAACAGTCATAGCTAAAGCTTTTGGTTGCTCTCCTGATTTTTGTTTGCTCATATCAAACATATTTTTTACTTCAGGGTAACGTTTAAACATATCCTTATAAAATTCAGTTGTTATTTCAACTCCATGTTCCTTTAAAACTGGAACTGTACTTTTTACTATATCTTTTGTTTTTTGATCTAACATAATTCTATCTCCTATATTTCTATTTATTCTAAGTTTTTAATAAATCATATTAATTAATAATTATTTTCTAAAATAATATTATCATATTTTTTTAAAATGTGCAAATAAAATACTCTTTTAAATTTTACCATATCAATTCTATTTCTTTTTCCACAAAAACTCTTATAATAGTTATATAACTTTATATTAATTTAAGGAGGCAAATAATATGCAACTATCTAAATTTAGTGACTATGCTCTTAGATCATTAATGTTTCTTGCTTTAAATAATGAAAAACTTTGTAATATAGAAGAAATGGCAACTAACCTTGAAATATCTGAACATCACCTAAAAAAAATTATTAATAAATTAGCTAAGACAGATTATATAATTTCTATAAAAGGTAGAAATGGCGGGGTAAAACTTGGTAAATCCCCATCTGAAATAAACTTAGGAGATATTTTAAAAATAACAGAAGAAAATTTAAATATAGTTCAATGTTTTAAAAATAATGATTGTTGTCCTTATTTTTCAGAAAACTGTAAATTGAAAGGAATAATAAATAGTTCATTATCTCACTTTTTTGATGAATTCTCTAAATATACTTTAGCTGATATAATATAATATAATTTAATATTAATTACTTTAATATTTTTAAATTATAATTTAAAAGGGCTGTAAAAATATTTGTAATAAAACAAGTATTTCTACAGCCTTTTTAATTAATTATATTATTTAAATAAATTACTTTTTTATTTTTATCTTTTTTATATTATTACCAAAAGTAATTAATAAACTTCTCGTTATAATCTCATTAGTTACAAAAATTAAATGATAAGCTTTTTCTCTATTCCTTAATTGCATTTAATATTTCTCCATATTAAAAGTCTTGCATTTACTTTTAAATTTATAAATATAAAATTTCTATTATACTAGGAACCTCTTCTCTTAATACTTCTTTTATCATCTGTTATTACTGCAAACAAATTAATTGGAACTGCTTTTATATACATTTCTATTAGCTCAAAACATTTCAATTAAGAACAATAAACTCAATTTTCCAGAGAACCATCTCATCTTCCAATTAATAATCACACATAAATTAATATTATTATCACAAAATTTTCTCTTATATCATTTGCTACTAAAAACAATTCACCAAATCTGAATTATATAAATTTAAATCTTCTTATTTATTTCTTTTCCAATTAGACCTTTATTTTTTATCAACTTTTTCATTATTATTCCTAGTCTATTTAGACATAACCTAATTTTTTAAGTCTTGGTACTACTCTGATTCCAACTAATGATATTATCAAAGTTAATAATAAATCACTAGGAAGAAAATCTATCATTCCAACCATAACAGCTTTCCAAGGACTCATAGCCTGCCCAAGATATCCATTATAAATGAAATACATATATATAACTCCAAAAAAATAAATAATCATAAGTCCCATGAATCCAGCAAAATAAATTTTTAAAGCACTAAGCTCTTTCATTCTTTCTGTTATTCTTCCAATAGCATATGCTCCAAAAATAAATCCTATTAAATATCCAAAAGTAGGTTGAACAACATATCCAATTCCTCCACCTTGAGTAAATACAGGAAATCCAATTAATCCAACCCCAATATAAAGTACTTGAGCCAATGCACCTTTTTTTGCTCCCAATAATATTGCTCCTAAAGCACAGAAAAAATATTGTAAAGTGAATGGTACTATTGGTAATGGTATTCTTATAAATGCTCCTATTGCAGTAAGTGCCGCAAAAATTGAAATTAAAACTAAATCTCTAGTTTTCAAACTCATAAACTTTTCTCCTTATTTTTCTTCAAAATAAAATTCATATATTAAATATTATTTTTTTATATCTTATTTAAATGAATTTTTAATACTTAATTTAAATAAAAAATATATTCATAATAAAAATTATAAAGTTTTCTATACTAGTAATATCTAATAACTGTTATATAAAAATAACTATAATAGTTTGATAATCAAAATATATTAAAATATTATATTGTTTTTTTTTATTTGTCAACTATTAAAATATAAATAGTTGACAATAAAAAGTTTTTTCTTTTTAGCTAAATATAAATAAATATTATATATATAAATGTATATTATATCTATTTTTAATTTATTATTTTAATCACATGAATATATATTATATTAAATATTGGTTCTTATATTTTTAACATAAAAATAAGCCGTCTAAAAATTAAAGACAGCTTATTTTATCTTGTAAATTTTAAATTACTCAATTATAGAATTTTTTATATTATCTATATCTATTTCATTTATTAATTGAAATCTATATTTTTGATTACAGTTTGGATATTTAATTTTATCTACCTCACTTAAAAACATTTCTTTAGGTCTTACAAACAATCCAAACTCTCCATATAAAGCTTTATATAAAACTAATTCTTCCATTGTTTCACTATGTTTAACTATATCTACTACAAGATATAATTTTCCTTTAAAATGTTTTACTACTTTTCCTTTTAAATCTTCAATGTTTCTATTCATAAAAATATCCTCTCTTCATTGACATTATCTATCTAAAATTAATGATTTTATAAAAGCAAAAAACTCCCTAAAATACATATTAGGAATTAAATACCACTCAGTACTAGTTGTATATAATTCAACATTTTCATATCCATTCCTTTTAGCTAACATATTACTTCTCATAGCATGAAAATCAGTTGTTATTATTGTTGTTGTTATATTTTTACCTACATCATAATTAAGATTATTTTTAATCACTTCTTTTGAAAATCTTAAATTTTCACTTGTACTAGTAGATTTATCCTCTTTTATTATTCTATCAGAAGAAATTCCTTTATCAATTAAATAATTTTTCATTGCCTCAGCTTCAGTAATATCCTCGCCTGGACCTTGCCCTCCACTTACAATTATTTTTCCATTATAATCTGTTTTATTCACATATTCAATAGTAGAATCCAATCTATATCTTAATGTCAAACTTGGAATAGATCCTCTAAGTCCTGCTCCTAAAACAATTATAACATTTGATTTTTCCAAACTTTTTTTTGGATACATTATTATCATAGTTTCAAAAATAATAAAAATAGAAATACATGCAACAATTAATCCCCTAATAAATTTTATATGTTTTTTTATAAAATCTACATTTAATATTTTATTATAGAAAACTGATATTACTATTGCAATTAATCCTAAAATTAAAAATACCTCACTAAAATAAATTCTTCCACCTAATATATTAATAACTATAAAATAAATAACAGCTAATACTCCTATACAACTCCATAAATATCTCATAACTTACCCCCTCACATACAAATAATACCATATATTTATTTTAATAAGAAGCATATTGTTATTATTCAATCTCTAATCTAAAAATTTTATCTGTTGATTTATTTAGTAACTATAAAATAAATCAAATCTATTATTTAAAATAAAATCATTATTAACTAAATTTAATTATATTTATTTTAAATAAAAAAAGCCAGTAGATAAATCTACTGACTCTTCCTGAGTTCTCACTTGGCAACTTCCTACTCTCCCACACAGTCTCCCATGCAGTACCATCGGCGTTATAGAGCTTAACTTTCCTGTTCGGAATGGGAAGGAGTGTACCCTCTATGCCATCATCACCAAATTATCAGATGTTCTCTGAAAATTGCACATCAAATTCTGTTGATATTTTTATTGGTCAAGCCCTCGATCTATTAGTATTAGTCAGCTGAACATGTTACCATGCTTACACCCCTAACCTATCAACCTTGTGTTCTTCAAGGGATCTTACTAGCTTACGCTATGGGAAATCTAATCTT
>NZ_LTAY01000019.1 GCF_002050515.1 Clostridium thermobutyricum DSM 4928 | reverse complement strand
AAATTATATGATTATTTATATATAGTTAAACTTTGGAATGCTTCTTGGAGTTTAAAAAAATCTTTAATAGCAAAATCAGATTATGATTATAAATTAGGAGGAAACTTAATTTTAGATAGTATAATATCTTATTCTCCCTCATAGGATGTTACACTTCTTTTAAGTTTCCTCCTTTTATATTTTTATTTAATTTATTCAGTAATTTTTTTAATCTTTATATTAATTCTTTTAAAATTAAAAGTTCTAGTTATTTTAAAGTTTATGTATATTAAAATTTCTATTCTTCTATATATAAATTATCTTCTAATATTTTGTTTACTAGAATTCCTATATTTACTTCTCTAGTATCCATATAGACATCTATAATTCTGTCTGCTAAAGTTACTTCAACATATTCTATATGTGTTCCATCCTCTTCTATATAATTTATTACATCATATGTTATTATCTCTTCTTTTAATTTCTTTTTAGTTATCATATTTTCCTCCAATGTTCTTTTGATTATCTTCATATCTAACTACTTTAAACTTCCCGTCTTTTTCTAAAATCTTTATTTTTAATAAAGATACTAATTTCTCAAGACTTCTTATACTATTTATATACTTAATATTTTTTCTATCTGCAACTTTTTGTATCATTTTTATTATTTCTTCTTTATCATCTCTTTTTATTATAGTAGTTCTATTTATTATTTCTTTATTTATATATGTTAATGTAGTCCATATTTGCTCATCTGTTATCTTATTTATGTCCATTAAAACCCAAGTGAAATCTTTTCTTCTCTCTCCTTTTGGATAAGCCTTCTTAAAAAATTTAATAAATTTATTTTCTTCTTTAGGGTCTTTATTTTTAACTTTTTTTCCAAGCATACTTTTTAAAGCATTCTTTAAATACATTTTTGTATTCGGTTTTACTTCTAAATTTTCAATACTATTATAAATCAGATTATAAGTTTCCTGTGCTTTTTCTTCTAAAACTTCTTCATTTTTAAGAATTTTACTTAGTTCTATATATTCTAAAATATTTTTCTTTGTATTTAATTGTTTTCCATAACTCTCTCTTAAAAGTTCTTCTGCACTTAGTTTATTTATATCCATATCTTTTCTCCAATTTCAAATAATTTTTATTATATTATACACTATTATATTACCTTATTTTATTTATTTTTAATATAAAAAAACGGATTCAAACTGAATCCGTTAAACTTCTTAATAATATAAAATTATATATAAATCTTAATTATCTTCTATTGTTTTGTTGTTTTCTTGCTCTTCTGCAATCAGCACATCTAACTGGGTCATTATCGAATCCTTTTTCTTTGTAGAATTCTTGTTCTCCTACTGTAAATACGAATTCACTTCCACAATCTTTACATACTATAGTCTTATCTGTCATAATATATTCCTCCTAAATTTAAAGATTTTAATTTTGATGATAAATCCTTTTTTTAAAAGAAATATATTCCAAAACAATCTTCATTTTTCTGTGCCTTATTGGCTACTATTTTAGTATAACACTTTTTTTATAAATACGCAAGTTTTTTTTAAAATTAATAATTTTATATATTATTTTTTAATTTTTTTCAATATAAATTATATTTTTAATTTTAAAATATAAAAGAGTCTTAAAGTTTTAAGACTCTCTTTATATTAAAAAATTTTTTCTATTTAAGTTTTTCAAGAATTGATGAACCTATAGTTCCTTCTGGCATTTCTAATCCAAAGTTATCAGCTATAGTAGCTCCTATAGTTGCAAATGTAGGAACAGTTTCTAAAATTCCATTTTCTTTCATTGATGGTGAATAAGCTAAGAATGGTACATGTTCTCTTGTATGATCTGTTCCTGTATAAGTTGGATCATTTCCATGATCTGCAGTTATTATAACTAGATCATCTTCTCTCATTCCTTTTAAGAATTCTCCAAGCTTAACATCAAATTTCTCTAGTTCTTCAGCATATCCTTGTGGATTTCTTCTATGTCCCCAAAGAGCATCAAAATCAACTAGGTTAACAAAACATAATCCTTCAAAATCTCTATCTTGAATTTCTATAGTTTGTTCCATTCCATGTACAGAGCTTTTTGAACTATTTCCTTCTGTTATACCTTCTCCGTCAAATATATCTTTTATTTTACCAACTGAAATAACTTGGTATCCATTATCTTTTAAAACATTTAATGCTGTTCTTCCATAAGGTTTTAAAGCATAGTCATGTCTATTACTTGTTCTTTTAAATTCGCCTTTTCTTTCACCAACATATGGTCTTGCAATTATTCTTCCTACCATCCATTCTGGTTTAAGAGTTAATTCTCTTGCAATTTTACAGCATCTATATAATTCTTCCAATCCAAAAGTTTCTTCATGTCCGCAAATTTGAAGAACTGAATCTGCTGAAGTATAAACTATCATATCTCCAGTTTTCATTTGATGTTCTCCAAGTTCATCTAAAATAGCTGTTCCACTTGCACTTTTATTTCCTACTATTTTATGACCTGTTCTTTTTTCTAATTCATCTAAAAGTTCTTTAGGGAAACCTGTATCAGTAAATGTTTGGAATGGTGTAGTAATATGTAACCCCATCATTTCCCAATGACCAGTCATTGTATCTTTTCCAGTACTTGCTTCTTTCATTTTCATTTGATATCCTAATGGTTTTTCAACTGCATCAACATGCTTTATCTTGTGTAAGTTAGCTAATCCTAATTTTTGTAAATTTGGGATGTTAAAGCTATCTACTGATTCTGCAATATGTCCTAATGTATCAACATTTACATCTCCATATTGTTTTGCATCTTCTAGCTCTCCAATTCCTAGTGAGTCTATTACTATAGTGAATATTCTTTTATATTTACTCATCATATTCCCCTCCAAATCTTTTGTAAAATTTATTTTTGTTTATTTTCTTTTTCTTTATCTTCTTTAATTAAATTTCTAATACCTTCTATTACAACTTTAATTGCACTTTCAGTATCATGTACTATTGGATTGTCAAGTCCAGCTTTTTGTCTTTCTTGATTACCTACAACTAAGAATGCAGCTCCAACTCTTACTCTTAAGTAACTTCCTACTATAAATAATGCTGCACCTTCCATTTCTGAAGCTAAACATCCACATCTTATCCATGCATTCCATTTATTTTCTAATTCATAATTTACTGGTTTAGTTTCTGGTGAATGTTGTCCATAGAATGAATCTTTTGATTGAGCAACACCTACATGATAAGTTTCATTTAAATTTTCTGCTGCTTTTACTAATGCATTTACTATTTGTAAGTTTGCAACAGCTGGATATTCTATAGGTGCATATTCCCTTGAAGTTCCTTCAGCTCTTATAGATCCTGTAGCAACTACAATATCTCCACCTTTAACTTCCATTTGCATTCCACCACAAGTTCCAACTCTTATAAATGTATCAGCTCCACAATTAACTAATTCTTCTAAAGCAATAGCAGCTGAAGGTCCTCCAATTCCTGTAGATGTAACACTTACTTTAACTCCATCTAAATATCCTGTATAAGTAACATATTCTCTATTATCTGCAACTAGTTCTGCATTATCAAAATATTTTGCAATTTTAGCACATCTTTTTGGATCTCCTGGAAGTATTACATATCTTCCAACTTCTCCTTTCGCTACGTCTATATGATATTCTTTCGCCCCTTCTGAATAAATCATTTCATTACCTCCTAAAATATAATAAAACAACTTTAGAACTTGTCTACTAAGTTGTTTATTTTTAATTTATTATAACATTTTTTGTCCAAACTAGCAATCGTTTTCAGATATTTTTTATATTTTTATTGTTTTATGTGTTACCAATAGATTATAATCAACTTATAGAATTATAATAAAACTGGTATATAACTTGTTTATTTTAGAAAGGTGAATATAAATGGATAGTATAAATTTAATTACAGATAAAAAAGAACCTAGATACGTTGTAGTATATGATAAACTTTTCAAAATGATAAACGAAAAAGCTTTTCCTGAAAATAGCCGTCTTCCATCTGAACCAAAATTAGCTGAAATGTTAGGTGTAAGTAGGACTACTTTAAGACAAGCCCTTTCTTTATTAATAGACGATGGATTAGTTAAAAACATTCATGGAAAGGGGAATTATATTATAAGAAAAGAATCTAAAAAATCTAATGGATTAGAAAAAGTAGGTAATCCTACATATAAATGTATAGATTTATCTATTGATTCTGTTGAATTAGAACTTAGAATAGAACCTCCATCAGATTACTACTTAAATATACTTGGACAAAAAACAGTAGCCGTAGTTTGTGTAGACAGATGGTATAAATCAAAAGAAGAGTATATATCTTATACTTTCACTATAATTCCTATAGAAACAATTTCAGATTTTAATCTTGATTTAAATAATAAAGATGAAATTTTAGAATTTTTAGAAACAAAAATTTATATGGATTGTTCATTTACTAATACTAGAATTAAGTTTTCAACTTCTGGAAATTTTACTGCTAATAATCATCCTATAACTTGTGATAAAAAATTTTATTTAATAGAAGAAGGTATATTTAAACATAAAGAATTTCCAATAGTTTTTAATAAAGTTTATTTACCATTTCAACATTCATCTTTAAACTTAACTCAAATAAAATAAAAATCAGTTTAATATTAATATTAAACTGATTTTTTTAATTTAACCTAAAGCTCTTTTACACCTTTTTCTCTTATTTTTAAGATGTAAGCTTATTATAATGCCTAAAATAATAAATATAATTATTATCGAAATAAATATAAGCTTCCATATAGTAGTAACTTTATATGTAAGTGTCATAATAGTAGTATCATTTAATTGCCCTAGTTTATAATTCCACTTAACTTCATTTGGACTAACATGCTCAGTAGCATTAGTACTGATTAGTTCTCCTGGAAACATTATTGTATTACTATATGGAATATTATCTATGTAATTTCTTTGAGATTTTTCATTATATTTATTTCTCAAATTAAAAATATTTTTACTGATAGTTATAGAAATATCATAAATGGATTCATAAAAATAATCTTTCTTTACAACTTTATAATCTAAAACTTTATAAATATTTTCATCCCCTACTAACTTGCCTGAATTATCAAAATTAATAGTTATTTCTTCAACATTCAATCCATTGCTAGTATATTTATTTATATCCACATTATTCATTTTTATATTTTTTTCTATAAGTGAATTATTAATTTGATTCTTAATTTCATCATCATATATAGCTTTTAAAATAAATTTTGCTTCCCCTTTTTCATTTATATTTGTTCTAGTTGACACATTTATTTTCCCGCATCCAATAAAGCAAAATGATAATATAATACTTAAAATAAGAAAACATTTTTTCATTGAAACTCCTCCTAGCTTTATACTAGTAGTTTTTTCAATTATTTCTTATTTATACATAAATTTCTTATAAAACGGGGAAGGCCTACAGATTCTCTGTAGACCTTTGGTATATGGGGTATAATTTAAATCGACTAATTTTTACCCTTTATATTCTAACCACAAAAAAGCTACCCTCCATAGAGTAACTTTCAACATAAACGTATAATAATCCTGTTTAATACATTTATTTACAAAAAGTAATAATACTCTTTGGCAACTGGCTGACATAGTAAAAACTTTAGTCCCTATAGTTTTGCGTCCTTAGATTTCTCTAAATTTGCCTATTTCTTTCTTCTCCTAAATATTACCATAGTTTAATATTTTCATCAATACTTTTTTTTAATTTTTTACTATTAATTTTTATTTTTTTATTTTAATAGGATTAGAATAAATTAATATAAATATTTCCTCTTTAAAATATTTATATTAATCATTTTATATTTTTATAGCTTTATTACTAATTATTTAATAAGTAAATAATTATATTGAATAATATTAAATATAAAATATAAAATAAAAAGTGGCAAAAGCCACTTTGTTATTAAGATTAATCTATTATTCTCTATTAAATTCTCTTTTTTAATTTTTTCTTTTTTTATAGTTTTCTATTATTTTTATATTTTGTTCAGTTAGCTCTACTTTTAATCCAAATGGATTTATATTTACACCTTTAACATCTTGTACCATATTTACTAATGTATCATAATTTAAAACGCTTCCATTCCACTTTTCTTTATCATAAAATTTTTTGAACTCAACCCAATCAGTAAATGCTGGAATCCATAAAGCTCCTTTAGAATCTTCTAAAATTGCAAAATTAACTTTAGTATCTTCTTTTAATTCTACTTTTCCAACCTCTATATTATTTTCTTCAAATTTCATAGGCACTAAATATTCCCCTTTAGAGATTTCTTCCATCATTTTTTCCTCTAAAATTCTTATAACTCGTCCTTTACCTTCATAATTAGCTTTTAAATTAATTTCTTGGAAAAACTTCATCATAGAATAATTAAGTTCTGGATTTGTTACTGGTATATTAATCTTTTCTACTCCATCATAATTTATAGGCTTTAATATACTATCTGTTTTTATATCTACAGTATATTGTCCATTATCAATTACAGCAGCTTTTATACCTAATCTATGAAATTCTGCAAATTCATTTAAAACATCATATTTTTCTAATTTTTTTATTTTAAGTTCTAATCCATTTTGCATAAAATAATCTTTTGCATTTTCTGCATATTCTTCTTTAGAAAAAATCCAACTTCTTTTATCATAATCCACATGTGGATATCTTGTATAAACATTATAAGCTATATATAGTTCTTCTGATTCTCTAATATTATCAATTATCCCTTCGAAAAATAGCTTTAATTTATTATCTAAATCAATATCAGTAAATTTATTTTCTTTTTTAAAATCTTGAGTAGTAAATATTAAATAAATTATTTCTTGTATTTCTAATTCTTTTAAGCTATTTAAAGTTATATCTTCATTAAACAAATATTTTTTCTCTAATTCATCTTTTCTCTCATTATTCATAATAACAATCCCCCTTTTTTATATTATACCATTATTAACCACATTTACTATAAATAAAACTCAGTTAAATTCTATTTAACTGAGTTTTATTTATTATTTCTTTTCTAATTTTACAGCAGTTCCATAACATAAAATTTCTGATAATCCTTGCCCTAATTCATTTGATTCATATCTTACTCCTATTATGCCATCTGCCCCCATTTCTTCTCCGTGTTTTATCATATCTTCAAATGCAAGCTCTCTTGACTCTTCACATAACTTTCTATATATAGTTATATTTCCTCCAACAAGAGTTTGAAGAGATGCGCCTAAATTTCCAACTATACTTCTTGATCTAACATTTATTCCTCTACATAGCCCTAAACTTTCTGTAACGTTATAACCTGGAATTTCAAAAATTGTAGAAACTAAATTTTTATTCATCTTCTGTTTTCCTCCCAAAAAAAATTATTTTAATTTATATTTTAATTCTGGTCTTCCTATATTTCCGCAAGTCATTTTAACTTCTAATTTATTTTCATTTTCTAAGTAATCCATATACTTCTTTATTGTTACATTACTTATTTTTATTTTTTCAGCTAACTCTCTTAAAGTCCAAATCTCATTTTTATTACTTTCTAAAAATTCTATTATTTTTTCTAGAGTTCTTTTATTTAATCCTTTAGGTAAATTATTTTCTTTTCCATTTAAATTATTGCTTTGATTTAAAATATAATCTAAATCTTCTTGGTTTAAGGATTTATCTTTTAAAAATATTTCTCTTTTCTTTTTATATTTTATTATTGAATCTTTAAATCTATCAAATTCAAATGGTTTAACTAAATAATCTACTATTCCTAATGAAAATGCCTTTTTTAATTCATCAACAGTATTTGCAGCAGTAACCATAATAACATCTGTTACTTTTCCATTTTCTCTTAAAGCTTTTAATATATCTAATCCATTTTCCTTAGGAAGAAAAACGTCCATTATTATTAAATCAATATTTTCTTTTTCTATAATATCAAAAATTTCATTTTTCGTTATTAAAGGTCCAAAAGTTTTTATCTCACCTATTTCTTCTAAATATTTTTTATTTATAAGTGCAACCATTGGATCATCTTCAACTATTAATACGTTTATCATTTATTATTCTCCTTTGCACATTGTTATTGTAAATATTTTTTTATCTTCGAACTCACTTATTTCTATCTCACCATTATAAAGCTCAACTCGGCTTTTAACTAAGTTAAGTCCTGTACCTCTTCCTTCTCCTTTAGATGATACTCCTGATTTAAATATCTTATCTCTAATTTCTTTTTTTATAGGTTTTCCATTATCAGAAACCTCTACTATTACTAAATTTTCATCCTCAAAAAGATTTACAAAAACTTCTGTAGACATTGCTTCAAAAGCATTTTCTATAAGATTACCTAAAATGGTTACTATATCATAAGAATTTATTATTCCATGCTTAGAATATAAAAATGCCTCTTCCTCAAGAACTAAATTAACTCTTCTCTCTTTAGCTACTAGTTCTCTACTTAAAAGTAATGCACGAACATAATAATCTCCTATATTAGAAAATTTGTTTGTATTATTCTCTTGAATTTCTTGAATTTTCATTATAAATTTTTTAGCTTCTTCATATTCTCCTATATGAATTAATCCTAATATAACATGCATATTATTTTTATATTCATGTACATTTGCTCTTAAATTTTTTATTATTTGGTCTACACCAGTTATTTCTTTTGCTATTTTATTTATATTATTATTATCAAAAAGAGTTATTACAGCTCCTAAATGATAGTTTCCCTGACTTATGTATTTAATTGATACAAAGACTCTTTTTCCTTGAATTATAAACTCTTTCATTTCAAAATCTTCTTTATTTTCTATGTATCTTTTTAGTTTTTCAATGAATTTTTTTTCATTAAAATTTTCTATTATTTTATAGCAACTATTATTTATTTCTGTTATGTTATTATCTTTATCTAATCCTATTATCCCCTCTTCTACAGAGTTTAATATTATATTTTTCTCATTATAAAGCTTAGCTATTTCATCTGGTTCCATATTTAAAATTTCTTTTTTAACTTTCTTTGCAAAGAATTTAGATATTATTATAGATATAGAAACTGCCCCTATAAATAACAGCAAATAATTAAGCTTAGTTTTATTATTCATAAGAGTTATTTGATCATAATATTTGCCTACCATAACAAAACCTACTTGTTTTCCATTTTTATATATTGGTTGGAACCATCTAAGAGTTTCTCCCATGGAACCTTCCATTATAGAAAAATAACTATCACCATGTTTTAAAACATTTGCTTTATCTTGCCCAATAAATACATCTCCAATTTGCTTTTGATCTAAATGCGAATATTTTATTCCTTTCATATCTGCAACAACTATTATATTTACATTTTTAATATCATGTATATATAATTTCGTTAAGTTTTGTATACTTCCATTAATTTTTCCCTCTGCTAATCTGTCTTGAACCATAGGATTCTGTGCAATGGAATTTCCTACATTTTGTAAAGTAACTTTTATTTCATCATTCATATCAGATAATTTTGATTTTATAAATATTCCATAGGAAAGAACTAATGGTATTAAAGTAATTACTACTGCCCAAATTATTATTTTTTTTTCAAAGTCTATTTTTCTTTTCATTTTCACCTCTATATTTTATAATAAAAATTTATTTTATAGACAAAGAAAGAGTACATTACAAGATATTCTCTCTTATAATATACTCTTTACTTATTATAATTACGCTATACTATTTTTACAAGTTCCCTTTTCTAAGTATTCTTGTAAGTTTTCATATGAAAATTCTATCATATTTGTTAAAGCTTCATCTGTATATGAACCCATGTGAGGAGTTATTAATACTCTTGGATAAAGACCTACTAACTTTTCGTATAAAGGATTTTCTAAAGTTTGTCCTTTTAAATCTTTAAAGAATACTCCTGATTCACCTTCTAATACGTCTGTTCCAAATCCACCTAATTTTCCTGATTCAATTCCTTTGATTATTGCTTCAATATCTTGAATCTCTCCTCTAGCTGTATTTATTAATATAGCTCCATCTTTCATTTTTCCTATAAACTCATCATTTATCATATGATAGTTTACACCTTTTATGTAAGGCATATGAACTGATATTATATCTGCTTCTCTTAAAACATCATCAAGTTCCATAAACTCTACAACTTTTTTTGCTTCTTCACTTTGGAATACATCATAAGCTATTACTCTTGCTCCTAATCCTTTAAAAAGCTTAGCTGTTGTAAGTCCTATTCTACCGGCTCCTAAAACTGCAACAGTACAATTTCTCACTTCTTTACTAAACATAAATGGATCTACAACAAAATTCTTTTCTCTTGTGTTATTAACTGTATAAGCTGTATGTCTTAATAACATCATAGCTAATGATAATGCTAATTCCCCTATAGCATTTGGAGAGTAACCTGGAACTCTAGCACATTTTAAATCTAAATCTTTAACTGCTTCTAAATCAACATGATCAAATCCTACAGTTCTAGTTAAAACATATTTTAATCCATTATTTTTTAATAATTCTAAATTTCTTCTTGTAGCTTTGCAATTTCCTCTAACCATTATTGCTTCTGCTCCAATTGCTTCTTGAACATTTTCATCATTTAATCCTAATGTTACTAACTTTATATCATAACCGAATTTCTTATTTATTTCTTTAAAATAAGGAACTTCTGTTTCTCTAACTCCATAACAAACTAATTTAATCATATGTTTTCCTCTCCTTGCCTAAATTTATTTAATTAAAATATATGCATATTGCTAATTATCTGTAATATTACTATCCAAATTGGCATTGCTATTACTGCAACTACTGTTGATAAAAGTGAACAGTTTGAAGTAAATAATGCTTCTCTGTCATAGCTTATTGCATAAGCTGCTGCAACTGTTGCAGTTGGAGTTGCCATCATTATTACTGTTGTTGCCATTGCTTCAAATGCAACTGGTAATATTCCTGTTTGATTTAATATTAATAATAAAACTATATTTATAACTGGTATTAATATAACTTTTATTAAACTATATCCCCAAGCATCTTTTTGAACTACTGCTTTCTTAAATGGAACTTCAGCTAAAGTTGCTCCAATTGATAACCATGCAAGTGGTGATGCTAATGCTTTTAAGTATGTAAGTGGTTTATAAAGCCATGGAAGAGTTTGGTCAATTCTTAAAAATCCGAAATGTTGAACTTTTCCTTTTACTACAACATTAACTTGTGGCATTGAATCTTGGAATAACCAAATTAATAAACCAATAAGTGTTGCTAATATAATTGGATTTAAGAAAACTTCTTTCATATTTTTCTTTAAGCTTTCTTTGTCCATTTTTGCTCCAGACATCTTTATAAATGCATATGAATATAAGAAAACTCTGTAAGCTATATTAAATATATTTGCATACATTGTTCCTACTGCACCATAAACTGCTGCTACAATTGGTGTTCCGAAGAAAGTTGTTGAACCGAATATTGTTAATACTCTATAAACGTCTTGCTTGTCTCCCTTTACTTTTATGTAAATTATTTTAGAAATTGGGATTAATATTATATAAATTACAAATCCCCAAATTAAAATATTTAGTCCTTGCTTAAGTTGATTACCATCAATGTTACTCATAAATGAAGTAAATGCTAATGCTGGTAATGAAACTGAAAGTACTACTTTTGTTAAAACTTTTGAAGCTAATGAATTGATAATTTCTTTTTTTCTTAAATAAAAACCTAGTGCTATAATTGCAATTGAAGAAAATATCGCTCCTAATATTGCTTGATCTGTTAATGTGCTTTTGATAATTTCTAGCATTAAAAGTCTCTCTCCTTTTGTATTTTTTTTAACATTCTTTTGTTGTATTAGTCCCCCTGACCACAATTCAATTCTACAAGCTTGTCTTTTATTTAACAATTTATTTAAGTTTTTAAATAGTTATTTAAGTTATTTAAGTGAATATTTTAAAAAAAGCCTTTTGACTAGCTAAGTTATTTCAAGTTCTCAGCTAGCCAAAAGGCTTTATTTTCGCTAATTCATTTTAATTAATGAAAAATATAATTCATTGTCAATTATTTCACCATTTCTTTGTTTTATATTAAGACAAACTTTGTTATTTATATATTCTTTTAATGGGTCTTCTATAAATGTTAAATCCTGAAGATTAAATTCATTTCTTAAATACAAAAATAAATCTAGCTCTTTAGCTTTATTTATATATGATAATCTTTTTAATATACTTAAAACCAAATTTCCTATTAGATTATCTTTTTCTCTTCCTAAAATTATAGTATCTATATTTAAACTAAAATCTAATTCTTCATTTTTTAATAGTCCAAATAAAATAAGGCTTATATCAATAACTCCGTCTTTTTCTAATCCTAAAATTTTTATTTTTTCGTTTAAAATAAAATATTCTTGCATTTTATTTTTAGATATAATTATACAATTATTCTTTATAAGCTTATTTTTTATATATTTATCTATAAAAGCATTATCTTCAAATAAAATTATATTTTTTTTAGTTGGTTTGATACTTAAATACTTAAAGATTTCTTCTATATAATCTACTTTTGATTTATCTAGATAGATTATTTCAATTTTAGAATTATCTATTTTATAATAATACTTTATAACCCCTTGTTCTAAACATTTAAAATTAACTTTTGAATTATTAAAAACAATACGTTCCTCTTTCAAAAAACTAAGAATTTTTATATCCATAATAAATCAACTTCCTTTTAAACTAAATTTTCCACTATAAAGTAAGCTGATAGAATTTTATTTCCCATAATTATCCTAAATATATATTATTAAAAATCTAAGAGTTTTACTTTTATTTTTTATATTTTATCCTTTTCTAAGGATTAAATTCGCTTTTTATATTTAATATAAATTATAACATATGGTTATAATTTAAAATTATTATATTATTAACTAAACTTTATTTTATCCAATTATTAATTTTTTCTTTTAGCTTTACTTCATCTCTTATATCTTCAAAATTAATTATTTTATATATAGAATTTTTATTTTTTATATTTTGAAGTTCACACTTTAAAATTAAATTATCATCTAAATCTAATTCTATATGATCTTTTATCGGTCCTTGTGAAATAGCTAAATATTCATAATTAAAATTTTCAATTTTAAAAGTATTACCTTCTATATCTTTTAAATATTTGTTTATACATATCCTTGGTAACTTTCTATTAGATAATTTATTCCTTTTTACTCTATTAAATATATTATTATAAACTTCTTTTATTGTATTAGATTTTATCTCCTTAGCTAAGGTTGGCTGTCTATCATATACTATACAATAATATTCTCTTTTATTTTCCTCTGTCATATTTGAAATTTTAATACTATATCTCCATAATTCGTTACATTTATCCACATGAACTATTTTTCCAAAAAGTTGTGCTTTATAATCATCATTATATACTACAACTTCTATATCTTTTTTATAAGGAATATAAAAAGGATATTCAAGTTCAATAGCCATTCCACCTTCTGATATATCTACAGTTTTCCCTTTTATAACTTCTTTATCTAAATTCAAATTAACGTCTAATTTAGCATAATATCTCTCTTGATCTCTGTAATTTACACGACCTAACATAAATGTTAATGCCATTAAAAGGAAATAACTATTTAAAACTAACCAATAGACTAAAACTATTGAGCCTAATGACTTGTGAATTATCATATCTTCTATACAATATATTAATCCAATTAATGTTCCTATTAATAAAATTATATGAGGAATGGCATATTTAAATTGTGTATTTTTATTATCAACTTTTTTCTTACTTGTAACATTGAACTTTTTCAATTTAAATCCTATTGTTTCAAGAAAAACAGGAATTATTAGATAAGGAAATATTATTGTATCTATAATATTACTCCACTTTTGGTTTCTTATATTATCAGATAAACTTCGTATAGTTATATTGTATAGCATATATGATGGAAGCCATATAAATAGTAATTCTTTTAATGTGCATTTCACTATTACTAATCCAAATACTGTATATAATATTGGAGATAATATATATATAAATCTTCTAAAAAATGTCCACCAATATAAAAAACATGTCATATAACTCAATTTCGATTTTATATTTAATTTACTCTTAAAAAATTTAAGACTTCTTATTGTTTGTATACATCCTCTAGCCCATCTTTGTCTTTGTTTTATCAAATTTTTAAAATCTATTGGAGCAAGTCCATTTGCTAAAGCTTTTTTTATAGCAAAACATGTATATCCTTTACTTTGTATCTGAATTCCTGTTGCAAAATCTTCTGTTATATTTCCTTCTACAATTCCACCAACTTCTTCTAATGCTTCTCTGGATATGACTGTATTAGATCCAGCATATATAGGAGTATTAGTTCTATTTCTTCCAACATTAACTTCTCTAAAAAAATAATCTTGCTCATTTGGAATATCTTTTTCCAAATATAAATTGTACTGAAAAAGATCAGCATTATAAAAACTTTGAGGAGTTTGTATAAATCCTATCTTATAATTATCATCTATTTCATCTTTATTTCTATATACCCACTGTCCATTTTCCTCTTTCATTTTAGGTAAAAAAAAGTAAGGAACTGTTTCCATTAAAAATTTTTTTCTTGGTATCATATCAGCATCAAATGTAACTATAAGAGGTGATCTAGTTTTACTTAAAGCATTATTTATATTTCCTGCTTTTGCAGTCTTATTATCAATTAATCCAAAATATCCAACATTAAATTCATTTGCTAATTCTTTCATCTCTTTTCTATTAGTATCATCACAAATATAAATATGAACTTTATTCTTATCTGGATAATCCATGTGTACACAGCCATTTACAACTTTATAAATTATATTTTTATCTTCACTATGAGTTGCTATAAATACATCTACATGTGGATAATCTTCTTTTTTTATAATAGGAAGTTTAGGTTCTTTTTTTTTGCTTAAACTTTTACAATGGGAAAATGCTTCAAAAAACCCAACTGCCTCTGAAACAACTAATAAAATCCCAACTATTAATGCTACTAGTCCATATTCAATTGGCAAAGTAAAAAATATACGCCATAATATATATATTCCAGCCGATATAGTTGCTAAAAAAAATAATATTTTTTCTTTTATTACTTTAATATTTCTCATAAAAATTCTCCATTAAATTACTCTCTTTGAACAATAATTATAGATAAAATGAAACCAATTATAAATACAATAGCTACAAGACTTCCAATTTTAACTGAATCATCTCTTCCTAATAATACACTTTTTAAGTCTTCCTCTTGTTCGTTCGTATCAAATTCTGAATATTGATAAAGTGAATCTAAATTTTCATCTAACCACTTTCCATGTTCTGATAAAGTAAATTTAACTTTATCTATTTCTTCTTTATAAGTTAAATATTTTTCATTATGGTCATATTTTTTATTTAATTTTTCATAAAAATATCCCCATTTATCTCTATCTCTTTTCTGAGCATTTCCAATATATTTAACAGTTTCATCTATATAATTATTTATATTTTCTTCAGATAAAATACCTTTCCTAAGCTCTTTATACCTATTAATTAATTTTTCAACAAAACTTGAATCTCTAAGTAATTGTCTAAACCATGGTGCATCATGCATTGCAGTAGAGTCAATTTTTAATTTTATTATTTTATAATTATCTATTGCCATATCAAAATCCCAAACTGGACCCATTTTAAGTTTTTCATTAACTTCTTTATATATATAAGAAGAATGATATCCAGAATCGTAATTTGCGAAAAATTCATTTATTATAAAATAATCTATAAAACTTTTTTCATCTATATATTCTTTATATTTTTCAAATTCTTTTTTATCATTTGAAAATAAACATTTTTCAAAATTATTTATATACTCTTCTATATAATTTTTAGTCCTATCTGTAATGTCATTTTTATTTGGATATTTAACTTCTAAATATCCTGTTGTTAATTTATTTTCTCTTCCATAATTATTTAAAATAACAGCCTTCTCATCAAATCTATCTCTTCTTAATAAAAAAGATGTCTCTTCAAATTTACTATCATATTTAGAAATATTTACTCTTTCCTCACTTCTTTTTATACTTTCCATAATAAGGTATACTCCATTATAAATATAGTTATTATCCTCTTTGAAGAAAACTTCACAGAATCTAATATTAGGACTATATTCCATAATTTCTCCTGCTATATTAAGAGCCATATAGTTTCTTATTAAAGATTGATCTGCTCCAGATATATTAAGTATCCATTCACTTTCTTTTCCCATTCCTAAAATTTCTCTTTTATTTTCTTTACCTTCTTCATCTAAGAGTTCAATCAAATATTGTTTTTTATCAAATCCACTAGACGTATTTCCTCTAATCTTTATTTTCATATTAGATTTAAAATTTTCTTTATCTGATAATTTATTTTCTTTCCCCTCTTCATAGATAATACTTACATCACCAAGCGTATATGGATCTACATCTTCTTCTACATATCTTTCTTCTTCTATACTCCACTTAATATAATTTTTTATTTCCTCCCCTTTTGTATCTATAACTACTATAGGCATATTAGTTGAAAATTTTTCTATGTCGATATTATCTGAATTTATTTTATTGTATTCATTATTACTTAAATGTGTATAATCTTTATGACTATGAATTCTATTTGATTTACTTGAGTTTTCTAATTCATTAAATACTACTCCAATAATAATAGATAAAATTGCTATTATTATACTTATCCATTTAGCAGGTATATTTCTTTTTATCATCTATTTATATCCTCATTTTGACAAACCAAATTAACAGATTCTACGCCTTCTATGGCATATAAACCATCATTTATTGTTTTATCATTATTTTTAGATTTATCTATCATCTTTTGAGTTAACTCATAAATATACTCTGTTCTTGTTTTACTAGTATTTTTAACTTTAATTTTTGATTGTCCACTGAAAAAAACTAACATTAATTTTTCTACTTCTTCTTCTATAGAATTATCTCCATGTATTATAAGTAAAAACCTTTCATTAGTTTTAATACATCCAAAAATAATTAAAAATCCAAATATTATACCACTACCTATAAATGCAACCACATATTCTGAAACTCCACAGCATATTCCACAAACTATGCACCAAAATATATATACTGTATCTCTAGAGTCTTTTATGGCTGTTCTAAATCTAACTATTGATAGAGCTCCAACCATCCCTAATGATAATGACAGATTATTTCCTATAACCTTCATAACCATAGTACACACTAAGACCAACATTACTAGTGATATATTGAATTTAGCACTATATACTGCTCTTGAATGTGAAAATTTATATGAAATATATATAATCATTCCTAAAATTAATGCAACAACAAAGCTTAAAATTATAACTGATAAGTCCTCTGGTTTATTTCCATCAGATAAATATTTTAAAATTGTACTTTTCATATTATCTCCCCCTTAATACATAGTATTTCTACAATTCCAATATTTACTTATAGCAATTTCATCAGAATCTACTAAACAAAGTAGATCTTTTATATAACTAAATAAAAAATTATTGTATTTTACCTCTAAAACAGTTGAATCTAATATATTATTCAAATTTAAATTATCTGAAAATATATCAAATGACTCTTCTGTTCCTCTTATATTCTCGTCAATAGTTATTCTTATATTGTTTTCTAAAAGTATATAAGCATTTCTCTTATACTCAATAATGCATTTAGGTCTATAACATTCTAAAGACATAATTGCATATAATTCTTTAGCTAAATCATTATCATACTCTTTTAAAACTTCATATCTCCCTTTTATGAGACTTTCTCCTACCTCTTTACTTATCAATAATGACCTTTTACATTGAAGGTCTCCTTTTTTTTCTTTTATCTCTAATTTTATAGTTTCAGTATCTAAATTATATGTCCTTATTCTTATTTTTCTTCTGTTTTCTAAGCCATTTTCTTTATCTAAAAAATCATTATTATAAATAGTATCAAAATATAAAGATCTTATTATATATCCCCCATTACAATTAAATTTGTCTTCTTTTAAAATATTAGGCAATAAGTTTTTTAATCTAAATGCTTTATCAACATCTATATAATATTTTTTTTCATTTCTAACTACTTTTAACTCTTTTATTTTCTTCACCCCTTCCATATAAAAATAAAATTTAAAACTTAATCTATATATATTATTATCAATCGTATTAAATATTCTTTTATTTTTAAATTAATATTTATATTTAAGCAATCTATTATTTTTATACTAAAAAAATTAAAGACTTTAAGATATAACTCTTAAAGTCTTTATACATGTCTATATTTAAAATCCATTATTTTTAGAAACTTCACAAATCCATTTTCCTGATTTTTTTATAGTCTTCTTTTGAGTTTCTAAATCTAGTGATATAAATCCATATCTATTTTTATATGCATTGCACCAAGACCAACAATCTATTGGAGTCCATGAATGGAATCCAAAACAATTTGATCCTTCTTTTATTCCTTCATAAAGATATTCTAAATGTTCTTTAAAGAATTCTATTCTATAATCATCTTCAATTATTCCTTCTTCATTTACATATCTTTCTTCTCCCTCTACACCCATTCCATTTTCTGAAACAAACCAAGGTATATTATTATAATTTTCTTTTATATTTATTGCTATATCATACATACACTCAGGATAAATTTCCCATCCTCTATAAGGATTCATTCTTCTTCCTGGCATCTCATAATTTTCAAAATACTTATCTGGCATCCATCCTTCTTCATTATTAAATGGAATTTCTCTTATCTTAGTTCTTCTTGGTTGATAATAATTAACTCCTAAAAAGTCTATTGTATTATTTTTTATAATTTCCATTTCCTTTTCAGTAGCTTCCCATAAAACTTCGTCTTTTTCTAAAATATCAACTAATTCTTTTGGAAATTCTCCTTTTACAGCTGGATTTAAAAATGAATTATTAAAAAAGTTATCTGCAAATTTAGATGCTTCTACATCTTCTTTATTTTCTGGATCTCTTGGATAAGAAGGTGTTAGATTTAATATAATTCCAATTTTTCCATCTAAGTCTTGTCTTCTATATTCTTCAATAGCTTTTGCAGAAGCTAAATTTAAATTAAATAAAACTTGAACTGCTTTTTTTCCATCTACAATTTTGGGATAGTGAAATTTATATAAATATTGTCCTTCAACAACTACTATTGGTTCATTAAATGTAGTCCAATATTTAACTCTATCTCCAAAAAGTCTAAAAGCTGTTCCTGCAAACTTTTTAAATAATTCTACAACATGTTTTGATTCCCATCCTCCATATTTATCATAAAGTTCAACTGGAAGATCAAAATGATGTAAGTTCATTACTGGAATTATATTATTTTTTATACATTCATCTATTACTTCATTATAAAATCTTATTCCATCTTCATCAGGTTCACCAGTTTCAAAATCTTTTATAAGTCTTGTCCATTGTATTGAAGTCCTGAAAGAATTTAATCCTATCTCTTTTAGCATATTTAAATCTTCTTTATAACTATTATAAAAATTTGATGCTATGTTAGGCCCCACTTTATTAAAGAAAATTTCTGGTTCTATATCAAACCAATAATCGAAAACATTATCATGTATTTTATTAAATCTTCCTTCTGATTGTGGTCCTGAAGTTGCAGCTCCCCACCAAAATCCTTTTGGAAATTTATTTTTAATGATCATATTTTTTCTCCCCCAAACTTTTACTAATTTTCCCTTTTATACTTTAATTATATATTTTCTCAAAAGTTTGTCTATACTTTTATCTTTAATAAGTCGAGTAAATAAATCAAATAATTATAATATAAAATTATTTAAATCTACATAAATAGCATTTATCCCTTAATATAAATCAAATTACCTATTTAAATAATAAAATATATTTCAATATTATATATAACTATTATTATTTTTAAATTTCATCTTATCCCACAAGAAATTAAAAAAGGTGAACAAAAAAATTATTTTATAAAATAATTTTTATATTCACCTCTATTTATTTTACAATTATTTTTTCTCTTATCTTCACAAATTCCTCTACTACTTTAGGATCAAATTGTGTACCTGAGCATCTTAATAATTCTTTAAGTGCCTCATCTTTACTAATTGCACTTTTATAAACTCTTCCTCTAGTCATAATATCATAAGCATCACATACACTTATTATTCTTGATAAAAGTGGAATTTCTTCTCCTTTTAATCCTATAGGATATCCTTTACCATCCCATCTTTCATGATGATATAAAGTAGCTTCTGCCACCTCTTTTAATCCACTAGATGCTTTTATAATTCTATAACTTTTCTCTGGATGAGTTTTTATTACTTCAAATTCTCTTTCTGTTAATTTTCCTTTTTTCATTAAAATATCTTCTGGTATTCCAATTTTTCCTATATCATGAAGTTCTGCAGCAATTTTTAGTTCATCTATTTGAGATAAATCTAATCCTAATTGCTCCCCTATTTTCACCGCATTTATAGCTACTCTTTCAGTATGATTATCTGTTTCTTCACATGATACTTTAAGCGCCATTTTTAAAGAACTTAAGATTGAACTTTTTATACTTTTATTTTGAAGTAATTTTTTTCTATAAACTTTATCTTCTGCAATTTTTAGCACTTCATAAATATCTTCTTCTTTTTTATTTTTAACTGCTGAACCTAAAGAAATGCTTATATTAAATAATTTATTTTCATATTCGTCACACCGTTTTGATATTTTTTTTATTACTTTTTCACAATTTTTTAAATCTGTATTAGGAAGTAAAATTGCAAATTCATCTCCACCAATTCTAAAAACTTCTAATTCACTAGCTTCTTTTAAAACTCTTGTTATTTGAATTAAAAGTTCATCTCCTTCTCTATGACCAAAAGTATCATTTACTAGCTTTAATCCATTTGCATCTCCCATTATAATTCCTATAGGAAATTTATTTTCATTTGAAAGTTTTTTTTCATATTCCTCAAATCCAGCTCTATTTTTTGCTCCAGTTAGAACATCTGTATAACTTAAATACTCTAATCTTTTTCTATATATTCTATCTTTCGTAATATCTAAAGCTCTTCCTATTACACCTACTGTCTCACCATAAATATCAAAAAAAGGTATTTTTAATATTTCTTTATAATTTTTACTTCCATCTTCTTCTATAAATACTTCTTCATTATAAAAAGGCTTTTTTGATTTTATTATGTCCTTATCTGTTCTCATAAAATATATAGCTTGCTCTTTATTATAATTTATTTCTAAATCAGTTTTTCCAATAATCTCTTCAATGCCTCTTTTTTTATAAAATTCTATACATTCTTTATTGGCATTTAAATAGATCTTCGTTTTTTAAACCTACTATTTCTTCTTTATTTTTATTTATAAACTTAGCATATTTTTCATTTGCAAAAATAAATTTTAAATTTAAATCTTTTATCCATACAGGAAAATCAATATTTTCTAGTAGCATTTTAAATATATTTTGCATTTTTCCCCACCTTATTTATCTTTTGGTATTTAAACCCTTATTTATATTATATCAATTAATCCATCTTTAACAAGGATTGACAATCATATAATTTTTTTATAATTTAGATAATAAATTCATATACAGTTAGTTATAAAATAGTTTTAAATATTAAATAAATATTTTTTGTTTTTATAAATTTAAATTCTATATCTTACTATCTACTGTATAATATAATTAACAATCTATAAGGAGGTTTTCAAAATGCAAATTGCTTTAATATCTCATGATAAGAAAAAGCCTGAAATGATAGAGTTTGCTAAAAAAAATGAAAAAATACTATCTGATTTTTGTTTAGTAGCAACTGGAACTACAGGTACTAGAATAATGGAAAATACAAATCTTAAAATAAAACTTTTTAAAAGTGGTCCTCTTGGTGGTGACCAACAAATAGGAGCTTTAATTCCCGAAGGAAAAATTGATATGATTATTTTCTTTAGAGATCCTTTAACTGCTCAGCCCCATGAACCAGATATAAGTGCTCTTTTAAGACTTTGTGATGTATATAAAATTCCACTTGCTACAAATGAATCTACAGCAACATATCTTTTAAAAGGTCTTGAATTAGACGAAATAACTCAGAAATAATATAAAAGAGGACTATAAATATTTGATAGTCCTCTTTTATTATTTTATTATAAAGATTCTTTTTCTATTTTAAATTTATAATTTATTTTTTCAAAAACTTCTATTATTTTTGGGTCAAAGCTACTTCCTTTTCCCTCTAAAATAATCTTAATTGACTTCTCATGACTAAATGCCTTTTTATAAGGTCTTTTAGTTGTTAATGCATCATAAACATCTCCAATCGCCATTATTCTAGCACAAAGTGGAATTTCTTCTCCTTTTAATCCTATAGGATAACCTGTTCCATCCCATTTTTCATGGTGATATTTAGCCATATCTTTTGCTATATATAAAAAACTTTCTCCATTTGATTCCTCAATCATTTTTTGAAGTGCTAATGCTCCTAAAGTAGTATGTTGTTTCATAAATTCAAATTCTTCATCATCTAAAGAACCATTCTTAAATAAAGTTGCATCATTTATTCCTATCTTTCCTATATCATGAAGTGGCGCTGATTTAATTAAATCATATGCATACTCCTTAGTTAAAATATCTTCATATACTTTTTCTTCAAGTAAAGCCTCAGTTAATATTTTTACATATTTAGCTGTTCTCTTTACATGTCCACCTGTATTCTCATCTCTACATTCAACAAGTTCTGCAAGAGATATAATTATTACATCTTGTAATCGTTTTATTATTTCTATCTTTTCATTTATTTTCTCATCTAAATTTTGTCTACAGCTTTCCAATTCTAAGTATAATTTAACTTTATTTATTAGCATTTGTTTTACAAATGGTTTTCTTATAAAATCTACTGCTCCAAGTTCTATTATTTTAACTTCAATTTCATAGTTTACTTTTGACGTTAAAAATATTACTGGAATATCTTTTAAATTAACATTACCTTTTATATTTTTTACAGTTTCGTATCCATTCATATTGGGCATATTTATATCAACTAATATTAAATCTACTTTATTATTAATTAAAAACTTTATAGCTTCTATACCAGAATTCATTAAAGTTATTTTATAAAGCCCCTCTAAAAATTTTTCTAATAGTTTTAAATTGAGAAAATTATTATCTACAATCAAAATATGCTTCTTCATCCTTTTCCTCCCAAAACCTAACCTCATTTATAATTATACAGTATTTTACTATTTTTTTAATATATTAAAATTATTTTATTTTAAAAACTATATATAATTAGATATAAATAGTATTAAAGAAGCATTTATTACTATAAAAATAAGTCTTTCTACAAAATTAATTCATAGAAAGACTTTATATAAATTTCAAATTCAATCTATTCTTTTACAAAATCTCTTAATTTAAAACTACCTAATGTAAAGAAAACTAAAGACATTAAAATTAGAATTATAACTGGAATTATTAAATTTCCTGTTTCAATTATTTTTAACATCCAATAAAAAGGTGATATTATACCAACCTTAAAAATAGCTGGAGGATTTTTAAGAAAATCTGTGTTTGAATTAAATGTACCTAAGCAAAACATTATTAGAGAAAAAAGTACCATTGTAAGACTTGCTAAAGTTATATTTCTTATCCACCTTGTAACTGCAATTATAATTGATGTTGAAACAATACTACTTAAAAATATAGTTAATATCCCCAAAGGTATATTTGAATTCTCAACTTTTAATAATTTAACTACTATTATATATGATAATGAACTTAATATTCCTTGTATTAAAAAACTAGATATAAAAAGACTTCCTAAAATTTCTTTATCCGTATTTGAAGTAGTAATCATTCTTTTTAATACATTTTGATTTTTTAAATTAATAATCTCTTCTGATATAATAGAGCCACCCATAAACATAAAATAACATATCATTATTACATTAAAACTTTCATTTTGTTTATCACTTATTTCTTTTTTTTCAATTTTTGTTTTTATATAATTATCGGTTATTCCATTACTGTTCTTTTCTTTTAGACTATCTTTAATAAAGCTCTCCATTATACTATCTGACATTAAGGTATCTAAAGAATCTTCTTTCTTATAAACCTCTATATTAGGAATTTCTCCTTTATTTAATTTATTTTCAAAATCATTTGGAATAACATATATACCTATAAGCTCATTATTCTCAATTAATTCTAAATTATCATTTATTTTTCCTGTTAATTCTCTTATTTCATATTGTTCTTTTAGATTATTTATTAACTTTTCTGATTGAATAGAATTTTCATTATTTATTATTCCTATCTTTTCTATTTTTTCATTATCTGAACCATTTAAGAATAATAACATTCCTAAAGGAAATAAAATCAACATAACTAATATTGCTGGATTTTTTAATTGCCTTTTTATATTTACTAAAATAAGATTTAATAATTTCATATACTTCTCTCCTTAATAAACTTTACTTTCAATAATCCTATTAAAAATAATGCAATTGATATTAAGAATGTAATTCCTATCAAATTTTCACACCCCTGTATGCTTCCATTTAAAACATATTGTTCAAATGCTCTTTCTAAATACTCCATTGGTGAAACTAATCCTAAACCTCTTCCAATTCCACCAAATGCTTTTCCTGCAAAGACAAATAAAAGAAAAAATCCCATACCAAGTATATTAGAAAGTTTCTTACCAAATAAAGATTGTAATGCTGAAACTACACCTACTACTAAAAATGTTCCTGTCAAAATTAATATTAATAAATCTATTAAATTTCCATCAAACGCAATACCTGATAATCTAAAGAAAAATATATAAATAAAAATTATTATAAATGCATATACTCCTGTTGATACTCCTTCATATAAATAAATTTTAGCTTTTGTTATAGGAAGAGAAATCAGTCTTCTATATAAATTTTCACCTATCTCTCCTTTATTAGATTTATTTAACATATATATAAGTGTACTAATTATAAATCCAATCATAGAAGCTATTGTTTCTTTATAAAAATTTTTACTTTCCTGTTTTTCAATAATATTCGTTTTTATAACAGAAGAATTATTTATATTATTTATTTCTAAACCTTTGTCATTTTTTAAAGATGCATAAATATTTTCATGATATTTATCTAATATAGACTTTAAAATATTTATTCCATAACTATTTTTATTATCTTTTTGATTTAAAATTAAATTTCCACTCTTTAATGATAAAAGTTCATTTTCATATCCTTTTTTTATAGTAAGACTCGATTTAGCTTCAGAATCTATTTTTAAAAAGTCTTTTAAATTATCACTTTCTAAGAAATTCACTAGTTCCTTAGACATCTTACTATTATCTTCATCAATTATATTTATCTCTAATCTCTTTATGTCCGTTGGATTACTATGACTAATTTCTTTTGTAAATCCCATTACTAAAGCCAATATCACTGGAAAAATAATAAAATATGAGGATGTTACAATAATACTAGATGCTAGTCCCTTTAATGTAGTTTTTATATAATATAATAACCTCATTTTATTTCCTCCTAATCTCTCAAAGATTTTCCTGTTAAAGTTAAGAATATATCTTCAAGCTTAACTTCCTCATAACTTATCTTCTTTATCTCTATATTTCTATTTTCTAATACTAAAAGAACATTTCCCATTTTAAAATTTTTATCTATAGTTAATATAATTTCATTTTCTTTATCCAGTATATTTAATATTCCCTTAACTTCTCTTAAATCTAAAATAACTTCTCCACTTACTTTTTCTAATTCTATAGAAATTTTATTATTTGAAGAAACTGAATTTTTAATTTCATTTTTTGTTCCATAAGCTATTTCTTGTCCTAAATCTATAATAAAAACTCTATTACAAAGTTCCTCTACTTCTTCCATATAGTGAGATGTATAAATAACAGTTGTCCCCCATTCTTTACTTATTCTTTTTATAAAAGTAAAAATATGATTTCTAGATTGAGGGTCAATCCCAACCGTTGGCTCATCTAGAATTAAAACCTTAGGATGATTTAATATTCCAATAGCTATATTTAATCTTCTTTTCATTCCTCCTGAAAACTTTTTCACTTTTTCCTTTTTCTTTTCCATAAGTCCGGATATTTCTAAAGCTTCATTTATTCTTTCTTTTAATAATTTTCCTTTTAATCCATATAAAGCTCCAAAAAATTCTAAATTATCAAAAGCTGTAAGCCCCTCTAATAAAGCTAAATCTTGAGGAACATATCCTATATTTTCTTTTGCTTTTATACTTTCATTTACAATATCATAACCACATATTTTTATTTCTCCGCTATCAGGAGATAAAAGAGATGTCATTATATTTATTAAAGTAGATTTTCCAGCACCATTTGGACCAATAAACCCAAATATTTCTCCTTCATATACCTCAAAACTAACATTATCTAAAACTAATTTATCATCAAACCTCTTTGTTACATTTTTTATTTTTACTATACCCATAAAAAAACCTCCATAAATTCATCTTGATATTATAATAAGATAAATTTTGGAGGTTAAATATATATTAAAGTCATAACTTAAATGACTTAAGTCACTATTCCATTTTTAAATGCAAAAATCGCAATTTGAGTTCTATCCCTAAGCTCTAATTTTGATAATATGTTTGTTATATTATTTTTTATTGTTCCTTCTGATAAAAATAATACTTCTGAAATTTCTTTATTTGTTAATCCATTTCCTATATTCTCAATTATTTTTATTTCTTTCTCTGAAAGAGAAAATTTTTCTATATTATTTTTAACTATATCTTTTCCTTTTAACATTTCAGTTGCCACATCAGGATGCACAACCATATTTCCTTTATAAGCTGCCTTTATCCCTTCATAAATAACATCATGAGAACTATCTTTTAAAAGATATCCAAAAGCACCATACTTTAATGCTTCATTTATATATTCTTTATCCTTAAAAGTTGTTAAAATAAGAACTTTTATTTTTGAAAATTGTTCTTTTATAAGTCTTGTTCCCATAACTCCATCACAATCTTTCATTCTTATATCCATAAGAACTACATCGACTTCATTTACCTTACAAAATTCTAAAGCCTTATATCCATTTTCTAAAGTTCCAACTACTTCTATATCATCAAACAATGATAACATTACCTTAAGCCCTTCTCTAATTAATTTTTCATCATCTACAATTAAAAGTTTAATCTTATTCACTTTAAACCTCCCTCTCTCTTGGCACAATAATTTTAACAAAAAATCCTTCGTTTAATTTTGATTCCATAAACACACTTCCACCAAGTTCTTCGCTTCTCTCTCTTATATTTTTAAGACCTAATCCCTTTTCTTCTATATTTTCTATTCCAATTCCATTATCTTTAAATGAAATTATAAATTCATCTTCTGTAAAGTTCATAATAACTCTTATTCTATCAGCTTTCCCATGTCTTAAAGAATTTGACAATATCTCTTGTGTTATCCTATATAAATGTGATGTTTGCTTTGAATTTAATCCCCAGTCGCCTTTAGATATAGTTTCCTTTATTTTTACTCCAGTCATCTTTTCAAAATTCCTACAAACTTCTTGAATTCTAAAAACTCCTTCATATGAATGATATTCTTCTGGCTTAATTTCTCTTACAGCTCTTTTGACATCTTGAAAACTTTCATTTATAAAATCTCTTAAATTTTTTGCCATTATTTCTAATGTACTGTTTTCTTTTTTAGCAACAGCTTCCATAGCTGAAAGCTGAATCATAGCAGTAGATAAAGCATGTCCAACACTATCATGAATTTCTCTAGAAATTCTATTTCTTTCTTTTAATAAAGTTAACTCTTCAATTGAAATTAAATATCCTTCTAATTCTTCATTAGCTTCTATAAGTTTTTCTTCTGATATTCTTAATTTATCATAAAGCTTTTGTGACTTTAATTTTGTATCATAAAGTTTTTGTATGTAATTTAAAAGAATAAATAATACACCTATAACTAATAAATTAATTATTCCATTTTCAGTTCCTTTTGCTAATATTGGTGATATAGACATTACTAAAATAATAAATATAAAAATATTTTTTATTATTTTATTTTTCAAAGAAAATACATCTATCACTATTCCAATTAAACAAAAAATAATATTACCACCTAGATTTAAGCAAGCTATAGGAATACATAAAAATTCTATAATAATTGATAAAGATATTTTTAAATCACTTTTTAAATAAAATAACCTTATATTATTATTTATTAAAAATAGTAATATAAAAATTAATCCTTTTACTTTTACTTCGTTACTAAACATTTGAATTATTAAAATAAAAAAAGATAAATATCTTAATAAAAGTAACTCTTTACTTTTTCTCATAAGCTCCCCCTAAAAAATAAATCCTACAGAATAAAACTGTAGGATTTTCCTTTTTAAATAATATATACCATACCTTGTTAAAATAATTTTATCAAAATTTTAATCTACAGTCTATTATTTTAACTTATATAATAATTAAAATTTTATATTTAAAATGTTATGTTATCAGGATCTGGCCCAATTCTTTCACTAGTATTTAATTGTTTTATTTTTTCCATATCCGCTTCACTAAGCTCAAAATCAAATATATTTGAATTTTCTTTTATTCTTTTTTTATTTACTGACTTTGGAATAGTCACAACTCCCATTTGTAAATCCCATCTTAAAACTATCTGAGATATAGTTTTATTATATTTTTCTGCTAATTCTTTTAAAAGATCTATTTCAAAGACATTTCCTCTCATTAATGGTCCCCATGCTTCAACTTGTATTTTATTTTTTTTACAAAATTCTAATAATCCATCTTGAGGAAATCTTGGATGAAATTCTACTTGATTTACCATTGGAACTATCTCTGCTCCAGCTATTATTTCTTCTAAATGATGTTCTTTAAAATTCGAAACTCCAATTGCTCTAACTCTTCCTTCTTTATAAAGAGTTTCTAAAGCCCTCCAAGTCTCTTCATTTAATTCTTTTGGCCAGTGAATAAGATATAAATCTAAATAATCTGTTCCTAGTTTACTTATTGTTTTTTCAAAAGCAAATAATGTATTTTCATATCCTTGTTCAGTATTCCAAACTTTACTTGTTATAAAAATATCTTCTCTTTTTACTCCACTCTCTCTAATTGCTTTTCCTACACTTGCTTCATTTCCGTAAAATGATGCACAATCAATATGTCTATATCCAATTTTTAATGCATTTTTAACAGCCTGTACAGTTTTTTCCCCATCTTCAGTCTTATATGTCCCAAAGCCTAATACTGGCATATAAACACCATTTTTCAACTTTACACTTTTATCAAACATCATTTCTCCTCCCTATATATAGATACATCAAATATATTGTCTATTATTTATAATAAATTTTGCTTACTTTTCTAATTTTATATATTATAAATAATTTTATACGTTTCCAAAGCTTTTTTCAATATTTTGTAAAAATTTAAAAATAAATTTTCATTTTAATCTCATTTACATAACATTAAACTATCTATTATAACCTAAAATTAATTTATTTATATTTTAATATAAAAAGAACTTCTATATATTTTTAAACATATTATAGAAGTTCTCTCCATATTAAATTATATTTAAACTAAAAAATTTTTATTTAATCCCACATATTTTAAATATATTATTTTATATTTTTATAATAATTAATTAAGCATCCTTCTAATAATATTTCTTTTTCTTCTTTTGAAATATCTTCTATACTTAATTCTATATTTTTTTGCTCTGTACTTTTTATTAATTTCGCAATAACAGTTTTATCTCCATTTAAAAGTTTAGATTTAATATTTTCTATATAAATATAATCTTCTTTTGAAAGTTCGGCTATTAAATTTTTATCAGCAGTAAATGGAATTATACCCCAATTTACTAAATTTGATCTATATCTTTTTGTAGCATACTCCACACATATATTTGCAAGTCCACCTAAAACTTTTTGGCAAGAAGCAGCTTGTTCTCTTGCTGAACCATCACCTGGTTTTACAGCATAAATAACACTACCAAATGAAGTATTATAAAGAAAATCTTCTACATTTCCTTTATTAACTATATTTATAACTTTTCTTAAATTATCAGTTATTTTTCCTTCTTTAATGAATTCAATTCTTTCTTTTTCTAAATTTTTCATTTCCTTTGCAATTGGTAAATACTCTGGATCTCTTCTTGAAAGAGTAAATTCAGCCATTTTAATTGGATTTGATCTATATGTTGAAGCTTCCCCTGAAGGAATCAATTCATCTGTAGTTGTAACTGGATCTTTTATTACTGAAGCTACCTTTAATAAAATATTTTCATTTAACCTTGTCATTTCTGGCCATTCTGATATATTAGGTCCTACTATTAATTTCTCATCTTTTTTTTCTTTTCTAAACCCATTATATACTCTGCTATAAGAAGAATCATCAAATGTATATTTTTTTTCGAATTCATCAAAATCTAAATCAGTAGCGGCAGTTAAAAAACCTCCATTTAATGATGTAGCTGCAATTGAACGCGCATCCATAAGAGCAACTGTAGCTATCTGTCCTTCACTAGGTTTTGAACCTTCCCTATTAGGGAAATTTCTTGTTGTATGCCTTATTGATAAAGAGCCATTTGCTGGCACATCTCCTGCTCCAAAGCATGGTCCACAGAAAGCTGTCTTTATTATTGCTCCACTTTTTATAAGTTCTATAGCACTTCCATCCTCCATAATTTTTGTATAAATTGGAGTACTTGCTGGATATATATTTAAAGAATAATAATCATTAGTAAGTTGATGACCTTTTAAAATTTCCATAGCGGCTTTAATATTCTCATACATTCCACCTGCACATCCTGCTATTTCACCTTGATCTACTTTCAATCTTCCATCTATAATTTTATTTCTTAAATTTACTTTTATATTAGAATTCATTATTTGTAGGTTAGCTTTTCTTTCTGTTTCCTTTAATATTTCTTCTAAATTATCATTTAACTCTTTTATTGTATAAGCATTGCTTGGATGAAAAGGCAATGCTATCATAGATTCTATTTTATCAAGTTCAACCTTTACTAAACCATCATATAAAGCTAAATCCTTTGGTCTTAATTCTTTATAATCTTCTGGTCTTTTATGAATTTTAAAATATTCATTTACCTTTTCATCAGTACACCAAATTGAACTTAAACAAGCTGTTTCAGTTGTCATTACGTCTATTCCATTTCTAAAATCCATTGAAAGATTTTTAACTCCCGGTCCTATAAATTCAACTATTTTATTTTTTACAAAAGAACAACTAAAAACCTCTCTTATTATAGCTAAAGCAATATCTTGTGGTCCAATTCCTCTTTTAGGTTTTCCTTGTAAATAAATTGCTATTACTTCTGGTCTATCTATATCATAAGTATTTTGAAGAAGTTGCTTTACTATTTCTCCTCCACCTTCTCCAATTCCCATTGTCCCAAGTGCTCCATACCTTGTATGACTATCTGTTCCAAGTATCATCTTCCCACAACCTGCCATTACTTCTCTCATATATTGATGAATTACTGCTTGATTTGGAGGAACATAAATTCCTCCATATTTTTTTGCTGCTGTTAATCCAAATAAATGATCATCATCATTTAAAGTTCCTCCAACTGCACATAAAGAATTATGACAATTAGTTAAAACATATGGGATTGGAAATTTCTTAAGACCACTTGCCTTTGCAGTTTGAATTACTCCAACATAAGTAATATCATGTGAAGTAAGAGAATCAAACTTTAATTTCAAATGTTTATTATCTCCTGATATATTATGAGAACTAATTATTTGCCATGCTATTGTATTGTTTTTTCCTTCTTCATCAGAAATTTCATAATTAATATTATTTTTATCAAATTCTATAATTTCATTATTTAAAATCCAAACCTTATCTTTTATTAAAGTAATCATTTCATCACTCCAAACATTTCCACTTTTTTATTTAATTTAATACTATTACAGCTAAAAATATTCGTCCAATACATTATTTGAATATTTTTCATTCATTAAAGCTATAATGTATTATCTAATTGTATTATTGTTAAGTTTTATTCTTTAATGTATGATAATCTTAAATAAATATTTTAGGAGTTGATGATCTTAATGGATTTTAAAGAACTTCGTTATGTCATTGCAGTAAGTAAATATAAAAATATAACTAAAGCAGCTCAAGCTTTATACATATCTCAACCTTCATTAAGTAAATATATAAAAAATTTAGAAGATAATCTAAATATAAAATTATTTAATAGATTAGGTAATAAATTTGTATTAACTTATGCTGGAGAATGTTATGTAAAAAATGCTAAAGAAATTTTAATATTGAAAGATAAATTAGATTCTCAAATACAAGATATTAATGATCTCCAAAAAGGAAGACTTAACATAGCTTTTCCATACACAAGAGGTTCATATATGATTCCATCTACTATACCAAAATTTAAAGAAAAATATCCTAATGTAGAAATAAATTTAATTGAAGATTATTCATCTGATTTAGAAAGTCTATTGTTAAATGGTGAAGCTGATATAGCTATTTTAAATACCCCTATTAATAGTAAAGATTTAGATTATGAAATTTTAAGAGATGAAGAGATAGTTTTAGTAACAAGTTATAATCATCCATTATGTAAAGAAGGCAAAGCAATTGAAGGTTTTAAATTTCCTTGGATTGATATAAGAAAATTTTTTAATGAAAGATTTATTCTACAATTTCCTGGTCAAAGAACACGCCAAATAGCAGAAAAAATATTTAGTTATTATAAATTTAAACCTTCCGAAATTTTTCAAACACGAAATTTAGAAGCTTCTGTTAGGCTAGCGACTTCTAATTTTGGAGTTTGTTTCGTTTTAGAAAATCACCTTAAACATATGTCAATAGAAAATAAACCTTCCTATTTTTCTATAGGCAATAAAAATTCTAAAATTAAATTAGTAGTTGCTTATAGAAAAGGTTTCTATCTATCCAAATATGCAAAAGAATATATTGAAATAGTAAAAAAAATAATTTAATCTATTTTTTAATTTATAATAATTAATATCACAAATTCTTTATTAACAAAAATCACACTATATATTTATAGTGTGATTTTTGAATATTTTTATTACATTTTTTCTACTACTTCTATTCCTATTAATGCTAGTGCATTTTTAATTACTTGGCAACTAGCCTTAACAAGTGCAAGTCTTGATTGTTTTAAACTTTCATCTTCTAAGTTTAATACTGAATGTGCATTATAGAATTTATTAAATGCTTTAGCTACTTCTATTGCATATCTAGTTACTACACATGGTTCAAGTTTTTCAATTGCACTATGAATATTCTTTTTAAAACTTTCTAATGTTTTTATTAATTCAAACTCTTCTTTTGAATTTAATTTTGAATAATCAACTTTTGAATAGTCTATTTCTCCAGCTCTAGTTAAAATTGAATTTGCTCTAGCATATGAATATTGAACATATGGTCCTGTCTCTCCTTCAAATGAAAGTATTTCTTTCCAATCGAAGATAATATCTTTTTCTCTTGAGTTTTTAAGATATGTGAATACAACAGCACCGATTCCTATCTTCTTAGCAACTTCTTCTTTATTTTCAAGCTCTGGATTCTTTTCATTTATAACTTCAAGAGTTTTTTCTACAGCTTCTCTTAAAAGATCATCTAATAATACTACATTTCCTTTTCTAGTTGACATTCCTCCATCTGGGAATTTAACTAATCCAAATCCAACATGAACGCAATCTTTAGCCCATTCTTTTCCTTCAAGTTCTAAAACTTTAAATACTTGTTTAAAATGAAGTGCTTGAGGAGTTCCAACTACATATATACTCTTATCAAAATTATAATTTTCTTTTCTATAATTTGCTGCTGCAAGGTCTCTTGTAGCATAAATAGTAGCTCCATCACCTTTTAATACTATACAAGGTGGCATATTATAATCATCAAGCATTACAACTTGTGCCCCATTACTTTCAACAAGAAGATTTTTTTCTTTAAGACCTTCTACAACTTTATCCATTTTATCATTATAAAAAGCTTCTCCAGCTAATGAATCAAATTTAACTCCTAAAAGGTCGTAAACTCTGTTAAACTCTTTTAAGCTAAGTTCTCTGAATCTTTGCCATAATTCTGTAGCTTCTTTATCTCCATCTTCAAGCTTTTTAAAATACATTCTTCCTTCATCAACAAGACTTTCATCTTTTTCTGCTTCTTTATGGAATTTAACATATATTCTTAAAAGCTCATCTATAGGGCTTTTTTCTAAAGCATCTAAATCAGCCCATCTTTTATATGCTGATATAAGCTTACCAAATTGAGTTCCCCAATCTCCTAAGTGGTTTATCCCAACTACGTTATATCCTTCTTCTTTAAATAATTTATAAAGAGAATTTCCAATAGCAGTTGTGAAAAGGTGTCCTACGTGGAAAGGTTTTGCAATATTTGGTGATGAATATTCAACACAAACAGTTTTACCTTCACCTATATTTGAAGAACCATATTTATCTCCTTCATTTAAAACTGTTTCTATTGTAGTTTTAGCAAAAGAGCTTTTATCAACAAAGAAATTTAAATATGGACCTAAAGCTTTTATTTCTTCAAATCCATCTTTACTTAATTTTTCACTTAATTCAGCTGAAATCATATTTGGAGCTTTTCTCATTACCTTTGCTAATTGGAAACAAGGAAATGCATAATCTCCCATATCTGATTTTGGTGGAATTTCTATAAGTTTTTTAATATCTTCTAATTCTAAATCAACTTGAGTTTTTATAAGCTCAGCTATTTTTTGTTTATAATCCATTTTATATCCTCCTGTATTTTTATAATAAAAAAACCGCCTCTTAAAATTAATTAAGAGACGGATAAGTTCCGCGGTACCACTCTAATTGCACAAAATTTGTGCCTCTCTTTTTGTTAACGCAAAGATCTTTGCTTTGCGGCTATCCTTACTCATTTCAGGTGCTCCTCAGAGGCTCTCTTCACTTTATCTTTCTTATGGGCTTACACCAAATTCCCAATTCGCTAAAAGAATTTTAATAAAGTTACTCTTCTCGTCAAAGGATTTATTTAAATTTCTTTTGTTAATTATACACAATTTATTATCATAGTGTCAATAAACCCTTAAATATTCTTTAATTTAAATGTTTATTATCTTAAAAGGTGTATAATAATATAAATCGAAATAAAAAAAACCTTTTGAGATTTATAGTAATTTATGTAATAAAAGGAGTAGTGTTATGAATAGAATAGGAATTATTGAAATAGGCGTAGACATTTTCAATTTAACTCTTACTGAAGTTGATGATAATGGCTATTTTAAAATATTAAATGAAATTCATTCTTCTGCTAAACTAACCACAAGTTTATTAGATAATACTAAATTATCTGAAGAAGAATTAAATGTAACCATTGCTAATCTTAAATCATTTAAAGCAATGTGCCAAGTATCTGGTGTTAAAACAATAATTGCAGTAGCAACTGAAACATTCCGTGAGGCCACTAACAGCTATCTTTTAGCAGACCTTATAAAAGATTTACTTTCAATAGATATTAAGATTCTTACTGTTAAAGAAGAAATAAATTATAATTTCTTAGCAGTATCACATAGTATTTATTTTGATAATTCTCTTTTAGTAAATATTGAGGGTTGTTCAACACATATCTCTTGGGTAAAGGATGGAAAAATTAAAGAAAGTCTTTCCCTTCCTATTGGTTATTTAAATATAACATCAAATTATAATTTAGCTGATGAAATTTCATTAGAAGATATTCAGCGTGCTGAAGAAGAAACTCTTCAACCATTAAGAGAATGTGCTTGGATTAAGGAAAATTCATTTGATTCTATAATCTCTAGTGATATTATAGTTCGTTCTTTAGGTAGAATAGATAGACCTAAAAAGAAATATCCTCTTGATGTAGCTCATAATTACGAAATGTATGATGTAGATGTTTTTAATCACTTTGATTTTTTAATAGAAAAAGACTTAAAATCACGTAAAACAATTGATGGAATAAAAACAAGAGAAGCTAATATAATCGTAGGTGGTACTCTTATATTAAAAAATATATTAAAGCTATCAAATATAAAATCTGTAATTGCTTCTTCAAATGGTTTAAGTGGCGGATTAATGTATGATTATATAATTAATAACTTTAATATTACTGAAAAAAATATGCTTGATTATTCTATTAATGGAATAATGGATAAACTTAAATTAAATAAATCCCATGCTCATCAAGTTTATTTTATTGCTAAAAAGTTATTTAAGGAATTAAAACCTATTCATAAACTTGGAAATGAATTTGATGATATTTTAAAAACTGCTGCTCTTTTACATGATTGTGGTACTAGTATTGACTATTACAACCATCATAGACATAGCTTTTATATAATTTTAAGCTCCGAAATAAAAGGATTAACTCATAAACAAATGCTTATGAGTGCAGCTATTGCAGCATATCATAGAAACAACCAATTTAAGCTTCCTTTATCTCAATACAACTCAATTCTTAATAAAACAGATCTTAAGCATATAGATTATATAGGAACTATTTTAAAAATAGCTGAAGGTTTAGATAGAAGTCTTGAAGGAGCAGTAAAAGACTTTTCTGTAATAATTAATTCAGATAAAGTTTTAATTTATTTAAATTCTAGAGTTGATTTAGAATTTGAAATAAATCAAGCAATGAGAGCAGCAAAATACTTTAAAAATCTTTATAAAAAAGAATTAGTAATTCAAAAATTTTAAAATAAAAAGCTACCAAAATTAATTGGTAGCTTTTATTTATAATATTACAGTTATTATTAAATGTATAAACCAACTTAATACATCTAATATTAAATTAGCTGGTATCCTTATAATAGGCCCTGCTAAAAGAATTATTGCTATTAAAATAAGAAATTGATTTCTAAGCATAGGTTCTGCATATTTATAAAAATTCTTTGGACTTAAATCTCTAAAAATATTAAAACCATCTAATCCTGGTAAAGGTAATAAATAAAATACAAAGAGACTAACATTTATACTTATAACATATTTTGTCATTTGTATAATAACAAACATTATTGTTCCAACTATATTAAATTTAAAAGCTATTATATTAAGAATAGCTAATACAATAGAAGCTACAAATGCAACACCTAAAGTTGCAAGTGGCCCTGCTAAACTTACCTTTAAATCATCTTTATAAAAGTTTTTATATGCTCTTGGATCTGTTTCAACTGGTTTTGCCCATCCAATTCCAAAAACTACTATTAATAATGTTCCTATTGGATCTATATGTGTTAACGGATTTAAATTTAATCGTCCTTGCATCCTTGGTGTTCTATCCCCTAATTTATCTGCCATTCTAGCTTTTGCATATGAATGGAAAGTAAATGCTAAAAGTATAGCTGGTATTGAATATATTATTTCTTGTATACTTCTTATCATTCAAAATTCTCCTTTTGTCTTATATTATTTTCACTATTATATCATAATAAACATATCATTGTATATAGTATTAATTACTTTGTAAGAAAATATAAAGCACCTTTTAAGGTGCTTTAATTTTATTATGCTGCATTTAAATGTTCTTGATTTTGAGAATTTCCTGAACTAGGTTTTGCTGATGTCCCAGAATTATTTTCATTAGAACTTCCTCCTGATCCATTTTGGCTTCCTCCTGTAGATCCTCCAGTACTTTCTGATCCATTTTGGTTTCCTCCTGAGGATCCTCCAGTATTTCCTGTTCCATTTTGACTTCCTCCTGTAGATCCTTCATTGCTTCCTGATCCGTTTTGGCTTCCTCCTGAGGATCCTCCAGTATTTCCTGTTCCATTTTGGCTTCCTCCTGAGGATCCTCCAGTATTTCCTGTTCCATTTTGGTTTCCTCCTGAGGATCCTCCAGCATTTCCTGTTCCATTATGATTTCCTCCTGTAGATCCTCCAGTATTTCCTGTTCCATTATGATTTCCTCCTGTAGATCCCCCAGTGCTTCCTGTTCCATTATGACTTCCTCCTGTAGATCCTCCAGTATTTCCTGTTCCAGTATGACTTCCTCCGGTAGATCCTCCAGTACTTCCTGTTCCAGTACTACTTCCATAACTATTATATTCATCCATAGGTTCATAAGGGCTATTAACTTGATTTGCGCCTCCTGAATTACTATCAAAATTATGTCCATAATATTCTGTATTAAGTTTATCTTTCCACTCTTGAATACTATAATTTTCTGAACTTGGTTTTATATCTTTATAAATAAAATCATTTAAAACTTTACCATTTTGCTCTTTATCAATTAAAAGTACCCAACCAAAACTTTTATAACTTGGTGAAGATTTAGATAAATCTTCTAAAGGTAATCTTAGTTGTTCAAAATCTAAACTTGGGAATTTAGATGCTGTATATGCATAATTTAATAAAGCAAATGGTTCTATATTAGTTTTTATATGAGGTAGCATTTCTGTCATAAAAGAAGGATATTTAAGTGGACTTACATCCTTAAACTTCTCTGCTATTATACTTAATACTCTTCTTTGTCTATCTGTTCTTTCATAATCTCCATTACCAGTTTTTCTTATTCTCGCGTAAGATAATGCTTGTTGACCATCTAATAATTGAACTCCTGGATGAACTATTTTAGGAGATTTTTCTTTAGCATCATGCTGTTCTCCTATATATTTATTTAATTGATCAATTTCGTAATCTTTTATATCTACTTCTATTCCACCTAAAATATCTATAATTGATTCAAATCCCCAGAAATTAACCATTAAATATTTATCTAAATTCATAGAAAAATTCTGATTTATTGTATCTATTAAAAGTGGTACGCCTCCAATTGATAAAGCTGCATTTATTTTATTTTCTCCGTGACCTGGTATATCTACAAATGTATCTCTCATTATAGAAGTTAACTTTATCTTTTTTATATTATTATCAATAGTTAATATCATTATTGAATCAGATCTTGCTGGCTCGTCTAAACTTCTAGCATCTGTTCCTATTAATAATATATTAGTTATTCCATTTACCTCTTTAAAATCAACATTACTACCTTTCGGTATATTATCATCACTATATATTTTATTTCTTATATATAAATATCCTCCCCCAACTAAAGTTATTATAATTCCTATTACTATCCCTACTATTATTAATATTTTTTTCAATTTAGTCTTTTTTATTTTTTCTTTTTTTTCTTTCCTACTCATCCCATCCTCCTAATCTTCAGTTATACATATTATTTAAAATTTATACATATTATTCATATTTTAATTATAATAAATTATTTTTAATAAAACCAGTATATTTTTTTAAATTTATTTATTATGCCTTCTGTTTGTGCTTTTTTTATATTATATATTTACGCATTTTGTTTAAAATATATTTTTTTTGTCATATAATAAAATTAGTATTTTACAAGCTGGAGGAAATTATTAAATGAAAAATAAGGTACTTTCCTATTTAAAAAATAGTGATAATTATATTTCTGGTGAATCTATTAGTAAAAATTTAAATATAAGTAGAAATGCTGTTTGGAAGCATATAAGTTCACTTAGGTCTAGTGGATATATAATAGATAGTGTAAGAAATAAAGGATACAAACTTATATCATCTCCTGATATATTAGATACTACTACTATAACCCCATATTTAGAAACTGACTTCATTGGAAAAACTATTTACTATTTCAATGAAATATCTTCAACAAATACTTATGCAAAAAAATTATGTAAAAAAGAAGTAATCAATGGAGCTGTAGTTATATCTGAAACTCAAAATTCAGGTCATGGTAGATTTAATAGAGTTTGGATTTCTCCTAAAGGTGGGATTTGGAATTCAATTATACTTTCGCCTAACCTTGAGCCTATTCATGCTCACAAAATAACTTTAATAGCTGTAGTATCTATGTATTTAACTCTAAAAAAATTTAATATAAATACTCAAATAAAATGGCCTAATGACCTTTATTTAAATAATAAAAAAATCTGTGGAATCCTTGCAACTATGAATTGTGATATGGATAAAATAAATTATTTAATTATAGGTTTAGGATTAAACGTTAATATAGATAAATCATATTTTGAAGAAAATAATCTTACAACAGGAACTTCTTTAAAAATTGAGTTTAACAAAACTTTTAACAGAAGTGAAATTATTGGAACTTTCTATAATATTTTCGAAAAATATTATAAGAATTTTGAAAAAACATATGATTTAAAAGAAATTGTATCTATATGTAAAGATAATTCTATTATAAAAAATAAAAAAGGCTTTCTAGTATCATTAAATTCTCGTGAAGAAATAACCTGTATTGATATAAATGATAATGGTGAACTTATAATAAAAGACTCTAAAGGAGTAATTAGACCTGTTTTAAGCGGTGAGGTTACTTTTAAAAACTTATAAAAAAATGTATATCTCAAAAACTGAGATATACATTTCTTTATAATAAAACTATTCCATTTTCAGAACATGCATTTATATTTTTTTCATCCCATACAGATGATTGAACTTCTCCTATATGTGCTTTTCTTAAGAAATACATACAAATTCTTGATTGACCTATTCCTCCACCAATTGTATATGGAAGCTTTCCTTCTAAAAGATCTTTGTGGAATTTTAATTTTTTTCTTTCTTCAGCTCTAGCAATTTTTAATTGTCTTTCTAAAGCTTCTTCATCAACTCTAATTCCCATTGATGATAATTCAACAGCTCTATCTAATATATCATTCCAAAATAAAATATCTCCATTTAATGACCAATCATCATAGTCTGGTGCTCTTCCATCGTGTTTTTCTCCTGATTTAAGTTCTCCACCAATTCCAATTATAAATACAGCTTTATACTTTTTACAAATAGAATCTTCTCTTTCTTTTGGAGTTAATTCACTATACATATCCTCAAGCTCTTGTGATGTTACAAAATGTATTTCCTCTGGTAAAATATTTTCTAGTTTTACTAAATTTTCATTTACAAAAGCTTCTGTTTCTTTAAATACTTTATAGATTTTTTTTACTATATCTTTTAAAGTCTCTATATTTCTATCTTCTTTTTTTATTATTCTCTCCCAATCCCATTGGTCAACATAAATAGAATGCAAATTATCAAGATCCTCGTCTCTTCTTATTGCATTCATATCTGTATAAAGTCCATATCCTTCTTTAAATCCATATCTTGAAAGACTATTTCTTTTCCATTTCGCAAGAGAATGAATTATTTCAACTTCTTTTCCTGTACTTAAAACATCGAAACTAACTGGTCTTTCTACTCCATTTAAATCATCATTTAATCCTGAATCTTTATAAACAAAAAGAGGTGCTGAAACACGAAGAAGATTTAATTCTTCTGATAGCTTTCTTTCAAAAAAATCTTTTATTGCTTTTATATTTTTTTCTGTTTCTATTAGTGATGTACTTTTATATCCTTCTGGTATTATTATTCCATCTATAATCATAAAATTGCCTCCTTAACCTTTTATATTATTATATATAACTCTAAAACTTTTTTCAAAAATTATATTCATTCTATTTAATATATTTCATATTTTTAATTTAAAACATTTACTTTTAATAAAATATCATGCCAATGAAATTTTCTTGATATTTTTTCTACTTATACTTTATTTTAAAATATGATATTAATATAAATACTATATTTTAAATATTAATAAAAAAACTTTCTCAAAACGAGAAAGTTTTTTCACTACAAAAATATTTGTTTTTCTAAATTATATATGACATTTATCTAAATGACCTTTTAAAATTTCTGCTGATTTTCTTAACTTTTCTTCTTCATCTTTTGATAATGGAATATCTATTAATCTAGTTGCTCCTTTACTGCTTACAACAGTTGGTATAGCTAAATACATATCACTTATTCCATATTGACCTTCAAAAAGTGTTGAAACAGTTAATATACTATTTGAATTTCTAAATATAGCTTCAACTATATTATTTACAGCAAGTGCAACTGCAAAATAAGTTGCTTTCTTTCTACTAATTATTTCATATGCTGCATTTTTAACATCATTTTCAATAACTCTCTTTATTTCGTCATCCCAATCAACTTCAGCATGCTCAGCATAAAGGTCTATTTCTTCTCCTGCTACTCTTGCATTACTCCAAGTTACAACTTCACTATCTCCATGTTCTCCTATAACATATGAGTGTATATTACCATTATTTACATTTAGATATTTTCCTAGAACATATTTAAGTCTTGATGTGTCTAAAACAGTTCCTGAACCTATAACTCTTTCTTTTGGGAATCCTGATAATTTATAAGTTATATGAGCTAAAACATCTACTGGATTTGAAACTACTAAAAGAATTGAATTTGGACTAAGTTTTGCTATTTCTGGAACAAACCCTTTAAATATATTGTAATTTTTTTCTATTAAGTCTAGTCTAGTTTCTCCTTCTTTTTGTCCTGCTCCTGCTGTTATTATAACTATATCTGAATCTTTAGTTTCTTCTAATGATCCTGCATATATATTTACTGGTTTTACAAATGAAGTTCCATGAACTAAGTCCATTACCTCTCCCATTGCTTTATCCATATTTATATCATAAATACAAATTTCTGTTGCTATCCCACTATTCATAAGTGCGAAAGCTGTAGTAGCTCCTACGAATCCTGCTCCTATTATTGATACTTTTCTTTTTCCTTCTACTAACATGTTTTTTTCCTCCTCAATTGCTATCTTTTGTAGTATTTAGATTATACCCTCTCTACTGTTAATTTTCAACTTTAATTCTTATCAATTTAATCAGATTTAATAAGAATTAATCTTCTTACTGTTATTATGTAAATTTTAATGTATAATTATAATATAAATTTTTTTGGAGGCATAAAATGAAATTACTTTTTTTCGATACAGAAACAACTAGTATTAGACCAGGACATATATGTCAATTGAGCTACATAACTGTAGATACATCTACTAAACCACAAACTACAAAAGGGAAAAATTTCTTTTTTACAGTTGATGAAATGGATGAAGGAGCTGAAGCAGTTCATGGCTTTTCTCTTGAAAAACTTTATGAGCTTTCAAATGGAATGTATTTTGATGATTTAGTACAAGAATTTGTGGATGACTTCTTTGAAGCTGATTTTGTAATAGGCCACAATGTAAATTTTGATATAAAATTTATGCAAAGCGAACTTCTTCCTATGGGTGCTGATTATGTTCCTAAAGATACATTCTGTACAATGGGATACTATAAAGATATATGCAAGATTTTAAAACCAAATGGAACTTTTAAAAATCCTAAACTTGAAGAAGTAGTTAAATTTTTAGGAATAACTGATGAACAAATAACTAAAAAGGCAAATGAATTATTTGAAGGTAGTGGAAATTATCATGATGCTAGATTCGATACAGCTGCTACTTATCTTTTAGTTATAGAAGGATTAAAGAAAAAAATAATTCCTCATGGATACTTTACTAAAAAATTAAATTGTAAGTAGTAATTCATACTATCTATTTCTTGTAATATCCATTTAAGTAAATTATAATTAATTTAAAGAGGGTTTACAGGGAGGTAATTTTATGAATTATCAGAAAAAAACTGCAATGTTTTTTATTATTAGTATAATATGTTTAACATATGTTTTTTACTGCTTTACTAATAGTGTTTTAGCTGGATTAGTCATATCAACTTTTGTTTCTATATTTCTCTTCTATGATCCAAAGAAAATAAAAGAAAAAAGAGAAAAAGAAGCAAATGAAATATAATATTAGTATAATTTAAAGGGATTAAGTTTATTTTCTTAATCCCTATTTTAATAATTCTTCATATTCTTTTATTTTTTCTTTATCCATAGCTTTAACCCCTTCTAGTGGATATTTTATTCCCATAGTAGTATATTTATTTACACCAAGTAAATGATATGGTAAAAGCTCTATCTTTTCTACATTATTTATTTTTTTAATAAATTCTTTAAGTTCTAATATATGTTCTTCTCCATCTGTAAGATTAGGTACAACAACATGCCTTATCCAAACTTTTGTATTATTTTTATTTAAAGCCTGGATGAATTTCAATGATTCATCTATTTCCATTAAAGTTACATTTTTATATCCTTCTCTAGTTACATGCTTTACATCAAAAAGAACTAAATCTGTATATTTTAAAATTTCATCATACTCTCCAAGACCAACGCCTGAAGTATCTAAACATGTATGTATTCCTTCTTCTTTACATCTTTTTAAAGTTTCTATTAAAAATTCTGGTTGTCTTAATGGATCTCCACCTGAAAAAGTAACTCCTCCACCAGACCTTTCAAAATAAGTTTTAAATCTCTTTATCTTATTTACTATTTCTTCTGGAGTATATTCTTTTCCTCCTTCAGTTACCCATGTATCTGGATTATGGCAATATTTACATCTTAATGCACAACCTTGCATAAATACTATAACTCTTATTCCAGGTCCATCTACAAGTCCCATTGATTCAATTGAGTGTATTTTACCTTTTATCATTTAAAATCCTCCTAATTCTAGATTTTAAAAATATCCTCTACCTTATGGTAGAGGATATTTATATAATTATAAGCTTTCGTGGAAAGTTCTGCTTATTACTTCTAATTGTTGATTTCTAGTTAATCTATTAAAGTTAACTGCATATCCTGAAACTCTAATAGTTAATTGTGGATATTTTTCTGGGTGATCCATAGCATCAATTAAAGTTTCTCTATCAAATACATTAACATTTAAGTGATGTGCACCTTGTACAAAATAACCATCTAAAATTGAAACTAAGTTATTTTTTCTTCCTTCTTCTTCTTTACCTAAAGCTCCTGGAACAATTGAGAAAGTATTTGATACTCCATCTTCACAAGTTGGATTATATCTGATTTTAGCAACTGAATTTAATGATGCTAAAGCTCCATTTTCATCTCTTCCATGCATTGGGTTAGCACCTGGTGCTAATGGTTCTCCTGCTTTTCTACCATCTGGAGTTGAACCTGTTTTCTTACCATAAACAACATTTGAAGTTATAGTTAATATTGATAATGTGTGTTTAGCATTTCTATATAATGGATGTTTTTTAAGCTCTGTTGAGAACTTTTCAGTTAAATATACTGCTAAATCATCTGCTCTATCATCATCATTTCCGTATTTAGGGAAATCTCCTTCAATATTAAAATCAACAGCTATTCCTTCTTCATTTCTTATAGGAGTTACTTTTGCATATTTAATTGCACTTAAAGAGTCTGCTGCTACTGAAAGTCCTGCAATACCAAATGCCATTAATCTACCTACATTAGTATCATGTAAAGCCATTTGTCCTGCTTCGTAAGCATATTTATCATGCATATAGTGAATTACATTCATTGTATCTACATATAGCTTAGCAACATATTCTAAAACTTTATTATAGTTAGCTCTAACTGTTTCAAAGTCTAAAACTTCATCTTGAATTTTTTCAATTCCTGGAACAACAAGAGTTCCTTTCTTTTCATCTACTCCACCATTTATAGCATATAATAATGCTTTAGCAAGGTTTGCTCTAGCTCCAAAGAATTGCATTTGCTTACCAACTTGCATTGCTGAAACACAACAAGCTATAGCATAATCATCTCCATATATTGGTCTCATAACTTCATCATTTTCATATTGGATTGCATCTGTCTTAATTGAAATTTCTGCACAATATGTTTTAAATCCTTCTGGTAAATTTGGAGACCAAAGTATTGTCATATTTGGTTCTGGAGCTGGTCCTAAATTAATTAATGTATGAAGATATCTAAATGAGTTTTTAGTAACTAATGATTTACCATTAACTCCCATTCCTCCAATTGATTCAGTTACCCAAGTTGGATCTCCTGCAAATAAATCATTATATTCTGGAGTTCTTAAGTGTCTTACAAGTCTTAATTTAATTATTAATTGATCAATTAATTCTTGAGCTTCACTTTCAGTTAAAGTTCCAGCTTCTAAGTCTCTTTCTATGAATATATCTAAGAAAGTACTTGTTCTACCAAATGACATTGCAGCACCATTATTTTCTTTTACTGCTGCTAAATATCCTAAATAAACAAATTGTACTGCTTCTCTTGCATCTTTAGCTGGTTTTGATATATCTATTCCATAAGTTAATGCCATAGCTTTAATTTCAGCTAAAGCTCTAATTTGCTCACTAACTTCTTCTCTTGATCTTATTAACTCATCTAGCATATCCCCAGTTAAGTTATCTAAATCTTTTTTCTTTTCTTCTACTAAGAAATCTATACCATAAAGAGCTATTCTTCTATAATCTCCTATGATTCTTCCTCTACCATAAGCATCTGGAAGTCCTGTTAAAAGACCTGCGCTTCTTGCAGCTCTAGTTTCTTTAGTATAAGCATCAAAAACTCCTTGGTTATGAGTTTTTCTATAATCATTAAAATATTTATCTATATTTTCATCTAATTCATATCCATATTCTTTTAATGAAGTATGAACCATTCTCATTCCACCAAATGGATTTACTATTCTTTTTAATGGAGCATCTGTTTGTAAACCAACTATTACTTCATTATCTTTATCAATGTATCCTGGTTCATAGTTATTGATTCCTGACACTTTATCAGTAGCAACGTCTATTATCCCTTTTTTTATTTCTTCAACGATTAAATCGCTTGAAATTTTCCATACTTTTGAAGTTTTTTCTGATATAGGTGCTAAGAAACTTGAGTCCCCTTTATATTCTTTATAGTTCTTTTGAATAAAGTTTCTTACATCAATTTTTTCTTGCCAGCTACCTGACTTAAATCCATCCCATTGTTTAAACATTAAATGTCGCCTCCCATATATTACAATAAGTCTATGAGTAAACGTGTCTGATAAAATTTTTAATTTAAAGAATTATTTTCCATAAACTTTTTTTATTAACAAACACTTTGTCCCACAAATCAATTTTAAAACAAAAATAACAAATTGTAAATTTATTTTTACAATTTGTTATTTTTTTTCAACATTCCTACTTATTTTGCTCCATATTCTTTATAATAGGCATCTATTCTTTTTAATATTTCTTCATCTAATACTTTCTTACCATCAATTTCTTTTTCTGAAAGATAATTTATTACTTCTTTCATTGTAACTATTGCACAAGTTTTAAATCCAAATTTTTCTCTTATTTCAGCTAAAGCAGATTTTTCACCGTTACCTCTTTCCATTCTATCTACAGAGATTATAAGACCTTTAACATCTACATCACCTTGCTCTTTTAAAATTGGCATAGTCTCATATATTGAAGTTCCTGCTGTAGTTACATCTTCAACAATAAGTACTCTATCTCCATCTTTTATTTTTCCGCCTAAAAGTATTCCTTTATCGCCATGATCTTTTATTTCTTTTCTATTTGAACAATAATCAACATCTATATCATAAAGATTTGAAAGAGCTATTGTTGTTGTTACTGTTAATGGAATTCCTTTATATGCTGGTCCAAAAAGTAAATCATATTGGTCTCCAAAATTTTCTTTTATAGCTTTTGCATAAAATTCTCCAAGTCTTTTTAATTGACTTCCTTTTTTATAATTTCCTGTATTTACAAAGAATGGAGTTTTTCTTCCGCTTTTTGTAACAAAATCTCCAAATGTTAATACTCCGCACTCAATCATAAAATCTATAAACTCTTTTTTATAATTTTCCATCTTAGACCCCTCCAATTATTTTATTTATTAAATAATTCCTATTATTTCATTTATATCTTTTATTCCTTCTTTTATTAAGAAGTTTTCAATTCCTTCAATTATTTCTTTACCAGCCATAGGATTAGTAAAGTTTACTGTACCTATTTGTATTCCAGTAGCTCCAGCCATCATAAATTCTATTGCATCTTCCCATTTTTCAATTCCACCTAGTCCTATTACTGGTATATCTACTGCTTTAGACACTTCATGTACCATTCTTAAGGCTATTGGCTTTATAGCTGGCCCTGAAAGTCCTGCATAAACATTATTAAATACTGGCTTTCTATTTTTTATATCTATTGCCATTCCTTTTAATGTATTTATAAGGGATAAAGAATCTGCTCCTGCTTCTCTACATTTAATAGCCATTTGTACAATATCTTCTGCATTTGGTGAAAGTTTTACCATAAGAGGCTTGTCTGCTATTTTTTTTATTTTACTTACTACTTCATAAGCTACTTCACTTTTTATTCCAAAAGCCATTCCACCTGATTTTACATTTGGACATGATATGTTTAATTCAATCATATCTATATCAGTTCCTCTTAATTTTTCAATTGCCATTTCATAATCTTCTATAGTCCCTCCACCAACATTTGCAATTATATTAGTTCCTAACTTCTTCATTTCTGGCAATTCATATTTTATAAAGTGGTCTATTCCTGGATTTTGTAATCCAACAGAGTTCATCATTCCACTTGGAGTTTCATATACTCTTATCCCTGCATTTCCTTCTTTAGGATTAATAGTTAATCCTTTTGATGAAATTCCTCCAAGTATTTTTACATCATAAAAATTATTGTACTCTTGTCCAAATCCAAAAGTTCCTGATGCACCTATTACTGGATTTTTAAAATCTACTCCATTTATGTTTACCTTTAACATTTAACCACTCCTTTTAAAATTCTACATAATTCCCATCAAATACTGGTCCATCTTTACAAGTCCTTTTAAACCCTTCTTTAGTTTTACATGTACATACTAGACAAGCACCTACTCCACATGCCATATGCTTTTCCATAGAAATAAAAACTTTAGTATCTCTTTCTTTGCACATTTCAACTACTTTTTTCATCATTATTTCTGGTCCACAACATAAAACTAAATCATATTCTTCTGGTTTTAAAAGATCTGTTACAAATCCTTTATGTCCTACACTACCTGTATTTGTTGAAATATTAATTTCATCTACATATTCCTTAAATTCATCTAGAAGATAAACTTCATCTCTAAATCCAGCATATAAATCTAATTGTTTAGCACTATTTTTATTTTTTATCTCTTTTGCAACTTGAAGCATTGGAGCTATTCCAATTCCTCCTCCAACTAAAGCAACTTTGTCTAATTTAAATTCTAAATCAAATCCATTTCCTAGAGGTCCTGTTAAAGTAATTTTTTCTCCTTTTTTCATAATTGAGAAATCTCGTGTTCCTTCTCCTACTACTGCATATAAAAATATTAAGTTTTTTCCTTCTTTTTCACATATACTTATTGGTCTTTGAAGAAGTTTATTTTTACATTTAAGCATATAAAATTGTCCCGCTTTTATATTTTCTTCTTCTTTTACAACCATTTTATATATTCCATTTTGTATTTCTTCATTACTTAATATTTCTACTTCTTTGAATTTCATTATAAATTCCCCCTGTTTAATACAGCCATTTTTATTTCATCTCTCATTCTTATTGCCTCTTGCCTAGCACATTTTGCATAATCTTTTTCATCAGCCCCACTTTTTCTATATGCAAGAAGTATTCCTCTTGAAGAATTTACTACTCCTCCATTTCCATTACCATTATTAAGATACATTGCTACATCTTCTGCTTTTCCTCCTTGAGCACCATATCCAGGTATTAAGAAAAACATTTCTTTTAAATTTTCTCTTATTTTTGCTCCTTCTTCTATATGAGTACATCCAATTACTCCGCCCATTGGTGTATATCCGCACTCACCTATAAATTTCATTCCTAAATCTAAAACTTTTTTTCCTACAATATCATATACATTTTTTCCATCTTTATTTTTTATATATTCAATATCTTTTGCGCCTTCATTAGATGTTCTTACAAGACTGAATATTCCTTTATCACCTTTTTCTATATATGACATATAAGGCTCTATACTATCCATTCCCATATATGGATTTAATGTTATAAAATCTGCTTCAAAATCTCCTTCAAAGTGAGCTTTTGCATACATTTTAGCTGTTGCAGCAATATCTCCTCTTTTTATATCTGCTATTGTTATTAAATCTTTTTCTTTAAGATATTTTAGTGTATCTCTATAAGCTAATAATCCTTCAATTCCTAATGATTCATAATAAGCTATTTGAACTTTAAAGCAGCTTGCAACATCTTCAGTTGCATCTATAATTCCTTTGTTAAATTCAAAAATAGCTTCTCTAGCTGATTTACCGTTCTTTATAAATTCTGGAATATAATCTAGTGAAGTATCAAGTCCTACACATACTACTCCTCTTTCTTCTACTCTTTTATATAATTTATCAATAATTCTACTTCTCATATACAATACCTATCCTCTATATAAAATTTCACCATTTTTTATTGTCATTTTTACTTCACCAAAAAACTCCATACCTTCAAAAGGTGTATTTTTTCCTTTTGACTTAAAATTTTCTGAATTTATTTTCACTTTTTTATTTAAATCTAGAACAACTACATCTCCATCCATTCCTATACTAAGCATTCCTTTATTCATTTTAAGTAATTCTGCTGGATTCTTAGACATTAATTCTGATAACTTATTAATTCTTATTACTCCGTCTTTAACTAACTTTGTATAACATATAGGAAAAGCTGTTTCTAGTCCAACCATGCCTGGTGCACCTTTTTTCTTATCTTCTTCTGTATGAGGAGCATGATCTGTTCCTATACAATAAACATCACCATGTTTAATTGCTTTTAAAAGAAAATCTACATCTTCTCTCTCTCTTATAGGTGGATTAACTCTATAATCATTTATATCTTTTGTTAAAGCTATATGATGTGGTGTTACTTCACAAGTTACATTTATTCCATCACATTTTCCATCTATTATATATTTCATTGCTTCTTTTGTACTTACATGGCACATATGAAGCTTGGCTCCTGTAACCTTTGCAAGAGTTATATCTCTCCATGTCATCATATTTTCTGCAAGTCTCATATCAACTCCTGAAAATTCTTTTGTTTCCGCATGAGACATTACAACCCAATCATTTTTCTTTGCAATTTTCATAGCATCCATCATTATTTTAGAATCTGCTACACCAACTCCATCATCTGAAATTGCTTTTATTCTCTTATCATTTTCTAAAGTTTCTAAATGCTCTATAGTTTGTCCATCAAAATTCTTAGTTATAGTCACACATTGATGAATATCTACTAATCCTAATTCTGATGCTTTTTCATTTACATAATCTAATACTTCTTTGCTTGAACAAATAGGTCTTGTATTTCCCATTAAACAAACTCCAGTATATCCACCTTTTAAGGCAGCTAATGATCCTGTTTCTATATCTTCTTTATAAGTAAAACCTGGATCTCTAAAATGTGCATGGCTATCTATAAAGCTTGGCATTACAACTAATCCATTTACATCTATAGTTTCTACATCTTCTTTTTCTATATCTATTCCAAGCTCTTTTATTTTTCCGTTCTCTATATATAAATCTCCAATAAAGTTTTGATTACAATCAATTAAGTGAGCATTTTTTATTAATATATTCATCCTAAGAATCCCCCCTTATAGTCTCTTTATATGGTCACAATATTCACATCTGTAAGTTCCTTTTTCTTTATCTACTAATATAAAGCTTTGAGGAACATATTTCTCATCTACAGTTATGCAATTTATATTTGTACATTTTATTTTATTTATAACTTTTGTAGGTAATTCTGGTTTAAATTTATTTTTTATCTTTCCATTTTCTATTTCATTTATTGTTATATTAGGTGATATCATAGCTAAAATGTCATAGTCTATTCCTTCTTTTAATTCCATTTTTATAATGTCTTTTTTACCCATTCTAAGACTTTCAACATTCATTATTAAAGCTACATTAAGATTTGTTTTTTCAAGTTCTAATTCATTAAATATTTTCATTCCACATCCAGCTTTTATGTGATCAATTACAATTCCATTTTTTATAGTTGTTATTTTTAACATTCTTCCACCCCCAAAAGCTTACATATAAGAGCCATTCTTACATACATTCCAAACTCGGCTTGCTTAAAGTATGAAGCTCTACTATCATTATCTACTTCCATATCTATTTCATTAACCCTTGGAAGTGGGTGCATTACTATCATGTCACTTTTTGCTTTATCCATTTTTTCCATATTTAATATATAACTATCTTTAAGTCTTAAATATTCTTCCTCATTAAAAAATCTTTCTTTCTGTATCCTAGTCATATAAAGTATGTCCAATTCTTCTATAACATCTTCTAAAACTTCTACTTCTCTAAATTTTATATTATTTTTTTCTAAAACTTGTTCTTTAATATAATCTGGAACTTTAAGCTCTTTTGGTGATATAAGAATAAATTCATTTCCTTCATATCTAGACATTGCTTTTATAAGAGAATGTACAGTTCTTCCAAATTTTAAATCTCCACATAATCCTATAGTTTTATTTTTTAAATTTCCTTTTAGATTCTTTATAGTTAAAAGGTCTGTTAATGTTTGAGTTGGATGTTGATGTCCTCCATCTCCTGCATTTATTACTGGAACTTTTGAATAAAGACTTGCTACTCTAGCAGCTCCTTCTTTTGGATGTCTCATTGCAATAACATCTGAATAAATTGAAACCATCTTTATAGTATCTGCTAAAGTTTCTCCTTTTGATGCTGAACTTGAATTTGGTTCTGAAAAGCCTAATACATTTCCTCCAAGTCTCATCATAGCTGCTTCAAAGCTAAATCTTGTTCGTGTACTAGGTTCATAGAAAAGTGTGGCTAAGATTTTGCCATCACATATTTTAGAATATTTCTTAGGATTTTTTATTATTTTTTCTGCTAAACTAAATATTTCATCTAGTTCTTCCACTTTAAAATCCATTGGATCAATTAAGTGTCTGTTTGTTAACATTTCTATCACTCCTTTTTAACCTCTCAGTGTTAAAATTAAAGGTATTTATTTTATAAAAAAACGCCTTCCTTTTGTAAGGAAGGCGTAGTAATTCCACATTCAAAGATTCTATCTAACTTCCTTACTCATCTCTCGGATGAACTTAAAGGTTTTTTATCTTTTCTGTAGGATACCATGTTAAACATAATATGTCAATATTTTGTTTATCTCTTAATTTTCAGTTTTTAAATTTTCTTTATTATTTTTACTACTAATTATAGCTTTTATAAATAATATTATAAAGTTTATTATTACATAAGCTATAACAACAGTTGATATTACTAATTCTGCAATTCCTGCTCCTCTAAGAATTACTCCCCATGTACTATATCCCATAAAATCTGCAAAACTCGCTACTCTTAAAATAGCCAAATTGCTTATTGCAAGTGGGAAAGTAAATGCAGCTAGTATACCATCAAATTTTTTATTAAAGCATCTTGGCATTTTTATATATACATATATTAAATTAAATATTGATGTTATAAATAATATGCCTAGTAAATAAATATTAGGATTATCTGTTAAAGCAAAATATCCTAATATACAAAGACTTGCCGGAGCTGCTAAAACTCCAATTGTAGCCATGTCATTTTCTTTAATATCTCTTCTTTTAAATAATCTATAAAGTACAAATGGCCAAGCCACAAAATAAAGCACTAGTCCTACTAAAAATAATATTTTTGATACAGTAGGATATCCCATATCTTTTCCTGCAATAGTTCCTGTTATCATTCCAACTAAAATAATAAACCAACTTGGAAATAAATATTCTAATCTAAATTTTCTTGCTCTAAAACCTAAGAATATTAGGAAAATGGCTGCATGTACTACTACAGATATAATCCAAAGTATTTTTCCTAATAAAGGTGAAATACTATATGTAGATGCAGATATTAAAAACAATGTCATATCAAAAGTTGGATAGAAGCTTCCTGCTACAGGATTTTTAAGTTCTTCTACAATTTTATTTGGATAAAATACTCCTCTTAAAACCATTAAATAAATTGCTATTATAGCAAAAATTAATGCTATTGATTTTATATATGTAAATCCTAAATTATCGTAACAATTACTTAAAGTTATGAATCCTAAAGCTGTTCCACACATACCTATTGGATAGTTTTCTATTTTTCTTAATAAACTTCTCATTTGTTACCTCCTATCTGTTAATTATTTTAAACTATTATTATAATTTTTTAAAGAACATTTTTATTAAAAAAATAGATACAGATGTTTTTATCTGTATCTATTTTAAATTAAATATATTTTAATTCCAATTATTCATTATACTATCCCAAGCCATCTTTCCACATTTAGCTAAGGTAACTGTCCCATATACGCTGTTTGGAATATCTTGGGATAATACTGTAAATACAAAATTTCCTTTAGATAATTGTATTAAAGCTGTATCATTCTCGACTCCTTTTTTATCTCCAGTCTTGCTAGAAATTTCATATTTTAGATCATCTGGAATATATAAAGCAAGTTTATTTTTTATTTGTTGTCTTCTTAATATATCTATAAGCATAGTGCTATTTTTCTCATTTAAAAATGTTCCATTATAAAGATGTTTCCAAATTATTCCTAAATCTTTGGATGACGTAAAATTTTCAATTTCTACTTTACTACGCTCATCAGCAGTCTTTCTATTTAAGACAGTATTTTTTAATCCCATTTCTTTTATGTCTTTATTTATTTTATCGATACCTACTATATCTATTATTTTATTAGCTGCTGTATTATCACTCTGTATAAGCATTGCAACTAACAATTCAAATATAGTATAATCTCTTGAATTAAATTCATGGATAATTCCAGTACCATAAACTTTATCATCTACATCTATATTTACTTTATCTAAAAAAGTTACATTGCCATCTTCAACATCTTTTATAAGTGAAACTGCAATAGGTAATTTCATACAACCTGCACTTACCATTTGAACGTTTTCATTGTATCCATATGTGAAGCCACTAGATAAATCTTCAAAATAGAATGAATACATACCAATTCTTGATTCTAAATATTTTTTTATCTCCTTCATAATACCCTCCAGCTCTAAAAATTATCTGTCCTATATTTATTATAACATATTTTCAGAAATTTTGAACTATTTTAAAAATTTGTTATATAAAGGCAAGAGTTTTAATCTTGCCTTTTTTATATATTATGATATTAATCTCCAAAAGAAATTCCTATTGCTTTTGCAGTTTTTACAAGTTCACAATCTTTTTCTACATTTTTGGTTTTTTGACCAATTACATTTTCTAAACTATCATAAGATAATTTATCCCCTTTTAAGCAAACCATATTTCCAAATAGTCCTTTTTCAATTAATTCTACTGCTCCAACTCCATATCTTGTTGAAAGTATTCTATCATAAGTTGAAGTATTTCCACCTCTTTGTACATGTCCTAAAACTGTACATCTAACTTCATTTTCTTTTATTATTTTCTCTAAATCTTCTGCAAGTTTATTTCCTATTCCACCTAATCTTATTGGATCTGGGCTATCTTCTACAATTTTAGATACCACCACTTCTCCATCCTTAGGTTTTGCTCCTTCTGCTACAGTAATTATAGTGAATGGTTTTCCCTCTTCTTTTCTTTCATTTATTTTATCTACAATTTTATTAATATCATATGGTATTTCCGGAAGTAATATTACGTCAGATGAACCAGCTATACCTGATTCTAATGCTATCCACCCTGCTCCTCTTCCCATAACTTCACATATCATTATTCTATGATGAGATTCTGCAGTTGTATGTAGCCTATCTAAAGCTTCAGTTGCAACATCTATTGCAGTATTAAATCCAAATGTAACATCAGTTGATGCTAAATCGTTATCAATAGTTTTAGGAACTCCTATAACTTTTATTCCTTTTCTTGAAAAATCTCTAGCTGATGTAAGTGTTCCATCTCCACCTATTACTACTAATACATCTACACCTTCTTTTTTAAGATTTTCAACTGCGACATCTGAAACATCTTTTTTAACTTTAACTCCATTTTCTTCAACTTGATAATCAAATAAATTATCTTTATTTGAACTATAAAGTATAGTTCCACCTCTATGAAGTATTCCTGATACATTTTCTAAATTAAGGTTCACAAAATCATTATTATAAAGACCTCTATAACCAAATTTATATCCGATTACTTCTAATCCATGATTTAAGATAGCAGATCTAGTAACTGCCCTTATTACCGCATTAAGTCCAGGACAATCTCCACCTCCAGTTAATAGTGCAATTTTTTTTACACCGTTATTCATTCTACAATTCCCCCTTATACCCAACTGTTTTTTAAATATTCTGACAATTGTTTTTAAAAATTTTAACTATTCACCACATATAAAATTTGGTAATTTTAGAAAAATTTTAATTTTCTTCTCTTTTTATAATACCATATTTATCCTTTTTATAAAAGTTATTTTTTACTTTCCTCTTTATATTTAAATATTATTTTTCTAAATACTTTTACAACTATTTTCCAATACTTTTCTTAATAATAATTATAACTTTTTTCTTGAAAATTATATGTTTTATGTTTTATAAATATTCATTTTAAATATAAATTGATTTAATTCTTAATTTTTTATAAAAAAATAAATCTAGTTAGATAAACTAACTAGATTTATAAATTAAAGTGCTGGTAAAGTTATAATCTTAGCAAATACAAGAGCTGCAAGTAATATACCAACTATTATTCTGTAAATAGCAAATACTTGCATTGGTTTCTTCTTTAAATAAGAAACAAACTTATCCATAACTACTAAAGCAACAATAAATGCTACTACAAATCCTACTGCTAAAGCAATCCACATAGAAGTATTCATTATTGAAAAATCAAATTTAAATAAATCTAATCCTGTTGAACCAACCATAGCTGGAATTGCTAAGAAAAATGAAAATTCTGCTGCAATTGGAGTTGATAATTTTGCAATCCATCCCCCCATAATAGTTGATGCACTTCTTGACATTCCTGGCCACATTGCAAAACATTGAGCTATTCCTACTATAAGTGCTTGCTTTGGAGTGATTTCATCTATATCTCTTGCTTCTGGTTTCTTTTTTCTATAAATATTTTCAATTACTAAAAGTAATACACCACCAACTATAAATCCAACTATAACAGATTGTGGATTAAAAAGTCCTTTTATTGCATCATGAAGTAGAAAACCAACAAATGCTGCTGGTATTGAACCAACTATTACATTTATTCCAAATCTAAAACCTGTTTTTCCTTCTCTACCTTTTGTAAAGATATATTTGAAGAATTCTACTATACTGCTACTAATTTTTTTCCAGTATAAAACAACAACTGCAAGTATTGCTCCTAATTGTATTACTACTGTAAACATATCAGCAAATTCTCCTCTAAAATCTATAAGGCTTCCTGCTAATATCATATGTCCAGTAGATGATACAGGAACAAACTCAGTCATTCCCTCTACTATCCCAATTACAATAGCTTTAAGTATTAATATAAAATCTATCCCCACCTATTTTCCCCCTACTTAATTTTTTATCTGACTATTAAATTATAATTCTTGAACAAAATCTTGTCTATATTAAATAAAAATTCAAATTATTTTTATTAATTTAATATTTATTTTTCTCTATTTATTTCTATTGTTGAATTTATCTCTTTTCCATTTTCTGAAATTTGAATTTTATTTAATCCTTTTTTTAAAATTATTTCTGTATATGAATCATTTATATCTTTAAATTCACCATCATCTAGCTTTAATTTATATTTTTTAATCACTTTTCCATTCTTAAATGCGCCAAGAATAAATTTATTTTTTTCTATATCTAATTCTTCTTTTGTAAGATTTTTTTCATCTTCATCAAAATCTTTTTTCATAAGAATTATATAAGTATTCTTGTCATCTTTTTTATATTCATTCCATGGTGATTTCTCATATAAAAATCCGTTTTCAGTAAATATTGTAGGTGGTAAATATTCTCCTTTAGCAAGTAAATCTATGTCTTTATTACTTTTAATATATGTTATAAAACAATTACTCTCTTTTCTTTCTACTGTATTATCTATTGCAATAGTATAAGAAGAAAGATATTCTTTTATATCTCTTTTATAATCTTTACTTTTATAATTACCATAAAAATGATAATCCTTTCCCTTTTCCTCTAAAAGCTCTATAGCTCCTAAAGGCTTATCACCTTTTTTCAAATATCCTCTTTTCTCAAAATCAATAAGTATCCATTTATTAAACTCAGGACTCCAATATTCGACTATATAATATTCTGGATTTTTTTCAAATTGAGGTTTTTCTTTTTTAAATATTCCTATCCTACTTTCATATCCTAATGCTAAAATCAAATCTCTTTGAATTATTGCTGAATCTCTTTTAGATATTTTTCTTTTATTTGCAGACTTACTACTTAAAATATCATATCCATTTAAATATTTTGTTTCCTCAATATCATCACAATCACCAATATTTTTTAATATATCTGTTGTTTTTAATATTTTATCTAATTCATTATCTTCCTTATTACTAATTTCTTTTACAGAATAAGTTTCTTCTAATTTAGTTATTTTCTCATTAATTTTTGTTTTATCTCTTATATGCTCATAAAATATTTTTATGCTTTCTTCATTATATAAATTATCAAATTTAGTAACCTTAATTCCCTTCTTATCTTCAAAACTATTAAAATATATAACTCCTAATGCTAAAATAACTACTACTAAGCATATCTTCCTTATTTTTTTTCTCATATTTTCTCATCCCCCAATAAAGTTTTTATAAAAATAGGGCTATTATTAAATAGCCCTATTTTTTTACTTTATAACTTCATTTAAAATTTTATTTTTTTCTTCTTCTATATCTGGTACATAACTTTTTAGTAAAGTAAATTTTCCTTTTAATTTATACTCTCCTAAATAAGCGGGTATCAAGAAACTATCACCTTTTTTAATATTTAAAACTTCTCCATTTCCTTCTACCACTCCAGCACCATCTACACATGTAAATAAAAAGAATCTATTTCTATCACTTTCCTCAATTACTTCTTTATCTATTTCATATTTTTGAATTGTGAAAAATTCTCCTAAACAAAGAATAGTTTTATCATATCCTTCTTTATGAATAGTAATACCTTTAATATTTTCACTTTTTAAATTAAAGTCTATAACATCTAATGCTTTTTCTACATGGATTTCTCTTCCTCTATTATAATCATATACTCTATAAGTAGTATCACTATTTTGTTGGATTTCAGCTATTACTACACCTTCACATATAGCATGAACTAATCCACTTTTCACATAAAACATATCGCCTTTTTTTACATTTATCTTATTTAGATATGGACTTAAATTTCCATCTTTTAAGGCTTGTTCAAAAATTTTCTTATCACAATCTTTAGTTCCAACAATTAATGTTGCATCTTCTTTCGCATCTACAACATACCATGCTTCAGTTTTTCCTAAATCATTATCTTTCACTGCGTATTCATTATCTGGATGAACTTGTACTGATAACTTATCATTTGAATTTATAAGTTTTATTAATAAAGGAAATTTTCCTGTATTTAATTTATCACCTAAAACTTCTTTTCCATATTTATAAATAAGCTCATCAAATTTCATTCCTTTAAGTCTTCCATTTTCTATAACACCAGTACCGTTTCTATGACATGCAATATCCCAACTTTCTCCTATAAGTCCATCTGGAACATTATCTCTAAAATTTTCAAAATCTCTTCCCCCCCAGATTTTATCATAGTATAAGTTTTCAAATCTTATTGGATACATTACTATACACTCCTCTTCTTTAACTGTTAACAATCTCTACCATTAGCTATATTATTTTTTCAAATATTTTTTGTTATTTTTAAACTAAAATTATATTAATAGTTCTAAATTTTCAATTTCAAAATTATCACTATCTGAATTTTGTACTTCTTCATATGTTTTATTTATAAGAGATTGATTTTTAAGTATTGTTTCTTTTAATTTTAATTCAACATTATCATTTATCATATCTTTTGCTGAATCAATATTTTCTTTTGCTCTAAATATATTTTTTTCATATCTAGTATAATAAACAGCAGCATTATTTAATGCTTTTATATTATCATTATTTAATTCATATGCTTTTCTAATATTTTTTATAGCTTCCTCACTATTTTCAGTTTCTAAATAAATTACTCCTAAAAAATTGTATAAATCACTATTTTCCTTATCTATATTTATTGCATCTTCTATTGTATTTTTTGCTACAGAAACATCTTCAAGCTTCCCTTCTAATATAGATTGATTTATATGATTACTAGCATTATAAGGTTCTAATTTACTAGCAATTTTGTAGTAATTATAACTAATTAAAAGTTCTCCTTTTTCTTTATAATAATTAGCTATTTCTTTTATTAATTGAACACTATACGGACTTTTTTCTAGCCCTTCTCTTAAATAAGTTCCTATAGAATCTGCTATATTATCACTATTTTTAAGAGCCTCGGAAAATAAAATACCATATGCTTTTCCAAAATTTTCATTAAATTCTATTGTCTTATTTCCATAATGAATTCCATCTTCTATATTTCCATTTTTTATATTAATTCTTGAAAGAACATATGCACCACCATAAGTTTCATTGTACTCTTCTTCTATCTCTTTTAGCAAGATACTACTTCTATCTTCATCAGAATCTTTTTCACTTACTTGCAACTCTAATACTTTCTTTAAAAGAGATTCATCTTCTATTTTATTTATTCTAATTATTGAATCATCATGTAGCTTTTCATCATATAAATTTATTTGTGCTAAAAATATATTATTTATGCTATCCTTTTCATTTTCTTCTAAAAAAGCTCTTAAATTTTTATTTTCACTATATTCCTTTAATATAGCTAAAATATTTACATTAGTATTATCTTCTTTATACGCTATTTTTAATAATTCAATAGCCTTTTTATAATCTCCTGAAATTAAATATAATTCTCCAAGTTCACTTAATTCATAACTATCTTTTTTATTTATATCTATTGAATTTAAAATTTCTATAGATTTTTCATTCTCTCCATTAGCTAAATAAGCTGTTGCAAGAGTTTTTTTCAAATTTTCATTATCACTATATTCATCTAAAAGTAATTCTCCAAATTCTATTCCTCTTGAAACTTCACCATTCATAATATATGTAAAGCTTATGTCATTAAGCAGTTTAGCTACTTCATCTTTGTTTTTTAATTTTCTATTTTCATCTAATGAAATTCTACTTTGAATATACGCCTTTTCAGCTAAAGAATTAGACTCTAATATATCTCCTTTCACTGCTTGAATTTTACTTTGTTTCATAAGTGAAATTGGCCAATCTTCTTTTTCTTCTTTCTTCTTTAATTCTTCTATTGCTTCATCATAGTTTCCTTCATAATAATTTCTTTCTTCTTCATTTAATACTAAATTTGTATCCTTTACATCCTCTGTAGAATAAACTTTACATATATAAGCAGTTAAAAATGCAAATATACATACTCCTGATATTGTAAATACACTTTCTAAATATGGTTTTTTCTTAATAAGATTTTTATAACCCTCTATAAAATTACTCATAACTCCCCCTATTTTCTCCTTATATTATTCATATTATCAAAATTTTGTTAATAATTCTACACTTAATAAGTTTTTAATGTTTATTTTAATTGAAATCTATATACATAAGAGTTAATATATATTTAGATTTTAAAAAAATAATCATATTTTTTTATTATTAATGGTAATACTTATTAAAGTAAGGACGGTGAATATTATTAATATAAAATCTATTATAAGCATACTTGCAGGTAAATTAGTTCTTTTCCTATCAAAGAACTTTTTAAAAGGTGGAAGTACTTTTCCTGGAAGAGTTGCTTTAAAACTTGATAAAAAAATATTAAAAACTGTAGCTAAGGATTATAAAGTTGTACTTATTACAGGAACTAACGGAAAAACTACTACAACTAGTATGATTTATAACATATTAAAAGAAAGTGGTTGTAGAGTTATTACTAATAATACTGGTGCTAATATGTATGCCGGAATAGTTGCTTGTTTTGTTGACAATTTTAAATTTGGTAAATCAAATAAAAGAGCTTTTGCAATAATTGAGGTTGATGAAGCTAATGTTAAGTTCATAACTGAACATATAAAGCCAGAACTTCTTACTATCACTAATCTATTCCGTGATCAATTAGATAGATATGGTGAAGTTTATACAACTCTTTCAAAAATAATGGAAGGTATAGTAAAAACTCCAAAAACAAAACTTATTTTAAATGGTGATGAATCTCTTTTAGGAAATTTAGATATTCCTAACGAAACTTCATTCTATGGATTTTCTGTTCCTGTAAAAGAGGGAGTTAAACTTGATGTAAATGCAGATGCTAAGTTCTGTAAGTTTTGTAAAGCTCCTTATGAATATAACTACATAACTTATAACCATCTTGGAGATTTTTATTGTCCTAGTTGCGGATATAAACGTAGTCCACTTAAATATTCAGTAAAAGAAATATTAAACTTAGAAACTGATAGTTCAGAGGTTATGATTAATGAAGATATTGTTAAAATAAGCCAAGCTGGTGTTTATAATATTTATAATGGGCTTTGTGCATATTCTATGGCTAAAGAATTAGGTATGCCAACTGAAGCTATCTTAAAATCTTTAAGTAAACAAGATTCTAGTTTTGGTAGACAAGAAGTTATAAATATTGAAGATAAACAAGCTAAAATTATACTTGTTAAGAATCCTGCTGGATATAATCAAGCACTTGATACTCTTTGCTTAAATAAAAAAGATTTCTCATGTCTTTTCATGCTAAATGATAACTATGCAGATGGTAGAGATGTTTCTTGGATTTGGGATGTTGACTTTGAAAAACTTAATACTCTACCTATAAATGATGTATTTATTTCTGGAATGAGAATGTATGATATGGCAGTAAGACTTAAAATTGCTGGTTTAAATGAAGAAAACTTTAAAATTGAAGCTGATTATGAAAAACTTACTGAAATGATTAAAGCTTCTAAAGATAATAACTTCTATATTCTTGCAACTTATACTGCTATGATAAATTATAGAAAGTATCTTCACTCAAAGGGATACATTCAAAAACTTTGGTAAGGAGAAGATTATATGGAAATTAATATTTGTCATCTTTATCCTGATCTTTTAAATGTTTATGGAGATGTAGGAAATATACTTATTCTTAAACAAAGAGCTGAAAGACGTGGAATAAAAGTAAATATAATAAACACTTCTATCAATGATGAATTTAATGCTGATAATTTTGATATTGTGTTCTTTGGAGGAGGTCAAGACTATGAACAATCTATAGTTTCTGATGACTTAAAATCCTCAAAAAAAGAAGAGCTTAAAAGATATGTTGAAAATGGAAAAGTACTGCTTGCTATCTGTGGAGGATATCAATTACTTGGAAACTATTATAGAGCTCCTAATGGTGAAAAGCTAGAAGGTCTTGGAATATTAAATATTTACACAGAAGGTGGAGACACTAGATTTATTGGAAATACAGTTATATATAACGAAGAATTTGATCAAACTTATGTAGGTTTTGAAAATCATTCTGGTAGAACATATATAAATGATTTAAAACCATTAGGTAAATGTGTTGAAGGTTATGGTAATAATGGTTCTGATGGATATGAAGGATGTATTTATAAAAATACTTTCTGTACTTATTTTCATGGATCATTACTTTCAAAAAATCCTGAATTGGCAGATAAAATTCTTTCATTAGCTTTAGAAAAGAAATATGGTGAAGTAAAATTAGAAAAACTTGATGATACTTTAGAATTAAAAGCTAAAGAATATATAATAAATAGATTTAAAGAAAAAAAGTAGATTAAAAATCTACTTTTTTTCTTTATAAACTCTATTTACTACTTTTGTATGTATTAAATAATCTATTTCATCTTCAGTTATTTGGTCTAAAGTTTTGAATTCATAACCTTTACTCTTATATATATTTATTAAATCTTGAAGAGACATAACTGTTGAATGTTTAGCATCCGTATCATGCATAAGTACTACTTCTACTTTGTATTTTCCACAATTTTTTTTAAAATTACTTTTTAATTTGTTTGTTGATACACTAACAGCTTCTGCATCTCCTGAATCAACATTCCAATCAATATAATTTATTCCTTTATAATCAAGTTCTTTTAAAATGGAATTTTTAATATTAAAATTTGAAACTTCATTTGTTGCTCCACCTGGTAATCTTACAAATTTAAAATCATAATCATTACCTAATACATTTTTCAAATTATTTTTGCAACAATTTAAATCATAAAAATAAGCATCTTTATTTTTATAAATTTGAGAATAAGTATGAACATTACAATGAGGATAAATTCCCATACCACTCTTTTGTAAATTCTTTAAATTCTCTTTATATTTAATTGCATTTTGTCCTACAACAAAGAAGCTTCCTTTTACTCCATTTTTATTTAATATATTCAATACACTTGCTGTATTATTTTTTGATGGTCCATCATCAAATGTTAAATAAACTGTCTTTTTTATTTCACCTCCAAATGCAGTTATATTATTAAATAATGTTAAAATTAATGGCAAAATTGCCAAAACGAATAAAAACTTATATAATTTTTTCAAAATACCACCCTCTCTGTCTTTAGTTTGCCTAAAATGATAAATTTTATTAATAAATTGTAATAATTATATTATTTTTTCGTTATTGTTATTGTACTTTTTAAATGTTATACTCATTTTATATATGTCCCAAATAAAATTAAATGAGATGGAGAGATTGCTTTGACGAAAACAAATTTTTTTTCAAAAAAGAATTTGCTTATTAAAACGATAGCTTTAATTTTTATGCTATCATTTTTCTTACCTTTTTCTAATATTGCTAATGCTGATACTCCTACAAAAATATCAACTGAAGCTACAACCAATGATGTAGGTCCAAATTTATCAGCTAAATATGCAATAAGCATGGACTTAAAAACAGGGGAAGTTATTTATTCAAAAAATGCTGATGCAAAAGCTTATCCTGCAAGCTTAACTAAGCTTATGACTGCATTACTTTTTGCAGAACATGCTAATAAAACAGATGAAATTACTTTTACTAAAGAAGCTTCAATTCAACCACCTTACTCATTACATTCAAATTGGCCTGGAGTTAGTATTCCTGTTGGTCAAAAAATGTCTGGTGAGGATGTTATGAAAGCATTACTTATGTTTTCTGCAAACGATGCAGCATATATGATAGCTGATTATGTTGGGGGAAATTCTAAAAACTTTGCTAATATGATGAATGAAGAAGCTAAGAAATTAGGTATGAAAGATACACATTTCGTAACTGCTAATGGTCTTCAAGATACTGACCATTATACTACAGCATACGATTTAGCAATTCTTTTAAAAGCGGCATTTGCCAATCCATGGGTAAAGGAAACTATGGAAACAAAAAATTCTAGCATAATGATTAATGGCAAAAGAGTTGATTTAGTTAACAGAAATGAACTTCTTGGAAAAGATGGGAATATTGCTGGAAAAACTGGTACAACTAATGATGCTGGAAACTGTTTAGCTAGTGTTTACAATAGAGATGGTAGAGAAATTTTAGGGATAATATTATTCTCTAATGATATGCATACCCCAGATAATAGATACAAAGATATGGAAGCTATGATGAACTATAGTTATTCTGCAAAGCCTGAAGTATTTATTAAGTCCGGACAATCTATTAAAGATGTAACTTTAAAGTATAAACTTTTTGGATTCTTTGGTCCTACTAAAGAAATAACTGCACCAGTTACTGTAGACCAAGATGTTATGATGTATAATAATACATTTAACAAAAACCATACTGACATAACTTTCAATAGCAACGGGGACAGTGCTTGGAAGGCATCTTCAAAAGATAGTTTAGATTTAACTCTTGTTTCTGGTCAATATAAAACAACAGTTAAAGGGTCAATTGGTATATCTAAATTTGATTTAATTAAAGCTAACATATTTGTTTACTTAGGAGTACTTGTAGGTATAGCTTTAATAGTTTTAATAATTTTATTTATTATTAGAACAATAAATAAGAGACGTTCAAGAAGAAGCCGTTATTCTTCTTATTCAAATTATAGAAGAAGATATTAAAATAAGCAGCAAAATGCTGCTTATTTTATTTTTCTTTTTTTCTTTGAATTCTTTTTTGAAATGCTAGAATTTTTACTTTTATTTTTTAAGTTATTAATCTTTTTCTTACTATTTTTTTCATCTTTATATTTTTTCTTTAAATCTTTTTTATTATCTTTTTCTTTTAATTCACCTTTAGATTTCTTTTCTTGATTTTTAATTTTTAGAGTTTTTTTCTTCATAACAGAATATCCAAACTTCCCAATTGAATTTTGAGGCATTTTATAATATTCTCCATGACAATATGTAATTAAATCACCTTTTTCAAAGTGTATTTTACCTTTTTCATCCATAAGGCTTTCATCTATATGAGAACTTAATACATCAGCAATTATCATATCATGAGTACCTAAAGGAACTATACTCTTCACTTTACATTCAATTGATATAGGGCATTCATTTATATAACTTCCTTCGATATCATCACAAGGTATCATAGTAAATCCCATTTCTTTTATCTTATCATTTGTTCTTCCACTTCTAACTCCACAATAATCAACTTTCTTAACCATATCTGAACTTGGTATATTAACAACAAAACTCATAGTTTCTTTTATATATTCATAAGATAATCTACTAGGTCTTACTGATATTGATAACATTGGAGGCTTTGTACATACTGTTCCAGTCCAAGCAACTGTAAAAACATTTTCCTTTCCCTCTTTATTTTTAGTTGAAATAATAACAACTGGTACTGGGTTTAAAACTACACTTCCCTTAAATTTTCTTTTACTCATTACTTGACTCCCATTCTTTAAACTTATCTACATTATATCCTAAAACAGAATCTTTCCCATTTCTAACTATAGGAGATTTTATAAGTTTTGGATTTTTAAGAAGTATTTCTTCTTTCATTTCAACTGCTCTTATTTTATCTAAATTAGATTTTTTATAGTCCTTTGCATTTGTATTAATTAAATCATTTATATTTATACATCTTTTAATATTATTTAATTCACCTTTTGATATTCCTTTTTCATCTAAATCAATTAATGAATATTTTATTCTTCTCTCTTTAAAATATCTTTCAACCTTTTTTGTATCAAAGCATTTTTTTCTTCCAAATATCTGAATGTTCATTAAAACTCTTCCTTTTCAATAATTTTTATTAAATCTGTTGGATTATCAATAAAATAATCTGGATTTACTTTTTTAAGTTCATTTATATCTATCATTGTATAATTTACTCCACAAGTTTTAACTCCAGCATTTTTACCACTTAATAAATCATAAGGACTATCACCTACCATTATTGCATCTTCTCTTTTTACTCCTAATTTTTCTAAAGCATAAATAACAGGTTCTCCATCTGGTTTATGCTTTTTAGTGTGCTCTGGACTTACGAAAATATCTATATACTTCATAAGATTAGATATTTCTAAACCTCTCTTTGCTACATCCTCTTTCTTAGAAGTTACTATACCTATTTTTATTCCATTATCTTTTAAAAAATTTAAAAGTATTTCTGTTCCTATAAAAGGTCTACAAAGATCATCATGAATTTCTAAATTATATTTACGATACTCTTTAATAAGACTTTCTATTTCTTCTTTATTTTCTGTTATTTTAGAAAAAGATTCCTCTAAAGGTCTCCCATAATTCTCTCCTATTTTATTTTTATCAAAATTTAAATTTAGTTTTTCATTAAAAATATAATTAAAACTTCTATATACTAATTCATTTGTATCTAAAAGTGTCCCATCTAAATCAAATAAAACAGCTTTTATCATTTTATCACCTCGTAATATTTTTCTTTTATATATAATATCATATTTTATAGGAAACTTCTTTCGATATATTTTCCAATATTAGGTTTGTACATTAATTATTTTTATTATATAATTTAACAATAAATTAAGTTTTTATGAACTTTTTTAACAAGGAGGGTTTATATTGGAAATTTCTATTAACAAAAGAGACTATTTCTTTGACACTTTAAAAGGTTTTCTTATTATAGCTGTCATAGTAGGTAACACTTTAGAATTAGCCTCTCCTACTAATGTAAATGTACATTATTTTATATTATTTTTATATATGTTTCATATGCCTGTATTTACTTTTGTTTCAGGATATTTTTCAAAAAGAAGTAAGCGAACAACAGTTCAAAAAGTTAAACACATATTTACTATATATGTACTAGCTCAAATCCTTTATGTAGCATATTACAATTATATACTTCACGGAGAATTAGATTTTACTTTACTTGCAACACAATGGACATTCTGGTATTTATTATCTTTAACTGCATGGTATATAATTTCTGATTATATAAAAAATGAAAAATTGTGGCTTATAGGTTCAATAATATTTTCACTTATAATAGGTTTTGATACTAGTGTAGGAAGTAATGGAAGCTTTTCTAGAACATTTTTCTTTCTTCCATTTTTTATAGCTGGTATGATGTTCAAGCGTGAATATATAGAAACTATAAAAAAATATAGAAATTATTTATTAATTGGATCTATTACCATATTGATTATACTTTATTTTTTACAAAACTATATTCCTGTAGATTTACTATTTGAATATACAAATTATGAGCATTTTATTGATTTAGGACTTTTTCCTTTATTCTGTAGAGCATTCCACTACATTGGTGCCTTTTTAATAGGTGGATTTTTAATTTCAATAATACCACAAAAAAGAACTTCACTTTCCTCACTAGGTAAAATGTCTCTTTATATGTATTTATTTCATGGAACTGTAGCTAATACTATGTTACCATATCTTAATTTTAATACTTTATTTAGCTGTATGTTATCCTGTGTAACTGTAGTATTAATTTGCATTATAATATCTATTGGAATGCAACATTTAAGTAAAACTATAAAAGAAAAAAATAAAGAATTATCTGAATCTAAATAATAAATTAGATATGCATAAATTAATGCATATCTAATTTTTTTATTTTAACATTTTGTCATTTGATGTCATATCATAAATTAAAATTAATTATTATAATAAGGATATGTAATATGAAAAAGAAAATAAAAATTTTATCTACTCTATTAGTTTTAATAATATCTATAGTTTTTATAGGTGGTTGTTCTAATGATAAAACTTCTTCTAAAGAAACAGTTAGATTAAATGAAGTTGTTCGTTCTGTTTTTTATTCACCTATGTATATAGCTATAAATGAGGGATTCTTTGAAGAAGAAGGATTAGATATATATCTTTCTACTGGACAAGGTGCTGATAAAGTAATGCAAAATGTCCTTTCTAAAAATGCTGATATTGGTTTTTGCGGACCTGAACAAATAATTTATATTTATAATCAAGGTCGTGAAGATTTACCTGTTCTATTTGCACAACTTACTCAAAAAGATGGATCATTTCTAGTTGGAAGAAATGATAAAGATTTTAAATGGTCTGATATAAAAGGAAAAGAAATAATTGGTGGAAGACCTGGTGGTGTTCCTGAAATGGCTCTTGAATATGTTATGAGAAAAAATAATATTAATCCTAAATCAGATGTTAAGTTACTTACAAATCTAGATTTTACTGCTACTGCAAGTGCTTTTAAATCTGGTACTGGAGATTATGTTGCACTTTTTGAACCAACTGCTTCTATGCTTGAAAAAGAAGGAAATGCTAAAATAGTGGCTTCAATTGGTGAATCTGCAGGAAATATGACTTATACTTGCTTTTTTGCCTCTAAATCTTATATGGAAAATAACCCAGAAACAATTCAAAAATTTACTAATGCTATAGCTAAAGGACAAGAATGGTTCCATTCTCATTCATCTAAAGAAATAGCTGAATCTATAATCTCATTTTTCCCTGGTACTGATATGGATATAATGATAAATGTTATAGATAACTATAAGAAAATTGATGCTTTAGCTAAAGATCCTAAAGTAAGTGAAGAAGGATTAAATAATCTTATAGATGTAATAAAATCTTATGATAGTAGCCTAATTAAAAAGACACCTGCTTTCTCTGATATCGTTGATAATACTTTTGCTGAAAATGTAAAAACTAATTAATAACGGAGTTTTACATGAGTTTATTAAAAATAGATAATATAAAAATGCGATATCATTCAGAAAAAGGCGAAATAGAGGCAATCAAAAATATTAGTTTTACTGTAGATGAAGGAGATTATATATGTATATTAGGTCCTTCTGGATGTGGAAAGTCTACATTATTAAATATAATGAGTGGACTTTTAGTTCCATCTGAAGGCTCTATACTATTTAATGATAGTCCTTTAAAAAATAATTTAGATAAGATTGGCTATATGTTTCAAAAGGATCATTTATTTCCTTGGACATCAGTATTTAACAATATCACTTTAGGTTTAAAAATTAAAGGAGTATTAAATGATGAAAATATATCTTATGTAGAGAGCTTAATAAAAAAATATGATTTAGAAAAATTTAAAGATCATAAACCATCTGAAATTTCTGGAGGTATGAGGCAAAGAGTAGCTTTAATTAGAACTCTAGCTTTAAAACCTAGCATTCTTTTCTTAGATGAACCTTTTTCAGCTCTTGATTATCAAACTAGGCTAAATGTTTGTAATGACATTCACGAAATAATAAAATCTGAAGGAAAAACAGCCGTTATGGTTACTCATGATATAAGTGAAGCCATTTCAACTTCTGACAAGATTATATTACTAAGTAAAAGACCTGCTTTTATTAAAGAAATTATAGATATTTCTTTTGAGAAATCACTTACACCTTTCCAAAGAAGAAGCTCATCTGAATTTAAGAATTACTTCAATCATATTTGGACTGAAATGGAGGATTAAATTATGAGCAATGAGCATACACTTTATTTACAAAATATTAAAAAAAGAAAAAGAAAAATAACATTTTTTAGATGCTTAATTTTAGTTCTAATTATTTTATTTTGGGAACTCTTTGCCAGACTAAATATCATAGATCCTTTCCTTACCTCTTCACCTACTAGAATGGTCAATTCATTCTTAGAATTTCTTAGAGATGGAACATTATTAACTCATATAGGAATAACTTTATATGAGACTATTTTAGGCTTTCTATTAGGTACTTTAATAGGAACTTTAGTAGCTATATTACTTTGGTGGTTTCCTAAAGTATCAAAAGTATTAGACCCATATCTAGTTGTTTTAAATGCATTGCCTAAAGTTGCACTAGCTCCTATTATTTTATTTTGGATTGGTAATGGAACTTCAGCAATAATTGCTATGGCATTATTAATATCCATAGTAACTACAATTTTAAGCATATTAACAGGATTTAATGAAATAGACCCTGAAAAACTTCTTTTAATGAAGACATTTCAAGCTTCTAAACTTCAAATAATAAGATATTTAATATTACCAGCTTCTGTTCCTGTACTAATATCAACATTAAAAATAAATCTTGGATTATCTTGGGTTGGTGTTATAATGGGAGAATTTTTAGTAGCTAGAGAAGGACTAGGTTTCTTAATAGTTTATGGTGGTCAAATATCACAATTAGACATGGTAATGATGAGCATTGTCATTTTGTCAATTATCGCTTTTCTTATGTATAAAGGAATTAGCATTTTAGAAGCATATTTTGTGAACAAAAAGTAAATTATTTTTCTTAACTCTTTTTCTCTATAACCCTCTAGATATGAGGGTTTTCAGAGTTTCTATAAAAAGATTACATCGTTTTCATGATGTAATCTTTTATTATTGTCATTTTTAGTTTATTTACTTAGTTAACTTTAAGTGATACAGTATTAATGAAATTATAGTAAAGGAGGAACAGCAAGTGAAACTATTTAGAGAAGCATTAATAATTTTAATATTATATATTATTGGTGAAGTAATTACTGCTGTAACCCATGTACCTATCCCTGGGAATATAATTGCAATGATTTTATTATTTATAGCCCTTTGCTTAAAGATAATAAAACTTGAGCAAATAAATACAATAAGTAATTTCTTCCTAGACCATTTAGCTTTTTTCTTTTTACCAGCAGGAGTTGCCGTAATGAACTCTTTCGGTTTAATAAAAGCTAATATTGTTCAGATACTAATAGTTTGTTTAGTAACTACTGCTATAACAATGACAATCACTGGATTAGTAGTTCAAGCTATTGCAAATAAAATGGACAAGAAAAAACAAAACAATTTAAAAGAAATTAAATAGGCATACTAAAAAGGAGTGTAAAAAATGTCAACTATCTCAAATGTCATTATAAATAATGCTTTATTTGGTATTGTTATATCACTTATAGCATATGAGATCGGTGTTTTATTATATAGAAAAACAAATTTACCAATATTTAATCCTTTGCTAATTGCCATAATTTTAGTAATAGGATTTTTATTAGTATTCCATATAAGTTTTAAAACTTATAATGATGGAGCAAGATTTATAAATCTATTTTTAGCACCATCGACTGTGGTATTAGCAGTTCCTTTATATAAGCAAATTGATAGATTAAAGGAAAATGCTATTCCAATATTTGTTGGAATTATTTGTGGAAGCGGCGGAGGAATAATATCAATATTATTACTTTCACACTTTGTAGGATTAGATAAAAAAATGATTGCCTCATTAATGGCTAAATCAGTAACTACTCCTATAGCAATATCAGTAACTGCAGAGCTTCACGGTTTAGTTCCTGTAACTGTTCTTGCTGTTATTACAACTGGTATTATAGGTGCTATAATTCAACCTTTTATCACAAAAATATTTAGAATTAAAAACAAAATTGCTGTTGGACTTTGTCTTGGTACTTCATCACATGCTGTTGGTACAACAAAAGCATTAGAAATTGGTGAAACTGAAGGTGCTATGAGTTCTCTTGCAATTGGTGTTAATGGTATAATAACTGTTATATTAGCTCCAATTATTTTCTCAATTGGAATGGCGATATTTGCAGTTATATAAAGTTTAAGTTACATAAAAAGACCTATGAAAGGCTAATTAGAAACTATCCTTTCATAAGTCTTTTTTTTATTATTTATTTAATAATTCTTCTACGTGTCCTTTTACTTTTACTTTTCTATAAATATCTACTATCTTTCCTTCTTCATCAATTATAAAAGTGCTTCTTTCTATTCCAAAAACTTTTTTTCCGAACATATTTTTTTCTTTCATAACTCCATAAAGATTACATACTTCTTCACTTTCATCAGATATTAAAAGAAAAGGTAATTCATATTTCTCTATAAATTTATTATGTGATTTCAATGAGTCTCTACTTACTCCTATTATCACTGTATTCTTATCTATAAATTGCTCATTATATTTTTTAAAATCTTGAGCCTCTAAAGAACATCCTGGAGTATTATCCTTTGGATAAAAATAAAGTATAACTCTTTTCCCTCTATAATCACTTAATTTGTGATCTTTTTCATCTGAACCCATAGCTTTAAACTCAGGTGCCATATTTCCAATTTCTAATATTTTGTTTTCCATAACTTTCTCTCCTAATCTCTCTTAATAATAATTATTATATAATATTAAATGAAGATTTGCAAATATTATATAAATTTTTCCATATTATTTGAAATTATAATTTATATTAAAATGCTTTCAATAATTGTATCTATATATTTTTTACCTAATAAAGAAATATTAAATTTATTATTAGAAAAACACCAAGACGCCATAAACCCTCTAATTCCGCTCTCAATAAATAAAAATGCTTCATCAATACTTAAGTCCTCTTTAAGCATATCTTGCTCTTTAGCCTCTAAAATACACTCTTTTAATATAGATGAAAACTCTCTTTTTTCAAAATGTTTGCTTTCACCTTTTGTGCATTCATTTAAATTCATAACATAAGATAAACATGTTAATTCATATCCTATATATTCGGCAAATTCTAATTCTAAATTTAAAAATATTTTTATTTTATCTTTAATAGATAAAGTTTTTTTATTTAATTTTGAAAATCTATCATTAATATAATCATTCATATTACTATAATAACTTTCTCTTACAATATCTTCTTTAGATTTATAATGAACATAAAACCCACCTTTAGAAACTCCAGATTCTTTACAAATTTCACTTACAGTTACATCGTTATATCCTTTTTCTTTAATTAATCTAACGGCATTTTTAAAAATCTTTTCTTTAGTTAATTCACCTTGTCTTTTTCTAGATATAGATTCCATCTTAATTCTCCCTTTAATAAGCTTGCTTGACATTTATTTATAAAAAGTATATTATAGTGACCGTGGTCACTATATAATGATAATATATTTTTAGGAGGTTTACAAGTATGTTTATTATAAACTTAACTTATAAAGTAAATTTGGATATAATTGATGAAAATTTAGAAGAGCATATAAAATATTTAGATAAAAATTTTAAAGAAAATAATTTTTTATGCTCTGGAAGAAAAACACCTAGAAATGGTGGAATTATACTTTGTAATAAAGAAAATAAAGAAGATGTTATGGAAATAATAAAAGAAGATGTGTTCTTTAGGAAAGATTTAGCTGAATTTGAAATAATTCAATTTACTCCATCAAAGTGTTCAGATAAATTTAAAACTATATTATAAATAATACATTCCTAAATAATAAGAATATATATTTAATTAATTTATTTATTAAATATAAAAACCCTCAATGAATATATATTCATTGAGGGTTTCTTATTAATCATCTATACTATACTCTTCACCAAGTAAAGTTTTGTCTAATCCTATTCTTTGTTGTTCTTCAGTTGTTCTTATGTCTAATACTTTGTCCATTATTTTTATAACTATGAAACTTACAACAAAAGCATAAACTGAAACAAGTACTACACCAAATAATTGGATAAGGAATTGATGTACGCTTGCATGTACTCCATTAACTAAGCTATTTGCTAATACACCAACAGCAAGAGTTCCTAGAACTCCTCCCATACCATGAGTTCCCCATACATCTAATGCGTCATCCCATTGCATTTTCTTTGCAAATTTTACACAAGCAAAACAGAATATAGCTGCTACTGCTCCAATAATAACTGCTGAATCAGGAGTTACATATCCTGAAGCAGGAGTTATTGTAGCTAATCCTGCTACTGCTCCAACAAATAATTCTAATAAAGAGAATTTTTTAGTTTCTATATAAACTATTATTGTCCAAACAATCATAGAAGTTATTGCTGCAACACCAGTATTTGTGAATGCTATAGAAGCCAATCCATTAGCTGCTAAAACTCCACCTGAGTTAAATCCAAACCAACCAAATAATAATAAAGCTGTACCAATTGCTACTAGTCCTAAATTAAAAGGTGCTTTTCCTGAAACAACTTTTCTTTTTCCAAGAATAAAAATTGCAGCAAGTCCTGAGAATCCTGCTGTAGCATGGATTACTGTTCCTCCAGCAAAATCTACGAATCCCATTTTAGCTAAGAATCCGCCACCCCATACCCAGTGTGCAACTGGGAAGTAAACTAATATCATCCATACTATAAGGAAGATTACCCATCCTCCAATTTTCATTCTATTTGCCATAGCTCCAGTCATTAATGGTAGAGTTATTATAGCAAACATTAATTGATACATAAAGAATAATAAAAATGGTATAGTTGAACCATATTGTGCATTTACATTAAAAGTTATATTTTTAAATCCAAAATATTGAAGTGGATTACCTATAATTCCGTGTATATCTTTACCAAATACTAAACTAAATCCTCCAAATATCCATAAAAGTCCTACAACTCCTATAGCTAAGAAGATTTGTAACATTATTGTAAGCGAATTTTTCTTTTCTACTAATCCTCCATAGAAAAATGCTAATCCAGGAGTCATTAGAAATACTAATATAGTAGAAATAATCATAAATGTTTCATTACTATGTATAATTTCGTTAAACAAAAAAATCATCCCTTTCTTCTATATTCTATAATTTTTAAGTTTATTTTTTTATATGTTTATAGTTAATTAGCATTACATCTTTACCAAGCCTTAATAACCATATATAAAAAATTAAATTGCCATATCAATTGATATGGTAATTTAATTTTTAAAATTTTATTTCCAAACGCTTATTAAGATTAAGAATCCTGGAACCCAAGCAGTAAATATACCTTCAATGATACTTAACCAAGGTGTAAATTTACCAAGCTTTTTACCCCAAAGTGTTTCTATTGGTGCTGTAACCCATAGGACTCCCCATGCCCACCAAATAATAGCCATAAGAATGTTCCAAATTCCGCCTTCTCTCCATTGAATTACTCCAGCTGGAATAGTAGTAATTGCAACAAATAATGAATACCATGCAAATGTTCTATTATCAAGGTCAAAGATTGAATTAATTCCTACAAATAAATATGTAAATCCAAATAATAATCCTGTTCCATCTGCATAGAATGCTGACATATTAGTTCCACCTTGAGCTTGTGCAATAAGTAATGAACCAAAGTTCATAACTATTGATAATGCTCCTGTGAATATATTCATTACTGCTGTTGATTTTGGTGGTATTTTTGTTAAAGTACCTATACCATTTATCATTAAAACGAATCCTACGTATAAAAGGACTGCTCCTAACATAATAATTCCTCCTTAAATATTAAATTTTAAAATCCAAATATAATTTCTAAATTAAAGGTTATTATAATAACCTTTAATTTAACTAATATTTTCTTATAACTAGTGGAATTGAATTAAATAATTCTTTTCTCACATAGTCATGACAAATACTAATAACTTTTTCTATATCCTGAGTCATATTTCCAATAACTCTAAGAATAAATCCATTAACTTCTAATGAAGAAACTCCAAAGTTAACATCAAGATCAACATTTTCTAATTCTTTTCTCATTTCTTCTATAAATTTCTTATCAATCTTTTTGTCTACTACTAATAGAGTTCCAAAATTTAAATATCCTTCTAAATATCCAATATGACTTATATCATATTTAGCTGGCTCCATAACTAGATTATCTAATAAAACAAGTTCTCCATTGTAATATAAATTAGTCTGTAACTTTGCTCTATCATATTTAAAATCTTGTCCATCTGGAGACCATCCAGAAGTTATACCATCTGTATAAATGAATGTTGAAGTTTCATCCATATATATATTATTTTCTTGCTTATATTTTGCATCTTTATAAAGAATAACAGGATCAGTTACAAATTCTAATATACTATTTTTATCTAGTTTTATATTAGTTTTTTGATATGTTTCAAGCTTATTTTCACATTTATAGATTTTAGCTGATGCTTGAGTTGTAACTATAGCTCTAGCATTTTCTTTAACTTCTATATTGTTTAAGAATTTCTCACCTTCAACATATCCTCCACCTATTTGAATTAAGAAATAAGTTGATATTTCTTCTCTATCTAAATGAAGTGTTGGTGAAACTCTCATTACTCCATCATAAGCTCTTGTAGTTGTTATTGTCTTATTTCCGCTCTTAGCTAAAACTAAATCAATATAAGCATCATAATTTTCCTTATTTTCATGTTTTGTATCTATTGACTTCATAAGACTACATTCCTTCTAAAAGGCAGTTTCTTTTTATCCAATCAATAACTGAATTTAATCCGTCATCAGTTTTTAAGTTTGTAAACATGAAAGTATTTTCTTTTCTGAAGTGTAATGTATCTTGTTTCATTACTTCTAAATCTGCTCCAACATATGGTGCTAAATCTATTTTATTTATTATGAATAAGTCACTTTTTATCATTCCTTGACCAGCTTTTCTAGGAATTTTTTCTCCTTGAGCTACGTCTATTATGTAAAATGAAAAATCTACTAAGTCTGGGCTGAAAGTAGCTGCTAAGTTATCTCCACCGCTTTCTAAGAATATTATTTCTAAATCTTTGAATTTATTTTTTAATTCTTCAATTGCAGCAAAGTTCATTGAAGCATCTTCTCTAATAGCAGTATGAGGACATCCTCCTGTTTCAACTCCTATTACTCTATCTTCTGGTAATACAGAATTTTTTACCATAAATTTAGCATCTTCTTTTGTATAAATGTCATTAGTTATTACTGCACATTCATACTCTTTACTCATTTGTCTAGTTAGTCTCTCAATTAAAAGTGTTTTTCCACTTCCAACTGGTCCTCCTACACCTATAACAACTGGTTTCATAAAATCACTACCTTTCTTTTTTATGACATAAATAATCTAAATATTAATGTTTCATGTTGTATTTGAGCTAATTCAATACCTGGAACGTTAGCCCCAAACATGTCTTCATCTAATTCATTAATAATTTTTGTAAGATTATCAAAGCTTTCTGAGCATTCTTTTAAAAGTATTTGCCCATCCTTTTGTCCTAAAGGTATTGTTCTAACTGCATTTTGTATTAAAGTTGAGGCAGTGCTATACATATAGTACTGTATAGCATCCTCACACTTTATTTCTAGCTCATACATAAGCATTCCAAATACTAATGCTGGATGACCAAAAGCTTTTCCTTTATTGATTTTCTCAGAATATTTTTTTAATAAATTAGAATCATATAGATCTAAAAATAAACTTAACATTCTCTTAGCAACAAGCTTGTTTCCATTTCTTGTTTCATATGCCATACATTGAACTGTTATTTTTCTATCTAATTCTAATATTTTTTTAGTATCTTTCTTTTTTAAGTATTCATATAAAAACTTAATTGAAAGACCATCACTATACATAAACTGATTCTTAAAAAATGCTGTTATCCAGTATCTAAAAGTTTCAGTATTTTTAATTCTATTGTCTCTAAGATAAGTTTCCATTCCATAAGAATGATTGAATGATCCTATTGGGAAGTTAGAATCACAAAGTTGCATTATCTGCAACACTTTTAAATTAGTGTTTGTGTGCGAAGTCAACATGCTTAAATGCCTCTTTTAATTCTTTATTTTCTCTTGAGAAATCTATTCCTCTTAATCTAAGATCTTCTTCAACAACATAGTCATATTGGATTATCATTTCTCCATCCATAAATTGAGCAGGTAAATGTTTGTTTCCAATATAGTGAGCTATTTTTCCCATTTGATTCATATCTTTTGGTTTTATTACTAAAACATCTTCTGAATTAAATTTTACAACAACTACATTGTATCCATCATTCATTAGAATATCTCCATCTCTAAGTTTTTCACCTTGTGAAAGTGAAATTCCATAATCATTTCCGTGATCTGAAGTAACTCTAATTATTCTTTTTAGCATTTCTTCATTATTTAGATATACCTTTTCCACGTGGCATCCATCTACATTAGTATTTTCTACATTTCCTAATACTCTTTCAAAAATCATTGCTTTTCTTCTCCTCTCTTAGAATAAGAAGTATCTTTGAGCTAAAGGTAATTTATCTGCTGGTTCACAAGTGATTAATTCACCATCAACTTTTACGTCATATGTTTGTGGATCAACTTCTAACTTAGGCATTTCTCCATTAAGTTTCATATCTTCTTTAGTTAAGTTTCTTATTCCTTTAACAGGTAATACTTCTTTTTGTAATCCTAATTTTTCTTTGATTCCATGTTCATAAGCATATTGAGAAACGAATGTTATACAAGTGTTTGACATTGCTTTTCCATAAGCTCCAAACATTGATCTTGGAAGTTCTGGTTGACAAGTTGGAATTGAAGCATTTGCTTCTCCCATGATTGAGTTATTAATCATTCCACCTTTGATAACCATTTTAGGTTTAACTCCAAAGAATGCTGGTTCATAAAGAACTAAGTCTGCAACTTTACCAACCTCAACAGATCCTACATACTCACTTATTCCTTGAGCTATAGCAGGGTTTATTGTATATTTAGCAACATATCTCTTAACTCTGTTGTTATCAGAATTTTCTTTGTCACCTTCCATAACCCCTCTTTGAACTTTCATCTTACTAGCTGTTTGCCAAGTTCTAGTTACAACTTCACCAATTCTTCCCATAGCCATTGTATCTGAACTCATCATACTGAATATTCCCATATCATGAAGAATATCTTCAGCAGCTATAGTTTGTTTTC
>NZ_LTAY01000018.1 GCF_002050515.1 Clostridium thermobutyricum DSM 4928 | reverse complement strand
CTCATTCGGAAATCTTCGGATCTCTGGCTATGTGCGCCTACCCGAAGCTTATCGCAGCTTATCACGTCCTTCATCGGCTCCTGATGCCAAGGCATTCACCATACGCCCTTTGTAGCTTGACCTATTAATTAGTCATGTTTCAGATTTTACAATCTTGAATTAGTCACAAAGAATAGTATTTAAAATACATTTTCTTGGCTTTGTTGTATCAACAATTTATTTCAATGTGCAATTTTCAAAGAACAAAAGAGAAACTATGGTTTCTCAAAATTGAACAGGATATAAACAACCGAAACCTTCTTTTAAACAAGAAATTCGTCTTTTCCGAATTTTTTATTTACTAGTCAAACTTCTTGTTTGCTAGATTTCTCCATAGAAAGGAGGTGATCCAGCCGCAGGTTCTCCTACGGCTACCTTGTTACGACTTCACCCCAATCGCTGACCCTACCTTAGGTCGCTGCCTCCTTGCGGTTAGCTCACGAACTTTGGGTATTGCCAACTCTCATGGTGTGACGGGCGGTGTGTACAAGGCCCGGGAACGTATTCACCGCGACATGCTGATTCGCGATTACTAGTAACTCCAGCTTCATGTAGGC
>NZ_LTAY01000017.1 GCF_002050515.1 Clostridium thermobutyricum DSM 4928 | reverse complement strand
GAGGTGGAGCAAAACTTTAAAACCGGTCTCAGTTCGGATTGTAGGCTGAAACTCGCCTACATGAAGCTGGAGTTACTAGTAATCGCGAATCAGCATGTCGCGGTGAATACGTTCCCGGGCCTTGTACACACCGCCCGTCACACCATGAGAGTTGGCAATACCCAAAGTTCGTGAGCTAACCGCAAGGAGGCAGCGACCTAAGGTAGGGTCAGCGATTGGGGTGAAGTCGTAACAAGGTAGCCGTAGGAGAACCTGCGGCTGGATCACCTCCTTTCTATGGAGAAATCTAGCAAACAAGAAGTTTGACTAGTAAATAAAAAATTCGGAAAAGACGAATTTCTTGTTTAAAAGAAGGTTTCGGTTGTTTATATCCTGTTCAATTTTGAGAAACCATAGTTTCTCTTTTGTTCTTTGAAAATTGCACATTGAAATAAATTGTTGATACAACAAAGCCAAGAAAATGTATTTTAAATACTATTCTTTGTGACTAATTCAAGATTGTAAAATCTGAAACATGACTAATTAATAGGTCAAGCTACAAAGGGCGTATGGTGAATGCCTTGGCATCAGGAGCCGATGAAGGACGTGATAAGCTGCGATAAGCTTCGGGTAGGCGCACATAGCCAGAGATCCGAAGATTTCCGAATGAG
>NZ_LTAY01000016.1 GCF_002050515.1 Clostridium thermobutyricum DSM 4928 | reverse complement strand
ACAATGGGGAACTTATAAAGTACAAGAAACTAAAGCACCAATTGGATATAAACTAAGTAATGAGGTTGAAAGTATAAAGATTAATTCAGAAGATGTTTCACAATTACAAAGTTTAGTATTTAATGATTCACAAATTTTAGGTCAGTTAAGTATATTTAAAACTGGAGTAAATGGGTCTAGATTATCTGGAGCAGAATTTAAAGTTATAGGACCAAATGGATTTAATAAAATTGTAACAACAGATAAAGATGGAGTTGCAAGTTTAGAAAATTTACAATGGGGAACTTATAAAGTTCAAGAAACTAAAGCTCCAGAAGGATATAACTTAAATAATGAAGTTCAAACTGTTCAAGTAACAAATGCAAGTGTTGGTCAAATACAATATTTAACATTTAATGATACTCAAGTTTTAGGTAAGTTAAATATAACTAAAACAGGAAAGAATGGAGTAAAACTTGAAGGTGCAGAATTTGATGTAACAGGATCAAATGGTTTTAATAAAATTGTGACAACAAACAAAGATGGAGTTGCAAGTTTAGATAATTTACAATGGGGAACTTACACAATTAAAGAAACTAAAGCACCACAAGGTTATAAATTAAATGAAAACACTCAATCTATAGTTATAAATTCAACTGATGTTTCAAATATTCAAAACATAA
>NZ_LTAY01000015.1 GCF_002050515.1 Clostridium thermobutyricum DSM 4928 | reverse complement strand
TGTGAATAACTCTTCCTTGGATAGAATCAATAGTATCCTCAACAAATCCAGCTTCATTTAAAGTATCAGTGTGGATTGAAACTTGAACATCATATTTATCAGCAGCTCTAAGTGAATAATCTATTGCTGATTTTGTAGCTCCCCAGTCTTCGTGAACTTTTAAACCACAAGCTCCTGCTTCGATTTGTTCTCCATTAACTTCTACATTAGCTCCACTACCTTTTCCTAAGAATCCAATATTTATTGGTAAAGCTTCAGCAGATTCTATCATTCTTTCTATATTCCAAGCTCCTGGAGTACAAGTTGTAGCATTTGTTCCATCATTTGGACCAGTTCCACCACCAACTACAGTAGTTATTCCACCTTCTAATGCTACTCTAACTAAATCTGGGCTAATATAGTGTACGTGTGTATCAATTCCACCAGCAGTTAAGATTAATCCTTCTCCTGCTAAAGCTTCAGTACTAACTCCAACTATAAAATCTACATCATCCATTCCTAATGGGTTTCCACCTTTTCCTATAGCTAATATTTTTCCATCTTTAATTCCTATATCAGCTTTATAAATTCCTGTGTAGTCAAGAATTGTAACTCCTGTAATTATTAAGTCAACTACTTTAGGATTTTTTCTAGTTTCAATAGAGTTTTCTCCCATTCCTTCTCTTAGAGATTTTCCTCCACCGAACTTACATTCATCTCCATAAACAGTTAAGTCTTTTTCTATTTCTATAAAAAGATCTGTATCTCCTAATCTTATTTTATCTCCAGCTGTTGGTCCAAATAAATCTGAATAACGCTTTCTATCTAATTCAAAGCTCATTATTTTCTTCTCCCTTCATCTAAATATCCGTCTACTCTATTATTCAATCCATATACTCTTCTAACACCTGCTATATCAATTAAATTAACTTCTTTTTCATCACCTGGTTCAAATCTAACTGCTGTTCCAGCTGGTATATCTAATCTCTTTCCATAAGATTTTTCTCTATCAAATTTTAATCCATTATTAACTTCAAAAAAGTGAAAATGTGAACCTACTTGTATTGGTCTATCCGCAGTATTTGTAACTTTTAATTGAATAGCCTCTTTTCCTTCATTATATTTTATAGTTCCTTCACCTAAAATTACTTCTCCTGGTACCATAATTTACCCTCCTTATATTATTGAATTGGATCATGTACAGTAACTAATTTAGTTCCATCAGGGAAAGTTACTTCTACTTGAACTGTATGTATCATTTCTGGAATTCCTTCCATTACTTGATCTCTTGTTAAGATTTTTCTTCCTTCGTCCATTAAATCTGTAACACTTCTTCCTTCTCTAGCACCTTCCATTATTTCATCTGTGATTAGTGCTACTGATTCAGGATAATTTAGCTTAAGACCTTTTTTCATTCTTCTTCTTGCTACCTCAGCCGCAACAACAATCATTAATTTTTCTTGTTCACGCATTGTAATTCTCAAAGCTTATTCCTCCTCACAATTTAAATATTGAATATATTGCCATAATTATTACAAAGATACTTTTCCCAATAATTTTGTACTTTATTCTAATCAAAAAAAAAACTTTGAGAAATATAAAATTATATTTCTCAAAGTTTAACTATAAGCTTCTATTCTTTTCATTTTTTATATAAGAATTTTCTATACACCAATTTATATCTTCAATTAATCTACCTTTATCTATTGGCAAAGTTCCTTTTAAGCTAACATAATTAGATGCATGATTACTTCTAAAAATAATTTTTTCATCTGTATTTATATTTTTTAATATCTCTTTTATTTCTTTTAAAATTTCAAAGCTACTCAAAATTTCTAATTCACCATTTTTAACTTTTCCTTCTATCTCGGTATTTCTTTCTACCATAAGAGATAATACTCCAATATAATCAGGTTTTATAATACTTATAATACTTCCTGTATCTTTTGCATGTATATCTGTTTTTTCTTTTCCACCTATTCCGGAAATAATTGTTGCAGAAAGTTTTATGCCACTTTCTTTTATTTTTTTACCAGCTTGAATTATTTCATCTCTTGTAGCACCTTTATTTATATCTTTTAAAATATCTTCATTTCCACTTTCTATTCCCATATAAACCATTTCTAGACCTAAATTTTTAAGTTCTATAAGTTCATCTATTGTTTTAAGTCTTATTGATTTTGGTGATGCATACATAGTTACTCTAGTACATTCTTTGAAAGTATTTTTTATAAATTTAAGCAATTCTCTTAAGTCGTTCATAGGAATTATAAGAGCATCTCCATCAGCTATAAATATTCTTTGTACATAAGAATCAATTCTTCTAAATTCTAAAATTTCTTCCTTTATTTTTTCTAGTGGTTTTATAGTAAACTTTTTTCCTTTATACATACTACAAAATGAACATTTATTATGTGAACATCCTAAAGTAGCTTGAATTATAAGACTATTAGCTTCACTTGGTGGTCTATATAATGGCATATTATACATAAAAACTCCTCCTAATCAAATTGTGTTTCTCTTTTATCTTCTGAAATCCAATTAAAACACATTTCTAATTGACTTCTATTATTTCTTCCTAAAGATAATTCTGGTAAATTTTCTAATGTGAAATACCCACTTTTTAAAGTTTCAATATTTTCAATAAATTCTCCTGATATATACTCACATAAAATAAAAACTTTATAAACTCCATAAGCACTAGGTCTTTCTGAATGCTTAGAATTTTGATGAATTGCAATTATAGATTTTGCTTTTGCCTTAATTCCAGCCTCTTCAAAAATTTCTTTTTCAACATTTTCTTTTAAGGAAAGATTATATTCTGCCCATCCTCCTGGAAGAGCCCATTTATTATCTATTTGTTCTTGTACTAAAAGTATTTTTCCATCTTTAAATACTACTCCACGAACATCTACTTTTGGAGTTTGATAGCCTTTTTCATTACAAAATAAATCTCTTATTTTTTCATTATCTATATCTGTATATTCATTTAATATCTCTACAGATATTTCCCTTATTCTATTAAATCTTTCAATATCAAATTTATCCTTTGAATAATGTTCTCCTGCTTGTGCTATACTTTGAAGTTCTTTTGCCCATGTTAACCATTTACTTTCCATATTACTCACCTCTAACATTATTTTACTTTATTGTAATGCTTTAATCATTTTTATTTATTACAAAAATTATAATTCATATATAAATTATAGAAATGAAAACTCTATAAAAAATAAGACACTAACTAAATTTAATTTGTCAGTGTCCTATTTTATAATTTATCTTATTTAATCTTCTAACATTATCTCTAATATTTCTCTATCAGTATCTCTCATACCTTCTTTTCCAAGTCTTCCAACTGCTCCTATAGTTTTTTCTATATCTTCTTTAAGAATTCCTGTTAATGGATTATAAGCTTGATTTGCCATTGCTAAATAATGACTCATCATTGCTGCATCAAGACTTGTTGCTATTTTTGCTGCACAAGAAGCTTTTGCACCATCACAAACTATTCCTGATATATTAGCAAGAGTATTAGTTACAGTTTTATTTATTTGTTCTAAGCTTCCACCTTTTAAATAAGTTATAGCTGCTCCACTAGCACATCCTGCACTTACTGCTCCACAAAAAGCTGATAATCTTCCTATTCCAGTTTTCTGATGTATTGTCATAAGATTTGCAAAAACAAGACCTCTATATAATTGCTCTTCTGTTAATCCATTTTCTTTACAATAAACTATAACTGGAATTGAAGAAGTCATACCTTGATTTCCTGACCCTGAGTTTGTCATAACAGGCAATGAACTTCCACTCATTCTAGCTTCTGATGCAGCAGCTGCATAAGCTTTAAGTTTTGTTTCAATAGTATTTGGATAACTTTCTAAAATTACTTTTCCTATACCTATTCCATATGCACCTTTAAGCCCTTCTTCTGCAATAGATATATTATATTCTATTTGTTTATCTAAAAGTTCTTTTACATCTTCTAAATCAACTGTATTAGCAAATTCATATATTTTTTCAACACTTAATATTCTTCTATCTACAAATACACCTAAATATTTATCCTTATCCTCAACTACATTGACTAAGTCTTTTCCATCTTTAGTTATTCTAGATATATTATTATGAGCATATTTTATTTCAACTTCGCTAATAGAATTTCCACTAAATGCTTTTACAATTAAATGTAATTGTATTTCAGTATCTAAAACTTTTACTCTGCAATAGTCTCCTTCTACTAACTTCTTTGCCTTTTCTATGCTCTCTTCATCAACTTCATTTATAACTTCTAATTCTCTATCTGCTTTTCCTGCTAAAACTCCTATTATTGCACTTGCTTTTATTCCTATAAGATTTCCTGTATTAGGAACAGTAACACATTTTGCATTTTTTATAATATTCCCACTACAAAAAACTTCAATTTTTTCTGGCATTTCACCTAAGACTTCTCTCGCTTTTGCACTTGCGTATGCTATTGCAATCGGTTCTGTACATCCCATTGCTGGAACTAATTCTTCTTCTAATATTTTTAGATAATCTTTGTACATTGAATCTTTAATCATACGTAAATTCCTCTTTCTAGTCTTTCTATTAATTTATTAAAACACCTTTATTATAACTTATTTTTAAATTGATTTATTCTAAACTTCTTTTTAAAATAACTAATTTTATTTTATCATATGAAATATCTTTGTTCACAATCTCTTTTATTGGAGTAAGCTTACTAAATCCAACTTTTTCTCCAGCTTCTAAAATCTCTTTTTCTTCTTCATCTGTAAATAAACCTTCAAAGCTTATATTAAAATCTATATTTTTTCCTTCTCCTAAGAATGTTTGAATATGAGTTGAAATTGTACCTATTGTACTGCCTCTTTCTTTTGAAACTTCTTTTAAAGATTTTCCCTCTCTAAGCATTCTTATAGAAATTTCATAAGATTTTTCTTTTTCAGTAGTTCTTCTTTTCTTTTTCTCTGTTGCTTTTGGTAATTTTATATCATTTTCAAATTTAAAATCTACTTTTATATTTTTTTCATCTACATATTCTTTTATTTTTTCTATAAACTTTTCACCATATTTTTCTACTTTCTTTTCACCTACACCACTTATATCTAAAAGTTGCTCTTTTGTTAATGGCATTCTTGTGCTCATTTCTTTTAATGTATTATCTCCAAATACCATATATGGTGGGATTCCTTCTTCTCCTGCTAAGTACATTCTTAATCCTCTTAATAAACCAAATAAATCATTATCAGTAGTAATCTTTTTAACTTTTCTCGCTTCTTTAAAGTATACTTTTTCTTCTCCCTTAACTACTTTTAATGAATTTTTATTTGGAGTAACTACAGGAAATTCTCCTCCGTAATTTATATATCCATGAGATATAAGAGTATTTATAAAATCTTTTAGCTCATCTTTTGTGTAATCTTTAACTATCCCATAAGTAGTAAGCTTATCTAATCCTTGTTCTATAAGCTTTTTATTTTTTGAACCTCTTAAAACTTCTACTATAACTCCAATTCCAAAAGGTCTCTTCATTCTATAAACACAAGAAATTACTTTTTGGGCATCTATAGTTTTATCTATAAGTTCTCCATCAAAAAGACAATTACTACAGTTATTACAATCTTCTTCTCTTTCTTCTCCAAAATAATTTAATATATATTTTTTATAACATCCATTTGAATAAACTAAATCAATCATACTTTGTAATTTTTCTAGTTCATTTCTTTTTCTAAATGGATTAGTTGTTCCTGTTTCTATAATATATTTTTGTGTTTGAACATCTCCTGGAGAGAAAAGAAGTATACATTCAGATTTTTCTCCATCTCTTCCTGCTCTACCTATCTCTTGGTAATATCCTTCTATATTCTTAGGCATATTGTAATGAATAACATATCGTATATTAGGTTTATCTATTCCCATTCCAAAAGCATTAGTTGCAATCATAACATCAACTTTATCATAAATAAAATCTTCTTGATTTTTCTTTCTCTCCATATCAGAAAGCCCTGCATGATAACTTAATGCATTTATTCCATTTGCTTTAAGTAAATCACAAAGTTTATCAACTTCTTTTCTAGTAGAGCAATAAATAAGTCCTGATTCGCCTTTATTCTCCTCTATATAATCTAAAATATATATATTTTTACTTATTCCTCTTTCAACAGTTATTTTTAAATTTTCTCTATCAAATCCTGATATAAATATTTTAGCATCTCTTAATTTTAGACTTTCTAATATATCTTCTCTAACTTCTTTTGTAGCTGTTGCAGTAAATGCAGTTACAACAGGTCTTTTAGGAAGAGCTTCTATAAAATTATAAATTCTTTTATAACTACTTCTAAAATCATGTCCCCATTGAGAAACACAATGTGCTTCATCAACTGCTATTTGACTTACTTTTAAAGATTTTATTATATTTAAAAACTCTACTCCTTCTAATCTTTCAGGAGCAACATAAAGTATTTTTATATCACCTGTATTCAATCTAAAATATACTTCTTGAATTTCTATATTAGATAAACTTGAATTAATATATGCACTATCTATCCCAAGAGAATTTAAAGAATCAACTTGGTCTTTCATAAGTGAAATAAGAGGTGAAATAACTATTGTAAGTCCATCCATAGCTATAGCTGGAACTTGATAACATATTGATTTTCCTCCACCTGTTGGCATTATAGCCAGTACATCATTTCCATTTATTATATTATTTATTATTTCTTCTTGACCTTTTCTAAAGCTTTTATATCCATAATATTTATTTAAAATTTCTATTATATTATTCAAAAAATCGCTCCTTAAAATTTTTTTATAATTCTATCCATTTTAATCTCTATTAATCATTTTACCATAAAAAAAGACAGGTTAATTAAGAAATTAACCTTGTCCTTTTAATTGAAATTATTTATTATATTTGCTTTCCTTAAAATCTTTTTATAAATTTCTAATACATGCTTATCATTAGGAGAAACATATGAATCAATCTTATCTATATCTATCCATCTTACTCCACTATTTTCATCTTCTTTTACTATTAATTCTTCATTTTCATCACATTCAAAAAGAAATGCTGCGTTTAAATGCAGATGAGAAGAAACATATTTTCCACGCTTTATATGTCCATTAACGGTTATAGAATCTAATGCCATTATTTCATCAGTTATTAAAATTGGATTTTTAACACCTGTCTCTTCCATTAATTCTTTTTTAGCAACATATATTAAATCATCCATTCCATCCATATGTCCACCTGTCCAAGCCCAAGTATCATATATATTATGATATATCATTAATGTTTTTGTCCTATCTTTATTAACTACAAAGGCAGAACTTGTTAAATGCGCAACTACATTTTTTCTAGTTAGAATATCATCAAATTTATCTATGCAAAATAAAAATAATTCTTTATCTTTTTCTTCTTGTTCATTTATAGGTTTATAATTTTTAATTGAATCTATATAATTCATATTCTCCCTCCTAAAGTTTTTATTATATATAAGTTTAAATCAATTAAAATATTTTAACCACTTTTATTAATAACAATTATTTATAAAATAAATTAGAATAAATATTTTATCCTATCTCATACTAATTTACTTATATAAATACAAAAAATTCCATCAGAATAAGTGTGGCTTAAATATTCTAATGGAATTTTTGATTAACTTTTCTCATATAAAATTTATATTAATTTTTGATTGGAAGACTAAGAAAAATTAATTATTACATTTTGGCTCTTTAAATTTTCAACATCTTTATAATAATATATCTATCTGTAGCTATGGAGAATTCTATGTGAATTCTATATGAAGTTTTATATTTTTTTATTTATTACTATATATTCTTGAATAAACCTCTAAATCATTATTAACCTTTTTTACATAGTCTTGTGTTTCCTTAAAAGGAATGTTTATTAATTCACCATTTGATGAATATCTAGAGTCAACAAGCCAATTTTGAACATTTCCTCTTCCTCCGTTATAAGCCGCAAGAACTAAATCTCTATTTTGAAATTCTTTAAATAAATCATTTAAATACCAACAACCCATTTCTATATTTATCTCTGGATTATATAAATCTTTTGGATTAAAATTTTCATTTCCTAAATGCTTTGCGATATCTCTACCTGTCTCTTCAGTTATTTGCATAGGCCCAATTGCCCCACTATTTGAAGTAGCATCAGGATTAAAATTACTTTCCACTTTTATTACTGAAAGAACAAACAATGGATCAAGGTCATATTCTCTACTATAATGATTTACCTCCTCACTATACTTATATGGATATCTATTAAGCTCTACTTTTTTATTTATAATAAATCCTAATTTAAATAGACTTACTCCTAAAATTATAATTAATAATGCTATAATTAATTTTTTCATAATATCCCCTCTCTTTTATCCTATCCCTTTTAATTTCGTAAATTTTACTTATTACATATATTCTAGAAAGAATAATTTTATTCCTTTTTATAAAAAGAAAAAAGTCATAATTTCTTATGACTTTTCTCTAAAATTCTATGTAAAATTCTACCTCTTTATTATTTAGACTTATACCATATTCTAATTTATTTTTTTTCAAAATTTCTTTAACTATAGCTAATTCCATATCAGACTTTGATGAATATTTAGTTTTTATTTTCTCAAATATATTAAATCTTTTCCAAGAATGTTTTAATAAATCAATTTCTGATAAGTTTTTGCATCTTTCTTTTACACTTAGTATAGTCTTATCTTTAATTTTATTTAATTCTATCTTTATGTAATTATCATTATCATACTTTATACTATTAAGTATAATATTATGTACACATATTTCTAGCTGTCCTTTATCTGCTAAAACAGCTTCATCTTCTAACCCATTATAATTTTTTATTAATGTTAATCCGTTGCTCTCTATTTGAGATTTAAGTTTTTCTAAAACTCTATCTAAAAATTCTCCTATATAAAATAATTCTTTTTTAGTTTCAGATATTTGGATTTTAGAAAGATCTATAAAGTTTTCTAAAATCTTTGAAGTGTTATCCATTTCTTCAGCTATTATATTTTCAAATGTTCCACCTTCTAATCCTTCTTTAATGCTAGTTGTATATGACTTTATTAAAGTTAATGGAGTTTTTATGTCTTCTTGCATGTTAGAAATAAATTCTTTATTTTTTAATCTCCTGTGCTTTACTTTAAAGCTTTTACTCATTTTTTTTAATTTTATAGTCAATTTAAAAAGTTCATCTCCTTTCATTATTTAATATTATGCCATTAAATTATTACCTCCATGTTACAGAAATAAGCTTTTAAGTATAATTTATCATTTTAATTACTTAAAATTATTATATATCATATTTTTTTAAATAAATAATAAAAAATAAGAGCTTTTATTCTAAGCTCTTATTTTGTAGTTTATATATTAAATTTTATTGGGTAATCTCTTTTATTTTTTTATCTTTTAAAATATAAGATTTATCTGCTTCTTTTGCAATATCATTATTATGAGTAACCATCAAAAGACACTTATTTTCTTCTTTTACTATATTTTTGAATAGTTTTATTATTTCATTAGATGTTTTTTCATCTAAATTTCCTGTTGGTTCATCTGCTATTATAAGATCTGTTCTGCTAACTAAAGCTCTTGCAATAGCTACTCTTTGTTGTTGTCCCCCACTTAAAGTAAGAACTTTTTGATTTATTTGTTCTTCTGTAAGTCCAACTCTTTTTAACATCTTAACTGCTAAATCTTTTTTATCTTTACATTTAACTCCTTTAACTTCTATTCCTAATATAACATTTTGAAGTGCAGTCATATAAGTTATTAAATTATATGATTGGAAAATTATTGACACATATTCTCTTCTATATTTACTAAGTCCTATTTTATCCAAATTTTTTCCATTATAAATTATTTCTCCATCTTTTATTTTATCTAATCCACAAATTAAAGATAAAAGAGTTGTTTTTCCACTTCCTGATGGACCAAATATAGTATAAAAGTTTCCCTTTTCAAATGACACATTTACATCATCTAATATAATACTATCTTTATTATAAAAATATTTAACATTTTTTAGTTCTAAAATATTTTCTTCTATCTTTTCATTAATCATGTCTACTCAATATCTCCTTTGGCTGAAGTCTCATTATACCTACACTTGGAATTCCTATTGAAATTATTACTATAAGTATTGCTATAAGTGACATATCTAAGAAATCTTTTCCACTTACATTTACATTCAATGAACTAATTGGCTGAGCATCTACTTTTTCATTATTTAAACCTTCATGCCCTCTAGGGCCTCCTTCAAAATTATCAAAACGTCCTCCACCAAATCCATTTTGTGATTGATTTTCTGCATTTACAGCAATTTCTTTTTGTACTAATGAGTTTCCTATACTATTACTAACAACATTTCCAATTCCACCTGAAACTCCTAGTGAAATTATAAGAACTATTAGCATTTCAACTAAAAACTGCGATATTATTTTTCCTTTTCTCTCTCCTAAAGATAAAAGTATTCCAATTTCACTTCTTCTACCTTTTATAGTAAGTATTATTATTAAAGACATTATAATAGCTCCTGCTATACTTACTATTAAAACAGTAGTTTTAGCAAATGAACTTACATTATTTATAGGCCCAATCATAGTTTCATAAGCTCTGTTATTTGCATTAAGCATATATGTGTCAAAATCAATATTAAGCTTTTTAGCTGATTCTAAAAATGAATCTACATTTAATGGATCATTTAATGTAAATGTTGCTTGATCTACTGAATCTTTATAATCACTACCTTTCATTTCATTAGCAAATGTATATGGTACATAAATTGCATTATAAGGATTCATAGCTTCATTTCTTACTGCCATTTCACTTATTTCTTCTGTTGTCTCATATATCCCTTGTATTTTTATTGAATATACTTCATTAGTTATTGGTGATTTTATTTTTATTGTATCTCCAACTTTTAAACTATCTGCACTTGCAAGTGTCTGTGATATTACTCCAACATTTTGATTTAAATTTTCTTTTGTTATTCCGCTACCTTCAACTAATTTTATAGTTCCATTTTCAGCTTCTGAAGTTAAACTTTGTTCTAATACTCCATTTATCTTTAAATTTCCCATTTTCTTTTGATTATTTTCTCTAAATGGAGGTGCTTGTTCATCTGAATTACTAGAACTTTCTGAACTTGTTATAGGCTCAAATCCATCTGCTATTCCTGTTGCTGTAGTAGTTAAATTATATCCAACTATATTATTTAATTTTAAAATTTGATCTACAACACTCATTGGAATAGAAATATTTTTTATTTGAAATCTACCATCACCCTTTTCTTTCATATCCTCTCTAAGTTTTTGCATATTAGGTTGAAGTGTTACTGTTGCACCTAATTTTTCTCTTGCTAAGTTACTTGCTTGATCTGTTGCTTGTTGTATTGATATTCCTGATAATACAAAAACACATATCGTTGTCATTACTAAAAACAAAAGAGCTGTTTTACCTAAGTTTTCTTTTGTACTTAGAAAAGCTCTTGATAAAAAATTCATCCAAATTCCCCTTTCTCTTTTTAAGCTACAAATATATATTAACTAGCTTGCCTGTATTTACTTTGAAACTAATATGTAATTATACTGAATGTAATCTGAATTTTAGATGAAAATTATTTTTAGTTATTTAATTAAAAATTTTATTTTAAACATATATCTATAATATAAAACTCATATATGTAAGGAGATTTGACTTTGATAATTTTATTTTTAATAATATCAATACTTCATGTAATTTCTTGTTATAAAGAAATTACTAAATTAAGAAATATTACTAAACCTTTATTAATGCCTATATTAATTTTTAATTTTTTATTTAATGGCAAAGACATAAATACAATAATAATTTTAGCTTTATTTTTTGGATTTCTAGGAGATGTTTTTCTTATAAAATCTAAAAATTCTAAATTTTTTATTATGGGATTACTATCTTTTTTAATTGGTCACATTTTTTATATAGTTGAATTATTTAAAAATATTAATTTTAAAAATTTTTATTTTATTTATCTATTTTCATTATTAATTCCAATTTTAATTTCTTATTTTGTATATAATAAAATAAAAAATTACTTAGGAAGTTTTAAAACACCTGTAATAATGTATATTTCTATAATAGCAACTATGCTTTGCTTATCAATTTTTTATTTTTTAACAAATACAACCAGTTTACCACTTATAGCTATGTTAGGTGCAATTTTATTTGTATTATCTGATTCTATACTTTCAATAAGCACATTTAAAGGCTCTTTTAAAAGAGATTCTTTTTTTATAATGATTACTTATATAATGGCACAATTCTTATTGTCTTATAGTTTGTACTAAAAAATAAAGGTAAGCTTTTAGCCTACCTTTATTTTTCTATTCCATATTTAACCTAAACTCAAAAATATTATCTTCACATTTTACTGAATAACTCATTCCACCATGTGCCTGTATTAATGATTTTACTATATATAATCCCAATCCTGTTCCTGGTTTCTTTTTATTTCTTGATTTGTCTCCTCTATAAAAAGGTGCAAATATTTCTTCAATATCTTTTTCATCTATGCATTCTATTACGTCATTTTTTATTTCTATAATATTTTCATATATATTTATTTCTATATAACTTTTGCTATATTTAACAGCATTCCCAATTAAATTTGAAAGTATTTTTTTTACTATCCCCTTATCTATTTCTCTAAATATTTGATTTTTTTCATTTAAACTTATATCTAGTTTTTCTTTTTCTACGAAATACTCATATCCACTTAAGACTTCTTTTACTAGCTCATTTATAGATTTATTTTCAAGCTGAATCCCAACACCTTCTTCAATTTTTGCTAAACTTATTATTTCGTGTGCTAGAGAATTAAGTTCATTTACACTTTCTAAAGTTTCCTTTAAATATTTATCTCTATTTTTATAAGGACCTATATTATAAATCATCCCTTCTACTTGCCCACTTATAACAGTTATAGGTGTTTTTAATTCATGAGAAATTGCATTTATAAAGTCTCTTCTCTTTCTATCTATTTCTTTTTCTCTTTCTATATCTTTTCTAAGTTTTTCATTTGCCTTTTCAAGCATAGATATATTTTTTTCTAAATTTTCACTTATAAGATTTATACTATTAGAAAGTTCTGCAAACTCATCATTACCTTCTGGCCTTAATTTATTGTCAAATTTTAATTGAGCTATATCTCTTGCAACTCTGTTTATACTTAAAAGTGGATTACTTATTACTGAACTATATACTAATACAGAAAATACACCTAGAGCTATAGTTATAAGAACTATTATAGGAAAAATAATTATTATAACTCTATTTATATCATCTTTAAATCTAAGAGGCATATTAACTTTTAAAATACAATTTTTATTTAAACTTTTTACATATACACTTATAGCAAATTCATAATCAGTTTTTTGCTCTCTAAAAATATCTCTATTATGCTCGCCTTCCATTTCACGATTTCTTATCATATTTCTCTCAAATTTATTTGGAGTATATATTACATTTCCTTTAAAATCTAAAAGAGCTGCAATAGCACCATTTTGATATGCATATTCATTTATTCCTTGTTGATAATTAAAATTTGGATCTTCACCCATTTTAGTAATAAGAACATCTGTATCTGATTTTATATTAGATATTTTTGTATGAAGATATATTCTGGGAAATAAAATAAATAAAGCTGCATAAATAAGTATGGAAGTTGCAACAACAATTCCAGTTGATATTATGAAAAGCTTCTTTTTTATTCCTATACTTTCCCATTTATTTTTCAAGTACATAACCTACACCCTTTACAGTTTTTATGTAATCGTACCTTATTTTTTTTCTTAAATTTTTTATATGTGCATCTATAACTCTCATATCACCATAATAATCATACCCCCATATTTTATCCATTAAAACTTCTCTTTTTAAAACTGTTGGAAAATTTAAAATAAGTAATTTTAATATATTAAATTCTTTTAATGTTAGCTCTATATCTTCACCATCTACAAGAGCTTTATAAGTATCTTCATTTAAAATTATATTTTCAAATTGAAGCGAAGAACTTTCTCCAGTTTCTCTTGAACATCTTCTTAATATTGCTTCAACCCTTTTTATTAAAAGTGCAAAAGAAAATGGTTTAGAAATAAAATCATCTACTTTTTCATCAAAAGCTCTTATTTGGTCTTCCTCATCATTTAGAGCTGTAAGCATAACTATAGGCACATCTGATTCTTCTCTAATAAGGTTAGTTAATGCGTATCCATCCATTCTTGGCATCATAATATCTGTTATTACTAAATCAAATTCTTCTTCTCTAAATACAGAATAACCTTCTAATCCATCACTAGCTCCTCTTACAAAATATCCTTCAGCTTTTAAAAACTCCTCTACAAGTTCTCTAATTTTCAAATCATCTTCTACTACTAAAACTTTTTTCATTTCACTTGTTCTCCTATAAAATTTACTTATTTTATTTTATCATCAATATAAAAAAATCAATTAAACTTCACATAGAATTCACTTTAACAAAAATATTATTATTTTAAGCAATGCATATACTCTCTCGCATTTTTTCCTTCTACAAGATACGATTGTCCTTTTGAACAAAATATTGAAGTACTAGTGTATTCTATATCAGCATTTTTATCATATCCTTTTTCCTCTATAACTCTTTCTTCATCATGACAAAAATCATATCCATCAAAAATTAAATTTAAACTTCCTTTTCCTCTTGTAAAACTTACAAATTCTAAAGGGTATTCCATAAAAGTTTTTACTGGCCCTCTTCCTTTTATTCTAACTATTTCTGAATTTAAATTTTCTGGGTCTTCAAAATTTCCATTCATCTTTTGTATATCTGATAAAACTCTTCCTAGATGTTCAACATTTATTGATATATTAAAAGAATAATATGGCTCTAAAAGTCTAGGTTTTCCCATTTCTAATCCTTGTCTTAAAGCTCTTTTTGTAGCTTCTCTAAAATCTCCTCCACTTGTATGCTTATTATGAGCTCTACCTGTCAAAAGAGTTATTTTCATATCTGTTATTGGGCTTCCTGTTAAAATTCCTTTATGTTCTCTTTCAAAAATATGTGTCTTTATTAAATTTTGATTTCCTGTTGTTAAATGGTCAGCATGACATTCATTAAAAAATACTATTCCACTTCCTCTTTTTCCTTCTTCTAATTTTAAATGAACTTCACTATAGTGTCCTAATGGTTCAAAATGCCCACAACCTAAAGCTGTTCCTTCTATAGTTTCTTTATACATTATTTCTGGTTTATCAAATTCTACTTTTAAATTAAATCTTTCTTTTAAAATTCCCTCTAGAACTTCTAATTGAACTTTTCCCATTATACTTATAGATAATTCTTTTATTTCTTCATTCCATAAAACATTTAAACTACTATCTTCACTTTCTAGAGTTTTAAAAATTTTCAATACTTCAGTATGATTTAATGCTTTATCATAAATTACTTTTACCATTAATGCTGGTGTCGTATTTAAATTTAATTTTTCATCAAATCCTATAGAATCTCCTGCCGTTAGGTCTTGTACTCCAACAATTCCAAAAATATCTCCTTGTTCTGCTGAATTTATTAATTTATATTTTTGACCATTATATTCTCTTATTTCATTAATTTTTTCTCTTTTTTCTTCTCCATTTACTTTAAATTTAATCTCTTCTTTAGTTTTTATTTTTCCTGATAAAGCTTTTATAAAAGTTACTCTATTTCCTTTTTCATCATATCTTATTTTAAATACTCTTCCTTTAAATTCTCCTTCTTCTCTCTTTGTATAAGTTAAAAAATCAAAGTCATCTAAAAATTCTTTTATACCATCATCTAAAAGAGCTGAACCTTTATAAATTAAAAATGCTTTTCTTTCTTTTATTTCTTTTTTAATAGCATCTATAATTTTATCTTCTTCTAATTCTCCGTTTAAATATTCTTCTAAAAGAGTCTCATCTCTCTCTGCAATAAACTCTATATCATCTTCCTTTAATTCTTTTATTGAATTTTCAATATAAAGACCATCTTTCGTTAATTTCATTTGAATATCTTTTATAGCTTCTTCTATATTTGCGCCAACTCTATCTATTTTATTTATAAATATAAAGGTTGGAACATTATATTTTTTTAAAAGCTCCCATATAGTTTCTGTATGTCCTTGAACTAATTCAACTGCACTAACTATTAATATAGCGTAATCTAAAACACTAATTGCTCTTTCCATTTCTGGAGAAAAGTCTACATGTCCTGGAGTATCTACTAAAAAATATTTATTATCTTTATAATTAAAAATTCCTATATCTGAAAATACTGTTATTCCTCTTTCCTTTTCTACTGAATGGCTATCTAAAAAAGTATCCTTATGGTCTACTCTTCCTTTATTTCTAATTGTATTTGTATTATAAAGTAAGCTCTCTGAAAATGTTGTTTTTCCACCATCTACATGAGCAAACACACCTATTGTCTTCTTCATTTTCTTCTCCTAATCAATTTATGTTTAAGTTAATTATACATAATTTCAAAAAAAGTTGCCTTATTTCTACCTATTCTAGAATTAGACAACTTTAAATTTACGCTCTATTAATTTTTTTTATTTTAGGAATAGAATTAATTAAAAGTTTTGTATACTCTTCCTTTGGATTATTATATATATCTTCTGTTTTTCCTACCTCTACGAGTTTTCCTTTATTCATAACTCCAATTCTATCACTAATATATCTAACCATAGATAAATCATGGGCAATAAAAAGACAAGTTAACTTTTCTTCTTTTTTTAGTTTTTTAAAAAGATTTACTATTTGAGCTTGCATAGAAACATCTAATGAAGCTATGGGTTCATCAGCAATAATAAATTTTGGATTCATTGTAAGAGCTCTTGCTATACTAATTCTCTGCCTTTGTCCTCCAGAATATTCATATATTAAATATTTACCTTGGATAATCTATTCCTACTAACTCCATTAATGTTATTGCTTCTTCTATTGCTTCTTTTTTGCTTATATTTTTATGAACAAGTAAAGCTTCTGCGATTTGATTACCTATAGTTATTGTTGGATTTAATGAAGTCATTGAATTTTGAAAAATTACTCCAACATCTTTTCCCCTAAAATTATAAGCCTCTTTCTCACTCATATTTTCTACATGTTTTCCATTAACAATAATTTCTCCACTTTTTATATTTGCACCTTTAGGTAAAAGCTTTATTATACTTCTACAAAGTATAAATTTTCCACACCCAGACTCTCCAACTATAGCTAATAATTCTTTTCTCTTAACATTTAAAGATACTCCTATAACCGCATTTACTGTTCCATTATTACTTTCTATATCTATAAATAAATCTTTTATTTCTAACATTATAGAACTCCTTTAAAATATTTATTAAATACTATATTCATTTATGCAATATTTTTTAATTTTGAATAAAGTTATTTTTAATTTCATATAATTTTATTTCTACTTTGTTTCATTGAAATAAAAAATGCATATAAAAAAGAGCATCAACAAAATAATTTGTTAATGCCCTTTACTCTTAAGTTTTTCAATTTTAAAATATTTATTTTAAAACTTTAATATTTTATTTTTCTTTAAATACCATTTCAAGGAATATTGGAGTAATTACGGTAGTTACAACAACCATTATTACTATTGGTGCAAGCATTGCCGAAGTAACAAGTCCTGCCATTATTCCTTTATTTGCTACTATAAGTGCAACTTCTCCTCTAGAAACCATTCCTGTTCCAATTTGAAGAGCCTCTCTAGTTGTATATCTACATATTTTTGCTCCAATTAAACATCCAATTACTTTAGTTAATATTGCCACTATTAATAATACTATTGTAAGTAAAATTAATTTTCCATTCATCTCTCCAAGTGTTACTTGAATCCCTATACTAGCAAAAAATATTGGAGATAAAAACATATATGAAAGAGTTTCAAATCTTGTATTTATATAATGTGTTCTATCAGTTCCTGCCATTATAAGTCCTGCTATAAAAGCTCCTGTTATATCTGCAACTCCAAAGAAGTGCTCTGCACAATAAGAGAATAAAAGACAAACTACGAAAGCTCCTATTACAAATCTTCTTAAGTCTTGATCGTGTCTTCCTATCCACTTTAAGAATAACTTTTTTAATATTATTCCTACTATTATAGAAATTACAAAGAAGGCAACAATTTTACCTAATACAATATATACGTTAACAGTTGCATCTGAAAGACTTGTTACTACTGTTAGTATTATTATTCCTAAAATATCATCAATAAGAGCAGCTCCTAATATTGTATTACCTGCTTTTGTACTAAGTTTTCCAAGTTCTTTTAATGTTTCAACTGTTATACTTACTGAAGTTGCTGTTAATATAACTCCCATAAATATATTTTCCATTAAAGCTTTTGTTCCAGTTCCTGTATTAAATGCTTTTGCTACTAAAAATCCACCTATAAGTGGTATAAATACTCCTAAAATAGCAATTATAGTTGCAGCTTTTCCAGTCTTTTTTAATTCTTTAACATCAGCTTCAAGACCTGCAGTAAACATTAATATAATTACTCCAAGCTCTGCTAAACTATGTATGAAATCTGTTTCATGTAATATATTTAAAAGTGCTGGTCCAAGTAATATTCCAGCTAAAAGTGCACCTACTACTTGAGGTAAGTTAAACTTTTTTGATAATAGCCCCAACGCTTTAGTGCTTAATAAAATTAATGCTAGATCTAGTAAAAATTTATATGACATTTTACTCTCCTCTCATCTTTTGTGCTTTTTATAATTTATTTACTCATTTTTAACTGTATCATAGTTTAAGATATATTTTTATTTTTTTCATTTTATTAACTATTTATTAAATAAAAATATGTTTTGCAGAAATATTTTTTACATTTTTTCTATAATTTATGTATTAAAAAATAAAAGCCCTACATAAATTGTAAGGCTTTTATTTTTATTTTCCTTTTACAACTAATTCTTCTCCATCCATATCTACAACTGCTGTCATACCATAACCTATTTCGCCTTTAATTATTTTTCTTGCTAAAATATTTTCAATTGTATTTTGGATATATCTTTTTAATGGTCTTGCACCATAGATTGGATCATAACCTTCTTTTGCTAAAACTTTTTTAGCTTCTTCAGTTATTTCTAAATGAATGTTTCTATCTATTAATCTATTTGATACTTCTTTAATGAAGATATCAATAATTCTTTCAATTCCTTCTTCATTTAATGGTTTAAACATTATAATGTCATCAACTCTATTTAAGAATTCTGGTTTAAATCTCATTTTCATTTCATCCATTACTCTTGAACGAATTTCTTCATTTATACCATCTTTAACATCATTTTCAAGAAGATTTGCAGAACCTATATTTGAAGTCATTATAATTATTGTATTTTTAAAATCTACAGTTTTACCTTTATTATCTGTAAGTCTTCCATCATCTAATATTTGAAGGAACATATTAAATACATCTGGATGTGCTTTTTCAATTTCATCAAATAACACTACTGAATAAGGATTTCTTCTAACAGCTTCTGTTAATTGTCCTCCTTCTTCATATCCAACATATCCTGGAGGAGGCCCAACTAATCTTGATACAGCATGTTTTTCCATATATTCAGACATATCTATTCTAATCATATTATCTTCTGTATCAAAAAGACTTCTTGCTAAAGTTTTTGCAAGCTCTGTTTTACCAACTCCTGTTGGTCCTAAGAATATAAATGACCCAATTGGTTTATTTATATCTTTTAATCCTGCTCTTGCTCTTAAAATTGCACTTGAAACAGATTTAACAGCTTCTTCTTGACCAATTACTCTTTCTTCTAATTCTTTGTCAAGTTTTAATAATTTTTCTTTTTCTCCTTCTAAAAGTTTAGAAGTTGGAATTCCTGTCCATCTTGATAAAACTTCAGAAACTTCTTCTTCAGTTACTTCTTCTTTTAAAAGTGAGTTTTCTGATTGTTGTTTTAATAAAGCTTCTTTTTCTTTCATTTCTTCTTCTAGTTTTGGAATTAAACTATATTGAATTTCAGCAACTTTATTATAATCATAAGCTCTTTGATATTGTTCTAAATCTCCTTTAGCTTTATCAATTTGCTCTTTAATATTTCTAACTGCTGTTATTGCTTCTTTTTCTTTTTCATATTTAGCAGTCATTTCATCATTTTTTTCTTTAAACTCTGCAAGTTCTTTTTCTATTGCTTCTAATCTCTTCTTAGAGTTTTCATCATTTTCTTTACTTAATGCTTCTTTTTCTGCTTCTAATTGGAATACTTTTCTTCTAACAGTATCTAATTCTGTTGGAAGAGAATCAATTTCTGATCTAATCATAGCTCCAGCTTCATCAATTAAGTCAATTGCTTTATCTGGTAAATATCTGTCTTGAATATATCTATCTGATAATTTAACTGCGGCAACTATAGCTTGGTCATGAATTCTAATTCCATGATGAATCTCAAATCTTTCTTTTAATCCTCTTAAAATTGAAATTGCATCTTCTACTGAAGGTTCTTCAACTATTACTGGTTGGAATCTTCTTTCTAGAGCTTTATCCTTTTCTATATATTGTCTGTATTCATCAAAAGTTGTTGCACCAATACAGTGTAATTCTCCTCTTGCTAAAAGAGGTTTTATTAAGTTACCTGCATCCATTGCACCATCTGTTTTACCAGCACCAACTATTGTATGAATTTCATCAATGAAAAGAATTAATTTACCTTCACTACTTTGTACTTCTTTTAATACAGCTTTTAATCTTTCTTCAAATTCCCCTCTATATTTTGCACCTGCTATTAATGAACCCATATCAAGTGAGAAAATAGTTTTATCTTTTAATCCTTCTGGAACATCTCCATTAACTATTCTTTGTGCTAACCCTTCAACTATTGCTGTTTTACCAACACCAGGTTCACCAATTAATACTGGGTTATTTTTAGTTCTTCTTGAAAGAATTCTAATAGCTCTTCTTATTTCTTCATCTCTACCTATTACAGGGTCAAGCTTATGACTTTTTACAAGTTCATTTAAATTTGTACCATATTTTGATAAAGCATCATAAGTCCCTTCTGGGTCTTGAGTATCTACTCTTTGACTTCCACGAACTTCTTTTAATACTTGCATAAATCTATCTTCTGTTATTCCTGAATTTCTTAAAATTTGACCTACAGGACCATTTTTATCTACTTCCATCATTGCAAGCATTAAATGTTCAACACTTATATATGAATCTTCAAACTTCTTTGAAAAATCTTCTGCCTTTACAAGAGTTTCTTCTATTTTTCTTGTTATATAAACTTGAGCTTCTCCACTTACTTTTGGCCCATTTTGAATTTCTCTAGTAACTGTATCTTGCAATCCCTTAACATTTACACCCATTTTAGTGAAAATATTTGGAATTAATCCATCTTGTTGTTCCAATAAAGAACTGAAAAGATGAATTGTATCTATTTGTGGACTTTTATATCTTATAGCAATTCCATTTGCTTCATTTAAAGCTTGTTGTACTCTTAATGTCATTTTTTCTACGTTCATATCCATTCACCTCTTACTTGTTTCTTATCTTGTTTATATATTAAATCAAAGGTCAAAGAAAGTCAAAGAAAGTTTTTCTTTTTTGTTTTTAATATCTATCATTAATTTAATTTATCACATTATTTCTTCTATTTTCTAAGTTTTTCTTATTTTTTTACCTTTAACTTTTTTTATTTTTTCCTAAAAATACTTTTCTTATTATATATAATTTTAAATAAATTTTTTTATAAAAAAACAGCATATTAAATGCTGTTTTTCTAAAAGCTATTCTCTTTATATATGATATACTTCTCATAATAAAATTACTTATTCTTTTTTTATAAGTAATACTTATTCTTTAAAATAAAACTTATTAAAAATATTAAATCATATATTTTAAATTAATTCATTTGGATTTATATATGGATTTTTATATCTATTTTTCTTTTCTGTTTTTGTTCCTATATTTATGGCTTTTTTAGGACATATATTTATACAAGCCATGCAGTCTATACATTTACCTTTCCATACTGGTTTTCCATCTTCTAACTCTATATTTTCAACTGGACATATTTTTTTGCACATAGAACAAGAAATACAATTAGAATTAACATTAAAATGTTTATCTTTATTTTTATATTTATATCTCCACATATTATGTATAAACATACTTAAAGCTTGTTTATTTACTGCTTTATTCTTTTCTTTTCTATCAATTAAATCTTCTATAAATTGATTTAACTTTTCTTCTTCTCTTTTAATTGCCTCTTTTGCTCTTTCTTCTGTTGGATTTTTTCCTGCTCTCGTATAATTAGATATATATTTTATTTCAGTAAAATTATTTAATTTAAGTCCTTTACTTTTTAATATTTTATCTATTGTAAAGAAGCCATTATTAGAACTTCCGCCCCCAGTAACTTGGACAGCGAAAATATAAGGATTTCCCTTTATATCTAACTTCTTTATAAAGTTTTCAACAATCTCTGGAATACTAAAGCAATGTAGTGGAAAAATTATTCCTATCATATCTTCATTAACTACTACTTTTTCATCTTTTATTTTTGGAATCGATACTAAATCTACATCTATTTTTTCTTTTATTTTTTTACTTACATATAATGAATTACCTGTTGAAGTAAAATAAAATATTTTTCCCATTTAAAACACCTCTTTTAATATCCTATTATAATATCTCTATTTTATTATTCCTAATGCTCTTATAGGTCCTAATACACTTATCTTTGTTAGTTCTTCTGCCATATATTCTACTGATTCTTTTCTTCCATTATTTAACCAATATAATATAAGTCCCATACAAGATGAGCTTGTAAATTCAAATAATATATCTCTATCTACTACGCATTTTCCTTCTAACTTTATAGAATACATCAACTCTTTATAAACTCTATTCTTTATTGTTTCTTGCATTTTATCTCTAAATACTGTTGAGCCATTTTCTCCAAGCATAGCAGAAAAAAATTTATAATTTTCTCCTACAAAATTAAACATTTCATATAAAGTATCTTTTGGTTTATTTGAATTAAACGTCTCACTTTTTATGCTATTTATTTTTTGAGCGCGCTTTATCCACATAACAAATTCATCTAAAATTTCATTTGAAATTGTCTTTATAAAATCTTTTTTATTTTCATAATGCAAATAAAATGTTCCTCTATTTAATTCTGCCATCTTTACAATTTCATTTACTGATATTAAATTTATATTTTTTTTATTTGCTAATTCTATAAAAGCATTTATTAAACTTCTTTTTGTTTTCTTTACTCTAATATCTATTTTTTCATCCATATGTTTTAATCCTTTATTTTCAAAATTAATAGACAAATTTTATATTTATGTTCAGTAATAAACATTATATAATTTTTTGAACATTGAATTCTTCAATTATTATTTTATTATATAGTCAAATAATATGAAAGGTGGTTTTAATATGTCTAATCAAATAAAGAAATTTGATATACATCATCACATAATACCAAATGAATATATAGAAACATTAAAAGAATTAGGAATTGACAATTCTGGAGGATTAAAAATTTCTAGTAAAACTATTGATGATAGCTTAAAAATAATGGACTCTAATGGAATTGATGTAGCTATATGTTCTATATCTGAACCAGTAACAATACCAATAAAGGATGCCAATAAAGCACAAAAGCTAGCTCATAAATTAAATGAAATTCAAAAAAGCTATATTGATAAATACCCAGATAGATTTGGAGCTTTTACAGCTCTTCCTCTTCCATTTATTAAAGAATCTATAGATGAAATTAAATATGCCTTAGATGTCTTAAAGCTTGATGGAGTTGGACTTTTATCTAATTATGGTGAACATTTTTTAGGAGACCCTATTTTTGATCCTATTTTTGAAGAATTAAATAAAAGAAATGCAGTAGTATTTGTTCATCCTAGTACTCCACCAAAAGATACTCCAAGACCTAAATTTATAATGGCTGACTTTGTAGAAGAATTTGTATTTAATACAACTCGTGCTGCTACAAATCTAATTTTAAGTGGTACTATGGAGCGTTTTCCTAATATTAAGATAATCTTAGCTCATGCTGGAGGTACACTTCCATATATTAAATATAGAATAGAAGATACTTTTAATCTTGCTAAGATATTAAATTCAAATGGATTAATTAAAGATGAGCTTATAAGTAATAGATATAATTCTATTAAAAAAAATATTTCTGAATATATAGGAAATTTTTATTATGATTTAGCTTTGTCTACTCATGATGTAACTTATGAATCATTAAAACTTACAACAAATAATGATCATATATTATTTGGTTCTGATGCTAATTATGCTCCTCCAAATTTCTCTTCTATTGCAGAAACTTCTATTTGTAAATATTCTGGATTTAATAATAATATTAAAGATAAAATATTTTATTTAAATGCTTTAAATTTATTTCCTAGATTTAAAAAATAGCTAAAAAGACATACATAAATTTTCTTTTATGTATGTCTTCTTTATTATATTAAATACTATTATTTTGTTTGTTTTCATTTGAAAAATTATAATCAGAAAATTTTCTAGAAATATTATTTATTTTATCTAACATATCTATCCAATAATCATTTTTCATTACAGCATTCTCTCTAGCTCCATTTTCTAAACCTTTTAATTCATTTTTATCATATTCATTAAACATATTACTAATATCTAATAATAATTCGTTTATTTTATCAAAATCTTTTTTTTCTTTTGCAGTCAATTTATAAGAAGTATGTTTATTATTTACCATAATATTATTTAACATGTTTCTCATATACTCATCTATTCTTGAAAAAACATCATTTTCTAAAACATTGCCTGTATCTATTCTATCTTTATTAATTATTATTGTATCTGAATAAAAGTTATAATCATCCCAAAGCTCTATTAACTTGTTATTTATTCCTGAAAAATTATCATATATACTTAATATTTCATTACCTGAATATGATTTATTATCTAAAATAACATTTATAGCTTCTAAATTTAAATTTACCTTTTCTTTTACTCCTCGCATATACGAATATGTATTTTTTGATGCTTTTTGCTTATAAATATAATGGTTTATACTTAAATAAACATTAGCACTAAGACTTATTAAAAGAACTGCTATAACAATCTTAAAATAATTTAATTTTCCTCTCATAAAAATCCCCCTCACGGAGTAATTGTAACATATTCGTAACATTTTATCTATATTTTATAAACAAGTACTATTTCTATCTTGCATCACTTCTTTATACATTCTAATTCCTTCTGCACCATCAATTTTTTCTTTTTTCTCATAACTAAGCTTCTTTATAACATATGGTCCATCTTCTAAAGATAGCTCATCTTCTCCTGTAAGAACCCAAATTATATTTTTTTTATTTACTTTTACGCTAAGACTTTTTTCTCCTACTCCATCTGTAAAATAAATAATTGGTCTATTAAAAAGTTTATTTTCGGCTATATATTCAAAAACAGGTGAAAAAGCTGTTGAACCTAAAGAATCATATCTATCTTTTATTTCATTTATTGATTTTATATCATAAACTCTTCTAATTTTATTATCACATTCTATTATTTTTACTTTAGCTCTTCTAGTATCAGCTATATTCATAACTTCTACTAATATTTTTCTAAACTCATCTTTTGAAATACTACCACTTATATCAATTGCAACTATTATTTCTGGAATTCTATCTCTCAATCTTCCTCTAAGATCTAATCTTTCACTTTGTCTTCTATCTCTTCTAGTAATAGTTTTTTTATATCCTTTTTCTATAGATGGAATAAGTTTTTTTAATACACTTTGCCATGGAACTTCTGCTTCTCCTCTATTTTTAATAAGCTCTTTTATACTTTCAGGAGCCTGTTCACTTTCTATTCCATTTAAAGTTTTATCTTTTATACTTTCAGATAATTCACTACTTATATCTAAACTTTCCCATACATCATGAGCAGTATTTATATCAAAGCTTCTTTTAGCCTCATCACTTCTAACATCTTTCTTTTCTTTTTTTTCTCTTTTTCTTATTTTTTTATCAATTTCTTTTGCATAATACTCAACTGGCATATCTTCTTTTAATTCTACATTATACTCTTTTTCTGCTCTATCTAATCTCATTGCATCCATTGGTAAATCTTTTATAAATTGATTTATAGCAACATCTAAAGCAACATTTACTGCTTCCTTTGAAAAAGAATTTCTTAACTCTTTTTCTCTTTCATAATGAGAAAACATTATATGATAAATTTCATGCTTAAATAAAGCTCCCATTTCTTTTTTAGTACATTGAAGAAATAAAACTGGATTAAAATACATCACATATTCTCCTTTAAAAGGAATTGTTCCTAAAGGATAAGTTAATGAAAAACTTAATTTTCTTTTTATTTTAAGCATAAAGCTTCCAAAAAAAGAATTTTCACCTTTCATTAAATAAATTACTACATCTGATACAAGATCAAAAAACTCTTTATTGAAAGAAGAATCTTCTCCTTTTTTCTCTTCAAGTATTAAGGCTTTATGATATAAATCCTCTCTTTTTTCGTCAAAACTCATAATTATCACCTCTTATTAGAAATCATAAATTGAGAAGAAAGCATTTAAAAATTCGTCAGTATCTAATAATTCTTCATATATTCCATTTTTAGATTCTCTTTTTATTTCTTTCATTATTCCTAGTCTTAAGTCTCTTGGATAAAGTTCTAAAAGCTTACCAAATATTTTTAATTTTTCTTTTCTGTTTTTATCATCTTCTAAGAAAGTAATTACTTTTTTAATTAATATATAAAGTCTAGAATTAGTTTCTCCCTTTATTCTATCTACTATTTCTCCATTTAAAACTTCATAAGCAAATATATCAGAAACATTTATCATTGGTTTTTTATTTTCTTTTATAAAACTCATAAAATCTAATGCAATTTCAGTTCCAACATTTCCTTTTACTATATTCATAAATACTTCTTCTGTATAAAGGTCTGCATTTTCTCTATAAGCTCTATAAGCTTTAGAAACTCTTTCAAAGCTTCTTGGACTTGGTTTTATATCTCCCTTGACATTTTTACTATTTAAATACTCTGGGAAAGTTGAAATAAATTGAATAACTATATCTTCAATATTATTATTTTTCATTCCCCATTTTATCCATTCTTTAACATCTGCTTCCATATCAAGCCAAACAAATCTATCCTTTTGCGCTAAATCCATTTCTACAACATCATATCCATCTCCACCATAACCATCATTACTAAATGGATTTACTGCTGCAACTATTTTTATTTTATCTCCAATTTCAAAACCATTTATTTCTCTGTTTAAAATTATATTCATAAGCTCTTGTTGAACTGCATGATCACATCTATTAAGTTCATCTATAAAAATTAATACTTTATTACCTTTTCTTTCTTCTTCTGCTGCTAAAGAAAGTTTATTATGAGTTGCATATATAGTTTTTCCTTTTTCTACTGTTGGTAGTCCACCAATTTCTCCTTCTTTTAGAAGGTTTGCATCTATAGTAATAAGTTTAGCATTCATTTCTCTACTTAAATCTCTAACAAGCGCTGTTTTTCCTATTCCACTTTCTCCTACAATAATAGGAACATCTCCTACACTTACAACAAGTTTAACCGCATTTTTTATATCTGAATATTTCATTTTTTTAACCTCTTCCTAACTTTCTATAAAACACAATCTACTATAAATTTCTTTGACTTTCTATCACCATAAGTCTTAACAAATTCTAGCTTATCCATTTCTAACATTTCTAAATCTATATAACTTTTCATATATTCATATGTCATAGTTCCATCTTCAAATTTTTCTTTTAAAACTTCTAAAACTATATCTATATCAACAGAATCATATACATATTTAAAAACATTAATATTAGCACTTAAAAAATCTTTTATCTCATCATAACTATAATTACTCATAAAATTTATAGCTTCTTCACTTTTTGTTATAGCTAAAAGTTTACTTTCTAATGTTGGATTTTTTATATATTTTATAGCTCCCCAATATTTTTCTATGGCTTTCTTTTGTAATTCTTCTTCAGGATTTTCAATATATCTTATAGAATCAAAATCACTTTCTATAGCTAAAATTTTCATTTCATAAGTTGGATTTTCTACATATTGTATAGCCCAACCTTTTACTTCTAAAGCTCTTTTTATTATTTTTTCTGTTGGATTTTTTATATATTTTAAAGAATTCCAAAGTGCTGTAACTGCTAATATCCCAGCTTCCTCAGATAAATTTTCAATATATTCAACTGAAAGTGGATTATTTTTAACAGCTATTATTTGAAGTTCTTCTGTTTTTTCTTTTATATCCTTTATTAATAATCCATTTTTACTTAAATCTTCCCTAGTTATTTCCTTATTCATATCTAAACTCATAATTATTCCACCTTTAAAAATATTAATAAATAATAATTATTATATAATTTAATTTCTTAAATTATATCATTTCTTACTATTTTACTCAAGTTTACAAATAAATTTCCTTAAAAAATAAGCCCTTAAATAGCTAGATTTTTATATTAAGTGATTTTATTTTTCTCTTCTCACTTAATTTTATACTATCTACTTAAGGACCTATATTAGTCTTTATATTTATCTATTTCTTTTTTTATTGAAGATAAAAGATTATTTAACTCCCAAACATCTCCATCATCAATAAGCTTATTTAAAGATTTCTCATATCTACTTGCTTCAGGAATTTTACCTAAAGATATTAAAGTTAATATACTATTCATTATGTTTGATATAATTCCTGATTTAACTTCAAATAGTTTTTGTGCATCTTTTATTTCATCTTTTATTTCTAACATTTCTTCATCTAATATAAATGCTGCATCTGCTGCTGTTTTTAATTTTTGCTTTAATTCTAGTGGTATTTGTTGTTTATATTTATAATTTAATGAATGTTCTATAGTTGCCCAAAAGTTCATTGCAAGTGTTCTTATTTGAAATTCTGCTAATATTTCAACTTGCCCCTCAACAAGATTTACTGGATATTTTATTATCATATGATAACTTCTATATCCACTTTCTTTTACATTTCTAACATAATCCTTTTCATAAAGAATTGTCATATCTTTTCTTGCCCTTAAAAGCTCTACAACTTTATCAATATCATCAACAAATTGACACATAACTCTTATTCCTGCTATATCTTCCATTTCAAACTTTATTCTCTCAACAGGAATACCAAACTTATTTGCTTTTTCTAATATACTTGATGTTTCTTTAACTCTACCTGTTACAAATTCTATTGGTGAATATTCATTTCTTTTTCTATATTCTTTTCTTATACTTCTTAGTTTGACTTTTAGCTCATCTACTGCTTGTTCATAAGGTACTAAAAAACCTTTCCAATTAATTATAGCCATCTTAACCACCTACCAATTTTCTTATATTATTATATCAAAAAATCCCTTACTATGTATAAATTTTTTATATATAAAAGTAGTATATATATTATGGTATAATATGTTTAATATTACTATTTTTGAGAGGTACTTTTATGGATGAAAATTATATTAAAGATCTATTTGATAAAAAAATAATATGCCCTGTATGTAATTCTACCTTTTATCAAAAAGCTGTTAAAGTTAAAAGTCCTAGAATTATTTCTAAAGACTCTGATTTTTTTATAAGATATAAAGCAATTAATCCTTACTTTTATGATGTATGGATTTGTAATTCTTGTGGTTATAGTTCTTTAAAAAGTGAATTTTTTAAATTAAGAGATTTTCAAAAAAATCAAATATTAGAAAAAATAAGCCCAAAATGGTCTAAAAAAAATTATCCTGAAATTTTAAATGTTGATAATGCTATAGAAAGATATAAATTAGCCTTAATAACTTCTAATATAATAAATAAAAGAGCTACTATTTCAGCAATAATAACTTTAAAACTAGCTTGGATGTATAGATTAAAAGAAGATTCAAATTTAGAGAGCTTCTTTCTAGAAAAATCACTTACTTGCTTTTTAGATGCCTTTTATAATGATCCTTTTCCTATCTTTGGTCTACAAAGAGATGGATTAACATACTTAATAGGAGATTTATACAGAAGATTAAATGATAACAAAAATGCTATTTTATGGTTTTCTCAAGTTATTACTAGTATAAATGCTTCGTCTAAAATAAAAGAAATGGCACGTACAGCTAAATATAGTCTTAAAACTTTAGATTAAAATTATTTAAACTATATTTCTAAATATTTTACGTAATATTTGGATAAAATTACAAATTGTGTGATATAATTATTTTATACTATTTATTTAGGAGGGTTTTTATGGGATTGTTTAATAGAAAATCACGCGATTCATCTAAAGTTTCGGATAATAATAATGAAGTAAAAACTATAGAAACAATTGTTGAAAAGCATACTGTTCCACCTGATATGCTTAAAGAGTTAAAAAATTTAAATTCATATGCCGATAATATATCGTCTTCTTTTAATGATATAAACTCATCTTTATCTAATTTAAGTAATTCTAGTGTTTCTCAAAGTAATGAAATAGAAAACGCTGCAACAATTTTAAATAATTTTAAGACATCAATGGAAGGATTAGCTTTTAATGTGTCTAATGCACATGCAAAAGCATTAGATACAGATAAACTTGCAACTGACGGATTAAACTCAATAAATGAATTAGATAATTCTTTAAATGATTTAGAAGAGGCATTTTCAGTTTCTAGTTGTACAGTTGATGCACTAGTTGATAAATTAGAATCCGTTAACTCAATAACTGATTCTATAAGCCAAATTGCAAGTCAAACTAACCTTTTATCACTTAATGCTGCTATTGAAGCTGCTAGAGCAGGTGAAGCAGGAAAAGGTTTTTCAGTAGTTGCTGGTGAAGTTAGAAAGCTTGCCGAAAATTCTAAACAGGCTGTCCAAAGCATTACTGCTATACTTGAAGAAATAAAAGGTGATATTTTAAAAGCTTCTGTTGCTATGAATACAGGTAATAAAGCTGTTGAAACTCAACATAACACAATAGTAGTAGCAAAACAAAATTTTTCTGATATAAAAACATCTATAAGTTCTGCTACAACAGAAATAGATGAATGTATTAAAAATCTTGTGACAGCTTCTGAAAAAACAAATGAAGTATTTAATTCTGTTGAAAAAGCAAATGCCATATCACAAGAAAACACATCTTTAACTGAAGAAATAGCATCTACTATGGATGTACAAGCTACTTCTGTTAATAATTTAAATTCTACAATATCTAAAATAAAATCTATGGCTAATAAATATAATTAAATTCAATAAAAAGTGCCTAAGAAATATTATTTTCTTAGGCACTTTTTATAGTATTTTTATAGGATCAAATTCTAAATAATCTGATGATGTCATTATATATTCAATTCCATCTCTCTCGCCATTTAAAATATTTTTAAGTCCGTATCCATGTATATGTCCGTATATTACCTTTTCTACTCCATACTCTTTAAATATCTTAGTAAATTCCGAATCTTCAAATCTTTCATTAGTTGCAGGATAATGAATCATAACTATAAATTTTTCATATCCTTCTTTTTTTGCTGCATCTAGTGATAATTTAAGTCTTATACATTCTCTTTTATATATTTTTTCATCATGTTCTGTATATTTTTCATTTGGTGCTGTCCATCCTCTTGTTCCACAAATAGCATAATCTTCATATACATAAAAATTATTTTGAAGAAATTTAGTTCTTTTAAATAGATTATTTAATTTTGTAATACTCGCCCACCAATAATCATGATTTCCTTTTGATATTATCTTATTTCCTGGTAAACTATCTATCCACTTTAAATCTGCTTCACTTTCTTCCCATTTCATAGCCCAAGATATATCCCCTGCTATTAAAACTGTATCTTCATCTTTTATTTTTTGTAACCAGTTTTCTTTTATCTTTTGGTCATGTGCCGTCCAATTCTCTCCAAATATATCCATTGGTTTATCTGTATTTAAAGATAAATGCAAATCTGATATTGCATATAATGCCATATTTTAATCACCTTTCTATTTTTTTATCTAAATCTGTTACATATGCAATTACATGGGCTACTGCTTCATATAGTTCTGTTGGAATACTATCTCCTATATCTAAATTACATAATAAATCTGTTAATTCCTTGTTATAAACTATTGGAACTTCATTTTCATCTGCTTTTTTAATTATTTTTTCTGCTATATGCCCCATTCCAGCTGCTGTAACAATAGGTGCACCATTATTTTCTTCATATTTTAACGCTGCTGCCTTTCTTCTCTGCTGCATAAATTCTCCCCCAAAATTCTTTATACCTAATTTTATTATATATTCTCATAATGCTATAAGGCAATATTCTATAATAATAGTATTGTTTTTACTTAAACTATTCTATCTAAGAAATTATGTTCTTTATCAGAAAAGAAATTTCTACAATTTGATATTGTTACTTCTTCTACTTTATTCTCTACAGATATCTTTATATCAAAACTCATACTTTCTAAAGATTTCTTTAAATTTTCTATTCCTTTTTCTAATACTATAACAAAATCATCATTACATTTTAATAAGATATTTAGAGTTCTATTATTTAAATGTATATAACTATCTATTACTCCTATATTATTAGTTTTTATGCTAACTACAACTTTAAAACTATTTTTATCTATTTTTTTATCATCTTTTCTATTATCTTTTATTATAAGCTTACAAGGATATTCTTTTTCACTAATATTCACAGGAATATCTAAATAATAATATTCCTTACTTATTGAATTAAAAAGTTTGAAGTCAGATGAATTCTCTCTTATAAATTGAATTATCTTATCATTTAATTTAGCTTCTCCATCTTCATTTTTTACTAAACTAATTATTCCTTTAATATTATTTAGCTTTAATTTAATATTCTTTTCTATTTCTTTTCCTTTTAAAGCTGAATTTTCAAATATCTTTTCATTAATATCTATTTTTTTGTTTATATTTTTTTCTGATTCTATATTTACTTCTTTTATTATACCTTTTAGAATAGTTTCATATTCTTTTACTGTTAGCTTTATTTCTTTATTTATTATTTTAGATAAAGTTTTTTCAACACTCTCTTTAGATAATATTTCTTTTTCTATAAAATTTCTGTTGTCATTTTTATCTATGACTTTTTCAATAAATTCTTTTTTTAAAACATCTTTTGTAATATTATCTAATTTAATTTCTGAATTGTTTACTTCTTCATTTTCAATTTTTGAGCTAATTATATCTTTAATTATAGTTTCTATATCTTTATTTTCACCATTAACTATTGTTTTTAAAAGACTAAGCATACTCCCCTTTATTTCATTGCTTCCATAAGTATTGTTTAATGGAACATTTTTACTAAAAATTGTTTTTATATTTTTTTCTGTAATTTCATTTATGTCTTTTTCTAAGTCATCTAGTAAGTTTTTATTATTTAACTCAATTTCTTTATTAAGCAAATTCCCTTTTTGAATGAAATTTTTATTATCTTTTGACGTTTCTCTATTAATTTCTGTTTTAAATTCTTCACCTAATTCATTATTCTCTATAATTTCATTTAAATCAGCTATTAACTTATTTATGTTATTTTCTTCTTTAAAAAGCTTATTAAAGCTTTCTATATTTTCTTTGTTTAATTCTATGTTATTTTCTAATAAGAACATTATATCTTCCTTAGATAATTTTTTAAAAACATTTATAAAATCTTTTAATAAACTTTCTATTTTTACACCTTCAATTGAATTTTTATTAATTTCTTTTGAAAATAAAAATTTATCTATGAAATTATCTATTTCCTCTGGATTTTCTCTTATCTCATTATTAAAATTTATAATATCTTTAAATTTAGTTATATTCTCTCTAGTTAAAGGAATATCTCTTTTCATCATCTCTTTAAGTAGTGGTAAATCCTCTTTAAATAATCCCTCACTTTTTATAAATTTGTTTAAAATATTATTTTTGTTTTTAGATTCACCCCCATCACTGTTTTCTTTTATTATTTTCAATTTTAATTTTCCATCTTTTAAATCTTCTACTTTAAACTTAAAAACAGTTTTTTCACTTAAATCTATATATTCATCAATTTCTGCTTTAAATTGCCATCCATCTGCTAATTTTATAGTAACTTCTTTACTTCCTTCTTTTTTAGTTATTTTCCCAGTAAATTTTTCTCCAACACTAAAAGTTAATTTACTTGAAAGTTTTTTATTCGAAACTATATTGCTTCCATTTATATTCCAAATTGCAGGCATTCTATCACCTCATAATCTAAATCTTTATAGGTAATTATCGAAAGCTTTTATTATTTTTTTACATAAAAATAGTCCTTAGAAAAATTTTTCTAAGGACTTTATTTAACTATTTTATTATTAATTTAAAGAATTTTTTCTTTCCTTTTTTAAGCATAGCTGACCCATCTTTAAAGTCATCACTTGTTAATAGTCTTTGTATGTCAGTTACCTTTTCATTATTTAAAGTAACTCCACCTTGTTGTATTAATCTTCTTCCTTCTGACTTTGAAGGGAATATTTTAACACTTACTAATGCATCTAAAAGTGTTCCTTCAAGCATATCAGCTGATAATTCTTCTGTAGGAACATTTGACATATCTGCTCCACCTGCAAATAAAGCTTTTGATGCTTCTTCTGCTTTTTTAGCTTCTTCTTCACCATGTACAAGTTTAGTTACTTCAAAAGCTAATACTTTTTTAGCTTCATTCATAGCTGAACCTTCTACAGCACAAAGTTTTTTAACTTCATCCATTGGAACAAATGTTAATAATGATAAACATTTATATACGTCTGCATCAGCAACATTTCTCCAATATTGATAGAAATCAAATGGTGATACTCTTTCAGGATCAAGCCATAATGCTCCTCCTACTGTTTTACCCATTTTTTCACCTTGGCTGTTTGTAAGTAATGAACAAGTCATTGCAAATACATTTTCCTGTGATTTTTTTCTAACTAGGTTAACACCAGCAATCATATTTGACCATTGGTCATCTCCACCTAATTCCATTTTACATCCATATTTTTTGTTTAAAACATAGAAATCATATCCTTGCATTAGCATATAGTTAAATTCTAAGAATGATAAACCGTTATCAGTAGCTAGTCTCTTTTTAAAGCATTCTGCTGATAACATCTTATTAACTGTAAAATGTGAACCTACTTCTCTTAAGAAATCAATATAGTTTAAATCTAATAACCAATCAGCGTTATTAACTATTAAAGCTTTATCATCAGAGAAATCTATAAATCTTGACATTTGCTTTTTAATTGAATCAACATTATGTTGTATTTGTTCTTTTGTAAGCATTTTTCTCATGTCAGTTTTTCCACTTGGATCACCAACCATAGCAGTTCCTCCACCTAATAATGCTATAGGTCTATGTCCTGCTTTTTGCATATGTGCCATAAACATCATTGCAATAAAATGCCCAACGTGTAAGCTATCAGCTGTTGGATCAAACCCTATATAGAATGTTATTTTTTCTTTTTCTAATAATTCTCTTGTTTCTTTTTCGTGAGTAAATTGTTTTATATATCCACGTTCTAGTAACTCATCTAATACATTAGTCATCTTTCTTCCTCCTGCCTCAGCCCTTAAAAGGCATAAATATAGTATATAACCATGCTTTCCATTTTGCAATATTATAAGATTTTAAAAAAACAAAAGCCAATTAAAAAAACATGTTTTCTAACTGGCTTATAAAATTTAATATTATTCTTTATTTAAACAAATTCCTCCATAAATTCAGGGATTTCAGTCATCTTTTCACTATTTATATTTATAAACATATCAATGTTATATTTATTACATATTTTTGATAATTTTAAAAATAAATCTTTAGTTTCATATAATGAACAATTAAGCACACTTAAAAGTCCATCTATATATATGTGCTCAATATCATAGTCACTAGAAATTATACCACATAAAAATCCATAAAAACATTTACATCCTTTTATGTGAAAATCCTCAGTAGACACAAATCTAATATTCCTATCTACAAATCTTGCATTGGTATGATCATCATCAATAAACACCATATTTCCTTTAGCTTCTTTTACACACATATTAGCTTTTTCTATAAGTTTTTTTGTCTTCCCAGAACCCCTTTCATTGCAAAAAATTTGAATCATAATCTTCAACCCCTATAAATTCTTTTATATATTTATATTCATATCCAATTTTTTTATGTTCTAATTTATTTATAAAAATATAAAAAACTAATACCTTATTTTTTTATAAGATATTAGTTTCTTTAATAAATTCTTCTTCACAAACCACTCTATTTTTTCCATTATGCTTTGCTTTATATAAAAGCATATCTGCTTTATTTATTATATCTAATAATGTTCTATTTTCATTAGAAGAAAATGCTAAACCTAAACTTGCTGTTGCATTAGATTTTATATCTCCTAATATAATTTCTTTATCTTGAATTTCTTTTCTCATAGTTTCAACTTGATTATAAACTTCTTCTTTATTTTTAAATCCATATACAAATAATATTAACTCTTCTCCACCATATCGAGCAAATATAGAAGTTTTCAAAGCATTTTTAATAACTACTCTACCAACAACTTTTAATACTTCATCACCATATTGATGTCCAAAAGTATCATTTATCTTTTTAAAATTGTCTAAATCTAACATTACTATTGCATAATCAATATCTTTTTCTTTTTCTAATAATTTTTCTACCTTTTTAAAAAAGTACTTTCTATTATATATTCCCATTAAAGGATCTTTTTTTGCCATATTACTAAGTTCCATATACAAGATAGAATTTTCAAGTGCTATAGCAATTTGATTAGAAATTGATCTTAAAAATATTCTATTTTCCTCAGTTAGATTTATTGTATGATCTACTATTATATATCCTATAAACTTATCCCTTAATTTTATTGGCATTCCCATTGATGATTTTATTTTAGTTTTACAGCTGGGGCAAATTTTTAAATAAGTATTTGAATTGAAAATATATTCTCTTCCCTCTTCAAAATGTTTTCTTTCCTCTTCTGTTAATTCCATTTTACAAGCTTCTGGACTACTAGCTCTAATTTCTAATTTTCCAAGCTTCATTGTATATATAGATGAATGTTTTACACCTAAAACTCCAATTATCATATCATTTATCATTGATACCAAGTTTTTATCTCTTATATAAGAATTTATGTACTGACTTATCTGTACTATATTAGATAAAACATCCATGTCTTTTTCTAATTTTATATTCCTATTGATTACTTGTTGAATTTTTTTTTCTGTATAATTTTGATAGATTTCATATTCATTTTTCAAATTATTATACAGCTCTCTATAATAATCCATAGCTAAAAAAAACCACCACCTAAAATAAAGTTCATCAATTTATTTGATATATTTAAATGATACTATTTTTAACATTTAATTTCAATAAGATTTACAACTAGAAATAACTGTTCTTAGTATTACTAGTTCCTTCTACATCCAAGTTCACTTTTATATCTACATCTAAGATACTTAATATGTCTTCCTTAACTAAACCTGGATATTTTATTTCTAACATTCTTTCTACGCCAAGAATGTCAATATTTTTTTTATTATATTTATCAAAGAATGCTTGTAAATATTCTTTTATTCTTACTTCTGTTGTATCCTCTATAATCTGTAAGGATTGTTTATCAACTATAAACCTTCCTTGTGATTCTGCTAAAGTAACCTTCATATTTACATCCTTAGTTAATAAAACTCTATCACCATTATATTCTATTTTGGTTTTAGTTTTATTTTTTAATATTTCAAAAGTTATAAATCCTTCTTCCATTTGCGGATTAACTATTTCTAAAGTACCTGTTTTAACTTTATCTTCTAAAATGTTAAATGTTAAGCCATCCATAATGTCAATTTTCTCTTGCATAACATTATTTCTCATTATTACTCCACCACTTAATTCTATTCTCTCATCAATTACATCTTTTCTTAACTCTAATGCTCCAATAAGAGCACTATTAGCTCCAATTTCACTTGCAGTCATATATTCATTTATATTTACAATTATTGCTCTTGAATTTGCTTTATTTTTCTTAACAAGATCATTTATGAAAAGTCCCATATACTCTTCATCACTAGCTGCTACTTTTAATAATCTTTCTACATCTCCAAAATAAGCAAAGATATAAGGCTTAACTAAAAATTCTTGGTCATTATTTATAATACCTAAAAATTTATCTATTCCTTCTTTAACAGCTTTTTCTGTAAATATAAAAGCTTTATTCTGTGTAACATTTATTTTATAACTTGATGCCATATTTACATCTCTTAATGCTTCTAAAACTGTTTTTCCTGTACCTTTATATAGTATTCTTTTTCCATTATCAGAACTTTCATTATTATCTCTATATGGTCTAACACAATCCATATAAATTACTACATTTCCTATAGGATCTAAATCAAATACCATACTAGTAACAAAAGTAACATTATTTATATCTCTATAATTATAACAGCCTGCTAACATAAGAAGTATAGCAATTAAAAGTATACCAACTTTAATCAATTTTCTTATCTTCATCTTTCTCACCTTTCCCAATTATCTCTTTAGAAATTCTATCCAATTTTCCTCTAAAAAAAACATCTTTAAATCTAAATCTTTCAGAACTTCCTATTGGAAATAAATAAGGGTATCCTCCTGTTTCTAAATCTGCAATATTTGCTAAGAAAACCATTGAAAATACGAATAAACCTGGTAAGCCAAAGAATCCTCCAACAATTACAAAAACAAATGACCATATGGTTAATGCACCATACATTTTAGGAACTAGGAAATAACTTAGCATACTTAAAGCTATTATCACAATTGTAATTCTTGATGCTATCCCTGCTCCAACTGCTGCTTCTCCTAATATAAGTGCTGCAACTATACTCATTGCATTTCCTATAGGTTGAGGGAGCCTTAATCCTGCTTCTTTCACCAATTGGAAGGATACCATCATTACGAGCACTTCTAATACTGTTGGTAATGGTACTCCAGCTCTAGATACTGCTAACCTAAATACAAATAATGGAGGTATTAAAGAAAAATGATATGTAATTATTGCTACATACATACCTGGAATAAATGTTGCAAAAAAGAAAGCAAACCATCTTATTACTCTTGTAAAATTTGCAAATGTTTTATTTGTATAATAATCATCTGGCATTTGGAAATTTTCTAAGAAAAAGTATGGTATTGTTATAACAAATGGAGTTCCATCAACAAGTACTGCAATTCTTCCTTCCATCATTTTTGCCGCAACTTCATCTGGTTTTTCAGTATATCCTACTGTATCAAAAACTGAATTTTTTGTCTTAAATTTACTTTCAACAAAGTTTGTATCTAATAAGAAATCTATTTTTAATGATTTTATTGTGTTTCTTGCATATTCTACTAAAGATTCTGGTGCTACTCCTTTTATGTATGCTAAACAAACTACTGTTTGACTTTTTTCTCCTACATATGTAGGCTCAAATTTTAGATCTGGATTTTTCATTTTTCTTCTTAATAAAGATATATTATCAACAAAAACCTCATTAAATCCTTCTCTTGGACCTTTTACTACTGCTTCTGTAACTGGTATAGAAATACTTCTTCTAACAAATCCTTTTGCTTCACAATATATTAATTCTTCATATCCTTCAATAACAATCACTACATCTCCAGATACGATATGTAATAATGCATCTTCTATGTCTGTTTTATCTTTAACGTAATTTGTTATGTTTATATCTAAAACATTTTTAATTATGTCATCCATATTTCTGCATTTATACTTTTTTTCTTTTAATGGAAAAACAATATATTGACTTATAAACTGTGTACTACATAAATTATCTACAAACACTAAAGTTGCTTTTCCTAAGGAAGTTTCCACTTCTCTATATTTAACATCAAAACTCCCCTCTAAAACATTCTTAATTTTCATTAAATTATTATTCATTCTACATCACCTAAAAATATTATTCCTAAATAAATGTTTAATATTCATTATTTTGTAAATACTAACTTTAAATTCATTTTTTATATAAAAGGGAGAGTTTTTAAATGTACAAAATAAATTCAAAACATTTGATATTTTTTATTTTTTCGGTTACTGCCATAAGTGCCAGAACTTATGCTTCAATTTTTATAGGAGTTAATGGAAGAGATACTTGGATCTCTGCATTAGTAGCAACCTTTCTTTTATTAGGATTTATTTTTCTAATAATGTTTATATCTTTAAAAACTAAGACTTTAACATTAGAGAAAGTTTTTTATAATACTTATCCTAAATTGCTTGGAAATATTTTTTTATTTCTATTTTGTGTAGGACTATTTTTAACTTCATTAGAAGCTGCTACAGTGGAGTCTAGTGCAATTCATACAACAATATTTATAGAAACTCCAATATGGTATTGCTTAGCATTTTTTATAATTCCTGCTGCATATGTAGCTAGTAAAAATTTTAGAACAATAACTATAGTTGTAATTGTAACTATAACTATTATTTTTGTATCTAATTTATTTTTAATGGCATTGCTTTATCAATATAAAAACTTCCAATATCTTTTGCCTATTTTATTTAATGGACTTTCAAAGGAAAACATTTTTGCAACACTTATGCTGCTAGGTTCTTTCTCTTCCATAGCTATAATATTTCCTTTTTTAAGATATGTACGTGATAAAGAAAATTTAATAAAAAATAGCTTATTAGGTACTTTTATTATTTGTATATTAGTTACATTTGTTTTTGTACTTTTAATTGGAACTTTTGGTCCACTTAGGGCATCTAATATATATTATCCAGAATTTTATCAAGCTCAAAGATTAGACATTGAAGATTTTCTTGAGTTTGGTGATTTCTTTTTCTTACTTAGAACTGTTTGTAATTTATTTTTAAAATATGTCTTATCATTAACAGGAATAATAACCTTATTAAGAAATAAAATTAAAAGAAAAAAAGTTTTTATCACTATATATACAATAATAATTGCTGTATTATCCTATTTTATCGGTTCTAGTCAATTTGTTATGTTTAATTTACTTAGACCTTTGCAATTTATACTTTTAGTGGTATTTTTCGTTATTCCACTAATAACTTATGTAATTTATTTCTTTAAATATAAAAGAATGAAAATGTAAGGTGAAAATATACGTTTTCTTTTTATTTGAAAAGAATATAAAAACCTGATTTTACTGTATTATTTCAAATTGACATTGGGTTTACAGGAACATATAATTTATATTATAAATACCTAGTAAGGAGTGAAATTATGGAAAATTCAGAAGCTAAAAAAGTTATTTTTAGTGGTATTCAACCTTCAGGAAACATAACTCTTGGGAATTACTTAGGTGCTATAAAAAGCTGGGTTAAATTACAAGAAGATTATGACTGTTATTTTTGCGTAGTTGATTTACATGCTATAACAGTTCCTCAAAAACCAAAAGATCTTAGAAGCAAAACTTTAGAACTTCTTTCAATATATTTAGCAGCTGGTATAGATCCAGAAAAGAATACTCTTTTCATTCAGTCACATGTACCTGCTCATGCTGAGTGTGGTTGGCTTTTAACTTGTAATTCTTATGTTGGTGAACTTTCAAGAATGACACAATATAAAGACAAATCAAAAAGATTTGGCGATTCAATAGGTGCTGGACTTTTTATGTATCCAGTATTAATGGCAGCAGATATTCTTTTATATCAAACTGATCTTGTTCCTGTTGGAAAAGACCAAACTCAACATTTAGAATTAGCTCGTGATTTAGCAAATAGATTTAATAATGCTTATAGTGAGACATTTAAAATTCCAACTGGATATATTCCTAAAGAGGGTGCTAAAATAATGAGCCTTCAAGAACCAACTAAAAAAATGTCTAAATCAGATGAAAATGTTAACTCTTTCATATTAGTTATGGATCCTCCAGAAGTTATAAGAAAGAAAATTTCTAGAGCTGTAACTGACAGTGTTGGTGTTGTAAATTATACCGAAGAACAACCTGGAGTTAAAAATCTTATAGATATATTAGCTACAATAAAAGGTGAAAATCCACTTGATATTGTAAAGAACTATGAAAATCTTGGATATGCGGAATTAAAGAAAGATGTTGCAGATGCAATAATTGAAGAATTAGCTCCAATTCAAGCAAGAGCTCTTGAATTACAAAAAGATAAGAAAACTCTTGAAGAAATTTATAGAAATGGTGCTCAAAAAGCTTCTTATATAGCAAATAAAACTTTAAGAAAAGTTCAAAAGAAAATTGGATTTATACCAAGATAAAAAGAGGACATTAAATGTCCTCTTTTTTTTATTATAATTATTCTTGTTTATTTTCATTCGGATTGCTTGACTCTGTATTAGTTGGTGGAGTTGTTGGTTCTTCTTTATCTACATTTTCTGATGGTGGCTTAGTATTTGAATTCTCTTCTTGAATTGGTGGAGTTTCAGTTGGTTTATCTGAATTTGGTTTATTTGGTTTTGTTACATTATCACTTGGCTTTATTACATTATCATTTGGTTTTGTTACATTACCATTTGGTTTCGTATTAGTAGATGGTCTATTTGTTGAATTATTAGAGCTATTAGAATTATATGTATTACTATTAACTCCATTAACATTACTTGTTCCTACACTACTATTATTGCTTGTTACATTTAAATTATTATTTGTAGATTCTATAATAGCCTTTTTTTCTTCAAGCTTTATCTTTTCCTTTTCTTTTATATCTATATATCCTTTATAATTTCTAAGTTGTTCTTCATTTCTATAAGAAATCTTTATTTTCTTTTCTTCTTCTGTTAATATCTCAATAGCATTTTTATCTATTATCTCCTCTAAAGTTACAGTTTTAAATTCTGCTTTTTCTATTTTTAAATCTTCTTCACTTATTTTCCCTAATAACTCTTCATATTCCTCTTTACTTAATTTAGTCTTTCCATCTATAATTTTAAACCCTTTATAAAATTCATTTTTTTCTTCTTGTGTTAATTCTAAAGATTTTAAAAATATATTATTTATGAAATTTTTATCATATTTAATGTATTTAGATACAATATCAACATCCACTTCTATATAACTAAAATCATCTATCTCAAAATTTTTCTGTAGCATACTTTTTTCAAATTTCTTTTCACTTGTATATAATCTTTCTAATTTTATAAGTTCTTCTTTATTTTCTACTAAAAATTCTTTTGGATAATTATCTCCTGTTATTTTATTATTATTTTTATCTATATTTAAAAAGCGTAGTCCTTCTAATTTTTTATCTTTTATAAATGCTAATAATAAATTATCTTTTTTCTCTTCTGGTTCCTCTTTCTCTACTGCTAAAGGCTTATATTCATCACCTTTTTTTAAGCCTTTAAAAATAATCCCTCCACCTATTAATAAGATAGATAATAGTACTGAAATTCCTATGTATATATTTCCCATATCTCTTTTTTTCTTTCTCATTATATCCACCCCTTTTAATACATATTTTACCATATGATTATTTTCTTTTAAATCTTTTTTTTACAAATTAATACAAAAAAGACTATCAAAACTGATAGTCTTTTTATATTAATTTTCATAAATAAATTTCTTTAAATCATTTTTAGTTTCTTGAATATCAAATACTGTGTAATAGACTCCTTTAATATTCTTTCCTTGATATTTACCATCTTCAGGTAGTCTATATTGAACCATATCAGTATTTAATAAACTCATATTACTAGTACCTAATCCTAGTATTTCTGTTGAAGAATAATTAGTTTCAACATATGGCAATAAATCTGTAATTATACTTGGAATTTTAGAAGCTGGTACTTCTTTAATTTTTTTAAATACTGCTTCTAATACAGTTCTGTGTCTCTCAGTTCTTCTTTGATCTCCGCCATCATATCTTATTCTACAATAAGCCATTGCTTGCTCACCATCTAAAGTATGAACTCCAGTTCCATTTACAGGAGTTGATTTATTCCCTAAATGCTGATTTAAATATTTTAAATCTCCATTAGTTAAATTTATATCTACTCCACCAATTTTGTCTATTATTATTGGTAATGATGTAAAGTTAACAGTTAAAAAATTCTCTATATTTAATCCAAAATTAGTATTTAAAGTTTTTATAGCAAGTTGTGGTCCTCCAAAAGCATAAGCATGATTTATTTTATCCATACCTCTTCCTGGTATATTTACATATGAATCTCTCATAATAGAAGTTAATTTAATTTTCTTATGTTCTTTATCAAGACTTAAAATCATTATACTATCTGACCTACCTGTTTGACCTTTAGGTGCATCTACACCAAAAAGAGCTATATTAGTTATGTCTTTACCTGTTTCTTCTTTTACAATTCCTAGATCATCTTTATTTATTTCAGTTTTTTCTATTTTTCCTAAAACATTATAAACATAAAAAACTCCTACTCCAACTAAAAGCACTATAACTGCAATAAGACTAATCAAAATTCTTTTTAGTATTTTTGTAGAATCTTTTTTCTTTTTTTTACCCATTTCAATCCCCCTTAAAAAATATCCACTACTAAATTATATATCATTCATCATTTTTTTACAAAATTAATTTTATTTTCATATTACTTGTTTATTTTCAAAAAAAAGATTAAGAGTTACATAACTCTTAATCTTTAAATCTCTTTTTTATTTTAAAACTTTTTCCCAGCTTCTATTTTCTAAATAATCTAACATTTCACCTTTTAATTCTTCTCTTCTTAAAGCAAATTCTATTGTTGCTTCTAAGAATCCAAGCTTGTCTCCAACATCATATCTTTTTCCCTCAAAATTATATGCATACATTGCTTCTTGAGATATTAAAGTTTTTAATGCATCAGTAAGCTGAATTTCTCCACCTTTTCCTGGTTTAGTATTCTCTAATATATCAAATATTTGAGGAGTTATTATATATCTTCCTAAAATAGCTACATTACTTGGAGCTTCTTCAACACTTGGTTTCTCAACTAAATCTTTTACTTTATAAACTCTGTCCTCTATGTGAATTCCATTTATTATCCCATATTTAGATACATTTTCTTCTAATACAGTTTGAACTCCTAAAATAGAAGTTTTATATTCTTCATAACATTCCATCAATTGCTTTAAACATGGTTTTTCATTATAAACAACATCATCTCCTAAAAGAACTGCAAAAGGTTCATTTCCCACAAATGTTTTTGCACAATGAATTGCATGCCCTAATCCTTTTGGCTCTTTTTGTCTTATATAATGAATATCAACCATACTTGAAATATCTTTTACTAACTCTAAAAGTTCTTCTTTTCCTGATTTCTCTAATTCCATTTCAAGCTCAATACTTTTATCAAAGTGATCTTCAATACACTTTTTATTTCTTCCTGTTATTATAAGAATTTCTTCAATTCCAGATGCAACAGCTTCCTCTATAATATATTGAATAGTTGGCTTATCAACTATTGGTAACATTTCCTTTGGTTGTGCTTTAGTTGCTGGTAAAAATCTAGTTCCTAACCCAGCTGCTGGTATTATAGCCTTTTTTACTTTCATAATTTTTCCCCCTTATAACATCGTTATCATTTTAATTATATCACATATATTTCCATATAATTATTTAAAATAATTAATTATTATAGATTTTTCATTTTACCCCCTTAAATTTTATTCTATTTTTATACTTTTTCATTTTAATGCGATATTTTTTAGTAAAGTATTAAAAAATTAGCTTTTATTTTAATATTAATTTTATTTTTAACGTATTTTATGTTGAATCTTATAATATTTGATGATATATTAATGTCATATTAAATTTTACAAAAGCGAGGTTTTTTATATGAAAAAGAGTACGAGAGATTTTTTTATTGTTGGCTTTGCACTTTTCGCTATGTTTTTTGGTGCAGGTAACTTAATATTTCCACCATTTTTAGGACATGCTGTAGGTAAGGATTTTATCTTTGCTATAATAGGATTCACCTTAACTGGAGTAGGTTTACCTTTGCTAGCTATAATCGCTTGTACTAAAGGTGATGGAACTTTCAAAACAATGGCTTCAAAAATTGGACCTAAATTTGCAATTGTTTTTGCAGCAATTTTATTTATTGCAATTGGACCAATGCTTGGAATTCCAAGAACTGCTGCAACTACTTATGAACTTACTATTCACCCAATATTACCTCAAATACCTCCATTTGTTTGGATGTTAATTTATTTTGGTATAAATTTATTTTTTGTATTTAGCAAAACTTCAATCATAGATACTATAGGAAAATTTTTAACACCTGCATTACTTATAATCCTTGGAATAATAATAGTTAAAGGAATATTTTTACCAATAGGAGATGTTGCAGATACTGGATTTACAAGTGTATTTTCAAATTCACTTATAGAAGGTTATCAAACTATGGATGCATTAGCTGCTTTACTTTTTGCGGCTATTGTCTCAAAAAATATTTCTTCTAAAGGATATTCAAAAGAAAAGCTACTTCCTATGACTATTAAAGCTAGCTTAGTTGCTGCTATTGGACTTGCTATTGTATACGGAGGATTAACTTTTATAGGTGCACAAACTACATCAGTAGTTAGTGGAGATATAACTAATACAAGTCTTTTACTTTTTATTTCTAAAAGAATACTAGGTAGTGCTGGTACTACAATAATCGGTGTTGCAATGGGACTTGCTTGCTTAACTACTTCAATTGGATTAATAACTGCTGGATCCTCTTTCTTTGAAGAAATATCAAAAGGCAAATTAAAATATAAATATAATGCTATTTGTATAACTATAATAAGTATTTTTATTGGAAGTCTTGGAGTAGATAAAATAATAAAAATCTCCGGACCAATACTTAATATACTTTATCCTGTAGCAATAACTTTAATATTTACCACTTTATTTAGTAAATTCTTAAAAAATGTACGTGCTATTAGATTAGGTGTTTATGTATCATTAATATTTGGAATTCTTCAAGTTATACCTTTTGTTAACTTAAGCTTTATTCCACTTGCCTCTTTAGGTTTCTCATGGTTAATTCCAACAATACTAAGTGTTATTATTGGAAATTTAATATTTAGAATACCATCTCAAGAATTAGTTCAAGCATAAAAAATGGAGCATATAAAATATGCTCCATTTTAATATAAAATAATTTATATATTCCGAACTATTCCTAATTTTTTTCTGTTAACACATACTAAGTGCAGTATCTTCTTCTCTTACTAATCTCCATTTTATAGCTTGTTGAACAGAATTAGAAGAAGAATAAAAATTAACCAAGACTCCTTTTTCATTTACAAGTGCTCTTCTATTATATATATCTTTTATAAAATCTCTTGGATTATCTCTGTATTTTAAAGGTGATATTATTTTATATGCTCCCATAACACCATTTTGTACTGCAGTAGAAACTAAAACATTTTGTACTGCTAAATTTGAAAGCATTTTTGAAAATCCCCCATCTCTTCTTAACATTCTAACAAGCTTATCATAATAATTTTCTCTTATAAACTCCATTTGTAAATTATAGAATGTATTTGGATATTTATTTGCTATAGACTTCCAAACATTATCAAATTCATTTCCGTATTGTATTCCCTTTTGTTTATATTCAGCTCTAACTAAGGCAAAATAAAAACTATAATTTTCTCTTTTTAAAAAATTAATAAATTCAGCTAAAGTCCCAGTATTGCTTGAAAATTGCCAAGCTCCATAAGATTTCCCGCCAAAATCTCCTTTTCCTGTTGAAATACTTCCCGGATTATTATTAGACTCAAAAATAGCAGAAAGCTGTGTAATTTGTCTTGTTGTATAATAATTATTAGCATTTTGATTGTTAACTTTATTTCGTACGTTATTTTTCTTACTTATATAATTAGCTCTTACTGAGTGATTTATAGTATCTGCATGAGCTGTTATTGTTCCAGTTGCTCCTGTAATGGCTGCTGTTACTGCTGCAGCTATAAATATTCGTTTCAATTCAAAGTTACCCCTCTTTCTTCTGTATATATTAATATTAAAAGTTATTTTATCCCTCTACAATGCTTTTTACACTTTATTTACAAACTAAAAAAGACGCAGAATATTTTATTCTGCGTCTCTAATTTATTTATAATAATTTAGAATATCTTCTCTTGTATTTAAATTTAAATTTCTAGGAATTAATAATTCTTTTGAATCCTTCCCTATTAATTTACCATCTACCAAGTATTCTTTATTTAATAATTTTTGTCCCCACATTATTATTTCATCTGTTAAAGGTGTTTTCACATTTAAAACTTCTGCGAATCCCTTTATAATACATGTTCCAAACTCTAAATCTTCTATGAAGTATCTTGACTCTAAATTTGGTTTAAACCCATTTTCACACTCTATCATTGGAGTCTTTATTCCTATAAATCCTGGTGCTGTCCTAATTTTTTCTGTTAATTCAGATGGATGCTCTATATTAAATCTAGATTTTATTCTTTCAAATTCACTAGATGGATTATTTATTAAAGCTTTAGTTACATCTTCTAATTCTTTATCAAGATTAATTAAGCATTTTGATGCAAAATCTCCCCATCCTTCATAAAATAATGAATGCTCATCATATACTTTTTCATCATGATGATCTTTAAATAATTCATAAAGTCTAGATGGATGAAAAATTGGATTTGAAGGTGATAATGTTATAGCTAAATAACTTTCTAAAGGTATACAAGGAATATCTATTAATTTAGTCATTATATCTGCAATTTCACTACATTTTTCCTTTGGAAATGCACCTATTTTCATAAAAGGATTTCTTTCTTTTAAATAAACACTCTTACCATATTCTTTTAATCTTGTAATAGATGGAACTCTTTGACTGCCAAAGAAAGTACAACCTTTTTCTAAAAATTTATCTTTAAAAAATTCAACTCCACCAAATCCTGGAATTATACCTATTGCTGCTCCAGGTTTTATATATTTTATAATTTCATTTAAAGCTTTTTCTAGCATAAATGAAGGATATGTAACAAGAATTATGTCTGCTTCTTCTACTCCTTCTTTATAATTATCAACAACTTTATGAAGTTTAACTCTATGTTCTAAATTTTTTTCTTCTTCTATTAAGTCAATAAATCCATCAAACATATCAACTTTTGAAGTATGTAACCATACTTTATTATTCTCATTTAAACCTATAAAACTTGCTAAGTAAGTTCCTATATTTCCTGCTCCTATAATACAAATATTCATACTGTTCCTCCTCAAAAATTCTTTGTCTACATTTTACCATATTTTCTTTTTTATGTGTTTACAATTCTGTAATATTTATTTTTATTAAATTTTTTTATATTGACAAGAATTTTTCAATTGATATAATGTATTTAACAAATTTTTTAATCAGATAAGAATAGTCGGATACGTTGAAATAGAGATTTAAAAAGCTAAAAGTCACAGAGAATAAATCATTTTGGTGAGAGATTTAACTTAGTAACTTTTTTTATTGCGCTATGGAGTATGCCTTATGAAATTAAGTAGTTTGGCAGGATTGCTACCTTATAGCTAGAATTTTAAATTCATTGAGGGACTTTTGTCTAAAGTAGAGTGGAACCGCCCAAAATTGGGTCTCTATACTTTAGAGAGAAGTCCTTTTATTGCATATAATATAATATACAAAATTAAATGGAGGTATAATCATGAAGAAAAAAATTATAGGTATATCTTGTAATATAGTAAACACTAAAGATAATGATTCTTTTCCTGGTTTTACAGTTCAAAGAATTTTTACTGAATATGTAGAAGCCGTAAAACTAGCTGGGGGAATTCCTATATTAATTCCTGCAACTACAGACAGAGATATAATCAAAGAACAAGTTGATTTAATTGATGGATTAATCATAACTGGTGGCTATGATATTGATCCTAATAGATATGGTGAAGAACCTCATCCTCTTCTTAGCATTATTTCAAATGAAAGAGATGAATTTGAATTTACTCTTTTAGAAATGGCTACAAAGGCTAAGATTCCTTACCTAGGTATTTGTAGAGGTCATCAACTTTTAAATGTTGCTAATGGAGGAACTCTTTATCAAGATCTTTCTGAATTTGATTCATGTAATATAAATCATGTTCAAAAAGGTGATCCTCATAAAGGATATCATAAAATTAATATTACTGAAGATTCTAATCTTTTTAATGTTTTTGGGAAAGAATATAGAGTAAATTCATTTCATCATCAAGGAATAAAAAAAGTTGCTGATGGTTTTAAAATTACTGCTAAGTCCCTTGATGGAACTATAGAAGCAATTGAAAAAATAGATGAAGATAATTTTCTTTTAGGAGTTCAATGGCATCCTGAAATAATGGCAGCTAGTGACTCTAAAACATTAGATCTCTTTAAATATTTTATTTCTAAATGCTAATACTTTTAAACAGAAGAAAAAGGAGGTGGATGCTGCTACATAAATTACCTCTTTATGTAGCAGTAATTTAATGAGTAAAAAATCTAAAATTGGTTTTCTGAGCATTGTTCTTCTTGGATTCAATGCTATTGTTGGAAGTGGTATCTTTCTATTACCAAATAAAGCTATGGCTTTAATTGGACCTGCTAGTTTAGGTGTAATTTTATTTGATGCATTTCTTGCAATTACTATTGCTTTATGTTTTGCTGAAGTTGGTGGTAAATTCAAAAATAATGGTGGTCCTTACCTTTATACTAAAGAAGCTTTTGGAATATTCCCTGCTTTTGAAGTTGGATTTATGACATACGCAATATGTATAATTGCAGCAGCAACTATGGCAGTTGGATTTACTACTGCTCTTTCAGTATTTTTCCCAGCTGCATCACATGGGATTACAAAAGATATTCTAATTATTGGTCTTTTAATTTTACTTGCAATAATGAATTTAGCTGGTGTTAATCTTTCTAAAATAGTAATTAATGTTTCAACTATAGGTAAATTAATTCCTTTAGTTATTTTCATTGCAGTAGGAATATTTTTTATAAAAGGTGGAAACTTTACTCCAGTATTTCCACATGGTACATATACACATGGATCTTTTGGTTCAGCTGCTCTTTTAATTTTCTTCTCCTTTACTGGATTTGAAAGTATAGCTTTAGCTGCCGAAGATATGGATAGCCCAAGTAAAAATATACCTAAAGCTATTGTAGTTGTTATGCTTCTTGTATCAGTTATTTATATGCTTATACAAGCAATTTCAATTGGTATTCTTGGTCCTAAATTAGCAACAGACCTTACTCCAGTTGCTACAGCATCTTCTGAAATTCTGGGACCTTTTGGTGGAATACTTGTAAGTCTTGGTATACTTGTTTCAATAATAGGAATAAATGCAACACAAGCTTTCCTTACACCTAGACTTGGAATGGCTTTAGCTAATGATGGACTTTTCCCTAGAATTATGGCAAAAACAGATTCAAGAGGAGTTCCTTATGTTTCTGTAATAGTTAGTACTATAATAACTATTCCAATAGCTTTATCAGGAAGTTTTACTCATTTAGCTTTAATAAGTTCAATTTCTAGATTTGCTCAATACTTACCTACTTGTCTTGCAGTGTTAGTATTAAGAAAAAAACGTCCTGAATTAGATGGTTCATTTAAAATTCCATTTGGACCTGTAATTCCTATAATAGCTATGGCCGTTAGTGTATGGATTCTTACACAATCAGATCTTCAAGAAATTGTTTGGGGACTTGGCGGATTAATTCTTGCAATTCCACTTTATTTCTTTATGAGATATTATAATAAACGTAAAAACATAGAATTTAAATAAAAATAACCCCCTCTAGTTTAAATAAATCTAGAGGGGGTTATTTTATATTAATATTAAATTTATCATAGTCTACATAACTATTCCTGACATACCAACTTTTAATACATCCTTAGAAATACTATCTATATTTTGTTGATAATTTATTGTATAAATTGGTATTTCTCTTGCAATTATATCTTGTATTTGTCCATATAATTTTTCTTTTTCCACTTTATTCTTTGTATTTTCTGCATCTTTAAACAGTCTATCTACTTCTATATTATTAAATCCTGAAATATTCTTAGCTCCATTTGTAATAACTAATTGGGCATAATTATTTGGATTAGTTCCTTCATTATATGAAGTAATAGCTAAATCATATTCTCCACTCTTAGGATTTGAAACTTCTTTGTTAAATTCATTTTCTGCTAAAGGCTGAAGCATAATATTAATTCCTATTTTAGCTAAATTATTTTTAACTACTAAAGCTTCACTTGCAGCTGCTTTAGCTCCTGCTTCATATGTTAATTTTAATGTTAAATTATGTTCTCCTGATTCTTTCATTAATTCTTTAGCTTTGTTTAAATCATGATTGTACTCTACTACATTATTATTATAATATTCTGTTGAAGGTGTAAAAATTGAATATGCATCTTGTATATATCTACTATTTTCATATTTTGATTGTGATAAATCTTTTCTATTTAATGCATAACTAATTGCTTCTCTAACCTTTATATTACTTAATGCTTTATTGTTAAGATTAAATGCCATAACATTAACTATTCCTGAATTTGTTTCTGGTTCTACATTAAATGTAATCTTTTCTACTTTTGAATGATTTTTTTCATAGTAAGGATTTCTTACAAGAATTAAATCTTTTCCCTTCTCTTCACTTTGGAACATATAAGGTCCATCTGTAACATGCTTATTATTTTCTGGTGAATTTTTTAAATCAATAACACCTTTATATATATGCTCTGGTATAGGATGGAAAAGTGCTAAATTTCCAATAAAATCTTTAGAAGGCTCTGGCAAATCAAATTCAACAGTTAAATCATTTATTTTCTTTATTTTAATTGGTTCATTATTTATAAGAAATTTCTCTCTTAATTTTATATTATTTTTAGGATTCATCATTTCATTAAATGAATATATTAAATCATTTGCTGTTACCGGTTGCCCATCAGACCATTTTAAATCTTTATATAGCGTAACTGTATAAGTTTTTTCATCTTTTGTATGTACTATATTTTTAGCTAATCCATCACAATTAATTGATCCATCATTATTTAAATTATAAATTGGTTCATATAACATATCTGAAACAAATAAAGCGTTACTTGAACTTACATAAAAGGGATTCATTGTTTCTGGTGTGCCTGAAAGCGTCAATTCAAGATCTTTACTTACTTTATGTGAATTTCTATGATTAATAGCATATCCTCCGCCTATAATTATTCCTATTACAACAAGAGCGCCTATTATTTTAGTGATCTTTTTCTTACTCATAATTTCCTCCAAGGTTTAATCTATATCCAATTAATTATAAAAAAAAGATATGAAGTTTTTTTGAACAATAGTAAAACTTCACATCTTTATATAAATTTTTTAAGCCTATTTTTTATATTTAATATACGTTAATATCTTTTCATTTCCAATATCTTTTTCCATAAGAATTTCTAACCAAGCTTTAGCTTCTTCATATTTATTTTCATAAATATATATTTCAGTTAAAATACAATATGGTTCAATTAATTCATTTTCTCTTTTTATAATATCCTCAAATAATATTTTAGCTTTATTTAACTCTCTATTCTTTAAAGCCTTTATTCCTTCATTATAATCTACTAATAAAAGTTTAAAATTATCTGAATTAATATAATCTAGATATCTTTTAGCTTTATTTCTAGCTGTTATAGATAAGCTTCTTTCAAATACAATCTTCGCTTCATTAAACATACATTTTTTATAAAAACATAATCCTAATATATTTAATAAGTCTACATCTTTATTATTTATTTCTAATCCTTCTACTAAAGTCTTTATTGCTAAAGTTATATTTCTATTCTTTATATAATCTAAACTTATAATTTTATATTTATAAATTAGTTCTTCTGTCATATCTCTCCTAATCTATATCAAATAAGATATCTGTAAGAGTATCATCTAACTTTGTTACTTTATCCTTATCTTCATTTTCAATAGCAGTTTTCATTTCAGATATTATACTATTTACATTTTCTAAAGTTTTACTATCCATTTTTTCAAATTTATCTTTAGCTACTGATATACTTACACTAACTATATTATAAAGTTCTGAATCTTTCCATGTTAGATTCTTCTGTTTTATATTTATATCTTTTGATAGATCTTCTATATCTTTTTCATTTAATCTCTCAACAGCCATAAGTTTATGTTTCTTTTTTCCTGTTGATAAAACTTCAACTGAAACATCTAACATTCCATTTAAATCATATTCAAAAGTTACCTCTACTTTTTCTTCTCCAGCTTTTTTCTTTGGAATACCATCTATGACAAAGTTTCCAACAAACATATTATCATCAGTCAGCTTTTCTTCTCCTTGATAAACTCTTATATTTACTCTTTCTTGATCATCAGAAGAAGTTACATAAATTTCTGATTTAATTATTGGTAACTTCATATCTCTTTTTATTATTGGACTAAATTCATTTTCTTCAACTGCTACTCCAAGTGTATAACTACAAACATCTGTAACAATAAGTCCACTTTCTGAACTTATTTTAGAATCTTTAATTCCTGCTTGAACTGCTGCCCCAAGTGCTACTGCTTCATCAGCATTTACACTACTTATAATTTTATCTCCAAAAGATTTCTTTAACATATCTGAAACAGCTACCATTCTACTTGAGCCACCTACAAGAAGAACAATATCTATATCCTTACCTGTTATTCCTGATGCTAGAAGAGTTTCCCCAACTATTACTTCTGTCTTTTCTATAAGATCTTTTGTTAACTGATTAAATCTATCTCTTGAAAATTCAAATTCTATATCTATAGATTCTCCCTCTTTATCTATCCCTAAATTATTTATTATTATGTCTGTACTATTGGATACTGATAAATCTTTCTTAGCCTCTTCTGCTGTCTCTTTTATTTCACTTTTCTTTTTCTTACTTAATTTTTCTATGTTAACTTCTGTATTTTTAGATATATATTCTAAAATATATTCCTCTATTCTATTATCAAAATCTTTTCCACCTAAAAGATTATCTCCTCTACTTGCTTTAACATCCATTATTCCAGAAAAAAGTTCAAGAACTGTACAATCAAAAGTTCCTCCACCTAAATCATAAACTAAAATTTTAGCTTCTTTACCTATATTTTCTAATCCATAATACATAGCTGCTGCTGTTGGCTCATTTATAATTCTTTCTACTTTTAATCCAGCAATTTGTGCTGCTTCCTTTGTAGCCGCTCTTTGTATATCATTAAAATTTGCAGGAACAGTTATTACTGCTTCATCAACTTTCCCTATTTGCTCTTCTGCCATTTCTTTTAATTCTTTTAATATTATTGCTGATATTTGTTGTGGAAGGTATTCCTTTTCATTTATTACTATCTTCTCATTTGTTCCCATAAGTCTTTTTATTTCACTTACTGTTATTTCTGGTCTTATAAGCATTTGTCTCTTTGCTTTTTTCCCAACTATTATTTCATCTTTTTTTATGGTAACTACAGATGGCATTATATTTCCATCACAATACTTTTCATTTCCTATAATTACAGGATGTCCATCTTTTATATATGCAACCTCCGAAGTAGTAGTTCCTAAATCAATTCCTATTATATTTCCCATATACTAAATTTCCCCCTCATTTTTTATAACAACTACACGACTTTCTCTTATTATATTCCCCTTATAACAATAGCCGCTTTTAACTTCCTCTACTATAGTTTCATTCTCTTCTTCATTTCCTTCTATAACCTCTACACAATAATGAACATCCTCATTAAATTGCTCAGAAATAGTCTTTATTCTCTCTAATCCTATATAATTTACTTTTTTATTTATCTTCTTAAAAGTTTTATTAAAAGCTTTTAAACCCTTTAAGTCGTTACGTTCCTCTAAAAGTTCTTTAAGCTCATCTACTTCATCTAATATCTGTATCATTCCATTTAAAATTTTTTTAATAGACTTATCTTTTTCACATATTTCTTTATTTAACTTTATGTTCTCCATTTCAAGTCTATCTATTTTATCTATATAGGATTGTTCTAATCTTTCAAACTTTATTAGCTCTTTTTTTCTTAATCTTTCTATATCTTTAAATAAATCATTTATATCTTTACTTAATAAAATACTCTCTATAGAAGATTTCTCATCTAAGTACTTTGCCTTATAAAAATCAAACTCTTTCTCTAAATCTATCCCCCTCATATATTCACTTCTCCCTATTATAAAAACCTCAATAAACCTATGATTATCACAATTACTAAACAAATAAAAATGAAAAAACTTAATTTTTTCCCATTAGTTTTAGATTTTCTTCTATTTTTATTATTTTCATGTATATTTGCTTTTTTATTTTTTGCTTCTCCTTCATAGGGAATAAATCCTCCATATTTATCAAATAAATATTTAGCATCTATTGAATATAGTTCCTTATGAAATTTCTCTAAAATTTCTAAATTAAACTTTATTTTTTCTACATTATATTCTTCTTTCAGCTTTTCTAAATAAAAGATTAATTCTTCATCTATTTGCTCTTTCAATTCTTCATCTATTGCAATGCTCTTCTTTACTGATGCCAATAAAAACTTCTTTAAAGTTTTATGAAAATTATTTCTATCTACAATTGCCATCTCTTTAACTAATGAAAACGTAATTGTTGCCCATCCTAAATTATCTTTATAGTCTTCTTCTGAAATTTCACTTTTTATATCTCTTATATAACTTATAAGTTCTTCTAAACATATAATAATTGCGTTGGCATTTTCAAAATCTAATATTTCTATAATTGTTCCCTTTATTAATTCTAATTTTTCATTATTATCTGGGTTTATTTCAAAATTAATAGCTTGAGTTAAATACTTTGAACCTTGTTCAATTTCTTTTATTCTAAATAGATATTTAGATAACTCACAAAAACCATATACACTTCCTCTTTTATTTAAAAATGGTATAACATTTTCAAATAAAATCTCTCTCACTTGCTCATAATTTCTATCTTCAATATATAAATCCAATATATTAAAATATAAATTAACATCATTAAATTTAAGTATACCTTTTTTTAAATATGATTTTAAATTCTCTTCATCATTTAATTTATAAAGATAAAATAACATCCATTCTATTTGAGAGTAAGTTAAATATTTAGATTTCTCAAAAACCTTTTTTTGTATATTATATGCCTTTGTGTAATTTTCTTCTTCTGCATATATTTTACCAAGTTCATGTAAAACACTTGGAACATCTCCTTCTAATTTTAGAAAACTAATAAGTCTATTTTTTCCTTCCAGTAGTTCTCCTTCTTTTATTAGTCTTAATCCTTCATCTAAAATTACTTGTGCATTACTGTCATATCCATTAAATTGATCATATTCATATCTCTGCTTTTTATCACTCAATATTTCATAAGCAGAATTTACCTTTGAAAATTCTTTACTATATTTCTCTGGCGGATATTTTCTAAGCATTTTAGCATAAGCTTTTTTTATTTCTGACAAACTAGCTTTCTTAGAAACCTCCAAAACCTCATATAAATTTTCCCCCATAGCCCCTCCAAAATAAATCCATTATATTACAATTTTAACATTAAAATTCTTCTATAACAATAATATTAATATTTAAATTAAACATCCTAGTTTCTATTTTCCTATATTTTTACCTATTTTAATATAAAATACATTTTAAAATTTATGTTATGGTATAATGTATATATAGAGACTAAATTACAAGGAGGCTTTTTTATGAATAAATTTCAAAAAAGAGTAGCAAAAGAAACTAAAAAAAGATTAGATTTAGATGCAAAAGTTGAAGAATTTTCAAAACAACTTGAAGAAATGAAAACTGTTGGAGAAATAGAAACTATTTTAGATCAAATAGACCTTTTACCATCATGGTATGAAATAAAAAAAGGTGTTGTTAGAGATTTCAAAAAATCTAAATAATAAAAAAGCTATGCAATAATTGCATAGCTTTTTTTAATTTAATCCAATCTTTTCATTTACACAAGCTTTAAATTTGCTCATTTTTTCTTCTGAATCTTCTATTGAATTTCCTATAACAGAAAGATAGAATTTTATTTTAGGTTCAGTTCCAGAAGGTCTTACAACAAACCAAGAACCATCTGCTAATATATATTTAAGAACATTTGATTTTGGTAACTTAATTTCCTTAACTTCTCCTGATACTAAATCTTTTTCTACTGATTCTTTATAATCAAAGAAAGTTTTTACTTTAACTCCATCAACTTCTTCTATAGGATTCTTTCTTAATGACTCTAAACAGCTTTGTATCTTTTCTGCTCCTTCTTTTCCTTTTAAAGTTACAGATTGAAGCTCTTCTTTAAAGTATCCATACTTATCACAAAGCTCTACATAAGCTTCATAAAGACTCTTATTTTTTGTTTTATAATAAAGAGTCATTTCCGCAACCATTTGAGCTCCTATTATAGCATCTTTATCTCTAGCATGATCTCCAAAAAGACATCCATAGCTTTCTTCAAATCCAAATAAGAATGTATTCTTTCCTGTTTCTTGGAAGCTTGTCATCATTTCACCTATATATTTAAATCCAGTTAAAACATCAAATAATTCTACATTATATTCATTACATATTCCTCTAACCATTTCTGTTGTAACTATTGTTTTTATAACAGCTCCATTTTTAGGAAGTTCTCCAAGTTCTTTATATGAACTTAAGATATAATGAGTTAATAATGCCCCAACTTGGTTTCCTGTAAGAACTCTATATTCTCCAGTTGAATCTTTAACTATAGCCCCTATTCTATCCGCATCAGGGTCAGTTCCTAAGATTATATCTGGATTCATAGTTTTAGCCATATCTAGTGCTATTTTAAATACACTTTTATCTTCTGGGTTTGGATATGGTGCAGTTGGGAAGTTTCCATCTGGTGTAGCTTGTTCTTCTACTATGTGTAAATCTGTATATCCTAATTCAGTTAAAACTCTCTTAACTGGCATTAATCCTGTTCCATGAATTGGAGTGTAGATTATTTTTAAATTTTTAGCATTCTCTTCTACTAATTTTTTTCTTATAGTATGTCCCTTTAATGTTTGAATAAATTTATTATCTATTTCTTCACCTATAATATTTAATAAATCTTTTTCTAAAGCTTCTTCTCTTGAGACTAATTTGATGTCTTTATAATTAACATTGCCTATTTCATTTATTATAGTCTTAGCTGCTTCATCAGTTATTTGACATCCATCATCTCCATAAACTTTATATCCATTATATTCTTTTGGATTGTGAGATGCAGTAATAACTATCCCTGCTTTACATTTAAGCTCTCTAACTCCAAATGAAAGTTCTGGAGTAGGTCTTAAACTTTCAAAAAGATAAGCCTTTATTCCATTTCCACCTAGTACTAATGCGGCTCTTTCAGCAAATTCTTTTGACATATTTCTTGAATCAAAAGCTATACAAACTGATACATTTTCTTTATATTTTTTATTTAAATATCTAGCTAGTCCTTCTGTTGCTTTTCCTACAGTATAGAAGTTTAATCTATTATCACCAGCACCAATTATTCCTCTTAATCCACCAGTACCAAATTCTAACTCTTTATAAAATCTATCTTCTATTTCCTTTTCATCAACTATAGCTCTTAACTCTTCTTTAGTAGTATCATCAATTATGTCTGATTCTAACCATAGGTTTAGCTTTTCTTTATAATCCATATTGAACCTCCTAATCCATAAAAGAATTTATTTTCTCTTAAAATTTTAGTAATTAAAGATAATTATTTACCAACTATTTCTTTTAAATATTCCATAAATCCATCTCTTAATTCTTCTCTTCTTAAAGCATATTCAACTGTTGCTTCTAAGAATCCTAATTTATCTCCAACATCATATCTTCTTCCTTCAAAGTTATATGCATACATAGCTTCTTCATGCATAAGCTCTAAAAGTGCATCTGTAAGTTGGATTTCATTTCCTTTTCCTGGTTTAGTTCTATCTAATATTTCAAATATTTTTGGAGTTACTATATATCTACCTAATATTGCTACGTTTGAAGGTGCTTCATCTATATTTGGTTTTTCAACTAATCCTTTTACTTTCATAACTCTATTTTCTATATCAATTCCTTCTACTATTCCATATTTATTTACTTTATCATGTGGAACAGTTTGAACTCCAAGTACTGATGTATGATATTCATTATAACAATCAATAAGTTGTTTTAAACAAGGCTTTTCATCATTATAAACAATATCATCTCCAAGTAATATAGCAAATGGTTCATCCCCAACGAATGCTTTAGCACAGTTTATAGCATGACCTAATCCTCTTGGCTCTTTTTGTCTTATATAATGTATATCTACCATATTTGAAATATCTTGAACCATGTCAAGCATACTTTGCTTTCCAGCTTTTTCAAGTTCAAGTTCTAATTCTACACTTCTATCAAAGTGGTCTTCAATACATTTTTTACTTCTTCCAGTTATGATTAATATTTCTTCAATACCTGAAGCTATTGCTTCTTCTATAATATATTGAATTGTAGGTTTATCAACTATAGGAAGCATTTCCTTTGGTTGAGCTTTAGTTGCAGGTAAAAATCTAGTTCCAAGACCTGCGGCAGGGATTATCGCTTTTTTTATCTTGTTATTCATAATTACTCCTTAGTTTCTCTTTAATTTTTTTATTATAAATTCAATCACTAGTTTATTTATTTCATCTCTAATAATAACTAAAACTATAAAATATACTATTACCCCAACTATTGATTGGATTATTGTCGTTATAAATGTAGCTGACATAAATTTCCCTATGAATACAACAACTACTGTCATTATAGCTCCAGCTATAATATATTTTAATATAGCTTTTAATAATGGTTTTGTATCTATTTCTTTATATAATAATGCATATTGTACAGCTGTTACGGCAAATTCAGCAACTACTGTTGCAACACATGAACCAAAAGCTTTAAAATATGGTATTAATATAAAATTCAGGATTACATTTACTATTGCACCTACAGTAACTGAAATAGTAAATGCCCTATTTTTATTTGTAGGTAATAAATATTGCACTCCTAATACATTACTTATTGCTATGAAAAATAAAATAGGTACTGATATAATTAATAAATATTTTACTTCATCAAAATTTTTTCCAAAAAACCATGGTACAAACTTTTCTGAAATACTTGCAAGTCCAAATGCCATTGGAATAGAAACATATGATACTCCTATTAAACTATTATTTAAATGTTCCTTTAGCTTTTCTTTATCACCACTTGCAAAAACATTGCTCATTCTAGGAAGCATAACAACACCTAATGAAGTTACTAATCCTAAAACCATTTTTACTATATTTTGAGATTGTTGATAAAAACCAACTTGAACTGTGTCTGATAAAATTCCTAGCATAGATTTATCTAAAACAGCATATATTTGTATAGCTATTTGTGGAATAAATAAAGCTAATGCTGGTTTTATATGATATTGTATATCTTTCCATTTAATTTTAACCTTTGATACTGTTTTAGGCAAATATGGCCACATAACTAAATTTCCCAAAAAAGCCATTCCAGCGTTTATAAATACATATAAAGCTACATCATTCATGTTTTTTACAAATGTAAATATAAGTATAACCCCAACTATTCTTACAAATAAATTTCTTGTAACAGTCTTTTTAAAATCTTCTAATCCCATGTATAACCAAGAAATATCAACAGTAGCAACTAATATGTTTATTCCTTGAATTAAAAATATTGTCCCATAATTCTTATCTCTAGAAAATATTAGTACATAGACTATTAATGCTATTCCAGTTGTAATTAATTTTAATATAGTAATAGACCAAAATGTAACGGACAATTTATGTTTATCGTCCCTTACATATGCTATTTGTCTATTTCCATATAAACTTATCCCTATTGTACCAAGTATTACAAAATATTGAACTATAGAATTTGTATAACTAGATATACCTACTCCATCTGGTCCTAATACTCTAGATATATAAGGTACAGTAATTAATGGCAATAATAAAGTTACTACTTGATATATTAGATTATATAAAACATTTTTCTTTACGCTTACAGTCTTACTCATCATTACTTCTCTCTTCATAAATTTTATCGTCTTTTTTTGTATTATCCCAGTTCATAAACAAAATACTCCATCCAATAGATAAGAAATATATAATAATATATCTATATGGTATTTTAGTTACAGTTAGTAAAACAAATAATATTATACTAACTATTACATATCCTATCTTTTTTTTCTTTATGCCATATGCAATAGATAAAAATAATGGTGCAATATATATAAGTAATTGCATTAATCCACCTTCCGGTAATAATGCTAATAATCCACTACTTCCACCAATATCAGTTCCTCTTAATACTAGATTCATGTATTGTCTTACATAGTCATATTGATTATATCCCCAACCAAGTAATTTATGAGATTTCCAAGCCTCAAATCCTACTCTAAAGTCATCCATTCTTACTGAAAATGAACCTGTTTTTCCATTTCCTTGATGAATTTTATTTATTAAGAAATATCCTCCTATTACAACCCCTATTATAATTAATAATGGAATTATAATTCTAAATAACATTTTTCTATATTTACTCTTACTAATAACTATTAATATTTTGAAAAATATTAAGCTCATCATAATTAAAATTCCTGTAGTTGATAGAGTAGTTAATATAGTAACTATTAATATACCTAATGCTATTTTATTTAAATTTTTTCTTACAAAAAGCTCACACATAAGTCCTATAGATAAAATAAATGCATACATTGGCGCTTCTGTAAATATTCCAGAATTTCTTATAAACTCTCTTCCTGAAAGGTGTATTGTTTGAGTTTCATAATATATATTATAGTAATTAGGAATAAATCTATCTCCACCCCATGTATAATACATTTGATTACTAGGATAAATTAAGTGAACTACGCTACCTAAAAAATAAAATATTAATGAAATAGCTGCAAGAATTACTATTATATTTGATATTTTAAGTAAAAATCTATATTTTTGTCCCTTATTTATTAATCCTAAATTATATAATAAGAACCCTATTAAAATAACAACAAAATCTATAATGAAATTTACTCTATTTACTCCACTAAATAATGCATATGCCATATTATAGATACTTAAAAACATAAAAACATATATGAGCTTTTTAAAGTTTTTCCTTATGCTTATAATATCTTTAAAACTTAATATAATTAGAATATATAACACAATTATAGTTAAATATGTTACCTTTTTAGAAATATACATAAAGTTCCAAACACTATTACTATTAATTACAACAACTATTGCTAAAATATATTCTAAAATATTTAAAAGCATTTCTTTTCTATCTAAATTATTTTCATAATACTTATTTAACATGTTCTATCCTTGGGTTAAATGTTATTCCGCTAAAATATCCTTTTAAAACAACTTTAACCTTTTTTCCTTTCCCCTCTTTACTTTTAAGTAATATTTGAAGTATAGATTTAATAGTATATTTTGTATGAAAAATAACTCCTCTAAACCCTCTTTTTTTATTCATATAAAATTTATTTCTATATTCAAAAAAATATCTTCCTACCCTATCTGTATCTCCATTTATTATGTCCACCCCTACATTTGATTTCATATAGTGATGTACTATGCTGTCAATACACATATAGCATTCATATTTTTCACTTATTCGTAAAGTATACTCAGTATCATCTCCCCAAATAAAAAAATCTTTTATTGGAAGTCCAAACTCTTTTACTATTTTTCTTGAAAATAGCATAGATACAAAAGATGCATTTTTAACTCTAACTAATCCATCCGTTATATAATCATTCCAAACAGGTTTTACTGTTGGCACATTCATAACACATGCTTTATTATCTTTAAAAAGAACATTACTACATAAAAACCCTATTTTATCTTCTCCTATGATTTCTATTTTATTAATCATATTTTCTAAAGCGGTTTCTGTAGCAAATGTATCATCATCCATAATCCAGATATAATCATGCCCTTTTTCATATGCCTTTTTAATACCTTTATTAAAGCCACCAGCACCTCCTATATTTTCGTCTAAAAATACTGGCGTTACTTTTTCTTCTTTTAAATCTCTTAAATATTCTCTAGTTCCATCTGTACAATTATTATCTATAATAATAATCTCATCTAATTTTAGGCTTTGATTAAGTAATTTTTCTATTGTACTTTTTAACAAGTCTATCCTATTATAAGTTACAATTACTGCACATATTCTCATATGTTATTTTCCTTTCCTGATATCATATCTCTAAAAAATCTATATATATCTTCTATACAGAAAAATATTATTGTATTAGTTTTTAAAATATTTTTTCTTATTTTTATATTTTTACCATAAAAATCTCTGTCTAAAAGATCAAATACTTCTTCATCAAATTCTTTAATTTTATAATTATATATAGAATTCAATGCCATTGCACTTAATCTATTGCAAAAATATTTTTTTAGTTCTTCATTTCTAAATTTATCCGCTTCTTTATTTAACTTACTAACTATTTTTAAAATATCTTTTCCATACTTAATATTTTTTTTAGAATTGATAATTGAACCTTCTCTTTGTCTATATACATAAAAAATATCTTTGTAAATACTTACTTTATTTGCACATAATAATGCTCTTGGTGTAAATTCTTCATCTTCATGAACAATATTGGGCATAAATCTCAAATTATTTTTATTTATAAGATCTTTTTTATAAATACTTAACCACACTGGAGCATAAACTCTTTTTGTTTTCAAAGATTTTAATAAAAACTCTTCTGGGTTCATAGGACTTTTATTAAATATATTAAAATCAAAATTTAATTCTTCACGTCTTCCATCATCATATAATTTAACGCAACTTCCAACTACCATATCACTATTGTCTTCTATTCCTATGTTATACATATTTTCAAATGAATTTTTATTTTCTATAAAATCATCACTATCAACAAAAGAGATATATTCACCTTTTGCTTCTTCTATTCCTCTATTTCTAGCACTAGATAATCCGCCATTTTTTTGATTTATTATCTTTATTTTTGGATTTTTTAAATTTAATATTTTTTCCATGCTTGAATCTGTTGATCCATCATTTACTACTATTATCTCCATAGAATCTAGTGACTGATTTAATAAAGAATTTATACATTCCAACACATATTTTTCAACATTATAAACAGGAACTATTACGCTTAATTTTATCACTTTTCTAATCCACCTATTTTATTTTTATCATAATTAATTTCTCTTAAAAAAACAATTCCTAAAACTAATACAAATCCTATACTTGTTATAAGAACAACATTTAATGCTCTTTGATTTATTACAGCTTTTTTAGAACAAAATAGTCTTTCTTCCATATTAACATTTGTAATGTCGCCATATCTTTTACTATATTCTGTTCCATCATTTATCATAGTTGCTGCCACAGCTTCAACTACATCTATAGCTTGATTTTTATTTTTATTAGTATAGTCTATATCAAAAGTTGAAGAATAAACGCTTGGATCTATAGTTATATTTTTAATAACATCTTCCACATTAACGTTTAATTTAGAATTGTTAATTGCTTTTTCTATCATTTTTCTTTCTATATCATTGCCTAAATATGATTTTATTATGCTTTGATACATTTTTGTACTATCTTTTCCTATTTTAGCACTATTAATATTTCCAACAGTTAACTTTACTTTTGCATTATAATCTATTCCCATAACAAAAAAATTTATTAAAATGGATATTATGAAAATTAAAAATGTTATTCCAAATATAATTTTATATTTTCTTTTTAATATATTTAATAGCTCTTTAATCTCTACTTCTTTATTCTGCAATATTTCTCCTCCTTAATAGTACTATTTTAAATTCAATTAGAATTATACCACATTTTTTCTTTTTTTTAATATTATTTTATTTTCTTCAAAACTTTTTTTCAGTTTATACAAAATAAAACCAAGGAGATTAATACTATCTAAAAATCCCCCTGGTTTATACTTTATATAATCTTTATTCTACTTTATTTTTTCTATGGCTTTACCTAAGAAATATCCATTTCTAAGTTTTTCTCCAAATTTTCTACAGTTTTCAGCCATTTCTTTATATTTTTCAAATGTTATATTTTCTAAAGTCTTATCAATTTCTTTTAATGAATCTATTGCTATTCCAATATTATTTTCTAGCACTAAATCTTTCATAGCACTCTTATTCCATACAATTACAGGCATTCCTATAGATAAATACATTGAAGTTTTATGAGGATTATTTACTTTTAAATATTCTCCCATCATTCCGCTACATTTATCTAAGGATTCTCCATCCCATATTAAACCAAATCCTGTTTTCATATGCTTACCTAATTCTTCTGGCTTAAAGCATCCTATATAATCTAAATTATTTTTGTTATTAAGGACTTTTTCCTTTTCAAAACCAACTCCATAAAGAGATATTTTAGTTTTTACATCATCTAACTCTTTTAAATATATATATTTTGCTTTATCTATAACTAGATTTCCTGCAATATTAATATTTTTAAAATCATCTACAATTTCCATATCAAATTTATCTGATAAATAATCAAATATATCTAAATTATATATTGGAACTTTAACTCCACTTTGGACTAATAACTTAGTCATATGTTCATTATGAGAAATAATACCATCTAACTGATTAAAAACTTTTACTTCATCATTCATTGTTATAGGTTTTTCATAAGGTCTAAGACATATTATATCGTGTATTAAAGCAACAACTTTTATTCCATTACTTCTTAATTCTTGAATAGTATTAAAAAAGCTTCCCCAATATTTAAAGTAATATGGGTATTGGATTAATAATGTATCGCCACTTTTTAATTTTTTCTTTTCATTTCTTCTCTTAAAAAATGATTTATAATATATTTTTCTTCCGCCTAAATAAAAATTTAATTCTTTACATCCATTTTTAATCATTATCTTTTCAGCATCTAATCTTGCCTTACTTAGAGCATTAAAATTCTCTTCTTGATAATCCTTTAAAAAATAAATCATATTCATATATCATCCTTCTATTTTAATTCTTCTTTTACACAATTCAATGCAGATTCTATTACATTATGCATATCGAAATACTTATATTGACCAAGTCTTCCACCAAATATAACATTGTTTTCTTTATCTGCTAGTTCTTTATATTTAGCATATAAGTCATTATTTTTATCATTATTTATTGGATAATATGGTTCATCACCTTTTTTCCAAGTTGCAGGATATTCTTTTGTTATAACTGTCTTACTAGAATCACAATCTTCAAAATGTTTATGTTCAATTATTCTTGTATATGGTATTTCATATTCAGTATAATTTATAACTGCATTTCCTTGATGATTTTCTTCATCTAATAATTCGTCTTCAAATCTTAAACTTCTATATTCAAGAGTTCCAAATTTATAATCATAATACTCATCTATCATTCCTGTAAATACTATTTTTTCTGCAATATTTTCTAATTCATTTCTATCTTTGAAGAAATCTGTATTTAATTTAACTTCTACTCCATCTAACATTTTTTCAACTATTTTATTATATCCACCTATTGGTATACCTTGATATTTATCATTGAAATAGTTGTTATCAAAAGTAAATCTTACTGGAAGTCTCTTTATTATAAATGCAGGAAGCTCTGTAGCTTTTTGTCCCCATTGTTTTTCTGTATATCCTTTTATAAGTTTTTCATAAATATCTTTTCCTACTAAACTTATAGCTTGCTCTTCTAAATTTTTAGGATTTTCAACTCTTGCTTCTTTTTTTTGCTCTTCTATTTTATTTTTAGCTTCTTGTGGAGTTTTAACTTTCCATAATTGATAAAATGTATTCATATTAAATGGAAGGTTATAAAGCTCTCCTTTATAATTAGCCACTGGTGAGTTTGTATATCTATTAAATTCAACAAAGCTATTTACATAATCCCATATTTCCTTATTGCTTGTATGGAATATATGCGCTCCATATTTATGAACATTTATTCCTTCTATATTTTCACAATATACATTTCCACCTATATGTGATTTTTTATCTATAACAAGACATTTCTTTCCTCTTTTATTCATTTCATAAGCAAATGTTGCTCCAAAAAGTCCTGCTCCTACTACTAAATAATCATATTTTTTCATATTTAACTCCTTATTTCTCTTCACTTTTTAATATGTCTTTTAAGTAATCAGTAAATTTATCTTTTAAACCATCTCTTCTTAAAGCGTACTCAACTGTTGCTTCTAAGAAACCTAATTTATCTCCAACATCATATCTTCTTCCTTCAAAGTCATATGCATACATTTCTTCTTCATTCATAAGCTCTAAAAGTGCATCTGTAAGTTGAATTTCTCCACCTTTTCCTGGCTTAGTTCTATCTAATATTTCAAATATTTTTGGAGTTACTATATATCTACCTAATATTGCTACATCTGAAGGTGCTTCATCTATATTTGGTTTTTCTACTAATCCTTTAACTTTCATAACTCTATCTTTAACAAATGTACCATCTACAATTCCATACTTATTAACTTTTTCATGTGGAACTGTTTGAACTCCAAGTACTGATGTATGATACTCATTATAACAATCAATAAGTTGTTTTAAACATGGTTTTTGGTCATTATAAACAATATCATCTCCAAGTAATATAGCAAATGGTTCATCACCAACAAATACTTTAGCACAATTTATAGCATGACCTAATCCTCTTGGTTCTTTTTGTCTTATATAATGTATATCTACCATATTTGAAATATCTTGTACCATATCAAGCATACTTTGCTTTCCTGATTTTTCAAGTTCAAGTTCTAATTCTACACTTCTATCAAAATGGTCTTCAATACATTTTTTGCTTCTTCCAGTTATAATTAGAATTTCTTCAATTCCAGACGCAATAGCTTCTTCAATAATATACTGTATAGTAGGTTTATCAACTATAGGTAGCATTTCCTTTGGTTGAGCTTTAGTTGCAGGTAAAAATCTAGTTCCAAGACCTGCAGCAGGTATTATTGCTTTCCTTATTTTCTTATCCATACTAATCATCCCTTTTTCTTAAAATTTTCTTTTGTCTCTGAAAGAATTAACTCATTAAATTATGCATTTCAATTTATTAAATATTATTATTTTTTCCATGCTACTTTTTTTATAAATCTATATAATCTTAGTTTCCAAAGTATAATTGCCAATTTATTTCTATTACTAACTTCAGAATTTAAAAGTATATGCAAAGTTTCATTAAAGTTTATACATAAAAATCCTTCTTTTTTGAAATCATTATATATAGAATCTCCTGTATAATTTTCATTATATGCTGATATTATTTCTCCAAATGTATTTCCTTTAAAAGTATATACACTCTCATTATTAACCTTATTTTCAAATCTATTTAATATATCATGAACAGCTTCATTATATCCTATTGCAAGTTTCATATCTTTAGTATGCATTGCAGATTCATCATGCTGTCTATAAAAATGTATATCATCATTAATTGCTATTATTTTATTTGATTCTTCTATACATAATGTTATTGGATACCAATCTTCACAATATTTTTTATTATCAAATTTTATATTATTATCAATCCAAATAGATCTTTTAAAAATCTTATCACTTACAAATCCACGTATCTTTAAATTAAAAACATATTTCAATATTTCATCTGAGCTATATATTTTATCTTCTTCTAAAAAATCTAATTTATCAATACTTATAGTACCCTTTGAATCAAACTTTCTGTTTCCATAAATTATCCCATCCGGATTATATCTTTTTATTTTTTCACTTATTAGCTTTAAAGCTCCTTTTTTTATAACGTCATCAGAATCTACAAACATTATATAATCACCTGTAGCTTTTGAAAGTGCAAAATTTCTTGCTTTTGAAACTCCACTATTTTCTTGATAAAAATATTTAATATTATCACGATCTAAGTATTCTTTTACTTGAAGATAACTACCATCTGTTGACCCATCATTTACAAGAATAATTTCACACTCAATATTTTCATTTAATAAACTCTCTAGACATTCCTTTACATACTTTTCTGTATTATATATTGGTATTATTATACTCAACATTATTTTGACCTCCACAGCCTGGATTTATAAGCAACACACATATTTAATCCAACTTACTCTATTCAATTTAAATCTTATTTAAGAAAAATTCTTCTAATTTCTTTGCTTCACTCTTTATATCAAAACCAGCATTTTTTATATCTTCTTTTTTACTTTTTCTATCATCTAGACCTTTATCTTTAATTGATATAATTAAATCTTTCCATTTATCAACTGAATCTTCTTTATCTATATCTAAAAATTCTACTAAATCTGTTATTTTTATTTCATCTGTAATTTTATCTGATAAAATACATCTTATTCCTGATGCTTGAGCTTCAACTGCTGAAACTGGTAATCCTTCAAATAAAGAAGGCATTAAAAATATATCAGAAGCTTGCATTAAATTATTAACATCATTTCTAGTTCCTAAAAACTCTACATAATCATTAATTCCTAATTTTGAAACTTTATCTTTTATTTCATCCTCTAATTCTCCAACTCCAACTAGAAGTAATTTTGCTTCATTAATTTCTTTTCTAACTTCATTGAAAACATCTATTAAGAAGTGATGATTCTTTTGGATATTAAATCTTCCAACATTCATGAGAACAAATTTATCTTTTAAATTCATATCTTCTCTATACTTTTCTCTAATATCTGCATTATAATCAAATTTTTCAATATCTATTGCATTATTTACAACTTTAAATTTGTCACTATTTATTATCTCATCTTCATAAAGCCATTTTGAAGCTAATCTAGAACAAGACCAAAAATGATTCGCATAACTATCTATATTTTTTTTATTTTTTTCATGGAAATATAATTTAAGCTTTCCGTACATATTTCCTGCATTATGGCTGTGTACTATGATTTCTTTTATTCCATATTTTTTAGCTACTTTTAGATAATCTATGTTAGCTAAACTACAAAGATTTACCCATATAGCATCATATTTATTTTCTTTAAATATATTTTCTAAATCTCTCTTAAACTTAAAAGGATTTTTCTTTTTAGAACAAACTTTAAATACTTTTCCTCCTAAAGCTAACACTTCATCTTCATAAGCTGCTTCTTCTGTATTAGATATAAAATGAAGATTAACCTTATTTAAATCAAAGTTTCTATAGTAATTCATAAGAAAGCTTTCAACGCCACCTTTAGTTGCAGTCAATCCATAAACTAATATATTTTTCATAGTAACTCACCTATTCTTCAATTATCTTTTTAAAATTATTATAATAATTATCTATATTATAGATTTTAGCTTTTTCTTCTGCTTTTAAACCCATTTCTAATCTTAAATCTTTATCCTTAACTAAAAGCTCTATCTTTTCTTTTATTTCATCTACTATTTTTTCATTTCTTTCAAGTAAGAACGCACATGTATTATCTGCATACTCTGGAATACCTCCAGATATAGTAGTTATAACTGGTAATCTCATAGCCATAGCTTCTATTATAGTTAATCCTGCTGGCTCATTCCACATAGATGGAAGTATAGCAAAATCACTTGCTGCATACACTTTAGGAATTTCATTATAATCTACATAACCTGTAAATATAACTCTATCTTCCATTCCATCTGTAAGAGCTTTTATATTATTTAAATAATCACTCTTCATATCACTTCCATAAAAATAAGCTCCTATAACAAGAAGTTTTACCTTTTTATTATTAACTTTTTTTATTGCTTGTAAGGTTTCAAATATTCCTTTTTCTTTAGTTAGTCTTCCACTAAAAACAGCTACTATGTCATCTTCAGCAATTTTATATTTTTTTCTTATTTCCTTAATATCATCTTTATAATTATCTTTTGAAAATTTATTTATATCTATACAATTATATAATGATACAAGTTTACTTTCTTCAGCATTACAAGCTTCTTTTATATTCTCACATATAAAATTACTAACTCCCATAATCTTTTTACTATTTCTAGCTATTTCTTCACAGCCATAAAGATTATTAACTTCATTGTGTAAATGGTAATAATATTTACCTTTAAATTTTTCATAATTCTTATCTTTCATAGCCATTAGAAGTGTAGGATGATTTTCTAAAATTACTTTATCATAATCATTTTTATATAATTCTTTTTTTATTTTATTTATGTACTCAAATCTACATAATATATTTCTATATTTCATATTATTTTTTTTCTTAAGTACATTAGTCATTCCAAAATAAATAACTTTATCCATATTACTACAAATAAAGCTTGGTTTAAAATATTTAATTTTTGTATTTTTATATCTCTTAGCTTCTTCTTCAGCTTTTAAATCGTAAATACTATAAACATCAATTTGGAAAGATTTATTCTTTTCATTAACTTCTAATATATTCTGAATTAAATTTTCTACTGCTCCTCCTTTAGTAGCCGGAACAGGTGCTACTCCAGATGTTAATATTGCAATCTTCATAAAAATCCCCTTTAAATAATTTTATCAATTAATTTTTTATGCTCTAAAGCTACTCTTTTTATATCAAATTTTTCTTTAACTCTTTTATAAGAATTTTCAACAATATTATCTTTAAATTCTTTATCGTTATATATTTTCATTATTGAATTTGTCATTTGTTCAACATTGTCTACTTCAACTAATATTCCACAATTATCATCTATCAAATTTGGTATAGCATCTATTCTACTAGCTACAATAGGCTTTTTAGATACCATATATTCAGCTACTGCTAGCCCAAATCCTTCCCATCTTGAAAACAATGTTGCTAAATCAAATAAATTAATATATTCTAAAGAATTTTTAATCCATCCAGTTATTAAAACTTTATCCTCTAAGTTTTTTCTTTTAATCAGATCTTCTATTTCTTTTCTTTCATCACCATCTCCAACAATAATAAAAAAAGCTTTAGGTATCTGTTTAACTATCCTACTAGCTACTTCTATAAAAGTATCTGGTGCTTTTTGATCACTTATTCTTCCTACCATTCCTATTACATAAGCATCATCATCAATATTAAAATCTTTTCTTTTTAAATTGAAATCATATTTTTCACGTTCATACTTATCAATATCTATTCCATTGAAAATTAATTCAATTTTCTCTTCTTTGCATATTTTATTTCTTAAGGCTGATTCTTTTTCGAATTCTGAAATAACAATAATTTTAGTAGTAAATAAAGCTAATATTTTTTCTATATACTTATATATATTCTTTTTTAAATTTCCACATCTCATATTAAAGGCCCAACCATGAGGATTATATAATATTGTTTTTACTAAACCAATATTGGCAATTCTACCTATAGCTCCCCCTTTACTACTATGTGCATATATTAAATCAGGCTTATATTCTTTTATAGCTTTTCTTACTTCCTTTATAGATTTTAAATCTTTAGAGAAACTTAATTCCCTAACCATTGAAATACGTTTATATTTTATGTTTAAAGAATTTAAAAATTCTTCTGAATAATCATATGAGCAAACTAAAATATGCTCATAATCTCCCTCTATATTTTTCAATAGCATTTCTATGTATCTTTCAACGCCCCCTGCTGACTGTACAATATGCATAATTTTTTTCATCTATTTCACCTCTAATGTGCGTTTTTATCACCAAACAGGACAAAAAATGTTTTAAAAATCAATTTAGTATCTACAGCAACACTTCTATTATTAACATAATATATATCGAGCTTCATCCAATCTTCAAAACCTATTTTATTTCTTCCATTAACTTGCCAATAACAAGTAAGCCCTGGCTTTACCTCAAATCTTTTCATCATCCATGGCTCAAATTCTTTAACTTCTTCTGGTAAGCTTGGTCTTGGTCCTACAAGGCTCATATCGCCTTTTATTACATTTACAAGCTGTGGAAGCTCATCAATACTAGTTTTTCTTATAAATTTTCCAACGCGCGTTATTCTAGGGTCATCTTTCATTTTAAACATCGGCCCTGACATTTCATTTTTATGTTTTAATTTTTTCTTTATTTCTTCAGCATTTACTACCATGCTTCTAAATTTATACATTTTAAAATTTTTTCTGTCTTTACCAACTCTCTCTTGAGAAAATATTAATGGTCCTTGTGATTCAAGCTTTATAGCTATTGCCACTATTAATAATATTGGACTTAAAATAATTAACCCTATTAATGAAAGAAATATATCAGATATTCTTTTGACTACTTCATAACTTTTAGCATGTTGAGTATATACATTAACATCTTCACGTAATTTTTCACTCATTAATTAGTCCTCCCTGTAACTTTTGTGTTTCATATAAATAACAATTAAGTATCTTCCTTTGTCGATTTATTTTATAAATTACATAAATAGAACTAAAGTATTACTTTAGTTCTATAGAATTATAGCACATTTTCTCCGTTATTTTAATATTATCAAAATTCCTCCATTGTTATAGTTTGGCTTAAATCCCTCTAAAACCCTTATTTTAAGCTGTTTAAAAGTTTTTTTTCGATAATTTTAATTATTTTATCTATATATTAAATTTTTCCCATTTAAATTGATATTTAAACAAAATTTTAATCATTTAACAAAGTTATTTATTAAAAGATTGTATTTTAAACATATATTTTATTATTTTTATTTATAATAAATAGAATTCTATAAAAAATTATGCTTTTATACACTTTATATCAAATAAATAATGGTCATAAAATTAAAGATAGTTTATGACCATTATATACTTATTTATTATTTTCTTTTAAACACTTATCTTTTTTAATTGTTAAAATATAACTATATCCTAAAGCTAAGAAATATATCATCATATATCTATACTGAATTTCTGTAACTGCAAATAATATATAAACAAAAATAAATATACTAATTACACATAAATCTTTTTTCTTAATTCCGTATAACATAGCTAATACAAAAGGAATTATATAAAGTATTAAGAGAACTATTCCACCTTCTGGCATTACTTTCATTAATGCAGAACTTCCACCAATATTACTTCCTCTTCCAATAAAATTCATTTGTTGTTGGACATATTGATATTGATCAAAACCAACACCCCATATTTTATTTTCTTTCCATACTTTATAACCAACTTTAAAATCATCTTTTCTTACAGCAAAAGATCCATATTTATTATGGGCACTATTTTGAATTTTATTGTGTAAGAAATATCCTCCTACTTTTAGTCCAATAAAAGCTACTATTATAAGTAATATTATATTTACTAAAACTATTTTTTTAGATTTTTTTAAATTGTTTATTATTGAAATTAAAATCCTAATTGGGATTGCTACACTCATAACTCCTATAGCTGTTGTTGATAAAGTTGTTAATATAGTAAAAATTAATATTGGCATACTTATAAAAAATATTATCAAATTTTTAAATCCTTTTATTTTTCTAATAAATAGTTCTGTTATTAATGCTATTGATAACGAAAATCCATACATAGGCGCTTCTGTAAAAATTCCAGTATTTCTGGTAAATACTTTTCCACCAATAAGTACGTCTTGTGTTTCATAATATATATTATGATAACTCGGAATTTTTCTTGTAAATCCCCAATGATATGGTATATATTCTGTAGGCTTAAAATATTTAAATATAGTTCCTCCGAAATAAAAAACAAGAGATATTATTGCTAGTATTACTACAATATTAGATATTTTTAATAATAACCTATATCTATCCTCTTTATTTATACATATTAAAGAATATATAACAAACCCAAGTAATATGGCCATAAAATCTATTATAAATGTTCCTTTGCTTCTACCATTTATCATTATAAATATAGCATTATAACTACTTATAATAATAAGTAAAATTCCTAGAATAAATAACCTACCTTTATTCTTTTTGATATGTTTTACTGATAGAATTATAATCAAATATAAAATTATTATTGTATATATCCAAAGATACTGACTGCAATATGAAAAATTCCAAACAGTATTAGCATTTACTATTATGCAAAATGCTAATAAATATTCTAAGATGCTAATTACTTTTTCCTTAATATACATTTTGCCTCCATAATCATAGATATTCCTATTCCTAATGCTAGTCCCCATATAGCAAAAATAAGAACATTTAACCTTTTATCTAATGTAACTTCTTCTTTATTAATTGAAAGATTTTTCTCTAACTTTACAAATTTATTAGGCATAAAACTTTCATTAATTTTAATTATTGAATCTCCAATACTTTCAACAACTTTTATTCCATTTGATTCATTTTGAGCCATATATTCTATATTAATTTGTCTACCATATACGTATGGATTTATTGTTAATTTTTTTGAATCATAAGGAATGTTTTTATTATTTAAAGCTTCATATATTAAATTTTCCTTTTTATATTCAGTATCATATGAATTTACTATGTTTTCGTATCTTTTACTTATAATATTCCAATCATATTTAGTATTCAAATCAAATTTTAAGTTTAAATTTATACAATACTTTTCTTTTGATAATACAAAATTTAAAAATATTGATATTAAAGAAAATAATAAAATACTAACTATTATTATCAAAATTTTTTTAAAATTAAAATATCTATTATATTTTATTTCAACATTGCGTATCACAAGTTTTCTCCCTTCTTTGATAAACAAATAGCCTTAAAGATTTAAACATAAATAGTATTTACATCTTTAAGGCATTATCAAATCTCTATTATTCCAATATTATATCACAAATCTTGTCCACTATTTTTAAATCCAAGTCAGCATAAAGTGGTAATGTTAATACTCTATCTGATATATATTCTGCAATTGGAGTTTCTTCACATTTAAATCTTTCTTTGTAACATTTATGACTATTAGTTAATGGATAAAAATATTTACGTGCTATTATATTATGTTCTTTTAATTTTTCAAAAACTTCATCCCTACTTAACTTATATCCATCAAAAATAACTGGGAAATATGCATAATTAGTTTCAATATTAGATGGAATCTTATTTAACTTAATTCCTTTAACATTCTTTAACCTATAATTATATTTTTCAACAACTTTTCTTCTTTTTTCTATTTCAACATTTAAATGTCTTAAATTACAAATACCCATAGCTGCTTGAAATTCATTCATTTTTGCATTCCCACCAATATACTCAACAGTTTCTGGTCCTGTTATTCCGAAGTTTTTTATATCATTTAGTGTTTTTTCTAATTTACTATTCTTATAACATACAGCTCCACCTTCTATTGTATTAAATACTTTAGTAGCATGAAAGCTAAACATAGATGCATCTCCAAAATTTGCAACACTTTTACCATTAATCTTAACACCAAAAGCATGTGCCGCATCATATATTACTTTTAAATTATATTTTTTAGCAATATTATCTATCTCTTTTACATTACATATATTCCCATATACATGAACTGGAACTATCGCACATGTTTTGTCAGTTATTAATTTTTCAATTTTGCTCACATCAATTGTATAATCTTCTTTATTTATATCACAGAATACTGGTGTCAATCCATTTCTAACAATTGCATGTGTAGTTGATGCAAAAGTAAATGGCGTAGTAATAACCTCTCCTTTTAAATTAAGACCTGCCAAAATATTTTCTAAAGCTAAATGTCCATTAGTAAATAAAGTTATATTATCAACTTTTAAATATTTTTTTAGCTCATACTCTAATTTTTTATGCTTTTCTCCCATATTAGTTAACCAATGAGTTTCCCATATACTTTTAATTTCATCTATATATTCATATAAATCTGGAATTGAAGATCTAGTAACTAGTATAGTTTCTTCATTTTGTTTCATCTTATTCGCCTCTTAACTCTTTAAATCTATTTATTTCCATTTCTTTTTTGTAATCTTCAAATAATTTTCTGCAATTATAAACAGGTTCATATCCTAACTCTTCTTTTGCATTTGATATATCCATTAAAAATCCACCTCCACAAGGTTTTTCTGGTTTGTATATTATTTCTGATTTTTTATCTATAGGAGAAAATACATCAATAATTGTTTTAATTTGTTCTTCTAACGTTATTGGATTTCCAGTTCCTACATTATACATGCCAGACTTTCTATCAACCTCAATCGCTTTGCATAACATTTGACTAAAATCATATACATGAACCATGTCCTTTGAATATTTAGGATTACCCCATAATTCGATAGGCTTTCCTTTTATTGCATTTTCTATCATAATATATATTGGTCTTTTTTTCTTAACTCCATCAGGATAATAATAGTGATATGAACTATAATTATATATCGTTGGTAATCTAAAAATAAATTTTTTCAAACCAAATTCTTGATGGTAATGCTCTATTAAATCAATAGCTGTATTTTTTGATATAACATAAATCGCATGATCACCTGTATAACTAAATTTTTTATCTAACTCTGGTTTTAAAACCACATTTTCTCCAAAATATTCTGATATATCAAATGTAGTTTGAGTATATAAAATTCTATCAGCTTTTACTTTTCTACAATATTCCAAAACATTAAAAGCTCCTATTATATTTGATTCAAGATATTCTTTTGGATTATAAACATCCATATATGAAGGAATTTTTGCTGCTAATAAGATAATAGCATATATATCGTTTTTAGGTAATTTTTCAAAATCTGATTCTTTAGTTATATCTACTGATATATATTTAATTCCTATTTTATCAAATATAGCTGTTTCCTTTCTTCCGCTTGCAATAATCTCATATTCCTTATTATTAAAATACTCTTTACAATATTTTGTGAAATATGAGCCTATATTTCCACTAGCACCAAATATAATTATCTTTTTCATATAATTCCCTCCTCATTTTATATATCTAATTTTAATAAAATAACTTATGTTAAAATATATTTTTATTTTATTTATGATTATCACAATATGATCAAATATTATTCATTATATTAAACTATATTTATTTAACATAGCTTTTACCTCTTCTTTTGAATTAAACATAATAACATCTAATATAGATAATCCTTCAATATAGCTATCTCCAAATTGCTTATACATAAAATTTTCTGTTTTTAAAAATTTCAGTTTTATATCATTTTTTTTAAAAGTATCGTAATTGTATAGTTCTCTTCCTCCAATAGCATTATAATATTCATTCGCACCTAAAATTTTACATATATTGATAATTTTATCTTCTCCTTTTAATATATTATCCTTTTTTAAATCAGAAGAAATAATTAATTTTGTATTTATATCTAAGTACTCACATATTACTCTAATCGAATTTTCTATATATTTTGCTAAATTTTTTGTCTCAAAATTAATTATAGTTTTTATAATAGGGAAAATTACTTCATAAAAAGGTGCTTTCTTATAAGATAGTTCTATACTCTTTAAAAGCTTATTTCTCCACACATTTTCTTTTGAAATTTCTATCTCATTTATTTTTTTATTTTGACTAGCTCCTTTCATTTGTATGTTAAACAATGTTGCTTGTCCATTCATAAGTATTCTATTTCTATTTATCCATCCTTTTTTTATAAAATTAACATCATCATATATAACATATTTATCAACAGCATTTAACAACTGCCAATATCCTATATATGGCAAAAAATAAGGTTGCATTATTCCAACTTTCATTATCTATTCTCCTTTTTTTATTAATAATGTTAAAATCACTTTAAATTCTTCTAATTTTAAAATTTTACTAAATATTATATATGATATAATCCCTAATAAAACTTGAATTATTAATAATAGAAAATTGCTATCCATATTTAAAAATATAGGAATACAAGCTATAATTCCCATTAAAATAGTAACTATAAATATTTTTGATATATCTTTTAATTGTTGAAATGTTGAATATCCAATTATACTTTTTGAATAATAAGAGTTAATAAAAAAGCATATTACTGAATTCAAAACCATAATCCATATAAGATTATCAATTCTAAATTTTAATATAATCGCAATTATTATTAATGATACAGATACTCCTTTTTTTATTATTTCTAATCTCAAAAATAAATCTGATCTTCCTTTAACTTGTAAAATATTCAAATTCAAAGCATGTAATGGATATAGCATTCCTGCAATACATAATATTTGAAAATAAACTATACTATTAACCCAATTTTCACCAAATAAAATTGTTATTAATGGTTTGGCTATAATCAATAATCCAAACATAAAAGGAAACGTAACATAAACTGCACTTCTTATCATTTTCCTATAAGCTATACGCAACCTTTCCTCTTCAGATTGAATATTACTCAATACTGGATATGTAACTTTTTGCACAGCTAATGAAATTGAATTAGATGCTACATCTCTGAGTTTTTGTGCGTTTGTATAATATCCTAAATCAGTTGAAGAGTATATTTTCCCTATAATTACATAATATAAGTTATTATAAGTTGTATCTATTAACCCTGAAACTAATAATTTCCATCCAAAACCGAATAGCTTTTTAAAAGATTTTATACTAAATACAAAAGATGGCCACCATCTATTAAAAAAACAAAGCATTATGGCTTGTACTCCCTGTAAAATTATTGTTCTAAATACTAAACTCCAAATTCCAAATCCTAAGTATGCTAATATAATTGCACCTATTCCTGAAGTAATTGAAGAAATCATATTTATTACCATTTGTAATTTAAATTCAAGTTCTCTAGTCATCTTAGTTTTCTGAATTAATCCAAAAGAATTTATTATAAGAGTAATTGCTAACACTCTCAAGACACTAATTAATTGTGGCTCTGAAAAAAAACTACCTATACTCGGTGATGAAAAATATAAAATAATATATAATATAATAGATGTCCCTAAATTAAAATAAAATACTGTAGAATAATCTTCTTGTGTAACCTCATCTTCTCTAATTAACGCATTTGAAAATCCGCTGTCAACTATTGAATTAGATACAGCTATAAAAATAGTAATCATTCCTATAAGTCCAAACTCTTCTGGTAATAATAATCTTGCTAAAACAATTTGAATTATAAATTGCAGACCTTGGTTTATAACTAAATCAGAGAAAGTCCAAATCAACCCACTAAAAGTTTTTTTTCTTAATTCATTTTTTTCTTTCATTTATTACTCCAATTTATTGTATTTTGAATTTAATTTTATTAATTATTGAAATAGGAAAGTATAATATAATATCTTTTTTATTGCAATCTTTCCATATTCTATAAATAACTTTTTTATCCTCTAAATCTTTTGTTTTCAAATAATATATTATTGAATTAATGAAATGTTGACATTTTAATTTACTCAAATTAATTCTTATTTGCATTATTTTTAGAATATATTCTTCTAATTTTTTATAATATAAATACCATTCATAACATCTATTTTGATTTATAATTTTACTACTATAGCTTCCTTTCTCATCAATAACAAATCTATATACACTCATTACTTTATGTTCTATATTAATTCTTCCAGATAAAGCTAATATTAATATTGTCGTTCTATCTCCTACTAATCTGCTTGCTTTATATATCTGATTGTAATCATATTTTGAATTTAAATATATATTTCTATGCATTATAGTATTTATATGTGCTGGAATCATATCTTTTTTATAATGTCTTAATGTATATTCATTTTCTTTAAAATTAAAAACTTTATCTGCATTTTTATATTGATTACTTATTTTTCCATATTTATCAACTATATTACACCAATGCCCTGTAGCTATATAATCGGGGTTATTTTCAAGAAACTCAACTTGTTCTTCTATCTTTTTTTTATCTATCCAATAGTCATCTCCTTCACAAAAAGCTATATATTTTCCTCTTGCTGCATTTCTAACTATTTGTGATGTCATGATACCTTTTGAATATTGATTTTCAGTTTGATATATTCCCTTTATTATATCTGGATATTTTTCTTCATATTTTTTTATTATTTTAGCTGTATTATCTAATGAAGCATCATCATGTATTATTATTTCATATTTATATTTACATTCTTGCATTAAAAAGCTCTGTATAGCTTTTTCTATATATTTCTCATGATTATATGTAATACATCCTATTGTTACCATTATTTGTGATTCCATATTTGCTCCACTCCTAAATTAAATAATATTACTTATTATTTAAAATCTTAATTATTTTACTATTATCTCCCCATATTTCTGGAGAATCATATATCCTAGATGGATATACTCCATACTTAAGTTTTATTTTAAAATTATTTTTCTTTATAAATTCTTCAACTTTATCTTTTAATTTAACAGGATTTCCAGAACAACAATTTATTATTCCAGTTATTTCATTTTGTATAGAGCTCATAACAATTTGATTAGTTAACTCTTCAATTGATATAAAATCATATTTGTTTTCTCCTGTTGTAAAAGGAAAATATTTTTCTCCTTTACTTTCCATTAAAGCTATTTTGGAAAAAATAGAGTTTCCTCTTAAATCATCTCCTATAATATAGTAAGCTCTTAGCCATTGAAAAATAAATTCATTTCTTCTTTCCAAGTTTTGTAACAACTGTCTTAAAGTATTTTTAGCAATACCATATTTTGATAATGGGTTAGTAGGGGTATTTTCGTCTATTTTACCTTCATAATATCCAACTTCGTGCATAGTCCCCATTACAACTAAATGTTTTAATCCATTTTCAATCATATTTTTCAAAAATATATAATGCTTTGATAAATCTACTATATGATTTTCAGACTCATGAACAAATCCATCTCTCCATGCTAAATGTATACATATATCTGGTGCTCCAACTAATTTATAAATATCCTTTTTCTCTGAAAAAATAGGTTCATATACTTTTATAGCTTTTTCATTAATTCCATTAAAATTTAAATCACTCGCATATACTGTATATCCCATATCAACCAATTTATTAACTACATGTTTTCCTAAATATCCATTAGCCCCTGTAACTAATATTTTCATTAATTATCACATCCTTTCAAATATACATTTTTGAATAATACTTTTGATAATCTCCAGATGTTACATTTTCCATCCACTCTTTATTATCTAAATACCATTTTATAGTTTTCTTTATTCCAACTTCAAAAGTTGTTTCAGGATACCATCCAAGTTCTTCTTTTATCTTTGTGGGATCTATTCCATATCTTCTATCATGACCTTTTCTATCTTCTACATATTTAATTAAGTTTTCTGTTACTTCTTTATCTACATTTTCATTTATATATGAAATAACTGTTTTAACTATTTGGATATTTGTTCTTTCATTATGCCCCCCAACATTATAAACTTCTCCAAGTCTACCATTATTGATTACCATATCTATTGCCTTTGCATGGTCTTCAACAAATAACCAATCTCTTATATTTAATCCATCTCCGTAAACTGGTAAATCTTTATGATTTAAGCAATTGTTTATTAATAATGGAATTAATTTTTCTGGAAATTGATAAGGTCCATAATTATTTGAACATCTTGTTATGTTAACTGGCATTTTATAAGTATCTGAATACGCTTTTACCATAAGATCTGAACTAGCTTTACTTGATGAATATGGACTATGTGGATCAAGTGGTGTTGTTTCCATAAAATAACCTGTTTCTCCTAATGAACCATATACTTCATCAGTTGAAACATGTAAGAATTTAACGCCTTCTTTCCATCCTTTTTCAGTTTCCCAAGCTTCTTTTGCACAATTTAAAAGATTTACTGTTCCTAAAACATTTGTTTTTGCAAAAACTTCTGGTTCTCTTATACTTCTATCAACATGTGATTCTGCTGCAAAATGAGCTACATAATCTATTTCATAAGTTTTGAAAAGATTTGAAACTAATTCTTTATCACATATATCTCCTTGAACAAATATATATCTTTCATCATTTTCTATTGATTTTAAATTTTCTAAATTCCCTGCATAAGTTAATTTATCTAAATTTATTATTTTTATATCTTTATATTTCTTAAGCATATATAGAACAAAATTTGATCCTATAAATCCTGCTCCACCTGTAACTAAATAAGTTTTCATTTTCTTTTCTCCTTATATATTTCTATAAAAATAATTATTTAATTAATTTCTAAAAACATAATTCATAATCGTCTATATTTTAACTTTTATAAATATTTTATTTAATAAATACACATAAAAATTAAATATCTAAATCTATAAATCTTTTTTGTTTTTTATCTTTTTCTGAAAGAAAAATTTCTTCTATTCCATCTAAAGGCCAAATTATTTTTAAATCAGGATCATTCCAAATAATCCCATCTTCATATTCAGGTGCATAAAAATCTGTACACTTATAATTAAATATTGCATAATCAGAAATTACTAAAAATCCATGAGCAAATCCTTCAGGTATATAAAATTGTTTTTTATTCTCTGAAGTTAAAAGTACACCTTCCCATTGTCCATATGTTTCTGACTCTTTCCTCAAATCAACCGCTACATCATAAACCTTACCTTCGATTACTCTAACTAATTTACCTTGAGAATGTTGTTTTTGAAAATGAAGCCCTCTTAAAACACCTTTTTTTGATTTTGATTCATTGTCTTGAACAAATTCCATATCAAGTCCAGCCTCATTAAAATCCTTTTTATTATATAATTCCATAAAATAACCTCTATCATCTTCAAAAATTTTTTGCTCTATGATATATAAATCTTTTATTTTTGTTTTTATAAATTTAAAGTTACTCATTTTTTCTCCTTTACATTATAGTTGCCATTGATTCAGCTCTTAATTTTTCAACTTCATCTACTATCTCAATAAGATATTTACCATATCCTGTCTTCATTAGTGGTTTAGCAAGCTCTAGAACTTTTTTTGAATCAATCCACCCTTTTCTATATGCAATTTCCTCTAAACATGCTATATAAGTTCCTTGAGTACTTTGAACTGCCTGTACAAAATTTGATGCTTTAAGCATTGAATCATGAGTTCCTGTATCAAGCCAAGCCATTCCTCTTCCTAAAAGATTTACTCTAAGTTTTTCTTCTTCCATATAAATCCTATTTAAATCTGTTATTTCAAGTTCTCCTCTAATAGATGGTTTAAGAGATTTTGCTTTTTCAATAACAGTATTATCATAAAAATAGAGCCCAGGAATTGCATATTTTGACTTTGGTATTTCTGGTTTTTCTTCTAAAGAAATAACTTTTCCACTTTTATCAAATTCTACTACTCCAAACGATTTCGGATCTTGTACATAATATCCAAATACTATAGCTCCTTCTTTTAACTTTGCAGAATTTAATAAATGACTTGAAAAATTTTGTCCATAAAAAATATTATCTCCAAGTATCATAGCAACACTATCAGAACCAATAAATTTTTCACCAATAATAAATGCTTCTGCTAGCCCATTTGGATTTTCTTGGACAGCATATTCAATTTCAAGACCAAATTCATTTCCATCTTTAAATAATTCTTTAAAATTAACTATATCTCTTGGAGTAGATATAATTAATATTTCTCTAATTCCAGCGAGCATAAGTACTGACATTGGATAATAAATCATTGGTTTATCATATATAGGTGCCATTTGCTTTGACATTGATTTTGTTACAGGATATAGTCTTGTTCCACTTCCTCCAGCTAATACTATACCTTTCATATTTCCATCTCCTTTTATTCAAAAACAATTATATTTTGTTTAAATTTTTATAATACATATTATTCATTTTGTAATCTTTTATTGCTTCTTTTATAATTACATCCACTCCGTCTTTTTTTAATTTATGCTTTAAAATCAATATTTTTCTACTTGTCCAAAAATACATTTTAGGTAATATTCTTTTATTACAAAACTTATTTATAAAATATATCCTATTTCTATTTATGTAATAATTATATAGTTTTGAATTGTTTCCTCCACTAGATGAACTTACCTTATGCCATAATTTAGCACTTGCTTCATACCAAATCTTATATCCTTTATTATTTGCTCTAGCAATAAAATCAGTATCATCAAAATATAAGAAATATTTTTCATCCATAAAACCAATATCTTCAAATACATTTCTATGTATTAATAACGAACAAGTTGGAGAATATTCTACATATTTTGATTTATTGAACCTATCAGTATCATATTCGTCTATACCATAATGCTTAGTAGTTCCTTTTCCCCATAAGATTTCTCCTCCAGCAAACCATATCTTATTTTTTTCATCAAAATAAAACATTTTGCAAGTTACTAAAGTTCTTTCATTTGCTTTATTAAGCATATTTGTTAACATGTATTTATCAACTTCTGTATCATTATTTAATAATAAAATATATTCACAATCTAATTGTATAGCCTTTTTTATTCCTATATTATTTCCTTCTGCAATTCCTTTATTAACAGATTCTCTAATTAGATGTATATCCGAAAAACTTTCTAGCAATTTTTCAACTGATTTATCAGTTGAGGCATTATCTACAACTATTATTTCATAATTTTTATAATCCATACTCTTTATAGATTCTATACATTCATTTTGAAATTTTTCCCCATTATAATTTACAAGAACTATTCCTATTTTAGGTTTCATTTCACACCTCTTTAAAAAAACTTATTTTTATTATATTTCTCATAATTAAATAAATATCCGTATGATATTATCATTAATATAAAATTACTGTATTGTATTGGTTCATTCATCAAAGACATAATTAGCCATAAAATAAATCCAATAGCAAATTCTAAACAAATCTCTTTCTTAAATTTACCAAATAATCTCTTCATAGGTATTACTAATAAAATAAAAGTCCCTATAATTCCTGTTTGATAGAAAATTGAAAATAATCCATTTACACTTCCTTTTCTCGGCAATACGCTATAATTAAAAAATCCACTTCCTATAATAGGAGTTTTTAAAAATTGTTTTGCACAATCAATAAGATCTGTAGTTCTAATACTATAGGACTTATTTCCATAATTTATTCCCGCATTTATTTTTAATATCATAATTTTTAATGCAAAATATATACATATTAAAGTTATTATCGGCATAAAAGTTATTAATAAAAACTTCAATATTTTATTATTTTTCATATCTCTAATCATAGCCAATAATTTTATAAATATAAGAACTATTCCCAATATATATCCTGTTGTTGAGTATGTCAGTATTATGCTGACTATAAGTATAAAAATTATTTTCTTTTTATGCTTTTTTTCCTGAAAAAGATATGAAAGTAATGCTAAATTCAAAAATATTTGATATAATCCTGGTTCCCAAAAAACGCCTTGTATTCTAGTTAATATTCTATTGAACATTATTAATTTAGGTCCTGTAAAAAAAATGTATAAATAACTCTTTTGTAAAGGTATACCACTAAAATTTAATATTTTATAATTAATTGGTATATTTATTACATTTATAATTAAATATAAAATTAGATTAATAATTGCCATATATACTA
>NZ_LTAY01000014.1 GCF_002050515.1 Clostridium thermobutyricum DSM 4928 | reverse complement strand
ACAATGGGGAACTTATAAAGTACAAGAAACTAAAGCACCAATTGGATATAAACTAAGTAATGAGGTTGAAAGTATAAAGATTAATTCAGAAGATGTTTCACAATTACAAAGTTTAGTATTTAATGATACTCAAATCTTAGGTAAGTTAAATATAACTAAGAAAGGAAAAGACGGAGTAAAACTTGAAGGAGCAGAGTTTACAGTAAGTGGACCAAATGGATTTAAAGAAGTTGTAACTACAAATAAAGATGGAGTTGCAAATTTAGATAATTTACAATGGGGAACTTACAAAGTACAAGAAACAAAAGCTCCAGAAGGATATAACTTAAATAATGAAGTCCAAACTGTTCAAGTAACAAATGCAAGTGTTGGACAAGTACAGAGTTTAACATTTAATGATACTCAAGTTTTAGGTAAGTTAAATATAACTAAAACAGGAAAGAATGGAGTAAAACTTGAAGGTGCAGAATTTGATGTAACAGGACCAAATGGTTTTAATAAAATTGTGACAACAAACAAAGATGGAGTTGCAAGCTTAGATAATTTACAATGGGGAACTTACACAATTAAAGAAACTAAAGCACCACAAGGTTATAAATTAAATGAAAACACTCAATCTGTAGTTATAAATTCAACTGATGTTTCAAATATTCAAAACATAA
>NZ_LTAY01000013.1 GCF_002050515.1 Clostridium thermobutyricum DSM 4928 | reverse complement strand
GCCTACATGAAGCTGGAGTTACTAGTAATCGCGAATCAGCATGTCGCGGTGAATACGTTCCCGGGCCTTGTACACACCGCCCGTCACACCATGAGAGTTGGCAATACCCAAAGTTCGTGAGCTAACCGCAAGGAGGCAGCGACCTAAGGTAGGGTCAGCGATTGGGGTGAAGTCGTAACAAGGTAGCCGTAGGAGAACCTGCGGCTGGATCACCTCCTTTCTATGGAGAAACCTAGCAAACAAGAAGTTTTGACTAGTAAATAAAAAAATCGGAAAAGACGAATTTCTTCTTTAAAAGAAGGTTTTGGTTGTTTATATCTGTTCAATTTTGAGAGATTTATTCTCTTAATAAAATATGGGTCTATAGCTCAGCTGGTTAGAGCGCACGCCTGATAAGCGTGAGGTCGATGGTTCGAGTCCATTTAGACCCACCATTTGTTCTTTGAAAATTGTATATGAAATAAATTGTTGATACAACAAAGCCAAGAAAATGTATTTTAAATACTATTCTTTGTGACTGATTCAAGATTGTAAAATCTGAAACATGACTAATTAATAGGTCAAGCTACAAAGGGCGTATGGTGAATGCCTTGGCATCAGGAGCCGATGAAGGACGTGATAAGCTGCGATAAGCTTCGGGTAGGCGCACATAGCCAGAGATCCGAAGATTTCCGAATGAG
>NZ_LTAY01000012.1 GCF_002050515.1 Clostridium thermobutyricum DSM 4928 | reverse complement strand
GTGAAGTAGTAGTTGCTGATACAAAAGCAAACTTACAAGCAAGAGTAGATGCTGAATTCGGAGCTTGTCAAGGTAAAAAAGAATTAGCTACATTAGCTAAACAATTAAACTTAGATGCAATCCATGACACAGTTCACGAAATGTGTAAAGATGAAGCTAGACATGGAAGAGCTTTCAAAGGTTTATTAGACAGATATTTTGCATAATTTAATGGGTTAATAATATTAAAAACGAGTAAATTAAATTTACTCGTTTTTATTTAAAATTAAGTTAACAATAAAAATAAAATTTTTTTATAAAAAGGGTTTACAACGGATAATAATTATTATATAATAAAAATGTACCAAGGAGGTACATAAGCAAAGAAATAAAATCTAAAACTTTTAAGAGTTTAAAATTGTGGAAGTTTTTAAAAGTTTTAGCCAGATAGAGAAAAATAAAAGTGTGTTAAATAAGAGGAGGAAATTAATATGAAAAAATTTATTTGTACAGTATGTGGATATGTTCATGAAGGAGAAACTGCACCAGAAAAATGTCCAGTATGTGGTGTAGGACCAGAAAAATTCAATGAACAATCAGGAGAAATGGCTTGGGCTGATGAACACAAAATTGGTGTAGCACAAGGTGTAGATGAAAGAGTAATTGAAGGATTAAGAGCTAACTTCATGGGAGAATGTACAGA
>NZ_LTAY01000011.1 GCF_002050515.1 Clostridium thermobutyricum DSM 4928 | reverse complement strand
TTAGATAATTTACAATGGGGAACTTACACAATTAAAGAAACTAAAGCACCACAAGGTTATAAATTAAATGAAAACACTCAATCTATAGTTATAAATTCAACTGATGTTTCAAATATTCAAAACATAACAGTTGTTGATGGACAAGAAACAGGAAGTTTAACTATTACAAAAGAAGGTCCAAATAAAGAAAAATTAGCAGGAGCTGTTTTTGAAATAACAGGACCAAATGGATTTGAGAGAGAAGTTACAACAGGAGACAATGGAAGTATTAGTTTAAGTGGTTTAGCTTGGGGAACTTATACAGTAAAAGAAGTTAAGGCACCACAAGGATATGAATTAAATAATACACCACAAACTGTAGAAGTTAATGCAAATAATGTTAAGTTAAATCAAAACTTAATATTTACAGATGCAAAATTAAATGGAAGTATAAAAGTAACTAAGCTAGGAAAAGACGGAGCTAAGCTTGCAGGAGCAGAGTTTACTATAACTGGAGAAAATAACTTTAAAAAAGTTATAACAACAGATATAAATGGAGTAGCTACTTTAAATAATCTTCCATGGGGAACTTATACAATTAAAGAAACTAAAGCACCTATTGGATATAAATTAAGTGATAAAACACAATCTGTAACAATAAACTCAGAAGATGTTTCACAATTACAAAGTTTAACATTTAATGATACTCAAATCTTAGGTAAGTTAAATATAACTAAGACAGGAAAAGATGGAGT
>NZ_LTAY01000010.1 GCF_002050515.1 Clostridium thermobutyricum DSM 4928 | reverse complement strand
ATTAAATATAACTTATAGCTATTAATACTAAAATATTTTTATAAACCTATTTATTTAATAATTAAACTTTATCTATAAATCATACCTATTAATTTTATAATTTATATCCTTTTTCTTTAAGTTTTTCAAGTCTAAATCCTATTTCTCTATTCATTTTTTCTATTGATTCATTCAAATACTCTTCTCTAGATTTTTCTCCATCTAAAATAGAATAAAAATTTATATCATTTCTATCAAAGTATCTATCTATAAGTTCTTCTTCCAATTCATAATTACTTTTTATCTCTCCACTATGTACTATATTTTTAACTTCAAATCCTTCTTTTTCTAATGCTAATGCTACTAATGCAAATCTATGGCATTCAATTGGATTTTGCTTTGCTCCTAAAAGACAAATTTTATACCCTTTATCACAACCATCTTTTAATCTTTCTATTCCCTTTTTAAACATATCATCTTTCACTACTTTTTTAAAATCTGCATAACCTTCATTTATGTAATATTCTCTTTTTCCTCTTTGAGCTCCAAACTCTTTTCCCATATAAATATAACTTAATCCAAATTGTTTTAAATTTTCTCTTATCACGTTTAAATTATATTGTATATTATACTTAGAGTATGGAGTTCCTCTTACATCAACTATTACATCAATATTATATTTTTTAATCATTCCATTTAAAGTTTCTAAGCTATAATTTGAATGTCCTATAGTATATATAACTCTTCTGTCCACTATAATTTCCACCTTTCAAAAAAGCTAAATCTAAATTTTAGTTTAGATTTAGCTTTTAAATTTATTCTTCTCTATCTTTTTTATTTATATAACTTCCATATAAAAATTTATACCATTTAATTTCTATAAATTTGTAATAAGCAGTTAAAGCTGCCACTACAAATAAAAATGCTAATATTGTTATTAATCCAAATCCACTTAATATTAATCCTATAAAGGCTATTATCCCAATAATCCAAACTTGTATATTTGAAATTATTATAACCAAAATAGTTGATAAAAATTTCTCTTTAACCATTTTTAAAGATGTTATAATAGCTTTAATAAAATTAGTCTCTTTTTCTTGGATTAATAAATAATCAACGGGTAAAAATAATATTTTTATTATAAAACTCATTATTATTGTAATAAGTAAATTTGTAAAAGTTAATGCTAATATTTTTTCTAATGAAATTTGAGCTCCCTGAATTTTAGATAATATTAATAAAGCTACTTTATCAAATATAAATATAACAGGAATTAATCTTATAAATCCTGATATAACATTCCATATCAAACAATTTATATAAACTTTAAAGCTTACATTGCTACTATTAATTGCTGCTGATCTCTCTATTTCTTCTGAATTCAAAAGGAATTTATCAAATAATATATTAATCATTACTCCAATTAAAACTCCAATTAATAATCCAACATATATTCCAGCAATTCCTATAACAAATTTTGAAATAATTTTTACTGATATCATTGCAATTAAAAAAAATATTATTTTCCAGAAAAATCCTAACTTATCTTCTAAAATTAATTTCCGACTTCCTTGAAATACGAATTTTCTCCATTGTTTATCTCTTGAATTCACCCTATCCTCTCCTTTTCTGATATATTATACTACGATTTATATACATTTTCATCTAACAAACTATTTCTTAATAATTAAGTATAATATTTAATTTTACAATGCAATCAGATAATTTATAAAATTAAAAAGCATTAAGTAAATTTACTTAACGCTTTTAATTGTTTTTAATAAAATTATTATATTATTTCGTATTTTTATTTAACTCTACCAACTGTAGTATTATCTGATTTTTTATCATCTAATTCTGGAAATGGATGAGGAGATTCTTGATATCTATAATCTTCTCCATTTTTATCTATATAGTCCTCTATAACAGTATGACTAACAACTTCATCTAGATTTTTATTGACTTTTTCTTGATATTTATAGAATCCACTATCTTTTCCTAATTTAGATACATCCACGTATCCATCTTTATCAGATGTTATATTTGCTGTTTTTAATACTTCTCTTAAATATTCTTTATTTGATTTTAATTCTAAAATTTCAGGGAATTCACCGTTTGGTATTACTTGTTCCCAATCTTTCTTTTCATATTTTTTAAGTAGTTCAACATCTTTATGTAATTGAGCTATTTCTTGTGATAAACTATATTCCCAAATCTTTTTAATATTTTCATCTTTTTCGGTCATGTAACAAGAATAATATAAATATGCTTCTGTATAATCATGCATTAAAAGATCTTCTAACCAAGTACATCTTGGATCTTTTAAGCTTGCATATTGTGTTACGTGCTCTTCTTCTACCATTCCTATTTCTAAATAAAGTTTTCTTCCTATATCATTTTTATATAAAGAACTTACATTCATATAGTAGTTCATAGTCTGTTGTTCAGCTGCTGTTATTATATTTATGTTTAATTTTGTTCTTAAATCAGCTGTATTGAAATCTGTAAATTTTTTTATAGTATCATGTGGACATCTATGGTGAGCAATAGTTGGACGTCCTGGCATTATTTCAGTGTAATGTCCTACTAAATTTTCTGCTTTTACTCCTTGATCCATTTCTAATAAATCTGCATATCTATATAAATGATCAAAATCTTCAAGAAGTGCAAAATCTAAAGAAGCTTTAACATTTTTATCTTTTTCACTTTTTGCTAATGCACATGTTAAATCTACTGCCAATTGTTCATAACTAATGGTTGTTTCCAAAATTGTTTCATCTAATGGGCGTAAATTACTTATTTTCATCTGTTGTTGTTTTTCAATTCTTCTAATAGCAGCTATTTCTCTTCTTAACTCATTATCAGTACAATGTCTTGAAAATTGATGTGAAAACCAGTTTGATTCAAACTCTGCTCCATTCATAAGAATTATACGTGTTTTAGTATATGGATCTACTTCATTTTTATTATAATGTTTAGGATATAATTCACCCCAACTTTGAATTGTTGACTCTATATCAACTACCTTTTCTTTAAATGGATTAAAACTCATATTAACACTCCTTTTTTAAATAATCTATACAAATTTAGTTATTCCCTAAAAAAAACTCTTAATTCATTTGAGTTATACTTTTTTAATTCTGTGTTCTTGAGTTTGAATTCTATAAATAATTTTAATAGAAATACTAAATTTAACTATATAAATAGTGAGTACTATATTTAAATAGTACTCACTATTATAATATCGAATCAGTTTATTTAGGTAAATGTTGTATCATTTCCCATGAAGTATCCATGTCTCTAAATTGAGGCATAACTTCTCCTTCTAATATTCTTATAGCTGTATGTGCATCATTTTTACTTCTCCATATTCCACTCATTGTACAAATTTCACCACTGTTTATAACTTCTTGATTAACCATTGTAAATTCCTCCTTAAATTAAAGTAATTTTATTATTCCTCAATTTAATTATGATTATGCTTTTACAATAGTTTATTAGTTATTCAATTTTTAATATAACTCTTTACCATCTTCCCAACTTTTTAATTTGGACATTGCATTTTTATATTCTTTGCTTAATAGTGCATAGCTCTTATTTAAATCTATTCCCAATCCCAACATACCTTTAAATATATAATCTAAATCCATATATCTCTTATATATTATTTCTCTTTCTGATTCATTTAATATTAGTAGTCCATTCTTAATTTTCTGTTGATAATAGTTAAGATTATTGACTTCTTTAGTTATCAATTTAACTCTTTCCTCATCATAATTAAAAGCATTTCTTTCTTGCCTTAAATTCATTATCTTAACTTTTCTAGCTTTATATGTTTGTAATAATCTATTGACTTTATAATAAATCTTTAATTCCAATAAATTTTACTATAATTTTTATATATTTTTTAAATTCCTTCTATTTGCTTTTTTACTCTGATTATTCGCACATAGTTATATTAAATGTCCTTACATTTAAATATTAAATATATCCTAATCCATTTATATTCAATTTTAAATTTAAATTACAATAAAACAATACTTGTTTTTTTCCTTATTTTTATTTATTTAATAAACCTATTTACTTTTAAATATATATTATTTAGTTTTATATATTCTTAAATTCAATATAATTAAACTTTACATAAATCAAATCATTTAACTATTATTATATATAATTTGATACTTTAACTTCCATATAATATCATTTTTACAAGATTAATATAAATTTTAAATCTACTAAAAAAGGAGAAATTCTAATGAAAAAATTAGAGAATATTAATAGTGAATTATTAATGAACACACTTTATAAGTTAGATAGTATAGTATTAAGCGCACTTGAAACAGCTGCTTTTGCTGTTAGATGCCTAACTGCTACTCCATTAGAATATGGTGTAGATTCTTTAAATTTTAATATTGTAGAGGATATGAGTAACTATGTTCAAAAAAAAATTAACACATAAAAAAATAATAAAAAAAGCTGAAAAACTTTTTTATTATTTTAAATTACTAAAATCAACAACTGAAAAAAATATCCTTTATTAGAAGAGGAAGATATAGTCAATAAACAAATTCTCTTAAAAAAATTAGATGATTTAATAGAAATATTAAAAACTTCAACAAAAAAATATATTTCTGATGAAATTTCACTCGATGAATTTGATAAAAAACTAAATAATATAAATAACCTTTATAATAAATTAAGATTAGATAATCCAATACTTAATGCAATTATTTATGGTTATCTTACACCTTCAATTCAAGCAATGATAGGTACTCCTGTTCCAGATGCTTATACATTTGTAAGTTTATTTGAAAATTTAAAGAATTCAGATTAATATACATAGTTTTATTTAGAATAAGTAAATAAGTATTTTGTAATAAACTCTACACCAAATATATTAATAAAATAAAATTTGATATTTTAATTAAATATCATATAATGAATTAAAAGTAAAAATAAATCTCTTATTATAAATTTATAATGAAATCTTTATATTAATACTATTTCTTTAGGAAGGAGTCAAAAATGAATAAAGTTGAAATACATTATGATAAAAATAGACTTAAATTTTTTATATATTCCATTTTCCCAATAGCTATAATAGTATTACTAATTGATATATACTATACTTTAAATACTATAAATTTTAATATTTATTTTTCAATTTTTTTATTTTTAATTTTCTTATTTTTTATATATTATTCAATAAAAAGTATATTAGTCTTTATTAATAATAAGCCTTGTTTAATATTTGATGAAGAAAAAATAACTTCGTGTTCTATATTCGGATCATACTCTTTAGATATTAATTTATTTGAAAATTATAAATTTGTTGAATTTAACGGAATAAATTTTGTAAATATTTACCCTAAAAATTATAAAGAATTTAAAAAACAATTAGGCTTCCATCTATTTCGTAGATTTATCTATTATCAAATTTAAAGTAATGGTTTTGAGGTCCCTATGATTAGTTTTTTTACATTATCAATGAATTATCAACAAGCTATAGACTATTTAAATAATACATTTAAAAAGAATTAATAAATTGTCCTATAAAGAGGTTCATAGTTATAATTAAATCAAGAAATAAGGATATAAAATATTCTATTTATTAAAATTATTTTTAATTAAAAAGGTGGTTTAATATGAAATTTATAGCCAGAAAATCAAACATATTTTATATATTTTTAACAAGCTTCTTAGCATCTATAATGTTTGCACTATGTATGAATATTAACGATCTTTCAAATATAACTAAAATTATTGTAACTGGAATTGAATTTTTTATTATTATGTTTATTCTATTACTTATTTTTATAAAGTTTTTAAAATAAAAAGAATTAGAACCTAAACAAAATAGGTTCTAATTCTTTTTACAATTAATAATATAATAAGTCATCAGAAATCATATAAATTTATCCTAAATAGTAACTTCCGTAAATTTATATAATTGATTTCTGTATTTTATTAAATTATCTATATCAACCTTATAATCACTTGTTGGTTTATTATTAATCCAACCAACTAAATACTCTATACTTAATGCAATAAAATTGCCATTAAAATTAATATCTATAAAATCAGAACATGTGTATTAAATATCACAGTTACCAATAAGCATTATTTTTATTAGTTCTTATGTTATATCTTCCTTATCAATTTTAATACTAATTGTATAATATAGATTAAGGTCTTAAAACTCTCACATCTTGGAATTAATTATCTGAATGAAAAAATATAATCTAAAATAAATTTGTATACATGATTTAAGACATATTTTCGAAACTAAATTATTTGAAAATGGAATAGCTCCTAAAACAGTACAATCAATTTTAGGTCATAGTTATATATCTACCACATTAAATATTTATAATCATGTAATGAAAGCTACTAAAGACAAATCTATGGATAAAATAGATTATTTATTTAAACTAGAGTAATTTTATTACTCTAGTTTTTTTATGTAAATTCACTTTATTATTTTAATTTATTAAAGTAAACAGAAGAGGATTTTTTTAAGTTTTATTTTCTATTGCACACCTATTGCACAATTTAGCAAAAAAATAAGAGCTAAGATTCTTCTTAACCCTTTAAATTGGTGCACCTAGCAAGATTCGAACTCGCGACCTGTGGAAACGAAAGATATTTTTTTATTATTTTTTATATAACACACACCCCCTGTTATATAGCCATTTATTAGTTATATTTAATTATTTTCAATTAAACTTTTTTATTCTATAAGGGGTAAAAAAAGGGGTAAAACTCTTATTAAAACATTAAATTATAAAAAACTATACTTATATACTATATTAATAATTAAAAGCATTAACAGTTTAACTTGTTAATGCTTTCTTTAATAAAATGTACTTTTATTTGTAGAGATTCTCTGTATACTTATCGAATAAATTATCAATTTTGCTTAAATCTTCTTTTCTTAAATCTCCTATTTTAAATAAAAAACTATCTTCTTTTAAATATAATGATTTAGATATTCTAGCTGTAGACTCAAATTTTAAAGAAGCCTCTTGCCAATATACAATGTTATAGTCCCATTCATCTCTTGGTTTATGTTTAGTAACTTTTACTGACAATACCTCTAATTCATCATCTGAATCTTCTAATACAATTACTGGTCTATTATCAATTATTCTATTATCTTCTTCTCTCGGAAATTCTACAAACCATACTTCCCCTCGGTTTGGATGTTGATTTTTATCCGTACTCATTCTCTCTCCCCCTTTATAGTTACACCTCTTATCTTTTAGGTTTTAGTTCATAAAAAAATGTGTCCCATTCACTTTCCTGTCTCCACTCATCATCAACAGTTGTCATTACTCTACCTTTTGTATCAACAGGAACTTTTTCCATAAGAATTTTTTTTAAAATACTTTTCTTATTTCTCCTATATTCCCTCATTTACATTCCCTCCTAAAACTAACTATAATAATTAGTTAATTTAATTATAATGTTTTTTACAATTTTTAACAAGCTTAACTTTTATTTTTTTATTTATAATTTTTTATCTTATTTTATTATATTTCAAATATAATGTATATATTCAAAAAAAAAATTATATATACTTATAATGTATTCATATTATAAGTATTTGCTATTTAATTATTTTAATAAAATATTTAAATAGCAGCTTCTGATACTTTTTATAATTTTATTTAGTATCTACCTTATTAATTTCAATTATTACCAATAAAAAATTTTTTAATACATATATGCTTAATTTAAAATAAATAACTAAGATTTATAATAAAAATAGCCCCCCCTACCCTAAAAAAATGCAAAAAATATTGTGGAAACTTAAACACTGCGACGTTTTCGCTTAAAAAAAAACTTTTTGTACCCCCCACTATAAACCCAACATATAAAAAAATAAAAGAGCCTTTGTAATAAAAGCTCTCTTAATTTCTATATTTAATAATTGATTATTCTTTATAAGTTATTTTTGTTATATGCTTAGGTTTTAATACTGCAAAGTCAACCATTGCATAGGCTCTAAACCACACTGAACCATCACTAAACCCTTTATCTCTAGACACCTCTAACAGTATTCTATTTTGTATACCCATAACAATAGCATTACTATCATATATTAATGCTTGATTATCTTGAATATTATTACTAATTACATAATTCATTGTTTCCATTTTTTTCGGAGCATTTAAGGGTTGTCCAGTTGAATCAGTTAATAAGCTAATTTCTGTATCTATATTACTATTATATGTTATTATATTTGGTGTTCCATTTGCTTTAGTTATCTCCCCTATTCCTTTTATAAATGATACATACTTAGTACTATTTATATTATCACTTTCTATTGTATTTATAGTATCATATGTTAATATTCCTTTTGGTTCATTTGTTATAACTTTTTGTTCATCTCCTAAATCTACTGTAGTTAAATTTCCTTGAACCCCTTTCCCATATAACCCTTTTTCATCTATAGCCTGTGCTATAGCATTTGACATTGCTTCTTGAATAATACTATCTATATTTTGTGCACTCTCTAATAATTCTAAAGATATTTGCATTAATCCATATACCATTTTTGATTTTAATTCTATCGGCTCAAATGTCATTGCACTACTTTCTACACTCTGTAATTCTGCCTTAAATCCAAACTTTGGGTCTTCTTTTATCTTTGCTATAGTAATATTATTTGTATCCATTGGTATTATAGGTATATCGCCTAAAGCCATTTTAGGTCTGGCTAAATCAATTATATTAGCTGATAACGTATTAGGTATAATCGTAGCACCAGTTGTCGTATTTAATGACCTATATGCAATCATCTCATCTTTTGCTCCGTCCCAATCCCCCATTAACATTCCTTTTACATATTTTCCTATACTTAATCTTTTTGTATTCTCATTTCTTTTTATTACATTATCATAAAAACTCTGTCTTTTTTCTATAAGTTTAATACTATCAGTATTTAACATTCTTCCCTCTTCTAATTTTACTCCCCTTGCTTGTGCTATTAATTTTTGTTTTTCTATCTCTGCTATTTCTTCTTCTCTCCTTAATTCTTCTTTTTTCTTAATTATTTTTTCTCTTATTTCTTTTGCTTTTTCTACCTCTTTATTATCTACAAAACCTCTTAACTCTGAAGTTAATTCTACTATTTCTTCTCTTAAAATTTTTCTTTTCATTCTTTATTCTCCTTTTTTATCTCTATTTTCTTTAATTGCTTTGCGTTCCCAATAATTAGAATTATATTTCCTTATTTTTTCTTTATTTTTTTTACGCCATTTTCTGTAATACTCTTTTCTTTTTTCTTTTGCTTTATCATTCACTTAAAAACCTCCTAATAATAAAAAAAGCCACAGGAAACAATATTAGTATTTACACTAATTAATTGTTTCCCGTGGCTTATATGCCGTCCATTATATTTCTATAATAGGGTACTTACTTTATTTATTCATTTTTATTTATTATATCATATCTTTTTTTCTTATTCAAATAGATTTCACTACATCAATGTAAACCTTTTTATGTTTACCTTTTTCATATTCCTTGCTTATCTTTTTTATTTCAACTTTATCTTGTAATATACATATAATAGTTTCTACTTCTTCAAAGTTATCATACTTTATTGTCATTCTTGTCATATTCTTTATACTCCTCATTTATTTTACTTAAAATATTCTTTATTTTTCTACAAAGTGTAGGTTCTGTTAAATATAACTCAATCGCTATAAATCTATTAGATTTACCCTTTTTATACTTTAATTTAACTATACTTATTTCCATATCTGATAACCTAGATAATATATTTTCTATAATTGTATTTTCTAATTCTATTTTTGTTATTAAACTCTCAAACTCAATAATTCTTATTTTAAAATACTTCTTATATCCTTCTAGTTCATCTATTTTCTTTATCATTTCTCTTTCTACTTTGCTACCATAAATATTTGTATTTTTAACTTCTGAAAATTTTCTCTCAAACCCCTCTTCTTCAAAATTAAAGTCAAGGTTAACTATCTTTCTATCTATTTTTTCTATATCTCGTTTTAACTTCTCTATTCTTTTCTTATAATCTATTACATTACTATTTTTAAAATAAGCCTTAATTTTTTTCTCTATATTTTTAACTTCATCTTTAGTCATATAATACACCTATTTCAATTTTTTATTGTATTGCTCTATTACAAAAGATTTTATTTTATTAAATTCTTTTGGATTATTATCTTTTAAATATTTCATATCTAATATTATTTTTTCACTTTCCTTGTCTAAATTTTTAATACTATTGTTCATTTTTAAATTCCTCCTCTAATTATCAAAGGTATATCCAACTAAATATAGTATTACTTTAAGATATACACTAATTTTTAACTTCATCTTTAGTCATATAATTAACCTATCTAATTTTTATTGTTTAAGTAATTTGAGTATTTTTTTTATACTTTCAGGACTATATTTTTCTAATTCTTTAAGTAATTTTAGTAATTCAATTCCCTTATCTAAATTTTCAATATTATTGTTCATTTTTAAATTCCTCCTCTAATTATCAAAGATATATCCAACCGAATATTACATTTATAATAATTAATCTATTTATTTTTTTAACTTAAATTCATTTTTTTATCTTTTGCATTTTTATATAAATTGATATTGTTCCCATAACGTCATTTACCTCAACTTTATAATCTCTAAATATATATCCTTTATATAAACTTTCAAACAACTCTCTCTCTCCTTGGCTCTTTGATATATTTTCCACTTTTCTTTTACTATATTTAAAATCATTTATACTTATTTTAGGTTTCTTTAAATTTCTTGAAGGTATCCACCTTTTAGCCCCTTTTGGGTCTTTTGCTATATATCTTGCCAACCCTTCATATCCAAATTCATTTGATTGTAGCCTATGAGTGTTACACCTTCCTTTCTTCCATAGTTTCTCTAAAGTATCTCTATCTATATCACCACTCAATACCATATGGTGATGTATTCTTATAGCTTGTTTACCTTCTTTATGCTCAATAACTGCTATATATTTTAACTCCGGCAAGTTATTTTTCTTTAGGTATCTTCTTATACTTCTTATATGATTTTTTATATCTCTCTTAGCTTGTTCTAATGAATTTGGTAAGTGTTCTTTATCGTATGTATAAGTAGCGAATAAGTCTTTATTTGTAAAATTGGTATTTATTAATCTTATTAACTTCTTAGTTGCATTTTTCCCATTTAAATTCTTTTGCTCCTTAGAACTTATCTTATTCTTTTTTCTTCTGCTTTGATTTCTTTCATATATAGTTATTGGATATATTTCTGCCTCAAACATATCTCCACTATATATTTTTTTCTCTCTATATATCATACTTTTCTAACCTCTTACCTTTCTTTCTATTCATTAGTTATTTAATATGGTTCTTAAGTTAATACCTATTACAAGGACTTCAAAGCCCTAAAATCATCATAATATTGACTTTTTAATTGAAAGAAGATAACATTATGTAAAGAGGTTTATTCCTCTATTTCAAATTTAAAAAATTTCTAAATTTAAACACATTGGGACTGCAACTTATCCAATGTGTTTTTTTATATTATCTTCACTCGTTAATTCCTATCTAAATATATTTTTAAATTCATTAGCACCTTTTAACGTTGGTTTTTTATTTAATTCCTTACATATCTTTATATATTTTTCAAATAGTTTTAAACTCATTTTTACTCTCCTTTTAATCATTAGTTTTATTTAATATAATTTTTATTCATTCTAATGCTTGTCCATTTTAGCTGCACATTTTATCAGCCCATTCTTGCAATTTATCTTTATTTATATAAATTCTTCCTCCTATATATACACTTGGAAAATTCTTATCTTTGCATAAATCATATATAGCATTTGTTCCAATTCCTAAAAGTCCCTTTGCTTCTTTTGGTGTAATTAATATTTTCTCTTGTATATTCATTTATCTTCTCTCCTCGTAATCTTAATTTTCTTTATCAAAAAATAACTCTTGAACACTAACACCTAAAGCTTTTGATATTTTAAACATTAATGGATATGTTAAATTACTAAAGTTTCCATTTTCTAACATAGATAATTTACTTCTACTAACTCCAATCATTTTGCTTAATTCTTCTTGTTTAATTCCCCTTTTTATTCTTGTCATCTTTATATTTAAATTCATAAGCACTCCTCCTAATCATATTCTGTTAAATTAATAAAAAAAATTTGTATATTTTAGAATTAATAGTATTTTTTAATCACTTAGTGTTAAGTTATAACTTTATATTAAACATATAATGTTTAATTGTCAACATTTTTATCTAAAATTTTAACATTTACTGTTTAAATAATTCTTTTGTTATGTATAATAAGTATAGAGGTGATTAAATTGTATAATACTATCGGTGATTCTATTCGCAATCTAAGAAAACAATCTAATATGACAATTAAAGAATTGTCAGATAAATTAAATTTAACAGAACAAGCGATTTCGCAATATGAACGTGGTAAAAGAGTTCCTAAACTAGAAACTCTTGAACAAATTTTTAATATATTCAATAAAAACCCCTCTCAAGAATTAAAAAAAATAAATAGTATTAATTCTCTTGAGGTACTTTATATGCTAATAAATCAGATTAAAACAAATAGCTTAACAAATTTAAACTCTATTAGAGATATTATTTACCCCAATTTAGATACATTTAATAAAGTTTTTTCAGATGAAGATTTACAAATCATAATATCCTCTTTATCTATTATTTATAGTATTAAAGACTTTGTTAAAAACAATAATGACATATCTAAAGCTATTAGAAAAAGAAACACTGAAGCACTTTTAAATGATTTTGAAATTTTTAATATTCCAGATAATAAACAATTAACTATTGACATTAAAAATATTAATAGTAATAATAACGAATTTTCTTGTAATTCTCATTTAAATTCAAAATGTTTATTTGATAATATATCAAAGTTTATAATATCTTCAACTTCTAAAAATATAGATACAAAAAACATTACAGATGAAGAAAAAGAGGATATCATTTATAAGATAGCTGACTTTTTTGAATTTGAAGTATTTAAAATATTAAATAATAAAAAATCACTTTAATTTGTTAGAAGGTGTAATTAATGGCTAAAACAACTTTTAGAAAAAGAATAATTAATAATAAAGAATATTACTTTTTTAGATTAAGACATAAAAATTTAAAATCTCCCAAAGATTTATATGGTACCACAGTAAAAGAATTAAATAAGAAAATTAAAGATATTACTTATGAACTTGACCATAATATAAAAGATGAAAAAGAAAGTTTTGAGAATTTTTTTGTAAACTGGCTATTTGAAGTAAATTTTATAAATAAAAAACCTTCTACCAAAGAAAGGTATGAAGGTCTTTATAGAAATTATATAAAAAATAGTGAATTATCAAAACTAAAAATTAAAGATATATCACAAACAGATATTCAAAAATACTATAATTCACTAATAAAAAAAGGTATTTCAGTAACTACTATTACTCAATTAAATAAAATTATAGCTCCTAGCATTAGATATGCTTATAATAATAATTTAATTATTAAAGACTTTACAAAAGCTATAATATTACCAACTAAAAAAGAAGAAGATAAATTGAATAGTAAAAATAAAATTAATCCTTTTACAATAGATGAACAAAATAAATTTATAAATTCTATAATAGGAAATGATTTAGAAATATTATTCCTCACTGCCCTCAATACTGGAATGAGGCAAGGAGAATTATTGGCTTTAACTTGGAATGATATAGATTTCGAGAATAATACCATTTCAATAAATAAAACTGTCAAGTATATAGCTCCTGTAGATACTAATGGAAGAGGAAAAGGATTTGTTTCAGTTCAAACACCTAAAACAGTTAATAGTATTAGAACTATTCCTCTTCCTTTATTTTTAAAAGATAAATTAAAAGAATATAAAATAAATCAATCTAAAAATAGACTTTTACTCGCAAATCTTTATCATAATAATAACCTTGTATTTTGTAATACATATGGTAATTATTTAGATAGTAGTATGGTAAGAAAAAAATTTAAAAAAGTATTAGAAAAAAATAATTTGCCAATTAGAAAATTTCATGACCTAAGACATACTTTTGCAACTAGATTATTTGAACTTGGAGAAAATCCTAAAACTGTTCAAACACTATTAGGTCATAGTAATATATCTACCACATTAGATACTTATACTCACGTTCTTTCTAATACTAAAGAAATTGTTTCAAATAAATTGAATGATTTATATTTATCAATGAGCGTTAATTAAAAAATTAAACGCTCTTTTTTATTATTATTTTACCAAAATTTATTGTAAAAATATCTATAAAAAAACTATAAGGGGTAAAAAAAGGGGTAAATTTATTACCCTACTTCCTTTACCCCTTGGTATTGGTACATCTAGTGAGATTCGAACTCACGACCTGTGGATTCGAAGTCCATCGCTCTATCCAGCTGAGCTATAGATGCTTATGGAATTAAACAAATTTATCCACAGTTTTAGTGATTAAACTTCATTTTTTTATTGTATTCTGTGGACAATTTTCAATTTTTGTGAATATTTATCTTTTATTTACAGTAAAAAGCGAATAAAAAAACAACTTACATATTATAAGTTGTTTTAATGGAGCGGGTAGTGGGAATCGAACCCACCTTTCCAGCTTGGAAGGCTGGAGTATTACCGATATACGATACCCGCATATTTATAAGATTAATTATGGTGCAGATGAAGGGAGTCGAACCCCCACGCCAAAGGCGCTAGATCCTAAGTCTAGTGCGTCTGCCAATTCCGCCACATCTGCATATTCATAATTAATGGTGGCTCACCGGGGAATCGAACCCCGGACACCATGATTAAAAGTCATGTGCTCTACCGACTGAGCTAGTGAACCGTATTTGGCAGGGATAGCAGGATTTGAACCTACGAGTGCCACAGTCAAAGTGTGGTGCCTTACCGCTTGGCGATATCCCTAAGTGGGGTGGACGATGGGACTCGAACCCACGACAACCAGAACCACAATCTGGCGCTCTACCAACTGAACTACGTCCACCTCGATTTGGTGCCTCGTTAGGGGATCGAACCCTAGACACCCTGATTAAGAGTCAGGTGCTCTACCAACTGAGCTAACGAGACCAATTAAATGGTGCGTCTTAAGAGATTCGAACTCCTGGCCCACGCCTTAGAAGGGCGTTGCTCTATCCAGCTGAGCTAAAGACGCGTGTGGAGCGGGTAGTGGGAATCGAACCCACCTTTCCAGCTTGGAAGGCTGGAGTATTACCGATATACGATACCCGCATACTTGGAGCAAAAGACGGGACTCGAACCCGCAACGTCCACCTTGGCAAGGTGGCGCTCTACCATTGAGCCACTTTTGCATATTTTCTTTTAATTTTATTAAAGATTAATTATGGTGCAGATGAAGGGAGTCGAACCCCCACGCCAAAGGCGCTAGATCCTAAGTCTAGTGCGTCTGCCAATTCCGCCACATCTGCATATTCATAATTAATGGTGGCTCACCGGGGAATCGAACCCCGGACACCATGATTAAAAGTCATGTGCTCTACCGACTGAGCTAGTGAACCATATTTGGCAGGGATAGCAGGATTTGAACCTACGAGTGCCACAGTCAAAGTGTGGTGCCTTACCGCTTGGCGATATCCCTAAATGGGGTGGACGATGGGACTCGAACCCACGACAACCAGAACCACAATCTGGCGCTCTACCAACTGAACTACGTCCACCAAATGGTGCGTCTTAAGAGATTCGAACTCCTGGCCCACGCCTTAGAAGGGCGTTGCTCTATCCAGCTGAGCTAAAGACGCATATGGAGCGGGTAGTGGGAATCGAACCCACCTTTCCAGCTTGGAAGGCTGGAGTATTACCGATATACGATACCCGCATATTATATTTATTTTTAAATGGTCGGGGTGACAGGTCTCGAACCTGCGACCTCATGGTCCCAAACCATGCGCGCTACCATCTGCGCCACACCCCGAAATGGTGCGTCTTAAGAGATTCGAACTCCTGGCCCACGCCTTAGAAGGGCGTTGCTCTATCCAGCTGAGCTAAAGACGCGTGTGGAGCGGGTAGTGGGAATCGAACCCACCTTTCCAGCTTGGAAGGCTGGAGTATTACCGATATACGATACCCGCATATTATTCTGTTAAGTATATTGTCTTATCAATATTAAATTGATATGGAGCGGGTAGTGGGAATCGAACCCACCTTTCCAGCTTGGAAGGCTGGAGTATTACCGATATACGATACCCGCACATGTCTTTAACAATATCATTTGAAGTTGTCTGCCTTATTAATTATACAACCTTTTATTTTTTTGTCAACCTCTTTTTTAAAAGAAGTTAATTTAAATGGTCGGGGTGACAGGTCTCGAACCTGCGACCTCATGGTCCCAAACCATGCGCGCTACCATCTGCGCCACACCCCGTTTTCATTTCATCGTTTCGTTCCCTCAACGACAAGGACTATTCTACATTATCATTTGATAAGAGTCAATAGTTTTTTTGTATTTTTTTATATTTTTTATTTTGTTTTACTCTTTATCACTCTTCAACTTTTCTTTTTAACAATTTAATCATAATACATTGTCATTATTTATTAATTTATTAACACTACTTTTATTCTATATTATATATACTTTTAATTTATTCTGTATTTATTGAAAATTTTCATAAAAATAAACTACATAACAAATTAATTAATACTCAATTCTATTCTAAATGAATCTATTTTTTGATTTATTTTATTTAAATAAAAGTCTCTAATAAAAAATAATAATTTTTTTATTAGAGACTTTTTATCTATTATTTAATTTTCATTTTACTAATAAACTTTAATTTTACTAATAAACTTTATTTTAATATATATAATTATTGTGCGTTATTTTATTTCAACAGGTATTCAATTTTAGCATCTATATTTCCACTATCATCTATTTCTATAAAGCCAATTGAATGACCTTTCCCTTTTGGAATAGATGTACTACCTGGGTTCATTATAAGTATATCCTCTACTCTTTCTATACCCTCTATGTGGCTATGTCCATATAAAACTATATCTGCTCCTAATTCTTTACCCTTATAGAATATATTATTTAATCCACTCTTAACTCCATAGAGATCTCCATGAGTTAAAAATATTTTTTTACTATTCACATCTATAATTAATTCTTTAGGGTATTCTCCTCTATAATCACAATTTCCATCTACAACATATATTTCTCCATTAAAAACCTTTTTAAATTGTTCTATATCACTAGAATTATCCCCTAAATGTATTAATATATCTACATTCTTTATTTTCTCTACTGCTAATTGTATGTATTTATTTATACAATGTGTATCACTAACTACTCCTATTAACATCCTTTCCCTTAAAGTATATTTACTTTAAGGTTATTCACCTCCTCTACCTCTTACAAAACTTTTTGTATTTCTTCTTTTAATATTTTTAAAGCTTTTCCTCTATGACTTACCTTATTTTTTTCTTCTTTAGTAGCTTCTCCAAAAGTTTTATTTATTTCTTCGTTAAAAAATAATGGATCATATCCAAATCCACCTTTCCCATTTAACGCTTTTATTATTCTTCCATTTACTGTTCCCGCAAAATCTGTGGATTTACCTAAATCATTTATTAATGTTATATGACAAACAAATCTTGCTCCCCTATCTTTGTCTTCTACTCCTTCTAGTACTTTTAAAAGCTTTTTATTATTTTTATCATCATTTCCATGCTCTCCTGCATATCTTGCTGAATATACTCCTGGTTCTCCATTTAAATAATCTACTTCTAATCCTGAATCATCAGCCATTACTATAAAATCTTTTTCACCTTTTTTTAATAAGTATTCCTTTATTTCATTTGCTTTTTTGAATGAATTTTCTTTAAATGTCTTCCCATCTTCTTCTACTTCTATATTTATACCTTCATCTTTTAAAGATTTAACCTCTAAATTTAAATCTTCTAATATTCCTTTTATTTCTTCTATCTTTTTTTTATTATTACTAGCTAATATTAATTTTTTCATTACTACTCTCCTGTTCCTATCCATAATGCATCCATCTTTAATGCATTTTTTTGTATAGTAATCATTTGCTTTAATCCTTTTTCTCCTAAATCTAAAAGTTCATTTAGTTCTTGTCTTGTCATTGGACTTTCTTCTCCAGTTCCTTGAATTTCAACAAATTCACCATCTTCAGTTCCAATTATATTCATATCAACTTTTGCTGTTGAATCTTCTTCATAACATAGATCAATAACTTTTTCATCATTAACTATTCCTACACTTGTTGCTGCAACAAAATTTCTTATTGGATAAACTTTAAATGGTTTTTCTTTGTGAATCTTATTTACTGCATCAACTAATGCTATAAAAGCTCCTGAAATTGAAGTAGTTCTTGTTCCTCCATCTGCTTGTATTACATCACAGTCAACCCATAATGTTTTTTCTCCTAAAGCTTTTAAATTTACTACTGATCTTAAAGCTCTTCCTATAAGTCTTTGTATTTCCATTGTTCTTCCATCTATTTTAAGTCTTGCAATATCTCTTACTTTTCTTACTCCTGTAGATCTTGGAAGCATATTATATTCTGCTGTTATCCATCCTTCACCTTTTCCTTTTAAAAATGGTGGGACTTTATCTTCTATTGATACATTACATAATACCTTTGTATCTCCAACTTCTATATATACAGAACCTTCAGCATACTTAGTGTATCCTCTAGTTACTTTTACATTTCTTATTTGCTCATTTTTTCTTCCATCAATTCGCACTAAATTCACCATCCTAATCTATATCTTTTATTATTTTCTGCCTAATATCTTATATGATATCACTTCTACAAAAGATTATGTATATATCTCCTATAATTTAACACTAATTATTTTTTAAATTAATTCACATTTTGAAATTTTATTTCATATTATTAATATGAGAATTATATACGAGGTGAAATGTTTTGAAATATATAGGACCATTTTTTAGAATGAATAGTCTATCCCAAGAAGAAATCTGTGGACAGCTTTTTCATTTTTCTAAAGAATCAATAAAAAGTCTTGTTTTAAATTCTAGATGTGGATGTATATCTCCTCTTAGAAATTCAAAAAAAGATTCTTCTTTAGAAAAATTAGGCATACAAAAGTATTCTCCACTTTTATGTATCTATAAAAAAGCTTCACCAGTTTTTATACACAATAAAGCTTCTCAAGGATTTGATTCTTCTTCTTTTAAAAGAGAAATAAATCCTTCAACTAATGCTTTAATGACTATGTCACTATTAGAGCTTTCAGATTATTATTCAAGATTTAGTGATGACTCAAATGAGAAAGCTTTAGATAAATTCTTTAAAAACATATCTAAAGAACAATTAGAATTCTATTATAACAATCTTAGAAATAATGAAGGTATTTTTGTTACGAAAAAAAATATTTTTTCAACTAGTAATAAAGATGCAAATTTAATAGATAAAGATAGAAAATTTGTTTTTAGTGACCAAGCATTTATGATGACTGCTTATTATATGCATTCATTGGTTACTTCAGATGATGAAACTAAAAAAGATTACGAAAACTTTTCAAATCAAATATTGCAAATGTTTATTGACTATAAAGATGCTTTATATGATTTATCATTTGATGAAGGTTGTAAAACTTTAATAGCTTTTAATATTTTCTTTTCATACTCTAATAATCAAACTATAATTCCTTTAATAACTGATTTATGTGAGTTTTTAACAAATAAGTTTAATGAAAAAGATTATTATGTTAATTCATTTGATTCTTGCTGTATTTTTGCAATTAATTTAATGTATTCCTATGAACATACTGGATTATTTATGTTTAAAGAAAAATGTGATGAAATAATGGAAAAACTTATATCTCTTTATAATGAAGAAGAAAATATAATCCAAAAGCTTACTGACAAAAAAGAAATAAAATATTCTTCTTTTGATATAACATTTTATTTCTTAGCTATTGTTTTATATTCAACTAAAACTGACAAGTCAAAAGAATATAAAAATATGATTTCAAACATTTATAAAAAATATATATTAAACTCTGGAATTATAACTAGTTGGCCAAAAGCTCCAACTTTAGATGACAAAGAGCGATATAAGAAATTTACAACTCTTTCTAAGGATATGTTAGATGAAACATTTTTCTCTATGCCAAATTTAACTAGTCCTGAGGAAAATGGAATTGCTTCTATCATTTTAAAAGGAATCACTTACTCTCCTAAAAAAGATAAATTTGAAATACCTAAAAAAACATTTGATAGTAGCAAAAATATGTTTATATTATTCTTATTCTTATTTATGTTAAAAGATAATTTCTATGATTGTTTATCTTTAAATGAAGAAGAAAGTCAAGTATCAAGTGAACCTGTCACTGACGAAGATGAAACTGAATACGTTAATGCTGAAATAGTTACAGAAACTATTCCTAATTAAAAAAAAACCACAGTTTTTTCTGTGGTTTTTTTATTTATTTTTTAATTTCGTAAATTGAATATTGCCATAATAGTCAAAGTTTATTTCTTTTACTTTATTTGATATAGCTACATTTTTATTTTCGAAAAACAAAGGTAATATCCTATAATTCGAAAATAAAGTATTTTCTAACTCTCTAAACTCTGAATTATTTTTATTATTTTCTTTTTCAAATAACTTTTTTTCATTATCATTATACCAATATTCTAAATCAGAAAATGTTTTTTCTCTATTATTAGCTGATAAATCTATATCTATTAAAGTTATATCATATCTATCTCTCAAAGCTATATTTTTATATTCATCTTCATTTACTAACGTATACCTTAATGATGTTTTAGTATTATTTTTAAACCATTCTCCTATATATGAGCATAAGCTTCTATTTTCTTGAGTATCTAATGCTAATAAAGTAACTATTTTAGGTAATTCTTTATTTATCTTTGTGGTTTGAACTTTTCTCTCTTGTATACTATTTAAATTCTTTTTATCTTCTAAAAAGTAACTATATTCTGCTACTTCAATATAATGCTCATTTTCTTTATGATAAGTTTCTATAACATTATTTAAAGTCTTATAAACTGCTTTTCTTGATTCAAAGTCTAATCCTTTATCATTTGAATTTAAATATATATATTTTCCTTTATTAGCATTAAAGGTTTTTAATCTTCCTTCTGCTTCTAACCTATTTAACTGCTTAGATGGTGGATTAACAACAACATCAACTTCTCCTGTTTCAAACTTTGCCATTGAAACCTCTTCACTCATATTCCTTATAATATTAATTTCTTGTGGAATATTCTCATTTAAATAATTTACTCTTTTTAGTATTATCTCTTCATCTGAAACAGTATCTATTACATAATCTCCTGAATAAGCTATATTATCATGATATGATTTTATATCTTTCCACATATCTAAGTTTTTTCTTAATTTATATACAGGATTTGTAAGTTTCTCTAAAAAATCTTTATCTTTAGAATTCAATCTAATTATTATAGAGTTATCTCCTTCAATTAAAGCAAGTTTACTAGTATCATTTCCATTAGACTCTCTAAATTCTCTTGCTCCATATATATTTAAAATAGGTTCTATATTTTTTTCTTCCTCTGATATTAATAATTCCTTAAAAAAATCTATTATTTGAACTGGGAGTATTTGAGTACCATCACTCCATTTAATATCATCTTTAAGAATAAATTCATACTCAATATTATCATCTTTTACTTTAACTTCTTGTGAAAGTTCATTTTCTATTTTTCCGTCACTATTTTTACTTACTAATGATTTACTTGTGGCTGTTATAATATCTTTTTCTCTCATAGAAAGGTTTGTAACATCTCTTAAATCATTATTTATATTGCCTAAAGCATATGTAAATGCACTTACTTCTTTTGTATCTTGCTCTTGATATACATCTATAAAACTTAACAAAACTAGTCCTACTATTGTTGACCCCAAAACTGTTAATATTATCTTTTTTATCATAATATCTCCTCACTCTTCTTAATTATTATGATTATTAACATTTTTCTAAAATTGTAAACATATAGGTGAATAATATAGATTTATTTTGTTAAAGTTATATAATATTTATGATATAATTAATTATCACATAGGGGAGGTCTAACAATGACTTTTTTAGTAGTCACAATTGCAATTATAGGTATAGTGTTTATGCTAACATTTATGTTTATTGGCATCTGGCTTTTCATAGTTGCATTAAAATCATACAATCAATTAAGATATAAGAATTACATACTTGAAAAGATAAATCAAAAATTAAGCATAATTGCTAATTCAAAAAAACATAGAGAAGAAAATGATTTTGTAGAAGATGTAGCAGAACTTTTAGATATTTCAGAATTTGAAAATATTCAAGATTTTGAAAAAAGAGAGCCACGTTAATTAAACGTAGCTCTCTTTTATTATCTAACAGCACTTAATATAAAAAATACTGAAGAAAAGCTTATTCCTAAGCAAATAAGTGGATATATATATTTTTTAGTTCCAAGTTCCTCTAGCCAAAATTTTATTGCCCATAATCCCATGGTTATTCCTAGACATACTTGTAATGTAAAGTAGGTAGTAAACATATCTCCTAAATATATAAATTGATATGAAGTTAAAAATGTGCATATTATTACTACTCCTGATACTATACTCATAGCAATTCCTAATGCATTTACTAATTTCTTCATCCTTCAATCTCCTAAATCATGTTTTCAAATTCTTCTTCTGAAATAGTTTTTACTCCTAATTCTTCTGCTTTAGTTAATTTTGAGCCTGCTTCTGCTCCATAAACAACAAAATCTGTTTTCTTGCTTACGCTTCCAGCAACTTTTGCTCCTAATGATTCTAATTTTTCTTTTATTTCTTTTCTTGAATATTTCTCCATAGTACCTGTAACTACTACAGTCTTTCCTGAGAATGCACTCTCTGTTATTTCTTTCTCTTCAAAATGAGGATTTACACCAAGTGCTAAAAGCTCATCAATTGTTTGAATTACTTTTTCTTCTCTAAAGAAGTCCATAACATTTTGTGCTACTATATCTCCTATATCAGGTACAAGAACTAAATCTTCAAATTTAGCATTTTTTAATCCTTCTATTGATTTAAATGTATTTACTAAATCCCTTGCTGTTTTAGCTCCTACATTTTGTATTCCTAAGGAATATATAAATGCTTCTAATGAACAATCTTTACTATTTTCTATTGCGTCTAAAAGATTTTGTGCTTTTTTAGGACCAAACTTTTCTAATCCTATTAAATCTTCTTTATTTAATTTATAAAGGTCACATATTGATTTTATATCTAATTTTTCAAATAATTGTTCTGCTGTCCTTTCTGAAAAGCCTGCTATATTCATTGCTTCTCTTGAACCATAATGAACTATTGTTTTAACCATTTGAGGTTTACAAGATAAAGTATTTTCACAGAAATAATGTGCTCCTATTAAACTTAAATGACTTCCACAAGCTGGACAAGTTTCAGGTGGTAATATTTCCTTTGATCCATCTATACTATCTTGAACTGTCCCCATTATTTCAGGAATAACATCATTAGATCTTCTTACAAATACTTTTGAACCAATTCTTACTCCCTTTTTCTTTATGTCATCCATATTATTAAGAGTAGCTCTCTTTACAGTAACTCCTGCAAGTTCTACTGGTTCTAATATTGCAGTAGGTGAAACTCTACCACTTCTTCCAACATTCCATTCAACATCTAATAGTTCTGTAGTTGCTTCTTGTGCTTCAAATTTATATGCAATTGCCCATTTAGGAAATTTCACTGTATATCCTAAAAGTTCTCTTGTCCTTATATCATCAATTGCTATTACAAGACCATCAATATCATAGTTTAAAGAAAATCTTATATCTTTTATATAATCAATTTCTTTTTGAATATCTTCAATTGTTGAGCATTCAACAACATAATCATCTATTGGAAATCCTTTTTCTCTTATAAAATCTAACATTTCAACATAAGTTTTAAAAGGTTCACCTTCTTTGTAGCCTATATCATAAAAGAATGCTGAAAGATTTCTTCTAGCAGTTTCTTTAACATTAAGATTTCTTAATGCTCCTGCTGCCCCATTTCTAAGATTTTTCAATGGAGTAGTAGCTGTTTCATTATACTTTTCAAAAGCTTCTGTTGTCATAACAGCTTCACCGTGGATTTCAAAAACATCATTTGAATTTATTTTTAATGGAATACTTTTTATAGTTTTAACTTGAGCTGTTACATTTTCTCCAACTGCTCCTGTTCCTCTTGTTGCTCCTATTTCTAATATTCCTTCTTCATTATAAGTAAGATTTACTGTAAGTCCATCAAATTTCTTAGTAACTATATATTTTAAATCTGGTAAATCTTCACCTTTAGCTCTCATTTCATTTACGAATTTTAAATTTCTATTATGCCATTCTACTATACCTTCAATACTTTGAGCTTTATCTAAACTCCAAAGTTTAGCTTTGTGAGTATATTTCGAAAATCCTTCTAAGATTGTATCTCCTACTCTCACTGTCGGAGAATATGGTAAAACTATTCCTATCTCTTTTTCAAGACTTACTAATTCATCATATTTTAAATCATATTCTTTATCACTAACAGTTGGATTATCTAAGGAATAATATTCATATGCATATCTATTCAACTCTTCTACTAGAGCTTCCATTAATTCTCTTTTATCCAAAGCTAATTACCTCCACTTTATAATCCTATAAATTTATTATACATTTTTATATTATTATTTATAAGAATATTTTTATTAAATTAATTCTAATTTAGCCATTGATAACATTAAATTCTTAACTCCTTGTTTATCAAATGCTATTGTAAGCTTTTTATCTCCATTAGATTCAGATACAGAAACTACAGTTCCAGTTCCAAACTTTTCATGTCTAACTTTTTTCCCCAATGAAATATTATTAGCATTTGCTAAATTTCCTTTGCTATTAGAACTTGAAGTGCTAGATGGTATACTTGTTTTTCTTCCAATAGTATTTTGATTTCTTCCCATTATTTGATTTCTTAAGCTATGTGGATTTGAATTTAATTTTGTAGGCGAATTATAATAATTTTCCCCTGTACTTCCACCAGTTATACTTCTTCCATTAACGAATTCTTTTAAATCAAATCTTATTTCATTTATAAAATCTGATTGACTATATGAAGTTATTCTACCAAAAAGAAGTCTTTTTTCAGCTGAAGTCATATAAAGAACTTCTTTTGCTCTTGTTATTCCAACATAACAAAGTCTTCTTGATTCTTCCATTTGACTTGGATCATTTATATCACTTGCACTTGGGAATAATCCATTTTCCATTCCAACCATAAATACATATGGAAATTCTAATCCTTTTGCACTATGAAGAGTCATTAAAACAACACTATCTGCCTCTTCATCAGCTTTATCCGCATCTTGAACAAGTGCCACTTGCTCTAAGTAATCTGCAAGTGTATTATTTTCTGGATTACTCTTTTCAAAATCAACAGCATCTGATACAAGTTCTTTAAGGTTTTCTATTCTACTCTTATCTTCTATTTCATTTGATTTTTCTAATTCTGCTAAATATCCACTTTCTTTTAATATGTTTTCTATTAACATTGATGGTGGCATAGTTTCTGCAAGAATCATAAAATTATCCATAAGGCTAGTAAACTTTTCAATTGAAGTACAATTTCTAGCTGTTAAAGTGCTAATTGTTCTAACTTCACTTAATGCATCCCAAAGATTTAATCCAAACTCTTCAGCAAAAGTTTGCACTTTATCAATTGTTGCTGCTCCTATACTTCTCTTTGGAACATTTATTATTCTCTTTATACTTACATCATCTTGAGGGTTAACTAATACTTTTAAATATGCAAGCATATCCTTTATTTCTTTTCTGTCATAGAATTTAGTTCCACCAATAATTTTATATGGTATCCCTCTTCTTCTAAAACATTCCTCAAATGTACGCGATTGAGCATTTGTTCTGTAAAGTACTGCAAAATCTCTATAATTTGCATCTTCTTCTTTTGAGATAATATCCTTTATTTCTCTAGCAGCAAAATCTCCTTCTTCTTTATCTGAAAAAGCTCTATATATTTTTATTTTACTTCCTGATTCTTGTTCTGTTCTTAATGCTTTATCTTTTCTTCTAGAGTTGTTAACTATAACCTCATTTGCAGCATCTAATATATTTCCTTTTGAACGATAATTTTGTTCAAGTTTTATAACCTTACAATCAGGATAATCCTTTTCAAAATCAAGTATATTTTGAATATCTGCACCTCTCCATTGGTAAATACATTGGTCATCATCTCCAACAACACAAATATTCTTATATTTCTTAGCTAACATTTTAACTAATTCATATTGAGCACCATTCGTATCTTGGTACTCATCTACCATAATATATTGGAATTTATTTTGATAAAACTCTAATGTTTCTTCACTTGTTTTAAATAGTTCAACTGTTTTAAATATTAAATCATCAAAATCTAAAGCATTATTTTCTTTTAATCTCTTTTGATACATTTGATAAACATCTGCTATTTTCTTTTCTCTAAAATTTTGCTCATGTTCTCTCATAAAGCTTGCAGGTGTTTGCATAGTATCTTTTGCTCTTCCTATTTTACCCATAACCTCTTGAAGTGTTATATCTTTTTCATTTATATTAAGTGCTTTCATACATTCTTTTAAAAGAACTTTTTGATCTGATGTATCATAAATAGTAAAACTTGATTTATAACCTAATTTTTCTATATCTCTTCTTAATATACGAACGCAAGTTGAATGGAAAGTTGATATCCACATTGAGTCTGCTTTTTCTCCAATTATTGAACGTACTCTATCTCTCATTTCTTTTGCTGCTTTATTTGTAAATGTAATAGCTAATATCTTCCATGGGAATATTCCTAAATCATCTATCATATGTGCCATTCTATAAGTTAAAACTCTAGTTTTTCCTGAACCCGCTCCTGCAAGAATAAGTACTTGCCCTTCTACTGTACTTGCTCCCTCGTATTGCTCTTTATTTAAAAGTGATTTTAAATCCAAATTTAAATCCTCCCTTCAAGGTTTCTCTTATAATTAAGAAAGGTAAAAGCCCAGGATAATTTCCTAGACTCATACTAAATAAATTTTTTATTATATAAACCTATAATTAATTACAAGCTTTATTTTTCTTATTTTAAAGTATAGCATATTTAATATCTAATACAAACATACATTCTAATAAATATTTACGTTTTTAAAATATTCAACTCCAAAATCAACACATTCTCTTGCAGAAAATAATTTTATATTTGAAAGTCCTATTTTATCTTTTATTACATTATGTTTTTCTTCAAAGCTTTCACCTGCAAACATAAATAATTCTGTTTTAAATTCAATATCTTCATAAGACTTAAATACTCTTTCTCCATTTTCAATTATTGGAGAAGCATTTATTGTTTTTTCTGCATTTCCTGCTCTATATTCACTTAAATGGAACATAGTATTTACGTCATAATCAACCCCTAATAATAAAACCTTAAAATCTAAATCATACATTTTTCTAAGTGGGCTTCCTTCTCCTAAAGAATTCTCTAATGTATGTTCTTTTGTTATTTCTTCTGATTCTTTTCCCCATGAAGTAAAAGAAACAGTTGGATGATAACTTCTTAAAACATCTAATCTTGTTCTAAAGTTTTCAGCTATTAATCCCATACCATATGTTTTTGTATTTTCTCTATCAAATGCAGGCATTTCTTCTCTTATCTTTTCAAACCATTCTTTTGGTACAGGAGGATTTCCCCAAAATATTGGGTCACAAATGTCCCCACTATGAGCTGGCATAGAAATAGTTCCTTCTTCTGTTATAACTTCCATTAATGCTTCTACAACTGTTCTTTCCCCACCGCAAACAAATCCAAAAGAGCTTAATTTTGAATGAACAAGTATTTTATCTCCTGCTTTTAATCCTATTCTTTTAAATTCTTTTACTAAAAATGACTTTGTAATTACGTCATTACTATTATTAATTATTTCTTCTAATCTACTCATAATTTGTTACCTACTTTACTATAATATTAAATTCCTTTAAAAGTCCTAAAACCTCTGGCATAGAAAATTTTGCTTTTTTTATTTTATTTCTTTCTGGATTAATTGTATAATCTATTGCTTCTGAAAAGTCCGCCTTTGTTAAATTAGTATTTTCAAAAATTGATTCCTCTAAAGATGATTTAGTAAATTTCGCTTCTCTCAAATCACAATTCATAAAATCTGAACCTGCAATATTACAGCTTATAAATTTTGTTTTTGGAATTTTAAGACCAGTAAAATTACAACTTTGAACTAAAGAATTTTTAAATTCAAAATCTAATATAAAAGTATCGCATTTAGTAAAATCTACTCCAACTATTTTACAATCATTAAATAAAGCTCCTCTAAGTTTTGAATTATCTAATTTAGCAAGTGTAAAATTACATTCTTTAAAAGTACATCCATCAAAAGTTGCTTCTATAAAACTCGCTCCCGTAAAATCGCATCTATTAAAAGTGCAATTTTCAAAAACTAAATCACTAAATTCGTTGTTTCTGCCTTCTATCTTATTAAAAACTTCACCATTATACTCTAATTCATTAAAATTACTTTCCATAAGCTAACCCACTCTCTTTTTATTATTTTATCCTACTATTGTACCTCTTACTCTCATTTTTTTCCACATTTATCATTATAAATTGCTCTATTTTATAATTAGATATATAATTTATAAAAACATATAGAAAGGTCGTAGTATAATGGACTATTATAAAGCTTTTGAAAAATGTAATCTTTGTATACGAAGATGTAATATAGATAGAACAAAAGGAAAGATTGGAGCTTGTAACTCTTCTGATAAAATAACTGCTGCTCGAGCTGAACTTCACTTTTGGGAAGAACCTCCTATTTCTTTAGAAACAGGTTCTGGTACAGTTTTCTTTTCTAATTGCAATTTAAAATGTGTATTTTGCCAAAACCATGAAATAAGTCAAGAGCATAAAGGAATTGAAATAACTACAGATAGACTTTATGAAATATTTTTAGAACTTCAAGACAAAGGAGCTAATAATATAAATCTTGTTACTCCTACTCATTATGTTCCTAAAATAATAGAAGCAATAAAAAAAGCTAAAGCTAATGGTTTAACTCTTCCAATACTCTATAATACAAATGGATATGATTCTTTAGAAACAATAAAAATGTTAGATGGATTTATAGATGTTTATCTTCCTGACTTTAAATATTTTGATGATAAATATGCTATAAAATATTCAAATGCTAAAGGTTATAAAGATAATGTAATTGAAATTTTAAAAGAAATGTTCAAGCAAGTTGGAAAAAATAAATTTGATTCTAATGGAAGAATGATTAAAGGAATTATAGTAAGACATCTTATGCTTCCTGGACTTCTTTTTGATTCAAAAAAAGTAATTGACTGTATATATTCTATGTTTGGTGATAATGTTTATATAAGTATTATGAATCAATATACTCCAATGTTTAAAGCTTTTGAATATAAAGAAATTTCTAAGCCTTTAAATCCTAAAATGTATGATTCATTAATTAGTTATGCTGCTGAACTGGGAATTACAAATGCTTTTATTCAAGATAGTGGTTCAAGTACAACTGATTTTGTACCTGATTTTAATTTTCAAGGTCTAAAAAAATAACGTTTTTATGTATCTTTTTATCACTTTATTTATATACTAAATTCTGAGGTGATAAATATGACAGAATTTAAACTTAAACCATTAAAATTTGCTTATGATGCATTAGAACCTGTAATAGATAAGGCAACAGTTACTATTCATCATGATAAACATCAACAAACTTATACTGATAATTTAAATAATGCTTTAAAGGATTATACTGGTCCTTTAAAAAATGCTAGTTTAGTTGATATTTTAAAAAATTTAGACGAACTTCCAGAAGATAAAAGACTTCCTGTTATTAATAATGGTGGTGGAGTTTTTAATCATGAATTTTATTGGGATGGACTTAATAAACCAAATAGTACTTCTCCACATGGAAATGTTTTAGATGCAATAAACAAACGTTTTGGTTCTTTTGAAAACTTTAAAACTGAATTTACTAAAGCTGGAACAAGTCAATTTGGTTCAGGATGGGCTTGGCTAATACTTGATGAACAAAATGAACTTCAAGTAATTAACACACCAAATCAAATTTGTCCTATATCAGAAAATAATATTCCTCTTCTTACTATGGATGTTTGGGAACATGCTTATTATTTAAAATATCAAAATAGAAGACCTGAATATATCAATAATTACTATGAAATTATTGATTGGAATGTAGTTGAAGATAGATTTAATTCAGCTAAAAACTGTTAGTTAATTTAATAAATAACGTAAAATTATGACTCTTAAAAGTGAAATATGCTATTTTTATTAGCTTATTCACCTTTAAGAGTCTTTTTAAATGCCTTTTTTCTCTAGATTTTTTTGTTATATTGGATTAAAATTAAAGGTAATTGTGTATTATATAAACATAAATTTTAACAGGAGGTGTAAGCTTTTATGTCAAATGAAAATATTTCATCTAACTTCATTAGAAATATTATTAAAGAAGACTTAGAAACAGGAAAGCACGATAGTATAATAACAAGATTTCCACCAGAGCCAAACGGATACTTACACATTGGTCATGCGAAATCTATACTTTTAAACTTCGGATTATCAGAAGAGTTTAAAGGTAGAACAAATCTTAGATTTGATGATACAAATCCAACTAAAGAGGATACTGAATACGTTCAGTCTATAGAAGAGGATGTTAAATGGCTTGGCTGTCAGTGGAATGAGCTTCACTTTGCATCAAATTACTTTGATACAATGTATGAAAAAGCTCTACTATTAATAAAAAAAGGCTTAGCATACGTGTGTGATTTAACTCCAGATGAAATTAAAGAATATAGAGGAAGTTTAACAGCTCCTGGTAAGGAAAGTCCTTATAGAAATAGAACTGTTGAAGAAAACCTTGAATTATTCGAAAAAATGAAAAATGGTGAATTCAAAGATGGAGAAAAAGTTCTTAGAGCTAAAATAGATATGTCTTCTCCAAATCTTAATATGAGAGATCCTATAATCTATAGAATTGCTCATTCAGAACACCATAATACTGGAGATAAATGGTGTATCTATCCAATGTATGATTTTGCTCATCCATTAGAAGATGCAATTGAACATATAACTCATTCAATTTGTACTCTTGAGTTTGCAGACCACAGACCTCTTTATGATTGGTTTGTTCGTGAATGTGAAATGGAGGCTACTCCAAGACAAATAGAATTTGCTAGACTTAACATGACTAATACAGTTATGAGTAAAAGAAAGCTTAAACAATTAGTTGATGAAGGTGTAGTTGATGGTTGGGATGACCCAAGAATGCCAACTATATCAGGTCTTAGAAGAAGAGGATATACTCCAGAAGCTATTAGAAACTTCTGCTCTGCTATAGGTGTTGCAAAATCAAACTCTACTGTAGATTCTCAAATGCTTGATTACTTCTTAAGAGAGGATCTTCAACCAAAAGTTCCTACAGCTATGGCAGTAATTAATCCATTAAAAGTAGTTATAACAAACTACCCAGAAGGCCAAAGTGAAACACTTTCTCTAGATATTCATCCTAAAGATGAATCATTTGGTAAGAGAGAAATAACTTTCTCAAGAGAAATCTATGTTGAAAGAGATGACTTCATGGAAGTTCCAGCTAAAAAATATTTTAGATTATTCCCTGGTAACGAAGTTAGACTTAGAGGAGCTTACTTCATTAAATGTAATGAAGTTATAAAAGATGAAAATGGAGAAGTTATTGAACTTCACTGTACTTATGATCCAGAAACTAAGAGTGGTTCAGGATTTACAGGAAGAAAAGTTAAAGGAACAATCCACTGGGTTGATGCAAATTCTTCAGTTCCAGCAGAATTTAGATTATATGAACCTTTAATTTTAGATGATGCTCCTGAAAATGAAGGAAAACATTTCTTAGAACAAATAAATCCACACTCAATGGAAATTTTCCAAGGATTTATAGAACCAAATGCAGTACCTGGTCTTAAACCACTAGATAAACTACAATTAGTTAGAAATGGATTCTTCTCAATAGATACTAAAAATACTACTGATGAAAAATTAGTATTTAATAGAATCGTTCCATTAAAATCATCATTTAAATTACAAAAATAATCCACAAATTTTGTGACTAATACTCCATAATAATTTTTTATTGTGGAGTATTTTAATCTTTGATAAACAAATAAATTTATTAATATATTTTACTAAAGATAAATAAAAAGGAGTTTTTTATGAGCTGTAATAATACTATTGAATGTCCATGTAAAAATTTAAAATGTGAAAATAGAGGTATCTGTTGTAAATGTGTTGCAAGACATTCTAAGACTAATGTTCTACCTGCTTGCTTAAGACATATTTCAAATATTCCTGTAAATAAATAAAAAATTTAATGCCACCTTATTAATAAGGTGGCTTCAATTATTTTTTAGGTTCCTTTGTAAGATCTTCAATTTTTGAAATATTATTTTCTTTTTGGTTCAATTCATTTAATTTTGTATTATATGTATTTGTATCTTTATTAATGTTATTTCCAACTTGTACTTTGCTAACAATGCTAAGTCCATCAAAAAGTTTACTCCATTCAAAAATACCAAATGCTATTACTCCTATAACTACTAAACAACTAATTGCCAAAATTATAGCTTGTTTTTTCATACTAGTATCCTTTCAAAATTTTATTCTTATCTAAATTTTACCCTATAAAATAAAGTAATAAATTTCTATATGCTTAAAATTTTATTTCAATAAATAATTATTTCTACATATAAAAAATGACTTTTCAAAATTTGAAAAGTCATTTTTGTTTAAATAATAAAAGTAATTTATATTATTCTAATTATAAGCTCATAAATTTTTGGAATCTTTCTCTAACTACATCTTCACCTAAAATTTGCATTATTGTATAAAGATCTGGTGTGTTAGCTCTGTGAGTTATTGCAGCTCTAACTGCTCCTGCAACATCTGATACCATTCCTTTGAATTTTTCTGGTTCTGCTTTAAATTCTTTTCTATTTGTTGCATAACCAAGTTCTATTGCTAATGCTTTTAAGTGTTCAAACCAAGCTTCTTGACTTTCTAAATTATGATTATAAGCTTTTGAATAGCTTTCTATAACTTCTTTAGCTGCTTCTAATGTTAAAGTTTTTGGTAATTCTATATCTTCTTTTCCTTCTTTATCAAACTCTTCATCAAAGAAGTAGAATATTTTAGCTTTAACTTCATTCCATTTACCAAAGTCTTTTCTTGGTTTTGGTCCTTCTTTATCTATATTAAATACTTGTTTCATCATATCTTCTTTAGCTGTTACTAAAGCGTACATTTCTGGATCAAATTCTTTAGCCCATTCTGTATATCTTGAATAAACTTCATCAGCTTTCATTTTACAAATTAAGTTTTTACTTACGTCATGTAACTTAACTATATCAAAAAGTGCTCCTGATTTACTCATTTTTTCTAATGATACTTTAAACTCATGGTAATCTACATCTGGATTTTCTGCTCTCCACTCTTCAAAGCTTGAATTGATTATGTTTAATAGATATTCTATAACACAAACTTGTGGATATCCTTCTTCTCTATAGTAGCTTACTGCACTTTCAGGGTCTTTTCTTTTTGAAAGTTTTCTTTTTGAACCATTTTCTGATTTCATTATAGTAGGAACATGAGCATAGTTTGGTCTCTTAAATCCTAAAACATCAAATAATTGAAGGTGAATTGGTAATGATGAAAGCCATTCTTCTCCTCTTATTACATCTGTTGTGTGCATTAAAGCATCATCTATAGCATGAGCAAAATGATAAGTTGGAAGTCCATCTGATTTTATTAAAACTATGTCTTGAACATTTTCAGGTAATGATAATTCACCTTTTATTAAATCAACTATTTCTACTCTATTTTCTTCTTTTCCTGGTGATTTTAATCTTAAAATATATTCTTCTCCAGCTTCAATTTTCTTTATAGCTTCTTCATCTGAAAGATTTCTATAAACTGCATATTTTCCATAGTAACCTGGAGTAATTTTTTCTGCCATTTGTTTTTCTCTTATTTCATTTAATTCTTCAGCAGTACAGAAACATGGATATGCAAGACCTTTTAATATTAAATCTTTTGCAAAAGTATGATATATTTCTTTTCTTAAGCTTTGTCTATAAGGTCCATAAGCACCTTTTGACTCTTCTTCTCCTATCATCCCTTCATCAAATTCCATACCAAAGTTGTACATAGTTTGAATAGTATCTTCTATTGCACCTTTTACTTCTCTTTTTTGGTCAGTATCTTCTATTCTTAAATAGAAAATTCCTTCACTTTGATGTGCTAATCTTTCATTTATTAAAGCTGCATATACTCCTCCAATATGTTGGAAACCAGTTGGACTTGGAGCATATCTTACAACATGTGCTCCTTCTTTTAAATCTCTTGGCTTATAAGTATTGATGTATTCTTCTACTGTCTTATCCACATTTGGAAATATTAAATTTGCTAATCTTTCTTTCATCTTTAACACCTTTCTTTATATATTATGGGATTAATTATACCCTATTTTTTAGAAATTATTAAAATAAAAAAAGCCCTATCATCCATATTTAGGACGAAAAGACTAACTTCACGCGGTACCACCTAATTTAGCTAAATTTTTAGCTCTCTTAACATCTCTATAAGGTGAGATTATACCTAAGATTTACTACTTATAAAATAATTTCAATCTTATACTCCAAAGCTTCTTTCTATGATCTTAAATATTCTTCTCTCAGCAAATGAAGAACTCTCTTTAAAATAAGTTGCCATATACTCTTCTTTTTCATTGCATTTTAATATTAATTTATCTTAGGTAATTATACATCATTAATAATAGTATTGTAAATACAGATTTAGTTCTGTTTAAAATAGCTATATAGATAAAAAAGATATTAAATTATATAATTTAATATCTTTTTTATCATTTAAAATTCAAATAATAAAGCACAACCCTTGGGGCCAGGTTGTGCTAGCAATAAGCAATAAATAAAAAGGGGGCTATATATCCTTTTATTTATCCTCGGATACTATTATATGTTAACAAATTTACATTTGCAATATGTTAACTTATTTATTATTAATTTGCAAAATTTACTTTGATAATTTTTGTTATTTATATTTTTAAACCTTATTGATATTTACAATTTATTAACAATTATTAGAATTTTTTAAGATGTTCTATTTCTTCATCTGTTAATTCTCTGTACTCCCCTTCTTCTAAATCTCTATCTAAAGGAAGTCCTCCAAATTCTATTCTTTGAAGATAAACAACTTTTTTATCTCTAGCTTCAAACATTCTCTTAACTTGATGGAATTTTCCTTCTTGAATAGTTACATTAATTTCTGAACCTTCATCAGTAGCTGATAAAATTTCAAGCTTTGCTTCTTTACACACATAACCATCATCTAAAGTTATTCCTTCTTTAAAAGCTTTAACATCTTCTTCTGTTACTTTCTTGTCTATTTTAGCAAAATATACTTTATCAACATGCCATTTAGGAGATATAAGTCTATGATTTAACTCTCCATCATTTGTTAAAAGTAATAATCCTACTGTATCTTTATCTAATCTTCCAACAGGAAATGGCTCAAATGCTTGATAATCCACATGTAAAAGATCAATTACTGTCATGTCTCTATTATCATATGTAGCTGAAATAACTCCATCTGGTTTATTCATCATTAAATAAATATATTCTCTATAATATAATTCTTCTCCATTAACTTTTATAATTGAAGTGTCTGGATCAATTTTCATATTACTATCTTTAACTATTTCACCATCTACTTCAACAAAACCCTTTTTTACAAGTGATTTAACTTCTTTTCTACTTCCATACCCTAAATTAGAAATAATTTTATCTAATCTTTCCATTGTAGCACCTCCGTACTTTTTCTCAGTTCATTTTAACCTAAAAGAATTATAGTATCAACTTTATTAAATAAATAAGCTATGTAAAAAACTTATATAATAATTTTCTTACATAGCTTTAATAATTATCCTTTAAATTCTCTATAATATTTTAAAACCTTTGGAACATAATTTTGAGTTTCCTTAGGCATTTTATAAATGTCAGAAGGTGTTTTTACACCTCTTCTTTGTACTGTTCCATCTCCTGCATTATACCCCATAAGTGCCATTTCAACATTTCCATTATATCTTTTTAAATGCTTTCTAAGCTGTGAAACTCCACCTCTAATATTTTGATCTATATTATAAGGGTCTGTAACACCTTCTTCTTTAGCTGTTACAGGCATAAGAAGCTGCATAACTCCCATTGCTCCTGCACTTGAAGTACATTTAGAATTAAAATTAGATTCTGCTTTTATTACTGCAAGAACTAAATTTTTATCTACTCCATACATTTTTGAATATTTATCAACAGATTTATATATCTCTTTTTTTACATCTATCATATTACTATAATCAACTTTATTAGTATTTTCAACTTTTGTAGTTTCTTTATTGTTAGAGCTTGTCTCTAAATTTGAATTCCAATATTTATTATTATATGATTCCTCATTATTTAAAACTAATTTTAAATTTTCTAATTTTTCACCAACTGAAGTAGTCATTATTTTATTATTAATTTTGTCATCTTCTACTTTTCCCATAGATTCTAACATTGTTTGAAGCATAATTTGAAATTCAATTCCATCTCCTGATTGCTTTTTAACAATGTTATTCATAAGACCCATTTTCATAATTAGATCTGAATTTATCTCATTTAATTTCACCCTAATATTCCCCCATATTAAACTGTAAATTCAACTTCACAGTAATCTTCATAATTAACTCTTTTATAATAGCTTTTTGCAAGAACTAAAACTCTAAAAGTTCCTTCTGAATAAGGTATAAATGTGTAATAATTTTTCTTACTATAACTTTGTGCCTTAACCCAATTTCCTTTTTCCATTAAATAAAATTCGTAACAAACATCTTTTCCACCTGTACTTCTAGCCTTAAAAGTTATTTCTTTATTGTCACCAATTTTATTTTCACTTATGTTAACCTTTGTTCCTATTACAGGAGTTGCTTCTTCTACAAATATAGTTATTTCTTTTTTACTATCAAATTCTTCTTCACATTTAATATTTTTTGCGTATATTTCAAAACCATATTTTCCTGAACATTTTGGTTTTATACATATCTTTTTATTAGTCATAAAGTCTGTTTCTTCAACTACATTTCCATTTATCTTAGTTACAATATTTATAAGTGTATTTCTAGTGTCTTGAACTATTGTTTCTATATCAATAGGTTCATTCACAAGATAATGTTCTCTCTTTGGAATTAATATATGCTCAATAGTTCCAGGCATATATTCTCTTACAGTTAAATAATAACTAGTTTGAATATCATATTCTGCTCTAGTATATTTATCTTTTATTTTTATATCTATTTCATATTTTCCCTTTTCTTTTGGAGTAAAGTTTATATAGTTAGATTTATTAAATGATATTTTATCTAAAACTTTACCATCCTTATATATTGTAAAGGAATATAATAAAACTGTTCCACCTTCTGCTATAACTCTTAAATTAACAGGTTTATTTATAACTGTTTCTTTTTTTACATCTGTTATTATATCAGTTATTCTTACTGGTAATTCTCCCTTTTTATCTACTTCAAATATTATAGTTTTCTTATCTTCAAAATCTCCTCTAAAAGAAGAATCTTTTGCATATGCTGTTATCTTATATTTTCCTTCCTCTTTAGGTCTCCAAACATATTCATCACTTCTTGTATAACAAGAATCATCACAAACAGGTCCATCTATAATATATCTATAAATTTTTTCTCTTCCACCTTCTACTTCTAACTTAAATGTTATATCTGTTTCTGTTTTTTGTGGAGATTTTACATCAGGCTCAAACTTATTTATTCTTATTTGATTATAAGGTCTAACCTTATAATACATAACAGCTCTATCATCATATTCTCTATTTGAAAGAATATCTTTCATAAGACAAAGAAGTTTATATTCTCCAGGAGTATTTTCTTGATAAGTTACTATTTGTCTTGATGAAAAATCTTGCAAACAAATAGAATGACCTTCATCATCTATTTTCACAAATTTATAAAGAAGCGTTCTAGTATTACTTTGAGATGATTCAACTTTAAAAACTAATTCTTCATTAATTAATCTTTCTTCTGTTAAACACTTAAATCCTGTAATCTCTAGCTTGCCCATTTTTTTTATGTTAAACTTTATAGTTTTATAGTCATCAAAATTTTCTTTTGAATCAATTCTTTTACATTCAATTAAAAGTTCTTCTTGCCCAGCATTAAGTGCTGTATATTCTATTTTATTTTCTTTTCTATAATCTCTTAAAATTTCCCAACCTGCTGAACCCTTTTTCCAAAATCTAAAAAGAAGATTATCTTCTTGTACAATTCCAGTAACTTCTACTTTATCACCTTCTGTATATTCATTTTTATTTATTTCTATATCTTTTAATAAATTTTCTTCTTTTTTTTCATTTGTTATAACATACTCTTCTCTTTCCAAAACGTCATATGGCTTTTCAGAATTTCTGCTTTTTCCTTGTACCATAACTATGTAATTCCCTTCTTCTTTTGGATTCCAAATACAGTCTCCTGCATCTGAAAAATCTTTAACTATATTCCATATCCCATCATTCCCAACTAAAACTTTATAATCCATTATAATATCTGAATCTATATTTATTAATATTTTAGAATCAACCCTTTGAGGGCTTTTTTTACTAAATAAAATATTCATTTTAACTGCACTTTTGACCATTTAATTCACCCTTTTTTCCTAAATAACTATTTATTCAACCATTTATTCTATTATACAGTAAAATGCGCTTACATTTAATACATTTTTTAACAATTATTAATTTAATTTTATCTTAAAGTACACTAAAAAAAATCTAACAGTCTTTTTATATTTTAGTAACTGTTAGATTTCTTTATAATTTCCTCTATATTTTCTAAAAACTTTTTATCATCTGAAGATTTTCTTTTTTTAGGACCTTTCATTCTACCTCCAGCTCTTCGTATTTTTTGCGACATATGTCTTTTCTCTAAAAGCATATCGATATTATCATTAGTATAAATTTGTCCATTTGTATTAACAACCTTTGCTCCTTTAGGAAGGCAAAGTGCAGCTACACCAAAATCTTGAGTTACAACAATATCATCTTTTTTTGTATTATTTATAACATACATATCAACACTTTGAAAACCACTATCTACAACACTTACTTTTGCATAATCGCTAACTATATAATGATTTATATCACAAAATATTTCTACTGGTATTCCATACTTTTTACCTATTAATTCAATTTTGGAGATGCTTGGGCAAGCATCTCCATCAATTATTATTTTCATATATTTAATTAAAGTCTCTTTTCAAGATCAGCTTTCATGTCTTCATATCCTGGTTTTCCAAGAAGAGCAAACATGTTTTTCTTGTAAGCTTCAACACCTGGTTGGTTAAATGGATTTACTCCTAAAAGGTATCCACTTATACCACATGCTTTTTCAAAGAAATAAACTAATTGTCCAAAGTAGTATGGAGTTAATTCTGGTACATTAACTATTAAGTTTGGAACTCCTCCATCATTGTGTGCAAGTAAAGTTCCTTCAAATGCTTTGTGGTTAACAAAGTCCATATCTTTTCCTGCTAAGAAGTTTAATCCATCAAGATTGTCTTCTGTTGATTCAATTATTACAGATTCTTGTGGAGTTTTTACATTAATTACAGTTTCGAAAAGATCTCTTCTTCCTTCTTGGATGTATTGACCCATTGAGTGAAGATCTGTTGAGAAATCAACAGCTGCTGGGAATAATCCTTTATTATCTTTTCCTTCTGATTCTCCATATAATTGTTTCCACCATTCACCGAAGAAGTGTAATTGTGGTTCATAGTTAACTAATATTTCTATAGCTTTACCTTTATTGTAAAGAGCATTTCTAGCTGCAGCATATTGATAACAAATGTTTTCTTTTATATTTTCATTTGCAAATTCATCTCTTGCATCAGCTGCACCTTGCATCATTTCATCAATGTTTATTCCAGAAGCCGCAATTGGAAGTAATCCAACTGGAGTTAAAACTGAGAATCTTCCACCAACATCATCAGGAATTACAAAAGTTTCATATCCTTCTGCATCTGCTAATGATTTTAATGCTCCTCTTGCTTTATCAGTAGTTGCATATATTCTCTTTTTAGCTTCTTCTTTTCCATATTTCTTTTCTAATAAATCTTTAAAGATTCTAAATGCTATAGCAGGTTCAGTTGTAGTTCCTGATTTTGATATAACATTTACTGATATTTCTTTATCTTTAACAGCATTTACAAGTTGGTGCATATATGTTGAACTAATATTATTTCCTACATAGAATATTTGTGGTGCTTTTCTTTCTTCTTTTGATAAAACATTATAGAAATTGTTGTTTAACATTTCTATAGCAGCTCTAGCACCTAAGTATGATCCTCCAATACCTATTACTATTAATACATCAGAATCATTTTTTATTTTTTCAGCTGCTTCTTTAATTCTAGCAAATTCATCTTTATCATAATTAACTGGTAAATCAATCCATCCTAAAAAGTCATTTCCAGCACCTGTTTTTTCATGTAATTTTTTGTGAGCTGAAAGAGTTAAATCTCCTAAGAAATCAATTTCTTCCATGCTTAAATATGGTGCTGCTTTTGATAAGTCTAATGATAATCCTTTGCTCATACTAAACTCCTCCTTTAATTAATCAATTAGTTTAATTAACATAACCTTATATTATGCTATATAATCTTTATTTATAACCTGATATAAATTTTCATTAATAAATTTAAATAATACTTTATTCTTTATTGATAAAAATTTATCCATACAGTTATTGTACAACATTTAACTAACTATTGAAAGGTTTCAACGAAGGATTTATACTCATAAAAATAAGTAGTTTTATCAAAGTTTTTTAGTATTATATTAAACGTTTTTAAGAAACATATAAATCCACCAAAAACTTAACAATTTTAAATTTTTAAATTAAATAAAAAAGTAGTTATTACTTTAATAACTACTTTTTATTATATATATTAAATTTTATTTTTATTTCAATTTTATAGTCTTCTTCTTCATTAATTAATGAATTATATATTATATTACTAAAAATTCTTTTTAACGCATTTATATAAAATAAAAGTTCTCATGATAAGTTTTATTCTTATCACAAGAACTTTTAATTTATATATTAATTTAAATAACTAAAACTCTATTCCCATTCAATAGTTGCTGGTGGCTTAGAAGTTATATCATAAACAATTCTGTTTACTCCTGGAACCTCATTAACTATTCTTCTTGATACTAAATCTAATACTTCATAAGGAATTCTTGCCCATTCTGAAGTCATAGCATCACTTGAAGTAACTGCTCTAAGTGCAATTGTATGACAGTAAGTTCTTTCATCTCCCATAACTCCAACTGATTTTATGTTTGGAAGGCAAGCAAAGTATTGCCATATAGTTTCATCAAGATTTGCATTAGCAATTTCTTCTCTAAATATTGCATCAGCTTCTCTTGTTATGTGAAGTTTTTCTTCAGTTATTTCTCCAAGAACTCTAATTGCAAGTCCTGGTCCTGGGAATGGCTGTCTCCATACTAATTTATGAGGAATTCCAAGCTCTTCTCCAACTGCTCTAACTTCATCTTTAAATAATTCTCTTAAAGGTTCTATTAAATCAAATTCCATATCTTCTGGAAGTCCTCCAACGTTATGGTGTGATTTAATTACTGCTGAAGTATCTGTTCCACTTTCAACGATATCTGGATAAATAGTTCCTTGAACTAAGTAATCTATTTCTCCAACTTTTTTAGCTTCTTCTTCAAATACTCTTATGAATTCTTCACCAATAATTTTTCTCTTAGTTTCTGGATCAGATACACCTTTAAGTTTTCCTAAGAATCTATCTTGGGCATTAACTCTTATAATGTTCATATCAAATTCTTTTTTGAATACTCTTTCAACTGTATCCCCTTCATCTTTTCTTAAAAGACCATGGTCTACGAATATACAAGTTAAGTTATGTCCTATAGCTTTGTGTACTATCATAGCTGCAACTGATGAATCAACTCCACCTGATAAAGCACAAAGTACTTTTTTATCTCCAACTAAATTTTTAATTTCTTTTATTTTATCTTCTGCAAAGGAAGCCATAGTCCATGTTTTTTCTAATTTACAAACATTATATAAGAAGTTTTGTAACATTTTTTGACCAAATGGTGTATGTTCAACTTCTGGGTGGAATTGAACTCCATAAAGATTTTTATCTGTATTTTCTATAGCAGCAACAGGACAAACTTCTGAATGTGCTATAACTTTAAATCCTTCTGGTGACTCAGATATGTAATCTGTATGACTCATCCAACAAATGTCTTTGCTTTCTATACCTTCAAATAATCTTGAAGTATTATCTATGTTTAATTCTGTTTTTCCGTATTCTCTAACTGGTGCAGTTGCAACTTTTCCACCTAAAAGATGTGACATAAGTTGAACTCCATAACATATTCCAAGTACAGGAACTCCTAATTCAAATATTTCTTTTGAAACCTTTGGAGTATTTTCACCATAAACACTATTAGGTCCACCTGTAAATATTATTCCTCTTGGATTTTTTTCTTTTATTTTTTCTATTGAATATGAGTAAGGAATTATTTCGCAATATACTCCACATTCTCTAACTCTTCTTGCTATAAGTTGGTTATACTGTCCACCAAAGTCAACAATTAAAACTAAATCTTTTTTCATGGTTTCCTCCTAGATAATTATTCCTTTATTTTACATAGTAAATTATAACATACAAAGAGAGGAAAATTTCCTCTCTTATTTAAAACTAATCAAACTATTTTGTTATGCTATAGTTTGGAGCTTCTTTAGTTATATTTATATCATGTGGATGACTTTCTCTAAGTCCTGCTGATGTTTGAACAACAAATGTTGCTGTTTCATATAAAGTATCTAAATCTTTTGACCCTAAGTATCCCATACCAGCTCTTATTCCTCCAAGCATTTGGAATATAGTATCAGTAACAGATCCTTTAAATGCAATTCTTCCTTCTACTCCTTCTGGAACTAATTTTTTATTTCCATCTTGGAAGTATCTATCTTTAGAACCATTTGCCATAGCTCCAAGTGAACCCATTCCTCTATATACTTTGTAGCTTCTTCCTTGGAATATTTCTATTTCTCCTGGTGCTTCTTCACATCCCGCAAATAATGACCCCATCATAGCAGCACAAGCTCCAGCAGCTAAAGCTTTAACAACATCTCCTGAATACTTGATTCCTCCATCAGCAATAACAGGAATTCCATATTTTTTACCTATTTCTACACAATCCATAACAGCAGTTAATTGAGGAACCCCAACTCCAGCAACAACTCTTGTAGTACAAATTGAACCAGGTCCTATACCAACTTTAACACAATCTGCTCCAGCTTTTATTAAATCTTCAGTAGCAGCTGCTGTTGCAACATTTCCTGCTATAACTTGAAGTTCTGGATATTTTTCTTTAACTTTTTTAACAGCTTCTAGTACTCCTCTAGAATGTCCGTGCGCTGTATCAATAGTTATTATATCTACTTTTGAGTTTACAAGAGCATCAACTCTATCCATCATATCAGCAGTTACACCTACTGCTGCTCCACATAAAAGTCTTCCTTTTGAATCTTTTGCAGCATTTGGATAAATTCTTGCTTTTTCTATATCCTTTATAGTGATAAGTCCTTTTAAATTTCCTTCGCTATCAACAAGTGGTAATTTTTCTATTTTGTGAGTTTTTAATAACTCTTTTGCTTCTTCAATTGAAGTATTTTCTGGCGCAGTTACTAAATTTTCTTTAGTCATTACTTCACCAATTTTCTTTGAATAATCATTTTCAAAAGTAACATCTCTATTAGTTAATATACCAACTAATTTTCCATCAACAGTTATTGGCACACCTGAAATTCTATATTGTCCCATTAACTCTTCAGCATCATTTAAAGTATGTTCTGGTGATAAGAATATTGGATCTGTTATAACACCATTTTCTTGTCTTTTAACTTTATCAACTTCTTTAGCTTGTTGCTCAATAGTCATGTTTTTGTGAATTATTCCAAGTCCACCTTCTCTTGCCATAGCGATAGCCATTTTAGAATCAGTTACAGTATCCATACTTGCACTGATTAAAGGAATATTTAATTGAATTTTCTTTGTTACATGTGTTTTTAAAGATACCTGATTTGGTAAGATTTCAGATTTGTTTGGAACTAAAAGTACGTCGTCGAATGTATAAGCTTGCTTTAATATTTTTGCCATTTTAAAAATGTCTCCCCTCTTCAAAAAAATTATTATTTATAGATTGTGTAATTATTTGAATATTTATTACTCTACTTGTCCTTTTAATAAATAAAGTAAATTTATTTTATGTATTTTCTATTACAACAAATGCATTATATTGTAAGTTTTATCAAGTAAACCCCATAAAAAAGTACAAAAAAAGCACATTAGCTTCAATAAGTGAAGATAATATGCTTAAATCTACAATAAAAAATACTATAAGTATGTATTTATAGAAATAATCTATATTATATTCACTCATAGTCAGAAATTTAAGGTTTCCGGTAGATACTCCCTGCCATATTCAGGGGATATACGAGTAATAAATGTGCAAATTCAATTTTAAATTATCACTATTATAAATTACAAAAAAACTATTGTCAATAAAACTTTATCAATAGTTTTGAAAAAAAATAATTACATTAATAAAAATAGGACTTAAAAATTTTTAAGTCCTATTATATATTAATTATAATTTATAGTCTTTTTTTAAATAAGTCTCAGTTTTTTTATTTTTTAAGAAATATTTCTAAGACTCAAAAGAACCTTTAATAATATCTACGCTACCTTTTGATTGATTTGTTACATCATTCCATCCTGGCATTATAGCTTCTATAATTTTATTTAAATTATCTTCTTTTTCATCACTTAATCCATTTTTTAATGATCCTATCACTTCAAAAGATGTTTTTAAATTTGCTTTTATATCTTCACCATAAACAGTTGAATTTACTAATTTCACTGAACCTGTTCCAGTAAATTCAATAGTCCCTTTATTTAATATTACAACATTATTTAAATCTATAGCTATATCTTTTGCTTCTAGTTTAATATGATTTGTATTTGTCATAAGTATTTCAACTTCAGTTCTTATACCATGTCCTTTTATAGTCATTATTATTACATGTTTTAGCTTTAACCCTGATGGAATATTATTTTTATTTCCTAAGGAATTTATAGGATATTCTTTACCATCAATAGTTATATTTTTTGGATCATCTATATTAGCTTCTATTTTTGTTGGTATTGTTTCAGAATTTCCATTATAAAATTTGCTTGTCTTTAATGCTATATGAGGGCTTCCACTATATTTAGCAGTTATTTCAGACAAAGGCTGAGCTTGAGTTAAAAATGTTAAATCACCAAATTTATTTTTAGATATTTTAGCTTTACTTCCATCTTCATTTACAGGAATTTTATTTAATTCATTTCCATTCTCATCATAAATATTAGAACTAGATACGCTGCTACTTATATTGGTTCTTCCACCACCAATATTCTCTATATTAACATTTCCTTGACCTCCAACAATTCCATAATCAAATATATCATTATCATTTGCTTGAGAAACCTCTAACTTACATTTTACAGTTTTCTCTTTTCCATCAATATCTTTTGCAATACTTGTTAAAAGAATCTTATCATTACCCAAATATTGAGATTTAACATTTGCATTATCTATCTTGTCCTTTTCAAGTTCATTTGTTAATGTACTTAATACACTTCCTGTAGAAGCTGTTTCAGTATCAAAATCAAATTCAGATGTTGAAGTTCCTGATAATAAAGCTTTGCTTTGAATATAACTTCTTCCAAGTTCTATTCCACCTTCAGCAGCAAATTGAACATCCTCACTCTCTTTTTGATTTTTATTTAACTTCATAGTCCCCATAGCAAATTTTAATATTACTCCACTTAAAAATACCAGCACTAAAGTTACTGCAAGAATTGTAACCATACTACTTCCATTCTTTTTATTTTTCCACATACCATTTCCCCTAATTAATTATTTCTGATTTAAATTTCATATTATAATCATTAGTTTTTTATATTAAAAATGGATTCAATTTTATGAATCCATTTTTGTTTTTATTTACTCATTATTGAATGTATTTTCTATAAATTCTATTTTTTCTGAATTATTCCCTTCTTGTCCACCAGAACTCCAATTTGGAAGCAATGTTCCTAACATGTCATTTAACAAATTCTCTTCATCTTCCTCTAAAAGTCCAAACCCATTATCTTTTGAAGGTTGATATGCCATATGAATTGATGATCCTTTGTCAATCGTAACTTTTTCTCCAAAAATTGTAGAATTAGATAAATGTAAAGCTCCATCATAATAAACTCCATTTGTTGCTTTAGCACCAGTTACACTTATTTCTCCATCACATATTATGGCAGTATTATTTATCATCATTGATCCTGCTGAATTTATATTTAGATTATTTGCATTAACTAAATAAATAGTCATTTCATGTTCTATTTTTAATCCTTTTATTTGTATTTTAACAACTGGTTCTTTTACTAAATTTTTAATATAAGTTTTAATCTCCTCACTGCTTCCATCAACTTTAAGTTCATTATTACTAAATGTTAATTCAACATTTGTTATATTAATTTTTTGCCCATTTTCATAATTACCATTATAAAAATTCCAATCTTCTCTTAAAGTTATAGTATCTTTTTTGTTATTCCAATTTTGAAAGCTCAAAGAACCTATTGTGTTTTCTTCTATAGAACCAAGTTGTGTATTTCCAGTTCCTGCATTAACTAATGGCTTACCAGTAGATATACTAGAAGCTGTCCCATTTAATACTCCACCATTATTTATAATAACTCCTCCAGAACCTGCAACTAATCCATGATCAAAAATATCAGTATTATGTCCACTAGCTATCTTTCTATAATTTATCATAGCTAATTCTGTAGTTGTCCCATTTACATGTTTTGCTACACTTTTAATAATGTCTTTACCATTTTTAGTATCCATATATATATCTACTTTATCTACTATACCACCTGAATCTTTTGTACTTAATATATTATCTAAATTTTTTTCTTCTTGACTGGCTAAACTTGAATCCCTGGTATCTATAGACATATTTCCTGATTCAAAATGACTTCTAGCAAGTTCTAACCCTGATTCAGCAGCATATCTCAAATCTTCAATTTCTTTTTGATTTGTATTTAATTTCATAGTACTTGATATAGATTTTAATATAACCCCACTTAAAGCCATAAATATTAGAGATACTGCAAGAACGGTTACGAGTGTGCTACCTTTCTTTTTTCGATTTTTCACCATAACTCTCTCCTCTCATATTTAATTTCCATTCATAGGATATATACTATTTTCATAATCATAACTGCTTTTTCCATTCTCAAATTTAAATCTTATTTTATATAACCCTTCTTTTTCTGATATTTCGAACTCTTTTACATTTTTTGAAGGTGCAATTATAAAATTATCTGCATTATCAATTCCATTATCAGGTGTATTATCTTCATATTTTTTAAACTCAGTTCCTTCTATTTTATAAACATATCTTTTACCATTTCTAGTTAAAGATAATACATTTCCTGTCCCAGAAGTTCCTGGTTTTATCTTTGAACCATATCTAATATCTTCTTCAAGAACATCTATTATATTTCTACTCTCATTTTGTATAACATTATCATTTTCTGCCATTACAAGCATTGATGTAGATGAAGAAAATAATGAAAATATAAGAGTTGAAAAAATACCTAATATGGCTATCACAGCCATCAACTCAACAAGAGTAAATCCTTTTTTCTTTTTATTTTTCATTATTACCTCCCTTATGCTATACTTGATATTGCAAATTTTCTTGTAGTTACTGTTGTTATTCCGTCTTTTACATCTATTGTATCTGTATCAAATAAATATACTTTTTCTATATCTTTTTTTTGAACTGTTATTTTAATTCCATATTTATACTTAGTTGCATAAGATTCTTTAGATAACTCTTCAACTTTATCTATTTCATTTAAAAAATTTCCATTTTCTTTTGTTTTTCTAATAACATACTTTATACCATTTTCATCTTCTTCATCTGATGATTTACTATTATCATTTATGAAAACATTATCCAATAATTTATTTTTAATTGAATCATTTAAATCATCAATAGTATTAAATCCTATATAATATGTCTTTTTAGGTCCATCAACATTAGATGTTGTTCCATCCCAGGTAGTTGGATAAGGATTGTCTTTTGGTCTTTTATTTTTTATAGCTTCATTAAAAGCTCTAGACATAGAACTTGTATCAAATTGATTTTTATTTTCCGCATTATACTTATTAACATCTAATATCATATTCATTATTACTGATGATACTATCGCAAACATTGCTAAGCCTGCCACTACTTCTATAAGAGTAAATCCTTTTTTCTTTTTTATTTTTTTTCTCATAATTTACCTCTTAAAATTACTTGAATAAATCATTTTTACCATATTTATTATTATTAAATTTATGATTTTCTTGTTTTATTTCTCCTCTAGTGTAGTAATCAAAAGTTATTGTTCCGCCTGTTACAGTATATTTTTGTCCACTTATATTTCCTTCTCTTATATTTTTAATCCTATCTTTCAAGTTTTCTCTCTCAACTTGATATGTTTGAATTTCCCCTTGTAACTCAACCTTTCTTATTGCATCAAGTTCAACTGTTCTTTTTGCTATAAGATCAGTTATCTTATCTGTTAATTTAGCGACTTCTTCATTTAAACTATCAATTTCTTTTTCTTTATCCATTTCCTCAGTCTCTTGTTTCTCACTTAAAGTTATATTCGTTAGCTCTAAAATTTGTTCCTGTCTTTCCATAGCTTTTACAAAATTTAAAGCATGATTATATGCTCCTTCATAATTTACTGTTATTGTATACTTATAAAATCCATTTTTAGCTTGTATAAGTTTATTATATTTTTCCTCATTATTAACATTTTCCTCTGAGTTTTCTGTTTTTTCTCCTCCTGAAGCCTGTGATGCATTTGCTTCAGTAGCTTCTCCATAATTTATAACAGTAGGTTGTCCAAATGTTACAGAATTTATTTCTATATTATTGTTTAATGCTAAAGTGTGAAGATCCTTGGAAATTTCAGGATATTTATCTGTTTCAGGAATTTTTATCACTACTTGTTTATATTCTTTCTCTTTTTCTGAAAGAATTTTTTTTGTTTCTATTAATTGCTCATCTATATTTTTTCTACTATTTACTGTTGCTTGAAGAGATTTAACTTCTTGTTCTAAAGGCTTAATTTTTTCTGATATAGGTTCAAATAAAAAAGCATAAACTCCATATCCTACAACTCCGGTAGCTACTAATCCTAATAAAATTTTTTCATTTTTGCTTACTTCAAATTTAGGCAAACTTTTCTTAACTTTTAATTTATTATTATCTTTTTTCTTACTAAACATAATATTAATTCTCCTTAACTTTCATAGTTAAATCAAAATTATAAAGACTTGTTCCTGTCTCTTTATCTTCTGTCTTCGTAATACCTGAAATATGTGATATATAATATCTCTTATCTTCTCTTAAGTTAGCCCAAAATTCTTCTATTTCATTTCTTTTAGTTGAACTACCACTCATAGTTATGCTACCTAAATATCCATCTTTTACATCTTGTTCTGTATTTACAAAATTTAAAGTTTTTAATTTCACTCCACTAGGAAATTTTTTACTAAGATTAGTTAAGACTTCTTTAGTATCTTTTTGTTTTAAAACAGAAAGACTATAAATTTTATTTATTTTAGAATCTAATTCTTGAATTTTAGTGTTCATTTCGCTATTTTCATTAAATCTCTCTTGTGTCTTTTGTATTTCTTGTTGAAGATGTGCTTTTTGTTTATCTAAATCTGACACCTTTGTATTTAGATAAATGGCTACTCCACTTACTGCACAACAAATAATAACTCCGCTTGCTATATATTTAGATAATTTCTCTCTATTCTCTTTTTCATGCTTTATATGTTGAGGTACTAAATTTAATTCTCTAATTTTACTCATACTTCTATTCCCTTCTTAATAACAATCCATATGTGTATAGATAATCTTTTAAATTAATATCTTTTGGTCTTTTAACAACTATCTTTAGATCATCAAAATTTGGAACTTCCCCAACTTTAACTTCAAAATTATTTTCTAAATAATCATGAATACCATTTATTCTATTAGCACTTCCAACTAAATAAATTTTATCTAAATTCTTTTTAAGCTTTCCTGTTGAATAAAACTGAATTAAAAGTTTATATTGAGTTACAAGAGATTTAAAAAATCTATCATATTTTCTCTCATTTTCTTCATCAACTTCTCTATTTAAATCTATACTATCAAGAAATTTATTGTACTCATGCTCATTTTTAAGTTCTTCCTCATTTGCACCATAAATTCCATATCCTTGATATTTTTCTATAACTACTTTTCCAAGTTCAGTTATAACCATTGAGTTAGAATGACCTTCTATACTTAAAACTCCTGCAAGTCTAACACTTTGATTAGTACTTGTTTTTAACATCTTAAATACTCTTCCAATATTATTTGCAAAAATATCAATAGCTTTAACTTGAAGATTTAATTCTTCAGCTATTTCTAAATATTTATCAATTTTTCCTTTTTTAACTCCAACAACCATTACATTTGCAACATTATTATCTACTTTATCATAGCCTAGTATTTCAAAATCACTATAATACTCTTCTATTTTTTCTCCTATAAACTGCTTAAGTTCAAAGTATACATTTTCTCTCATTAGCTTCTCATCAGTATTAGGTACGCTTAAATGTCTAATTATTATGTCCTGACCTCTTATAGAAAACATAATTTCTTTAGCTTTCTTTTTCTTTTTTGTTATATAAGGCTCAATGACATCTAAAATAGCATCTAAGTCAATAATATCATCATTTTTAAAAGAACCTTTTGGAGTCTTAAACGTTGCTCCTTCTCTAATGTTATGCTTGTACCCTATTAATATAGTTATGTTCTCTTCACTTATGTCTAATGCAACTGCTTCTTTATCAAACAAAACTATTTCCCCCTTTTAAATAAAATTAATATACCAATTTAAAATTTGTTCCCCAAAAAGAACTGTTACCCCTGTTCCAAGTGCCATATAAGGTCCAAAGGCAATTGATGTTTTCCCCTTTTTTTTCTTAAAAATAATTAAATAAATAGAATATAATCCCCCTAAAAGAATCCCCATAAAAAGATTTACTAGAGACATTTTAAAATCTAAAAATAATCCGCACATAAATATAATCTCTACATCTCCCCATCCCATTCCACCAGCTAAGGCAAGAGCACCTATAACTAAGCTTGGAATAATACAGGCAGAAAAAATATTTATAAAATTTAGATCTCCTTTTAAGACGAAATATAATAAATAAATACATATCATAGAAATATAAATCAATTTTTCTTCATTAGCTCTAATATCAAAAACACCAATAATAATTATAGAAATAATAAGTAAAGTAAAAGATAATATAGTATTTAAACTAATTCCTTCACTTATGAAAAATTCTATTCCTATAAAAATTAATCCTATTAAACATCCAATTATTATATGAAGTGTATAAACATCTTGAGTTTTAAAATCAATCCATCCAATAATAGCTAAAACTAAAGCCAAAGTTGAAAATTTTAAAAATTCAATTGATAAACCAAACTTAAAAAATATTCCCATTGATAAAATTGAAATTCCTAAAGCTAAAAATACATTTTTTTCTTTTAATATACATTTATTTACTATATTCATAATGAAAAAGCTCATAAAAAAAACTAAAAAAATCATTTTTAATACCTCTTTTTTAAAAAAGCTCCTCTTTAAAGGAGCTTTTTATTATATTTTATTTAGTTGTTATACTTCCCGAAATTAGTTTTCCGTCACTAGTTACCTCAAACTCTGCTCCATTAGTTATGTCGATACAGTCTTTAACAGTTATATCTGTAGCAACAACTGCATTATCAGCTTTAGTTACACCTATTATTTTTTCTAATTCTTTTGATAAATCACTTGTTTTCATATCTAATAGACTTAACATTGTTTCATTGCTTATAGTAGCAACTTTAATATTATCTGGAGTCTCTGTTACCGTTCCATTATCATCTTTAGCTAATTTATCCTTCATTTGAGCAGTTTCATAAGCCTGACTAACTTTTCTTGCTTGATCTATTACTCCTGTTTTTTTAGCTTCTTTCATATATCCTGTTATCTTTGGCACTAATATAGCAGCTAATATTCCTATTATAGCTACTACTGCTACCATTTCTATAAGTGTAAATCCTTTTTTCTTTTTATTTTTAATTACCCCTTTCATTATTTACACCTCCTATTTTGTTGTAATTGTACCAACTATAAGCTTACCCTCTGATGTAACATTAAATTCTGCTCCATTCGTTATATTAATACAATCTCCTATAGATATAGTTTTGCTATCTTTTCCATCAGATGAAACTCCTAATATTTTTGATAAATCAGCTCCATCTATTAGACTTAACATAGTTGGATTTGATATTGCTGAAACTAATGTACTTTCATCAGTAGCTGTTGTTCCATCCTTTTCAAACAATTTATTTTTCATTTTTGCTGTTTCGTAAGCTTGACTTACCTTTCTTGCTTGATCTACAACGCCCGTTTTCTTAGCTTCTTTCATATATCCTGTTATCTTAGGAACTAAAATAGCCGCAAGTATACCTATAATAGCTACTACTGCTACCATTTCAATAAGTGTGAACCCTTTTTTCTTTTTGTTTTTGATTAGATTTCTCATAATCATACCCCCTGATTTTTATTATTTATATAAAATTTTATTTTATATCTTTAAATTTCTATACCATAACAGTATCTATCATACTCATAAGTGGTAGCATTATAGCTAAAACTATAAATAATACTACAAACGCTAAACTTATTATAAGTATTGGCTCTATCATTGAAATAAGTTTTTCTATAGCAACTTCAACTTCATTTTCATAAAACTCTGCTGTTTTTATCATTATTTCATCAAGGACACCAGTTTCTTCTCCAACTGTTATCATTTGAGTTAACATTAGTGGAAATACATCTAATTCTTGAATTGTAATTCCTATAGGTTGACCTTTTTGAATCTCTTCTCTTCCTTCTTCAAGTTTTTTTTGAACATAGTCATTTTCAAGAACTTGTCCTAATATGTCTATAGTTTCAATAACACTTACACCTGAAGCCATAAGTATTGAAAATGTACTTGCAAATCTTCCTGCTATTATTTGTTTATTTAATGGTCCAAAGCCTTTTGCAGTTATAACTAATTTCCCCATAAAAATTCTAAAGTTTTCATTTTTATCTAAAACAAATTTCTTTGCTAACACTATTCCTACTACAAAACCTGAAATATAAATAATATTATTTTTTATAAAATCTCCTATAACTACAAGTGCTTTTGTTACAACTGGAATTTCTCCAACACCTGAAATTAAGTTATTAACAAATTCAGGCACAACAAATGCTAATAAGAATGTTACTACTAATATTGAAAATCCAACTAATATTTTTGGATATATTGTTGCTTGTGAAATTTTTTGTTTTTGTTTATATAATTTTTTATAGTATTCAGAAAGTTCTAGCATTACTGTGTCTAATCTTCCTGATATTTCTCCTGCCTTTATAAGATTTATCATAAGCTTTGGAAAATCTTTTTCATCACTTAAGCATTCTGATAAACTTCTTCCTTTATTAACCTCTTCAGAACACTTTGCCAAAATCTCTTTCATTCTTTTATTTTGACTTTGGTCGTGTGCAATTTCTAATGATTTTGTTATTGATACTCCAGAACGCATTAAGAATCCTAGCTGTCTAGCAAGTATTGATAGCTCTTTTAAATTTATTTTCTTTTTAAATAAATCTATTTCTAAGTCATTGCCTTTTTCTATTTCTATTTTTATTGGAAAATAACCTTTACTTCTTATATTTTCCATTAATAATTCTTTACTAGCTACTTCAAGAGAACCTTCTATAACATCACCTTGCATATTTTTTGCTTTATATTTGTAGATAGCCATATAAATTTAACCCCTCTTTACTCCCTTAAATATGCCACTCTCATAAGTTCATCTATAGTTGTTACTCCTTGTATAACTTTTTCTATACAGGCTTTGTTAAGCGTTTTCATTCCATTTTTTATTCCTATCTCTTTTAATGAATCAGAATCTTCGTTATTTATAATACTTTCTCTAAGCTCGCGGTTTATATTCAATATTTCGTATATTCCTGTACGACCTTTATAACCTGTATTATTGCAATATGAACATCCTTCTCCTTTTTTTAATAGTAGTTTTTCTTCTTTTTGTACATTCAATAATTTTTTTTCATAATCACTTGCTTCATATTTTTTTGCACAACGTTTGCAAACTTTTCTTACAAGTCTTTGTGCAATAACTCCAACAAGAGATGTTGATATAAGATATGGTTCTATTCCCATATCTATAAGTCTAACTATTGTTGATGCTGCATCATTTGTATGAAGTGTGCTTAAAACAATATGTCCAGTTATAGCTGCTCTTGCTGCTATTTCTGCTGTTTCTGTATCTCTAATTTCCCCAATCATTATTACGTCAGGGTCTTGTCTTAAAATTGACTTAAGTCCTAATGCAAAAGTCATTCCTGCCTTTGGATTTACATTTACTTGATTTATTCCATCTACTGTAAACTCAACTGGATCTTCTACTGTAATTATGTTTTTATCTATACTGTTTAATTCTCCTAATACAGAGTAAAGTGTTGTGGATTTTCCACTTCCTGTAGGTCCAGTTACTAAAACTATTCCATATGTATTAGAAAGTATTTTTATAAGCTTATTTATATCTTCTTCATCCATACCTAAAGAACTCTTATCTTTAAGTTCATTTGAAGCTTTAAGAATTCTTATAACTACTTTTTCTCCATGCACTGTTGGGAGAGTTGATACTCTTAAATCTACTCTTATTCCATCTACTTCTTGAAGTATTCTTCCATCTTGTGGAACTCTTTTTTCTGCTATATTTAATTTTGCTAAAATCTTTATTCTTGTAATAAGCATTGATTTAGATTTAATTGGTGCAGTAAGCATAGTTGTAAGCTCACCATCAATTCTAACTCTAACTCTTATTTCTTTTTCCATTGGCTCTATATGAATATCACTAGCTTCCATTCTTATTGCATTTTGTATTATTGTATTAACAAATTTTATTATTGGAGCTTCATCTTCTAAATTTTCAAGTTTGTCTGCATCATCTTCTACTATTTGCTCATTTTCTAAATCTCTTGCAACTTCTTTTGCATACTGAGTTCTATAATATTTAGCTATTGCTGAATCTATTGAAGTCTTTGTATCTAAGACCTTTACTACACTTAATCCTGTAACAATGTTTATATCATCATCTGCAAAAAGATCTAAAGGATCTGATGTAACTATACAAATATTATACTCATCAGCTTGTAGAGGTATTATGTGATGTTTTTTACAAAGTGTTTCTGGAACTTTGTTTATTATATCCATATCTATATCTATAAACTCTAAGTTAACTCTTTTTATTCCAAGTTGCATTTCAAGAGTAGTTATTATATCTTCTTCTGTAATATACTTATTTTCTATTAATATTTCTCCAAGTCTCTTTCCTGACATTGCTTGTTTTGCAAGTGCAGTTCTAAGCTGACTTTCTGTAATTTTTCCATTTTGAATTAATAAATCCCCAAGTCTCTTTTTTATCCCCATAGTTTTCCTCCTATATTACATAATTAAATTATACAATATTTACCTTAAATTTTAAATATCGTTTTGTCAAAATTAGTATTTTTTATCAAAAAAAGTTTTTAGATGTTGGTCATATTATTTTATATAAAAAAAATCAGACCTGTATTACTACAAGTCTGATTTTATTATTGAATATTTCTTATTTTTATTAATACATTCCTTCCATTCCTGGTGCACTTGGCATTTGTGCAGTTTCTTTCTCTGGAAGATCAACTACTGCTGCTTCAGTTGTTAAGAAAGTTGATGCAACTGATGCTGCATTTTGAAGAGCTGATCTTGTAACTTTAGTTGGATCTACAATCCCTGCTTTTATCATGTTTTTGTATTCTCCTTTTAAAGCATCATAACCAATTAATTCTTCACTATTTCTTACTTTATCTACAATTACTGAAGCTTCCACTCCTGCATTAGTTGCAATTTGTCTCATTGGTTCTTCTAAAGCTCTAACTATTATATCTATTCCAACTTTTATATCATAAACATCTGATGTTAAGTCAGCAACTTTATTTAATACGCTAACATAAGCTGTTCCACCACCTGGAACTATACCTTCTTCTACTGCTGCTTTTGTAGCTGCAAGAGCATCTTCTATTCTAAGCTTTCTTTCTTTAAGCTCTGTTTCTGTTGCTGCTCCAACTTTTACTACTGCTACTCCACCAGCTAATTTAGCAAGTCTTTCTTGAAGTTTTTCTGAATCAAATTCTGAAGTTGTTTCTTCTAATTGAGCTTTTATTTGATTTATTCTTCCTTTTATATCTTCTGCATTTCCTTTACCATTAACAATAGTTGTATTGTCTTTAGTAATTTTTACGCTTTCAGCTTCTCCAAGTTCTTGTAGTTGAACTTCTTTTAAATCTCTTCCAAGTTCTTCAGAGATAACTTCTCCACCAGTAAGAACTGCAATATCTTTAAGCATTTCTTTTCTTCTATCACCAAATCCAGGAGCTTTAACTGCAACACAAGTAAATGTTCCTCTTAATTTATTAACTACAAGAGTTCCCATTGCTTCTCCTTCAATATCTTCTGCTATTATAAGAAGCTTTCTTCCTGATTGAACGATTTGCTCTAATATTGGAAGAATTTCTTGTATATTAGATATTTTTTTATCAGTTATAAGTATATATGGATTATCAAGAACTGCTTCCATTTTTTCTGTATCAGTAACCATATAAGCAGAAACATATCCTCTATCAAACTGCATTCCTTCAACTACATCAAGTTCAGTTCCCATAGATTTTGATTCTTCTACAGTTATAACACCTTCATTTCCGACTTTTTCCATAGCATCAGCAATAAGCTTTCCTATGTTTTCATCTGCGGCTGAAATAGCTGCAACTCTTGCTATGTCTTCTTTTCCTTCTACTTGTTTAGAAATATTTTTTATTTCTTCTACTGCTTTATCAACAGCCATATTTATTCCTTGTCTTATAAGCATAGGATTTGTACCAGCTGTTACGTTCTTAAGTCCTTCTCTTATAATTGCTTGAGCTAAAAGTGTAGCTGTTGTAGTTCCGTCTCCTGCTACATCATTTGTTTTAGTTGCAACTTCTTTTACAAGTTGTGCTCCCATATTTTCATATGGATCTTCTAATTCTATTTCTCTTGCAATTGATACACCATCATTTGTTATTAAAGGTGAACCAAACTTCTTATCTAATATAACATTTCTTCCTTTTGGTCCTAAAGTTACTTTAACTGTATCAGCAAGCTTATCTACCCCAACTTGCATAGCTCTTCTTGATTCTTCACCAAATTTAATAATTTTAGCCATTTAAATCCCCTCCTACTCAACAATAGCAAGTATATCTTCTTGCTTAACTATAATAAATTCTTCTCCATCTACTTTAACTTCTGTTCCAGTATATTTAGCATAAAGAACTTTGTCCCCTATTTTAACTTCCATTTTCACTTCATTTGTTCCTGGTCCTACTGCTACAACCTCTGCTTCTTGTGGTCTTTCTTTAGCTGTACCTGTTAAAAGAATTCCGCTTTTAGTTTTTTCTTCAGCTTCTAATCTTTTAATAACAACTCTATCACCTAATGGTTTAATCATAATAAAACCCTCCCTTTTAATATTTAATATAAAAATTTAATTTTCTCATTATTAGCACTCTATCCATTTGAGTGCTAATCCTTAATTATTATAATAGCTTTTCTAAAAACTAAATTCAAATATTTCTTTAAATATTATTGCCTTATTTTTTCTTTTTATAATTAATTAGAATAATATATTTCTATATTACTCTAATTCTCATTACATTATAACATTTTTCTCTTTATCTTCCATTTTTAAATTTTTAATAATTTCTATATTTGATCCTATCCCAAGTATAATCCAAAATAATGGTGCAACTGGTACCACACTTATATTCAAATTAGCTTGTACTACATATCCAAATAAAATTATTAGTATAGTTCTAACCCTATCATCTTCTTTATTTTTCCACAGCCTATAGAAAACTAAAAAAATTAAAATTATATATAATATAGCTGCTGGAACTCCACTAGTCGCAGCATAATTTAATATTTCATTATGTGCTTTATCAACCATAATATTTTGAGATTTCCATGAATCTAAAACATCTTTTGGAGCATCTAATTGAAAGCCTTCCCAGAAGCAAGATACTCCTGTTCCTAAAAATGGTCTTTCTTTTATCATATTTATAGCACCTTTATATATTCCTACTCTTCCACTTCCTGCACTAGAATCTTTTATATTTATTGCATCTTCTTTTACAGTTTCTAATCTTTCCATAAATTCTCCACTATTAAATAAATTCGCTACAAAAAATATTAGAGTAAACGAAATAACTATTATTATTGCTCTCTTTAATCTATTTCTATCTTTTATTATGAAATATAAACCTAGTAAACTAAAAATTCCTAAGCTTACCCAACCTCCTCTTGTCTTAGAATATATAAGAGCTAAAAAATATACTAAAGAATATATAAAGCATTTTTTATTTTTGTAAAAAATAAAACCCCACATTGATAAAGCTAAAAATATAAGTAAATAACTACTTAAAAAATTTCTATTTCCTATAGTTGAGTTCATTTTTTCTGCATTTTTAAGCAAAAAATTTAAAGGTTCATAACCTAAATTTTGAATTATATAATATATAGCAACTATTAATCCACTAAATAAAAATAAGTTTATTCCTAATTTACTTAACTTAAAATATTTACTTGCAGCTATAAAAATAATTCCATACATAAACAAAGTTATTATCCCTTCATATCTCCAAGTTCCTCCTGTTATAGATCTACTTATATCCATAGAATTTATAGTAGATAAAACAAGTAATCCAAAAAACAAAATAAATATTTTATCTGTCTCTGTATTTAATTTTGTTCTTTCTTTTATCATTAATATAAATATTAAAATTCCTATTCCATACAAAAATAAAGCTTTTGGATAATAATATCTATCAGTTCCTTTACTAGACAATATTAAAGGCATTACACATAAAATGATATGTAATAATATATTTATAACCTCAGCATTATCAAATTTTCTTTTATTTAACTCTAAAAACTTTTCTTTTATCCCCATAATATCCCTCATAAAAATTTTCCCATCTAATTTCTATACTCGTTTAATCATTTATTTACTTAATATTTCACATATAAGACATTTAGTCACATAAAACATATATTTTTATTTATTATTAATACTAAAAAATTAAAATATATAATAAAAAGAGTATGATTTTAAAAATCACACTCTAATTTACTATGCTATAATTTGTTTTATTATAACTTTATTCCATTTTCTCTTGCATAATAGAATAAATATTGTTGTGCAAATCCAGCATATTGTCCGAATTTTGTTCTACCAAAAATTCTTATTTTATTTAATGAACCTTCTTCTGCATTATAGAAATGCATCATTGCTCTTTTTACCCATACATCAACTGGGAATGCTGATTGTTTTCCCATTGAGAATAACATTATACAATCTGCAACTTTAGCTCCTACTCCTTTAAAAGCTTGAAGTGCAGTATGACATTCATCATCACTTAAACTAATAATTCTTTCTAAATTATATGTTCCCTCTGGATTATTTAAATCATCATTTACATTTTTAACAGTATCAACTATATATTTACTTCTAAAAGAAGCCCCTGTTGCTCTTATTTCATCTTCAGTTGCATCCTTTAACATTTCTGGTGTTGGGAAAGTATAATATATGTTTCCTTTATATTGTATTTCATTTCCCCATTTTTGACTTATTTTAAGTATTGTCTTTTTGATTGAAGGAATACTATTTCTTGCTGATATTATAAAGCTTATTAATAATTCAAAAGCTTCTTGATTTATAAGTCTTATTCCGTAACCATACTCAACACTACTTTTTAATGTATCATCAAAACTTAAAGCTACTTTTATTGCATTATAATCTCTCTCTAAGTCAAAATACTTAAACCAAATTGTTTCAAAATCTTCTTTATTAGTATTTAAGAATGTAACCTTATCTTCTTCTTGAAGAATTTCTAATACTTTTCCAAAAGCAACTATTATATAGTTCATTTCTCCAACTTTATCCCATCTAAAACATTGTCCACACTCTAATATTTGCTTTATATTAAAATTTTTAACTCCTTCTAAAATTACTTTATCTTCTAAATATTTTATATCTTTATAATCCATATTTTTTCTCCAATCTATTAAAATATTTTATCATTCTAAAAAACTATTTATTTTAGTTTAACCATATCTTTTTTAATAATGCTTTAGAATAATAATTATTTAATAATGTTTTTTGTTAATTATACCACACTTAATTATTTATAACTATATTTCAACTCTTCTCTTATTATTTTTTTAATTATTACGTTCTTATTTTTAAGTGAGAGCACTATTATTTCATATAATTTATTAATTCACTTATATATTTAAATATCAAAATAAAACACTCATGAATTATAATTTTCATGAGTGTTTTTATAATAAATTTATAAAATACTTTTTAAATTTTATACTGTTTTTAGATATTCATGTATACCTTTTGCTGCCTTTTTTCCAGCCCCCATTGCAAGAATTACTGTTGCAGCTCCTGTTACTGCATCTCCTCCAGCAAAAACACCATTTCTTGATGTTTTTCCAAACTCTTCTGTAGCAATTATACATCCTCTTTTATTTTTATCTAATCCCTTAGTTGTAGAAGTTATAAGTGGATTTGGTGAAGTACCAAGAGACATTATTACAGTATCTACATCTAATATAAATTCTGAACCTTTTATCTCTACTGGTCTTCTTCTTCCTGATTCATCAGGTTCTCCAAGCTCCATTTTTATACATTTCATTCCTTTAACCCATCCATTTTCATCACTTAATATTTCTGTTGGATTTGTTAAAATATCAAAAATTACTCCTTCTTCTTTTGCATGATGAATTTCTTCTACTCTTGCTGGAAGTTCGGCTTCACTTCTTCTATAAACTATATGAGTTTCTGCTCCAAGCCTTAAAGCAGTTCTCGCTGCATCCATTGCAACATTTCCTCCTCCTACTACTGCAACTTTTGAACCTGCTCTTATAGGAGTTTTATAACCATCTTTAAAGGCTTTCATTAAATTACTTCTAGTTAATATCTCATTTGCTGAGAATACACCATTTGAGTTTTCTCCTTTTATCCCCATAAATCTTGGAAGTCCTGCTCCTGAACCTATGAATACAGCATCAAACTTTTCATCTTCTATAAGCTCATCTATAGTAACGGTCTTACCTATAACTATATTAGTTTCTATTTTAACTCCTAATTTTTTTACATTTTCTACTTCACTTTTAACAACTGTATCTTTAGGAAGTCTGAATTCAGGAATACCATAAACAAGTACTCCACCTGCTTCATGAAGAGCTTCAAATATAGTTACATCATATCCAAGCTTAGCTAAATCTCCCGCACAAGTAAGTCCAGCTGGTCCACTTCCTATAACTGCAACTTTTTTACCATTTAGTTCTTCTCTTTCAGAAAGATCTATATTACGCTCTCTTGACCAATCTGCTACGAATCTCTCTAGTTTTCCTATTGAAACAGAATCTCCCTTAATTCCTAAAACACAATTACCTTCACATTGTGTTTCTTGTGGACATACTCTTCCGCAAACTGCTGGAAGAGCTGAAGATTCTGCAATAATTTTTGCTGCATCTTCAAAATTTCCTTCTTTTACTTTACTAATAAAACTAGGTATGTTTATACTTACTGGACATTTTTGAATACATCTTGCATTTTTACAATTTAAACATCTACTTGCTTCTCTAATTGCTTCTTCTTCATTATATCCAATACAAACTTCATCAAAATTCTTAGCTCTAATACTTGCTTCTTGCTCTCTTACAGGTATTCTCTTCATTCTATCTTCCATATTCATTATTCTTCACCCCCACAATTGCCACATCCTCCATGATGTGAATCCCCTTCTTTTCTCTTTAAGAAAGCTCTACCTTCCTCTGTTTTATAAATTTGCTGTCTTCTCATTGCTTCATCAAAATTAACTAGATGACCATCAAACTCTGGTCCATCAACACAAGCAAATTTAACCTCATCTCCAACAGTTACTCTACAAGCTCCACACATTCCTGTACCATCAACCATAATAGGATTTAAACTAACTGTTGTAGGAATATTAAGTTCTTTTGTTAACATGCACATAAATTTCATCATTATCATAGGTCCTATAACTATTGCATGATCATATTTTTTCCCTTTATTTTTTATTAAATCAGATAAACAATCAGTAACTCTACCATTGAATCCATATGAACCATCATCTGTAGAAACATAATAGTTTTTAGCTACTTTTTTCATTTCTTCTTCAAAAATTAAAAGCTCTTTAGTTCTAGTTCCTACTATTACATCAACATCTATTCCATGTTCTTTCATCCATTTAACTTGAGGATAAACTGGTGCTGCTCCAACTCCACCAGCAATAAAAATAAATTTTTTATTTTTAAGTTCATTTATATCTTCTAAAACAAATTCACTTTCTCTTCCTAATGGACCAACAAAGTCTGATACACTTTCTCCCACATTAAGTTCTGAAAGTTCTTTTGTTCCTTCACCTACAGTTTGAAACACTATAGTTACAGTTCCTTTTTTTTTATTAAAATCAGCTATTGTTAGTGGAATTCTTTCTCCCTTTTCACCATTTTTTATTATTATAAATTGACCTGGCTTTGCTGATTTTGCAACTCTTGGTGCTTCAATATCCATTAAAAATAAATTATCTGCTAAAACTTTTTTCTCAATAATTTTAAACACAAACATCCCCCTCTTACCCTTAACCTATTTTTATATATTATACCATTTATTGTAATAAAGGTTCAATATTGTGTATATGCTTAAAAATTTTAAATATAACAATATTTATAAAACTTTTATTTTGTATTTATGGTAAAATATTACTATAAAATATCATAAAAGGGGGAATTTTCTTGATAGAGGTTTTAAAAATATTAGTTGATATCATGAATTCAATTCATCATAAATCTATTGAAATTCTTGGTTCTAATGGATATGGCTTTACAGATAAACAATTACACTTTATTTTTATTGGTGCTTTAGGAATAATAATATTTGCCCTATCACATTTTTTATTTAAAATAGTCGCTAAATATTCTCTTACTGCGGTTTCTTTTATTTATACTTTTACTATACTTATTTTTATAACAGTTTCTATAGAAATACAACAAAAACTAACTGGGCAAGGTCAAGCCGAATTTGGAGATGTTTTTTGGGGATTATATGGATTTATATATGTATTCTTTATATATGTAGCAATAAAACTATCTTACATAGGTATAAAAATAGGAATTAAAAAATTTAAAAATAAAAATCAACCACCTAAAAGATTAGCTAAAAAAAGAAAACCGCCAAAATCTGTTTATTATTAATAAAAGAGGAGTGAATAAATAAATTCATTCCTCTTTATATAAAAAGAACTGCCAAATTGGCAGTTCTATAAAATCTATAAGATTACTTGCTGTAATCGTAGAAACCTTTACCTGTTTTTCTTCCAAGCCATCCAGCTCTAACATATTTTCTTAATATGTTTGAAGCTCTATATTTATTATCTCCTGTTTCATTGAATAAAACATCCATGATTGCTAAACAAACATCTAATCCTATTAAGTCTCCTAAAGCTAATGGTCCCATTGGATGGTTAGCTCCATATTTCATAGCTGTGTCAATATCTTCAACTGTAGCTATTCCTTCTTGAAGAATAAATGAAGCTTCATTAATCATTGGAATTAAGATTCTATTTACTACGAATCCTGGAGCTTCTGCAACTTCTACTGGTTCTTTACCAATTGCTACTGATAATTCTTTTACAACATCAAAAGTTTCTTGGCTTGTAGCTATTCCTCTTATAATTTCAACTAGCTTCATTACTGGAGCTGGATTAAAGAAATGCATTCCTATAACTTTTTCTGGTCTTGATGTAGCTGAAGCAACTTCAGTTATTGATAATGATGAAGTGTTTGAAGCTAAAATAGTTTCTGGTTTGCAGATTTTATCTAACTCAGCGAAAATTTCTTTTTTAATTTTCATGTTTTCAACTGCTGCTTCTACTACTAAATCACAATCAGCTGCCATATTCATGTCAGTTGTTCCTGAAATTCTTCCTAATATTTCTTCTTTAACTTCTTCAGTCATTTTTCCTTTAGAAACTAATCTAGTAAGACTTTTATCTATTCCAGCAATTCCTCTTTGAACAAATTCGTCTTTTATATCTCTAACAATAACTTCATATCCTTTTTGTGCGAAAGCTTGAACTATACCAGCTCCCATTGTTCCTGCACCTAATACAAATACTTTTTTCATAATGGTCCGCCTCCTAATTTCAATTTAAATTCATTTATACCTATACATTTTTTAAATTCAGGTGATGATTTCTTCATCACCTGACAATTTTAAGTTCTATTCTACTACTGCTTTAAATTGTGCAACTAATTCTGGTAATACTTTATTTACATCACCAACTATTGCATAATCAGCAATTTTCATAATTGGAGCAGATTCATCTTTATTGATTGCTATAATCATATCTGAATCTTGCATACCAGCTGTATGTTGAATAGCTCCTGAAATACCACAAGCAATATAAATACTTGGTCTTACAGTTTTACCAGTTTGACCAACTTGGTAATCTCTTTCTATCCATCCTTTGTCTATAGCTCCTCTTGATGCAGCTACTGTTCCACCTAAAACTTCAGCTAATTCTTTTAATTTATCAAAGTTTTCTTGGCTTCCCATTCCTCTTCCACCAGCAACTAAAACTTTAGCTTCACCGATATCTACTACATCTTTAGCATCTTTAACTACTTCTATAACTTTAGTTCTTATATCAGCACTTGTTAAAGCTACTTCAATTTTTTCTATTTCAAATTTTTCATTTTTTTCTTCTACTTTTGAGAATACTCCAGGTCTTACTGTAGCCATTTGTGGTCTATGATCTGGACAAGCAATTGTTGCCATTAAGTTTCCCCCAAATGCAGGTCTTGTAGCTAAAAGAGCCCCGTTTTCTTCTGGAACTACATCTAATTGAGTACAATCAGCAGTTAATCCAGTTGTTAATCTAGCTGCAACTCTTGGTCCTAAATCTCTTCCTATGAAAGTTGCTCCTATGAATAATATTCCTGGCTTTCTTTCTGTTGCTAAATCACAAATTACTTTTGTATATCCATCAGTAGTGTAATTAGCTAATTCTTCGTGATCTGCTAATATAACTTTATCAGCTCCGTGCTCACCTAAAGTAGTAGCTAATCCTTCTACATTGTGTCCTAATAATAGAGCTGTTAATTCAACTCCTAATTTATCTGCAATTTTTCTACCTTCGCCTAATAATTCTAATGATACTTTTTGTAGTTCTCCGCCTCTTTGTTCAGCGAATACCCATACGCCTTTAAAATCTGCTAAATTCATTTCAAGTTACCTCCCTATTCCTATTAGATGTAGTGCTTTTCTTTTAATTTTCCAACAACATATGCTGCAGCGTCTTTAGGTCCTTCTTTAACTAATTCTCCGGCACCTTTAGCTTCTTTAGTCATTGATTTTTTAACCTTTGTAGGTGAACCTTTTAATCCAAGAACTGCTTTATCTACATCTATGTCATCAGCTGACCAAATAGTGATTTCTTTGTCTTTTGTATCGAAGATTAATCCAACATTCATATATCTTGGAGCATTTAATTCTTCAATTGCAGTTAAAAGACATGGAGTTTGAACTTTTATCATTTCGTGTCCGTCTTCTAATGCTCTGTTTACTAATAATCCATCAGCTTCAACTTTAACATCTTGAACATAAGTTACTTGAGGAATATTTAAATGTTCAGCAATTTCTGGGCCTACTTGTGCAGTATCTCCATCAATTGCTTGTCTTCCAGCAAATACAATATCATATTCTAATTTTCTTATAGCTCCTGCTAAAGCGTTTGAAGTAGCTAATGTATCTGCTCCAGCAAATGCTCTATCAGTTATAAGAATTGCTTCATCAGCTCCCATACATAAAGCTTCTCTTAAAGCTTCTTTAGCTTGTGGAGGTCCCATACTTATTACTGTTACTTTTGCTCCACTATTTTCTTTTATTTGTAAAGCTGCTTCTAATGCATGTTTATCTTCTGGGTTAATTATTGATGGAACTCCATCTCTTATAAGTGTCCCTGTTTTAGGATCAATCTTTACTGCTGTTGTATCTGGAACTTGTTTTAAACAAACTACTATATTCATTTTTAAGCCTCCCCTTTTTATCTTAACTTGCTTCCTGCGATAACCATTTTTTGAACTTCTGAAGTACCTTCATAAATTTCAGTTATCTTAGCATCTCTCATCATTCTTTCTACTGGGTACTCTTTAGTGTATCCATATCCACCGAATATTTGTACTGCTTTAGTAGTAACTTCCATTGCTACATCTGCAGCGAAAAGTTTAGCTCTTGCAGCATCTACTGTGTATGGAAGACCTGCTTCTTTTAAGAATGCTGCTTTATATACTAAATGTCTAGCTGCTTCAACTTTAGTATCCATTTCTGCAATCATCCATTGTAATCCTTGGAATGCTGCTAATGGTCTATTGAACTGTTTTCTTTCTTTCATGTATGCTACTGCTTCTTCTAATGCACCTTCTGCAATTCCTAAAGCTTGAGCTGCTATACCAATTCTTCCTCCATCAAGAGTTTTCATTGCTATTGCAAATCCTTTTCCTTCTTTACCAATTAAGTTTTCTTTTGGTACTACACAGTTTTCCATTATAAGTTCTGTAGTTGATGAAGCTCTAATTCCTAATTTATCTTCTACTTTACCTACTGAGAAACCTGGGAATGATTTTTCAACTACGAAAGCTGAAATTCCTTTTGTTCCTTTACTCTTATCTGTCATAGCAAATATAACGAAAGTTTCTGCAACTCCACCATTTGTTATGAATATTTTTGATCCATTTAAGATATAATTATCTCCTTCTAAAACTGCAGTAGTTTGTTGACCTGCTGCATCTGTACCAGCTCCTGGTTCAGTTAATCCGAAAGCACCTATTTTTTTACCTGTTGCAAGGTCTCTTAAGTATTTTTCTTTTTGTGCTGGATTACCAAATTGGTTGATAAGTGAAGCACAAAGAGAAGTGTGAGCTGAAAGTATAACTCCAGTTGTACCACATACTTTTGATAATTCTTCTACTGCTAATATATATGAAAGAGTGTCTCCGCCAGCTCCTCCGAATTCTTTAGGAAATGGAATACCCATCATTCCTAATTTAGCCATTTTTTCAACGTTTTCCATTGGAAATCTTTCTGTTTCATCGATTTCAGCTGCAATTGGCTTTACTTCGTTTATAGCGAATTCTCTAACCATTTGTCTTACTAATTCTTGTTCTCTAGTTAATTGGAAATTCATTTAAATTGCCCTCCTATTCATTACACCCTGATTTTTTATATAAAATAATCTTTGTTTTTATTATCTAATTTACTAATTATTTATTTTGGAAATTCTTTTCTCTTCTCTCCATAAAAGCAGTCATTCCTTCAGTTTGATCTTCTGTTGAGAAACATTTTCCAAAATCTTCTGCTTCTATCATTATTGCTTCATCCATTCCAACTTGCATTCCTCTGTTAATTGCATCTTTACAAAGTCTAACTGCTATTGGAGCATTAACCATTATTTTGTTTGCCATAGCTTTAGCTTCATTCATAAGTTCTTCTAAAGCTACTACTTTATTAACTAATCCTATTCTTAAAGCTTCATCTGCCTTTATAATTTCTCCTGTATAAATAAGTTCTTTAGCTTTTCCAAGACCAACTATTCTAGGTAGTCTTTGAGTTCCACCAAATCCTGGTGTTATTCCAAGTCCTGATTCAGGTTGAGCGAATTTAGCTTTTTCTGATGCTATTCTTATATCACAACTCATTGCAAGTTCGCATCCCCCACCTAAAGCAAATCCTGATATAGCAGCAATTACAGGCTTGTCCAAAGTTTCTAATCTTCTGAAAACTTTATTTCCTAAGATTCCAAATTCTCTTCCTTGTTCTTCATTTAGATCTTTCATTTCTGATATATCTGCACCTGCAACAAATGACTTTTCTCCAGCCCCTGTTAAGATTACAGCATAGATATTATTATCTTTTTCTAAATCATCAATTACTGTATTTAAATCTTTTAAAGTTTCTGAATTTAAAGCATTTAATGCTTTTGGTCTATTGATAGTTACAATAGCTAAGTTTCCTTCTTTTTCAAGAAGTACATTTTTTAATTCCATACTAAAGTCCTCCTTAATACAACCCTCTTTATTTTAAATAGCAAATTTTATACTTTCTTGTTCATTGTTAACATTTTATAGTAAATTTTATCTGTTTGTTAATAATATAACAAACAAAAGCAAAAAAATAATTGAAGTCTTTCAACTTCAATTACAATTATAATACTTCGTTAAATTTTTTGCAATATCCTTTGTGAAAAATTATACAATTTTTTTACCTTCATCCAATCAATAATTAAATTTATATTTTTTTATTTATTATGTAAAAGATAAATAAGTGTAAGTAAACTTTCACTTAAATGTACATTTTCAACAATAACATCATCTGGAACTACTAAATCTACAGGTGCAAAGTTCCAAATAGCTTTAATTCCACCTGCTACAAGTACATCACAAACTTTTTGTGCATTTATTCTTGGAACACAAACAACTCCAATATCTATTTTATTGTTTGCTAAAAATTTATCTAACTCATCAATATCTTCAATTGATATATCTCTTATTTTTATTCCTATAAGCTTTGGATTTGCATCAAAAATCCCCTTTAAATCAAAGCTCATTTTTCCAAATCTAGTATAATTAGCAATTGCTTGACCTATATTCCCAGCTCCAACAATAACTCCATTATGCACATTATCCAATCCTAAAATAGTACTTATTTTACTACTTAATTCTCTTACATTATAGCCGTATCCTTGTTGCCCAAAATCACCAAAGCAATTTAAATCCTGTCTTATTTGTGATGCAGTGAATCCTATCTTTTCCCCTAATTCTTTTGAAGATATTCTATCAACATCATTTTTTAATAATTCATTTAAATATCTATGATATTTAGGCAATCTTTTTATAACAGCCATAGAAATATTTTTTTTCTTTTCCATCTCTATGTCTCCTTACTCTACTAATTCTCTCCCAAAATCTTGAGATGTGAAATTTTTAACTATTATTTTTTATTCTACCATATTTATATGTATTTAATCCATTTTTTTAAAATTACTTTTTCTATTAACTTTTTACTATGTGTATTTATTATTTAATATGTATTGCTAAATTTAAAGAAAAAATAAAGTTTATGCATAAATATATTTACACATAAACTTCATCCCAGTTTTATAATAAAGCATTAAGCTTTATAAGATGAGAATAAAATTATTCTCTAATGCCTTTTCCCTCTCGCCTGAAAGTTCATTTAGAATTATACTTACTTAATGAACTTTTGTCAATGGAATTAGTTGTTATTTAAGCGCTCTCATTGAATTTAAAACTGCTATTAAAGTAACTCCTACATCAGCAAAAACTGCTTCCCACATATTAGCAAGTCCAAATACTGCCATTAATAAAACTAAAAATTTAATTCCTAATGAAAAAATTATATTTTGCCATAGAATTTTATTTGTTTTTCTCGCAAGCAATATTGCTTCTTTTAATGCTAAAGGATTATCTTTCATTAAAACTACATCTGCTGCTTCTATAGCTGCATCTGAACCTATTCCTCCCATAGCAACTCCTAAGTCAGCTCTAGCAAGTACTGGAGCATCATTTATTCCATCTCCTATAAATGCTACACGATTAACTTCTTTAGATTCTATTATATTTTCTAGTTTTTCAACTTTATCTACAGGTAAAAGCTCTGAATGCACTTCATCTAATCCAAGTTCTTTACCAACTGCATCTCCAACCTTTTTATTATCACCAGTTAGCATTACAACTTTCTTAACACCAATTTCTTTTAGAGCTTGTATTGCTTCTTTTGAATCTTTCTTTATTTTATCTGATATAGTTATATAACCTTTAAAAACATTATTAACTGCTACATATACTATTGTTCCTAAACTTTCTATTTCATTTACTTTTATATTATTTTCTTTCATAAGCTTAAAGTTACCTACTAGCACATTATTACCTTCAATATCTCCGCTTATTCCCATTCCTGAGATTTCTTTATGATTTGTAACTTCTATTTCGTCTATATCTTTTTGTTTGCTTAATTTGTATTCATCTACAATTGATTTTCCTATTGGATGGTTAGAAAACTTCTCACAAGCTGCTGCATATTGAAGAACTTGCTCTTTTTTAAATTCTTCAACTGTTTCAATTTTAGTAACTCTAAATACACCTTCTGTTAAAGTTCCTGTTTTATCAAAAACAACTGCATCTAGATCTTTTAATATTTCTAAATAGTTTCCACCTTTAACTAATATACCTTTTTTAGATGCACTACCTATTCCAGCAAATAGTCCTAATGGAACTGAAATTACTAATGCACATGGACAAGATACTACCAAGAATATAAGTGCTCTTGAAATCCATTGTCTTATATTTGCATCTGGTAATACTAATGATGGTATTACAGCTAAAGCTATAGCTGAAAAAACAACTACTGGAGTATAGTATCTTGAAAACTTAGTTATAAATTTTTCTGTTTTTGCTTTTTTACTACTTGCATTTTGAACTAACTCTAATATTCTAGCAACTGTTGATTCTTCAAATTCACTTTTTACTCTAATCTTTATTGTACCAGTTATATTTATACTTCCAGCTAAAAGTTCTTCTCCAACTTTCTTTTCCATAGGAATTGATTCCCCAGTTAAAGCTGAAGTATCTACACTTGTATTTCCTTCTATTATTTCTCCATCTAAAGGAACTCTTTCACCTGGTTTAACTAAAATTATTTGATCTATCTGAACTTCTTCTGGACTAACTTTTGTTATATTTCCATTTTCAAATAAATTCGCATATTCAGCTTTTATATCCATAAGAGAACTTATAGATTTTCTTGATTTGTTTACTGCATAACTTTGGAACATTTCTCCTATTTCATAAAATACCATAACTGCAACACCTTCTGGGTATTGTCCAACTGCGAATGCTCCTAATGTTGCTATAGTCATTAAGAAATTTTCATCAAAAAAGTTTCCTTTAAATATATTTTTAACTGCAATCCATATTACTTTATATCCTACTAATAAATAAGCAATTATAAAGAAGTATATAGAAATATTACTTTTTTCTCCTAAGAAAATCCCTACAATGTATATGAATATTCCTACTATTAATTGTATATTTTCAAGTATCATATTCATAAATTTATTTTCTTTTTTCTCATCTTCTTTATGACTGTGTCCATGCTCATGTCCTGTACAACATCCATCTTTACAACCATGTCCACTATCACTTCTTTGCATATCATTTCCACTTGTCATTGAATATTTTTCAACAACTACGTTAGGTTCTAACTTATTTACAGCTTCTTTTATTTTATTTATCATTTCCTCTTCATTTAAACCACTATATTCAACTATTAATAATTTAAATGAAAAGTTTAAAGTACAACTTTTTACTTCATCAAATTCTGAAACTATATTTTCAATTTTCCCAGCACAATGTGCACAGTCTAATCCTTTAAGTGATAATTTAATTTTATTACTATTCCCATGTCCACTTTCTGTTCTTTGTGTATTTTTTCCACGTGACATTGAATATTTTTCAACAACTACATTTGGTTCTAACTTATTTACAGTTTCTTTTATCTTATTTATCATTTCTTCTTCATTTAAATCACTATATTCAACTATTAGTAATTTAAATGCAAAGTTTAAAGTACAACTTTTTACTTCTTTAAACTCTGAAACTATATTTTCAATTTTTCCTGCACAATGTGCACAATCTAGTCCTTTAAGTGACAATTTAATTTTACTCATAATTTCACCTCCTATTCATTTACGTGGTTAAGACCTTCATTAAATATTCTCATTATATGTTCATCATCTAGAGAATAATAAACCACTTTTCCTACACGCTTAAACTTAACTAATCTATTTACTTTTAATGTTCTAAGTTGATGTGATATAGCTGATTGTGTCATATTTAAAAGTGCTGCTAAATCACATACACACATCTCTGACTCATATAAAGCGCATATTATCTTTATTCTTGTTGTATCTCCAAATACTTTAAAAAGCTCTGCCAAATCATATAGTGTTTCTTCTTTAGGCAATTTATCTTTAACTTTTGTTATTGTATCCTCATGAATTATTGTACAATTGCATTTATCTATCTTTATTTCATTGGACCCCATCTTTCATCCTCTCTTTCATATGAGTAATTGTTCATATGTTCATTATATGAATGTGAAGTGTTTTTGTCAACTTTATTTTTAAAATTTGTTTTTTTAATTTTTTTATACGTCATTATAAATAAATATGTTACTATACTTAATAAATATTACTGTAAAATAAAAATATTTTTATAAAGACTAAGAGGCTTGAATTCATGAATTCAAGCCTCTTAGTCTTTTAATTATTTTAATTAATTTACTATTGTTTTATTATTTAAGTTGTTTATATTTTCACTGTTAGACATAATTGTTTTCAATATCATATGCACTATACTGTTACATATATAATATGCAAAATTTAAATCATTTAAAAAACTTTCTTTTTTCCTATACATTTCCTGAGTTTTATCTATAAATTCTCTAATATCTTTTACTTCTAACCTATCAAGTCTCATTAAAGATACATCATAATGTTTTGCAATTTTGGCAAGTTCTCTTTCATAATTAACATGTTGCCTCATTGAATTCTTAAATTCCCATCTTTGGGCATGTGGTATACAATAGTAATCACATAAAAAATGACATATAACTCCAAGTTCTGCACTAAATTTACCGGTTCCATTTTGAATAACCTCATCTGGAGTCATATTTGCTAAATCTTCTATCATTTCTAATATCATATCACTACTTTCATCAAAATAGTGTTTTGTAAATTTATACTTTGACGCACAATCTGGCTTTATTGTTCCCCATATAAATCTATTCTTACTTATTAAAAATTTCTTATTATCATCTATATTATCGTATAATATGTTAGCTACTAACTTATGAGTATTCATTAACACTTAAGGTCACATCCTTATTTTTTTAATTATATATCTAAACCCTATTAATAATTATACCTCATAATAAAGTTTTTTATGTGGAAAAATTTATTGAATTTTTAATTAATTTAAAAAGCTACCTCAAAAATTAGAGATAGCTTAATTATATCCTATAAGTATTTTTTATATTTTTCTTCTGATTCCAATTTTGTAAGTAAATGTTTTATCTCTTGATCACGCTTTTTATCCATAACTAGTAATACATCTCCGGCATCTACAATAACTAAATCTTTCACGCCAAGACCTATAATTAAATTTTTTCCTCCAAAAACTGCACAATTTTCACAATCATCTAAATAAGAATTTTTGGATATAAAATTACTTTCCTTTCTATCTAAAAATCTGCTTAAAGCTGTAAAACTTCCAATATCATCCCAATGAAAATTACATTTTATAACATAAGCTTTTCTTGTTCTTTGCATTACTCCAAAATCAATAGAAATACCATTTATACTATCATATTCTTTTAAAATAACCTCATCTTCATCTTCTGCCCCAATGTGTCTATATATTTCCATTAAAGATTTATATACATTAGGAAGATACTTTTCTATTTCTCTTAAAATTATATCTGCTCTAAATACAAACATCCCTGAATTCCAAAGGTAGTTTCCAGTAAAAATAAATTCTTTCGCTACATCTAGATTTGGCTTTTCTGTAAACCTTGCTACCTTATAAGTGGCTATATCCCCACTAACCTGCTCGCCCATTTCTATATAACCATAACCAATCTCTGGTCTAGTAGGTTCTATCCCTAATGTTACTATAGCTTTTCTTCTATTTGCTAATTCTATAGCTTGGGCTAAAGTATTTACATATTCTTTTTCATCTTCAATGTAATGATCTGAAGGCAATACTATCATAACAGCATCTTGATCTTTTTTTAAAAGTTTTACTGCAGACAAGCCTATGCATGTTGCAGTTTCTTTATTCATAGGTTCTGTTATAATATTTTCTTTATTGATGTCTTTTAATTCATCTTTTATCTGATCTTCATAATCCTTATTTGTTACAATATACATATTATCCTTTTCTATTAAAGGAGCTATTCTTTCTACAGTATTTACTAGAAAGCTTTTTTCATTTATAACATCTAAGAATTGTTTTGGGCGATTCATCCTTGATAATGGATATAATCTACTCCCTTTTCCTCCAGCTAATATAAGTCCGTATATCATTATTTCCAACTCCATTTAGCGTTATATTTTAGTCTATGTTTTTTAATAAATTTTGTGAATTTAAACATTGCTTATATAATATTTGACTCTCTATTTCATATTCCAATTATTACAATTTAATTTAATATATTTTTCTTTTATTAATAAATCTTGACATTTATATGAATTTAAATTAATATTATATTAATAAGAAATTTAATCCAATCTTGTTAAGAGGGAGTAGTATTAAATATAGCATCAACAATCTCGACTAAACGTCTGGTGTTATATACCTATATAATTAGGTTACGAGACTTTTAATATAAATTCCGAAATTTTTTCGTAATTTATATTAAAAGTCTTTTTTATTGGAAATATTAATTTTGAAAGGAGTTTTTTTTATGAATAATTTTTTTAACAAATCTATTGTAGATATATTAAAATTTTTTAATTCTACAAAAAATGGTCTATCAAAGGATGGATTACAGAAAAATTCTGATTTATATGGAAAGAATATTTTAAATGAAAAGAAAAAGAAAAGTACAGTTCAAGTTTTCTTTGAACAATTTAAAGACTTACTTGTAATTATACTTATCATTGCTGGTATTGTTTCTATGTTTGCTAAAAATGTTGAAAGTACTATTGTTATATTTGCAGTTATTATTTTAAATGCAATTCTTGGTACTATCCAACATGTAAAAGCTGAACAGTCTTTGAATAGTTTAAAAGCACTCTCTGCTCCAAATGCTAAAGTTATGAGAGATGGAGTAAAATTAGAAATTCCATCTTCTGAAGTAGTTCCTGGAGATATTTTAATTCTAGAAGCTGGTGACTTAGTTTGTGCTGATGGTAGAATAATAGAAAATTATTCTTTACAAGTTAATGAAAGTGCATTAACTGGTGAATCTGAAAGTGTTACTAAAATATCTGACTTAATTGATAAGGATGAAGTTGCTCTTGGTGACCAAAAAAATATGGTTTTCTCAAGTTCATTGGTAACTTATGGACGTGCTTTAGTAGTTGTTACTGCTACTGGTATGAATACCGAGCTTGGTAAAATTGCTACTTTAATGGAGCAAACACAAGAGAAGAAAACTCCATTACAAATTACTCTTGATGATTTTTCTAAAAAATTAGCTATTATAATTCTTGTTATATGTGCTATTGTTTTTGGATTAAGTATTTATAGAAAAATGCCAATAATTGAATCTTTAATGTTTGCTGTTGCTCTTGCAGTTGCTGCTATTCCTGAAGCTTTAAGTTCTATTGTTACTATAGTTCTTGCAATAGGAACTCAAAAAATGGCTAAAGAAAATGCTATCATCAAATCTTTAAAGGCTGTTGAAGGTCTTGGTTCTGTATCAATTATATGTTCTGATAAAACTGGTACATTAACTCAAAATAAAATGACTACTAAACAACTTTATGTTGATGGAAAACTTATTAATTCAGAAGATTTAGATTTAACTAATGAAGTACACAATTATTTATTAACTAGCTCTATTCTTTGTAATGATTCTACTTCAGTAGATGGAAATGAAATAGGTGATCCAACTGAAGTTGCTCTTGTAAATCTTGGTCATATATATAACATAAAAGAAATAGAATTTAGAGAAAAAATTGAGCGTTTAAGAGAAATTCCATTTGATTCTGATAGAAAGCTTATGAGTACTCTTCACGATTTTAATGATAAAACAACTTTATTTACTAAAGGAGCTTTTGATGTTCTTTTAGATAGATTAAAATATATTAAAACTTCTTCTGGAGTTAGAGAAATAACTTCTGAAGATAAGCAAAATATTATAGATGTTAATATGGAACTTTCTCAAAATGGTTTAAGAGTTCTTGCTTTTGCTTATAAAGAACTTCCTTCTGTTAAAGATATTACTATTGAAGATGAATTTGGATATACATTTATAGGTTTAATTTCAATGATTGACCCACCAAGAGTTGAATCTGCTGAAGCTGTTAAAGATTGTATATCTGCTGGAATTAAGCCAATTATGATTACTGGTGACCATAAAATAACAGCATCCGCTATTGCAAAACAAATTGGTATACTTAGAGAAGGTGACATGGCTATTGAAGGTTTAGAACTTAATAGAATGTCTGAAGATGAACTTATGGAAAAACTTGAACATATTTCAGTTTATGCAAGAGTTTCTCCAGAACACAAAATAAGAATAGTTAATGCATGGCAAAACAAAGGAAAAATTGTAGCTATGACTGGTGATGGGGTAAATGATGCTCCTGCTCTTAAGCAAGCAGATATTGGTATAGCAATGGGTATTACAGGAACTGAAGTTTCTAAAGATGCTTCTTCAATGATATTAACTGATGATAACTTTGCTACAATTGTAAAATCTGTTGCTAATGGTAGAAATGTTTATGCTAATATAAAGAATTCAATCAAATTCCTTTTATCAGGTAATACTTCTGCTATAATCGCTGTACTTTATGCATCTTTAGCTGCTCTTCCAGCTCCATTTGCTCCAGTACACTTATTATTTATCAATCTTGTAACTGATAGTTTACCTGCTATTGCAATTGGAGTTGAAAAAGGAAGAAAAGATATATTAAATGAAAAACCAAGAGATAGTAAAGAATCTATTCTTACAAAAGGATTTATAAAAGAAATTGCTTTTGAAGGTATTGTAATTACTATATTTACTCTTTTTGCATTTTATATTGGTCTTAAATCTGGAAAAGAAGTTGCTAGTACAATGGCATTCTCAACACTTTGTTTAGCAAGATTATTCCACGGATTTAACTGTAGAGGCAAACAATCTATATTTAAACTTGGATTATTTACTAATAAATATAGTTGGTATGCATTTATAACTGGTGTAGTTTTAGTTAATATTGTTTTATTTGTTCCTGGAGTTACTGATTTATTCGAAGTTGCACCTCTTAGTGCTAGTAATGTTGGATTAATATACTTATTCGCTTTCTTACCAACAGTTATAATTCAAATTTCTAAAATGATACGTGAAAGTATAAATAAATAATTTAAAAGGACTAATCTTAAAGATTAGTCCTTTATTTTATAAATAAAATTCAAAATCTAAAACTAATTTTTATATTAATCATATATTTTATATATTCTTACTAAAAAGCCTCTTTATCTTTTATTTTATATATCACACTTTATTTTATTTAAATGCTTTCCCCATATCTTTGCTAATTCTTCTGGATTATCTGAGAAACCTTTTCTAACCCAATGTTGAAGCATATTCCAATATCCACCTGAAATAAAAATTATAAAGTACTCTAAATCTTTACTCATTTCTTCCTCACCTTTCATCATGAGTCTAAATCCCCGCATATATAAGTCGTATTGACAATTAACTATATTAAATAGATTATTTTCAAAAATTAAATTTAAAAATTCTTTACGCCTGTACCAAAATTTAAAATATTCATATGCCAATTTTTCGGCTTCAATATCTTTATCAATATGAACTTCATTTGAAAATTCTCTAAACATCATATCAATACTTTTTTTAATAACATCCTCTTTAGATTTAAAATTTCTATAAAAAGTTTTTCTTGCAAGCTCTGCTTTGTTGCAAAGTTCTGTTATTGAAATATCTTCAAAATTCTTTTCTTTTAATAATTCAAACATAGAATTGCAAATTAACTTCACGGATCTATCACTCTTTTTTCTTATGTTAAAATCTCCCATGTCACACAAACTTCCCTTCTGTGTAAGTTAGTTCTATTCTATTGACTATATTTTCTTATTTAATTATAATCTAGTTTATCAAAAGTAACAAATGTGACACTTGATTATACAAAAGAAAAAATTTTTAGGAGTGAAAACAAATGAAAAAAGCATCAACTAAAGTCGCTATGATAGTTTTCCTTCTAGGTATTGCTATGGGAGCACTAGATTCTGGGATAGTATCTCCAGCTAGAAACATAATTGCCAGTGGTTTAAATGTAAGTCAATCATCTAGTATTTGGATGATTACAATCTATACTCTTGCTTATGCTGTAGCAATGCCTGTTATGGGTAAACTTTCAGACAAATTTGGAAGAAAGAAAATTTATATGATCTCAATTATACTATTTGCTGTAGGTTCACTTCTTTGTGGACTTTCAAACATATTCGAAAGCTATTCAATGCTTCTATTATTTAGAGTTATTGAAGCTATTGGTGGCGGTGGTATTATGCCAATTGCTACTACTTATATTGGAACATCTTTTCCACCAGAAAAAAGAGGTTCAGCTCTTGGTTTTATAGGAGCAATATTTGGAATATGTACAGTTGTTGGACCAACTTTAGGTTCCGGATTATTACAAATATTTAGTGATAAAAATTGGGGGGTTTTATTCTTTATAAATATCCCTATAAGTATTATAGTAATTATTTTAGGATTAAAACTTGAGGAAAGTATTGGAGATACAGAAAAATCTAAGCTTGATCTTAAAGGTTCAATAGTTCTTGGAGTTTTAATACTTTCTATAATGTATGCACTAACTAATTTAAAATTTGATAATTTCTACAAATCATTAACTTCTAAGGATGTACTTCCTTACTTAATTATATTTGTAATTTGCATACCACTATTTATTTTTGTTGAAAAAAAAGCTCAAGATCCAGTATTGAATTTAAATTATTTTAAAAATAAAGATATAGTAATAACTCTTACTATAAGTTTAATAGTTGGTTGTGGACTTATGTCATTAGTATTCTTACCACAATATAGTGATAATGTTCTTAAATTACCTTCTGGTACTGGTGGATATTTCTCTACTATATTTGCAGTATTTATGGGAATATCATCTGTTGTTAGTGGTAAATTAATAGATAAAATTGGAGCTAAAATAGTTCTTTTATTAGGATTTATAATTTCAATTTCAGGATGTCTGTATTTTGCATTAGTAACTTCTAACCATCCAGGATTAGCTAATTTACTTATAGGTATAGCAATTCTTGGATTTGGATTTGGATTCACTTTTGCAACTCCACTTAACTATTTAATGTTAAAACTTGTTCCTGAATCTCAGGCTACAATGGGACAATCTACCGTTGCGCTTGTTCGTTCAATTGGAGTTGCTGTTGGCCCTAACTTTTTAGTTAACTTTATTTCAACAGCTGCACAAAATGTTCCAAAAAATATTGCTAAGGCTATGCCTAAATTACCTGAATCTATGACTCATGGCGCTAATTTGATGAGTGGAGGAAGTGTTAGTAACACATTCCAAAATGCTTCATCTAATAATATTTATGATTTAATTCATAATTTAGTTGTAGGTAAATTAGATCATGTTGGAAAGCTTATGGGTAATAACCCACAATTTATAAATTTTAAAACACATTATTTAAGCCAATTAGCTGGTGCAAAAGATTCTATAACAACTGCTTTCCAAAGCACACTTGACAAAGGATATGCTAATCTTTTTATGGCTTCTGCAGCTTTCTGTATAATAGGTCTTATATTAGCAATATTCATATCTAAAAATGGTAAAGAAAAATTTTTAATTGAGTAAAATTAATGGACTAGTTTTAAATAACTAGTCCATTTTCAATATAATAAATATATAATATATATTAGTTTTAGTGTATTGGTTTAATATTTCTAATATACATAATGTATAAAATAAAAATAATAATTCTATAATAACAAGAACATTTATTAAATATAAAACATAAATGCTCTCTGCTATAAAATTCTACATATTTTTATAATTAATATTATAGATCGTAACTTTTTAAGAATTTAAATAATTATATACAGCTCCAATAAGTCCTGCATCATTTTTATGTTTACAAACTTCTATTTTCGCATTAATATCATTCCACCAAAGAATTTTATTTAATGCTTTTTCAACACCTTCTAAAAAGTTTTCTCTTTCACTTATTCCTCCACCTATAATTATTTTTTCTGGATTAATTATAGCTGATAGATTTGCTATTCCAATTGCTAATGAAGTATACCACTCCTCTATAAGTTCTTTAACTTTAGTATCTTTTTCTCCTTCTAAAAATACCTCTTTGCCTTCAATCTCTACATTAGAATCTATTCCTTTATATTTTTTGTATTTATCTATCAATGCTATAGTAGAAGCTTTTTTACTCATAATGCTGTCATTTACATCATCTTTTTCTAGCCCTTCACAAACCATAAAACCAAATTCGCCACCTCTAAAAGAATATCCACGAACTATTTTTCCATTTACAAATAATCCTCCACCAATTCCTGTTCCAACAGTTATGCAAATAAAATTATCACATTCTACAGCATTTCCATTAAATTTTTCTGCAAGCGCTGCACATTTTCCATCATTTTCTATAGTTGCATTTAAGCCTGTCCTATCTTTAATAATTTCAGTTATACTTTTATTTACCATACATTGAATAGCATAACAAGCTGTTGGCATCCCTTTTTCTACATTTATGAATCCTGGCATACTTAAAGCTACACCTTCAATTTCATTTTTCTTTTCTTCAATTATTTCTATTAAACTATTTATAAAAACTTCTTCTGATTCTACTCTTGTCTTTATTTTCCCTTTTTCTAAAATTTCACCTAATTCATTTAATACTCCAAACTTTATATTAGTTCCTCCAATATCAAATGCTAATATTTTTCTCATATAAACTCCCCCATTTCCTTTTACTTCATAACTTTTTTAAGTAATTTTATTTTATCTTTAAAAGGTGCAAATCTTATATTAAATTCAATAAATGTACCTCTTTTTACAACTGATCTACTATGTGAAAAAGTTTCAAAGCTTGCTTTTCCATGATAATCACCCATTCCACTATTTCCTACTCCTCCAAAAGGTAATGATGTTTGTGCTACATGAATAACAGTATCATTTATAGTAACTCCTCCTGAAGTTGTATCTTTTAATACTTTTTCTATATTACTAGAACTTTCTGAAAAGTAATATAAAGCTAATGGTTTTGGTCTACTATTCACAAAATTAATAGCTTCATCAATATCTGAAAACTCTATTACTGGTAATATTGGTCCAAATATTTCATTTTCCATAACAGGGCTATTAGCTTGTACATCTGTAAGTATAGTTGGATGTATAAATCTATCACTTATATCATACTCTCCACCATAATATATTTTTCCATCATTAAAATATTCTTTTAACTTTTCAGTATCACGCTCTCTTATTATTCTTGGATACTCTTCATTATTTTTTATATCTTTTCCATATTGTTTTTCTATCTCTTCAACTAATTTCTTTAAAAGTTCATCTTTTATATCTTTATGAACCATTAAATAATCTGGAGCCACACAAGTTTGTCCAGCATTTAATAGTTTTCCCCAAACTATTCTTTTAGCAGCTAATTCTATTTTACTATCTTTATCAACTATACATGGACTTTTTCCTCCAAGTTCAAGTGTTAATGGAGTTAAATTTTTAGCTGCTGCTTCCATAACTATCTTCCCTACACCTACACTTCCAGTAAAGAATATATAATCATAAGGTGTATTTATAAGTTCAGTTACTGCTTCTTTTCCTTCTGTTGGGGCAACTACTTTTATATAATTTCCTTGAAAAATTTTATTAATTACTTTCTCAAGTAATAAGGCTGTATTAAGAGAACTTTCTGATGGCTTTATAACTGCACAATTTCCAGCACTAATTGCACCTATTAATGGAGCAATAACTAATTGAAATGGATAATTAAATGGTCCTATTATAAGAGCAACTCCATAAGGTTCCTTATAAATATAATTTTTGCTTGGAAAATATATAATTGAACTCTTAACTTTTTTCTTTCTTACCCAATATCTTAAATTTTTTAGGTGTATATTTATTTCATCATATACTATACCTATTTCTGTTGCATATCCTTCAAATTTACTTTTCCCTAAATCTTTATTTAAAGCTATCAAAAAATCCTCTTCATTTTCTTTAATTGCTTTTTTTAATTTTTTTAATGCATCTATTCTAAAATCAATATTTTTTGTCTTCCCTGTCTTAAAAAATTCTTTTTGATCTAAAAATACTTTTTTTAAATTCCCCATCTCTTCACCTCATTTAATCTCTTTAAAATTTATTATAATTTAAACCATCTTTTAAATCATTTAAATTTATTTTAAATTGAATTATTCCTCCTGCATAAGGAGCTAGTTCATATAATCCATAATATATTATTAAGTTTGTAGAATCTAGATAAAATAATGTGCTATTATCTATTCCTTTAAATTTTGAACCTTTGTCAAAATATTTATCTTTATTGCTTGCTATTTGTTCTCTTATAATATTATCTATTTTACTCTTATAATCATAATTAATGTTAAACAAATCACTTAAATTTAAAATTTGTCCAGTTTTCTTATCTATATTATATGCTTTTCTATATGTCATACCATGAGCTCCGCCAAAATATTGATAATAATCTATAAACAAACTTATAATATTTTCTGTTTCTCTTGTTTTAGAATATACTGAACTTAATTCATAATTCGAACAAGTATTACCTCCAGCTTGTGCATCTTGTTCAGCTCTTTTTGCTTCTTCTATATAAACATTTGTATTATTATCTATAATTTCATTTGCAATTATCCCTATGCTTCCCTTTATATATGGAATATTCATATTTACATTTAAACATTTAGTTTTTTGATTTATTTTTTTATCAATTATAGTTCCATCCTCTAGAGCATATGAAGTTATCCACATACATTGTGTGGAAACTGTTAATAAAATTATTATCCACAAACTCTTTAAGTTAAGTCTATAAGCCCTTTTTACCATACTAATTTTTCTCCTTTTGTATATTTTTTTACATAGAATCTCATATTTTTCACTTATTCTGCACTAAAAAACATTTTATCTACAGGAATATCAACAAACTTGTAACAAGTTATCCACAGGCACCTGTGGACACTGTTAGTAATTTTTTGTATTAACATACTTTTTTTGATAATTATATAATTTATTAAAAAAAATAGCCCACAGATATTATTTATCTGTAGACTATTTATTATTCCTATTTTCTAGAATTTTTTATTAATTCATTTAAATCTCTAAGCTCTTTATAAGTTAGATTTCTCCATTCCCCTATTTTCAAATTACCTAAATTAATATTCATTATTCTAATTCTCTCTAATTTAGTAACTTCATATCCTAAGGCTTCACACATTCTTCTAATTTGTCTATTTAATCCTTGAGTAAGTATTATTCTAAATACTTTCTCACCTTCTTTTTTTACAAAACATTTATTAGTTATAGTATCTAATATCTCAACTCCATTGCTCATTCTATTTATGAATTCTTGAGTTATCTTTTTATTTACAGTTACTATATATTCTTTCTCATGATAATTACCAGCTCTAAGTATCTTATTTACTATATCTCCATCATTAGTCATTAATATAAGACCTTGTGAATCTTTATCTAATCGCCCAATATTATATATTCTTTTTTCATGATTTACAAAATCAACTATATTTCCTTTTACTTTTTTTTCTGAAGTACAAGTTATTCCAACTGGTTTATTTAAAGCTATATAAACTAGTTCTTCCTCTTTACTAACAACCTTCCCATTAACTTCTACTTTTTGACCCTTTTTTATTTTCTGACCCATTAAGGCTTTTTCACCGTCAACGTAAACTTTACCTTCTTCAACTAATTTATCTGCTTCTCTTCTTGAGCAATATCCAGTTTCAGCTATATATTTATTTAATCTAATCTCTTCTGGTCTATCATCATGAATTATAACTTTTTGATTAACCTTTTTGCTAGTTTCCTTTTCTTTTCCTCTTTTGTTTATATATTTATATCTAGTTCTATTCATTAATCTTCTTCCTTTTGGTTTTTTATTATTGTGTATAACTTATGTTGTATACCATTATTATTTATATCTACATTTATCTTATTCTTATAAATATATTCACCTGTTTTCTTTAATGTTTTTATATTAACAGATGTTCCATTTATAGTTATTAACAATCCCTTTTCAGGCATCATTTTATTTTTTTCCGCATATTTTATTGTATCCAAAATTGCTGTATCTAAATTTTCTCCATTAGGTTTTATTTCATTTAATAAAGCTTCTCCCTTTTCAGTTTTTGAATATGAATATAAAACTTTATTAAATCTATTTGTTTCCATTTTAATTTGAGATGTTGTGTGAATCATTATAGTTGTTATTTTTTTATTATACTGATAAAAGAACCCTCCTACTAGTACCATAATTATAATAAATCCTAAAAAAAGCTTTAACTTATTCTTTTTAAAAAAGCTTTTACCACTGCTATAATGCTCTTGCCCTATTTCTACATCTACTTTTTTTGTCTTTATAATTTCACCTGTACTAGTTAAAAGATTAATTGAATGCTCATTTTTCTTTATAACTAGTCCTTTGCTATTCTGCTCTTCTTCCATAACACTTAAATTTTGTGAAGAATTTGTTTTTTCTAAATCTACTATTCTAAAATAATCCTGAATAAATTTATAGTTTGGATTTGAAAATAAAATAGTATAAAAAATTATGTACTTTGACCATTTATCTATAAAATTTTTTCCTATTCTCGTTTTTCTACTAAGAAGACTTATATTAAGTTTTCTTCTTTCATTTAAAATTTCTAAAAGCTCTACATCATTCATTATAAAAAAAGCTAAATTCAACATTAAATTCCTTACATCATATGTTGGATTTAATTTTGATAATTCTTTTATGTGCACATCATAAAGATATACTTCTTTTCTTAGTAAAGAAAGTTGTTCCCCTCTCTTCTTATCAAATTCTTTTCCTACAGATAATAAACTTGCTGCTTTTGAAAAAGCATATTTATTCCTCTTAAATTTTATCACAATACCCCATCCTCATACTTCTTTTATATATTTACAATTATACCCTAAAAATAAAAAATTTTTAACTAATATAGTTAAGAAAAAACTATATGTTATCAATATTATACTTATTTTAATATACTATACTATAAATTATTTTTATCAGGATTAATTATGAGGAGAAAAAACGTGATTTATGTAGATTTTAAATACAAAAAAGCTAAAGTACCATACCCTTTCTTCTTTGTTACAAATATTTATGTTAAAATTAAAGAAGATTTTTTAAAGAGGTGATATTTTTATGCGTATTGGACTTGGATATGATGTTCATCGTTTAGTAAAAGATAGAGATTTAATATTAGGTGGAGTTAAAATAGACCATACTCTTGGACTTTTAGGTCATTCTGATGCTGATGTTTTAATTCATGCAATAATGGATGCTTTATTAGGTGCTTCAGCCCTTGGAGATATTGGTAAGCATTTCCCTGATACTGATCCAAAATATAAAGGTATTTCTAGTATAAAGCTTTTAGAGGCTGTTGGAAAACTTCTATATGATAATGGATTTACAATTGGAAATATTGACTCCACAATAATAGCCCAAAAACCTAAAATGGCTCCTCATATTCAAATTATGAGAGAAAATATATCAAATGCTTTAAATATAAATATAGACCAAATAAATATAAAAGCTACAACTGAAGAAAAACTTGGTTTTACTGGTGAAGAACTTGGAATATCATCACAAGCAATTTGCCTTCTTTTATAATAAATGGATTTGATTCTTCCTGTTTATTAATTTATAATTTTCCTATAAAGTTATTAAACATAATTTTATAATAAAGGAGGATATATATTGTACTTTTGCGAGATTTGTAAAAAACCAGCTGATATACATCATATAGTTCATCGCTCTGAAGGTGGCTTTGATATAGAAATTAACTATATGCACTTGTGTAATGAACATCATAGAGGTAAAAATGGACCACATCATAATATTGAAAAAGATATAGAATATAAGATAAATCTTCAAAAGAAACTTTATAAAATATTAAATAAGCCTTATTATTCAATTAAAGAATTAATGACTATTTTAAATGCATCTAAAAATATTGTTAAACGAATTACAAAAGATCTTAAACTTTATAAAGAAGGATATAAAAAAGATCATATAATTTTTTCAATAATGGGAAATTCTTATTATCCTGAAGATTTACTTCAAACTTTAGAATTACAAAATATTTGTAATGAAATATACAAAATAGAATAATTATATTTACAGTTTATATGTTGACATATACAATTGTAATTACTATAATATATACAAAATCAATAATTAACGCATTGACGAGAAAGAGTATGTTATACAACTCACTTCCAGAGAGAAAATACATTAGCTGAAAGTATTTTTATTTGAGCATAACAGAAAACCACCTCCGAGCGACTTTAATACAGTCCGGTTTTATCACGTTACGATAATAAAAGTGATTCATATAATTTTATATGAATAATTAGAGTGGAACCACGGATATTACTTCGTCTCTATAGTTTTCTATAGAGCCGAAGTTTTTTTATTTTGAAATCAATTAAGAATATATAACGAGAGGAGTTTTAAAAATGATAAAAGTTACTTTAAAAGACGGTTCAGTTAAAGAATTTGAAGCTGGAGTTTCTATATTAGACGTAGCAAAAGGAATAAGCGAAGGATTAGCAAGAAATGCACTTTGCGGAATGGTTAATGATAAAGTTGTTGACCTTAGATATATTTTAAATGAAGATGCAGAGGTTGCTATCTGCACTTTTGATTCTCAAGAAGGAAAAGATGCTTTAAGACATACAGCTTCACATGTTTTAGCTTATGCTGTTAAAAGACTTTTCCCAGAAGCTAAAATTGCTATAGGACCTGCTATAGAAAATGGATTTTACTATGATTTTGATAAAGAAAATGCTTTCTCTGCAGAAGATTTAGAAAAAATTGAAACAGAAATGAAAAAAATAGTAAAAGAAAATCCTCAAATTGAAAGATTTGAACTTCCAAGAAATGAAGCTTTAGAGCTTATGAAAGATGAACCTTATAAAGTTGAGCTTATAAATGATTTACCAGAAGGAGAAATAATTTCATTCTATAAAATAGGTGATTTTACTGATCTTTGTGCTGGTCCACACATAATGGCTTTAAAACCAATTAAAGCTATTAAACTTCTTAGAAGCGCTGGTGCTTACTGGAAAGGTGACGAAAAAAATAAAATGCTTTCAAGAATATATGGAACTGCATTCTTAAAAGCTAAAGACTTAGAAGAACACTTAGAAGCTTTAGAAGAAGCTAAAAAAAGAGACCACAATAAATTAGGAAGAGAATTAAAATTATTTATGACTGATGAAAAAGTAGGTCAAGGTCTTCCATTATTAATGCCAAAAGGAGCTAAAATAGTTCAAGTACTTCAAAGATGGATTGAAGATGAAGAAGAAAAAAGAGGATATATTTTAACTAAAACTCCTCTAATGGCTAAAAGTGATCTTTACAAAGTTTCAGGACACTGGGATCACTATAAAGATGGTATGTTTGTTTTAGGTGATGAAGAAAAAGATGATGAAGTTCTTGCTTTAAGACCTATGACTTGTCCATTCCAATACACAATATACAATGCTGAACAACACAGCTACAGAGATCTTCCATTAAGATATGCTGAAACTTCTACTCTATTTAGAAATGAAGCTTCAGGTGAAATGCATGGTCTTATAAGAGTTAGACAATTTACTCTTGCTGATGGACATTTAGTTGTTACTCCAGAACAATTAGAAGATGAATTTAGAGGGGTTGTAGATCTTATAGACTACGTTATGACTACTCTAGGAATAGAAAAAGATATAACTTACAGATTCTCAAAATGGGATCCAAAAAATAAAGAAAAATATATTGATAATCCAGAAGCTTGGGAATCAACTCAAGATATAATGAGAAATATATTAAATCACTTAGGAATAAACTATGTTGAAGCTGATGATGAGGCTGCATTCTACGGACCAAAACTTGATATCCAATTCAAGAATGTTCATGGAAAAGAAGATACAATAATCACTGTTCAAATAGACTTTGCTCTTGCTGAAAGATTTAATATGACTTATGTAGATAAAAATGGAGATAAAAAATTACCTTATATAATTCACAGATCTTCAATTGGATGTTATGAAAGAACTCTTGCAATGCTTATTGAAAAATATGCTGGAGCACTTCCAACTTGGCTTGCACCAGTACAAGTTAAATTACTTCCAATCTCAGATAAATACAATGATTACGCTGATGAAGTAATAAGAAGCTTAAGAAATAGCGGTGTTAGAGTTGAAGGTGATTTCAGAGCTGAAAAAATCGGATATAAAATTAGAGAAGCTAGACTTGAAAGAGCTCCTTATATCATAGTTGTTGGTGAAAAAGAAGCTAATGAAAAATCAGTTTCTGTAAGAAGTAGAAAAAATGGTGATGAAGGATCAATGAATTTTGAAGAATTCAAAGCTAGACTATTAAAAGAAATAGAAACTAAAGAAATCTAATAGAAAAAGAAATTTTTCTTTCCACAATATTTTATAAATTTGTGGATTAATTCTCTCATTACTTGAAAGAATGTGTAAATAATTAATATTTTAATATAAAAAGACAGCTTATTTTAAGCTGTCTTTTTTATATTCCAGTTATAATATCCACTTTTTTTATTTTTATCTCTTTTTCTTCTGACACCACACATTTCTTTAAAAACTTTTTAAATATCTTACTTGTATCTTTTACGAAAAACTCATTTAAATCAAACTCAAATTCTTTTGTAGTTCCATTTATAGGACAGAAATAAATAACTTCATCTGAATAATTATCTGACATATATTCAACTATTTTTTCATCTAAAACAGGTGAAATAACAACATATCCAGCCTCTAAATTTTTCTTCTTATTAGTTAGTGAATACATAGATATTCCTAAGTCTTTGTCATCAATCTTTTCTTCTTCTAAGTTATATTTATTTCCATAGAACTCTAAAATCGATTTTAACTTTGCATCAAAAGAATTCCCATCAAATTTTTCTAATCTAAATTCCACATTTTCATTGTACTCTTTTATTATTCTTAAAATATCATCATATTCTAATTCAGCACCATTTATTCTATTTATATCTAAAGATTGTTCTTCAATTATTATGTTATTAGCAAAATTTATTTTTTTTGCTTTTGACTCTTTTTTAATAGTTTCATTTTTATTTACTATAGGCTCTTCAATTTTATTTTCTATCTCTTCTATTTTTTCTTCATTCTCTTTTTTAACTACTTTTTTATTTTCATTAAAATCACCGTTTTCTATATCCTCTATTTTTCTTTTAAGTTCTTCTTCATATATCTCTTCATAAGTTTTTACTCTTACATATTCACCTTCAAATTTAAATTTATTTGATTCTCTTAATACTTTTAAAATCTCTTCTTTATCTAAATGTGGAAACCATAAATTTAACATATTTATATTCATTTTCTGTAACTTAGATAACATAACCTCTAGTTTTCTTGATACATCTTCCATTTTAACTTCCTCCTAAAAAATACCCTTGTTTATTATCGTATATATTAAAAAAAAATTTTATATAATACATAAAAATTTTTATAAACTATATTTTTAAAAACGCATTCTCAAAATCTATAATTATGTCGTTTATATCTTCTATTCCAACTGAAACTCTCATCATATCCTTTGTAACACCACTTTCTATTTGTGCTTTTTCATCAAGTTGGTTATGTGTTGTTGTTGCTGGATGAAGAATTGATGTTCTTGAATCTCCTAAATGTACAACTAAAGAAGTTAATTTTAATCCTTTCATAAATTCTTTAGCTTCCTTTATTCCACCTTTTATTCCAAAGTTTAATATACCACTAGCTCCATTTTCTAAATATTTTGTTGCTTTATAATATTCATTACTATCTTCTAAAAAAGGATAATTTACAAAACTAACTTTTGGATGATTTTTAAGCCACTTTGCTAACTTTAATGCATTATATGAATGTCTTTCCATTCTTAAATGTAATGTTTCCAATCCTAAATTCGTTAAATAAGCATTAAATGGATTAAGTCCATTTCCTAAATCTCTAATAAGTGTTACTCTAAGCTTGACACTATAAGCTGCCTCTTTAAAAGTATCTACATATCTCATTCCATGATAACTTGGATCTGGTTCTGTAAGTTCAGGAAATTTTCCATTATTCCAATTAAAATTCCCCCCATCTATTATAATTCCTCCTATAGCTTGGGCATGTCCATCAGAATACTTTGTTGTAGAGTGAATAACAATATTTGCTCCATGCTTTATTGGATTACAATGTATTGGAGTTGCAACTGTATTATCTACAATTAATGGAATTCCTATATTTTTTGCTACTTTTGAAAACTTATCTATATCAAGTATATTTAAACTTGGATTGCCTATAGTTTCTCCATATATAAGTTTAGTTTTTGAATCTGCTAATGAAACTATCTCCTCTTCTTTAGCATCTGGATTTACAAATCTAACTTCTATCCCAATATTTTTTAGATTTACAGTAAATAAATTAATTGTTCCACCATACAAAGTAGTTGTAGATATAATATTTTCTCCTGCTTTACATATATTTAAAATAGCATTTAATATAGCAGCTTGTCCTGAAGATGTAGAAACCGCCCCTACTCCACCTTCAAGTTCAGCATATTTTTTTTCTAAAGCCTCTACTGTAGGATTTGATATTCTTGTGTATAAATGTCCTTCTTCTTCTAAATTAAAAAGTCTTTCTAAATGATCTGGATCATCATATTTATATGTTGTAGTTTGATAAATAGGAAGAACCCTTGGTTCTCCAACTTTAGGTTCATAGCCTCCTTGTACACAAACTGTTCCTCTCTTATAATTTCCCATAAATTCCGCCCCCATAAAATATTATTTTCTTTTTAAAGCCCTATTTTCTGTAATTAAATAATCGTATTCTATATCATGTTCTTCCATTGGTATTTTATCTATTATCTGAATTTCATAACATAAAGATATTTTTAAAACTTCATTTTTATTCATTAAATATCTATCATAATATCCGCCACCATATCCTATTCTTCCACCATTTAAATCAAATGCTAACCCTGGTAATATCATTAAATCTATTTTATCTGGTTTTTTATTAAAATTATCTTTTGGTTCTAAAATTCCCATTTTATTTTCTTCTAAATCTTCTAATGAATTTATCTTTATAAAATCCATTTCTCTATTTTTCTTAATTCTTGGAACAAAAACACTTTTTCCTTTTTCTAAGCTTATTTTTATTATCTCTTTTGTATTTATTTCTGATTTATAATTAACATAAATACATATATTTTCTGCTTCTTTATATTCTTTTAGATTAATAAATTTTTTAATTATTTTTCTATCTAAAGTTTCTCTTTCTATTAAATTATCTCTTTTTTCTGAAATATTTTTTCTAATTATCTTTTTATTCATATGTATCACCTAATTTTTTAATAAAATTTATATAATTATACTATAACATAAATCATTTAAATTTTAACATAATTATAATTTTTTCCCAAAATTATTATATCAAAAAAAGCAGCCTATAAAAGGTTGCTTTTTATATAGTAATTAAATTAAATTTATAGATATGCAATTACCTCTACTTCACATAGCACATTTTTAGGTAATTCTTTAACAGCTACACATGATCTTGCAGGTGCATTAGTTATGTATTTTCCATATACTTCATTAAAAGCTGCAAAATCTCCCATATCAGCTAAAAAACAAGTTGTTTTTATTACATGATCAAAATTTGCTCCAGCTTCTTCTAAAACAGCTTGTAAATTTTTCATTACTCTTTCAGCTTGAACTTTTACATCACCTTCAACAACTTCCATTGTTTCTGGATCTAAAGCTATTTGTCCTGATGTAAACAACATATTATTAAATTTTATAGCTTGTGAATATGGTCCTATAGCTTGTGGTGCCTTATTTGTGCTTATTTTTTCTATCATTAAATCCTTCCTCCTATGAATACCAAAATTTCTAATTTTACTTATATAATAATTATAAAATCATTCCAATTATTAGTCAATTCATAAGATTTTATCTAACTACTTTATTGATTCTTCTAAATCCATTATTACCATTCTTAAAACTTCTAATTTTGCTCTAGCATTTTGATTATGTGGCAATTGTTGTAATCCTAAAGTTAAACATTGTTCTGTATCTTTATACTCATCTATAAGATTTAATATTTTTTCGTTCATCTATATCACCCCTAACTTTTGTTTATATCTTATATTATTAATGAGTTAGATTATTTTATTCATAATATTGTATTTTTTCCAAATACTTAATAAAAATTTAAATCATAATCATATTTTTTTAAGAATCAAAAAAATAATACAACTTATGAAAATACTTTTTTTTGAAAACTCAAAATAATAT
>NZ_LTAY01000009.1 GCF_002050515.1 Clostridium thermobutyricum DSM 4928 | reverse complement strand
TTGCTATCATTTAGTTGAGCACTCTAGCGAGACTGCCCGGGTTAACCGGGAGGAAGGTGGGGATGACGTCAAATCATCATGCCCCTTATGTCTAGGGCTACACACGTGCTACAATGGCCGGTACAGAAAGACGCGATACCGCGAGGTGGAGCAAAACTTTAAAACCGGTCTCAGTTCGGATTGTAGGCTGAAACTCGCCTACATGAAGCTGGAGTTACTAGTAATCGCGAATCAGCATGTCGCGGTGAATACGTTCCCGGGCCTTGTACACACCGCCCGTCACACCATGAGAGTTGGCAATACCCAAAGTTCGTGAGCTAACCGCAAGGAGGCAGCGACCTAAGGTAGGGTCAGCGATTGGGGTGAAGTCGTAACAAGGTAGCCGTAGGAGAACCTGCGGCTGGATCACCTCCTTTCTATGGAGAAATCTAGCAAACAAGAAGTTTGACTAGTAAATAAAAAATTCGGAAAAGACGAATTTCTTATTTAAAAGAAGGTTTCAGTTGTTTATATCTGTTCAGTTTTGAGAGATACATGATCTCTTAGTAATATGGGGGTATAGCTCAGTTGGGAGAGCACCTGCCTTGCACGCAGGGGGTCAGGAGTTCGAATCTCCTTACCTCCACCATATGGGTCTATAGCTCAGCTGGTTAGAGCGCACGCCTGATAAGCGTGAGGTCGATGGTTCGAGTCCATTTAGACCCACCATTTGTTCTTTGAAAATTACACATGAAATTAAATTGTTGATACAACAAAGCCAAGAAAATGTATTTTAAATACTATTCTTTGTGACTAATTCAAGATTGTAAAATCTGAAACATGACTAATTAATAGGTCAAGCTACAAAGGGCGTATGGTGAATGCCTTGGCATCAGGAGCCGATGAAGGACGTGATAAGCTGCGATAAGCTTCGGGTAGGCGCACATAGCCAGAGATCCGAAGATTTCCGAATGAG
>NZ_LTAY01000007.1 GCF_002050515.1 Clostridium thermobutyricum DSM 4928 | reverse complement strand
AAATATATAAGTAGAATAATTTAAAAGAAGCTATTTGGCTTCTTTTTTATTATTAAAAAATAAATTTTATTTAGAAAGTATAAATAAAAATTTTTTTATTTTACATGATTTTGAAAAAATGAACCGGTACAATTTTAAGTATAAATATGAATAAAAAATTAAAGCAAATGCTATTAATTAATTTTAAAAATGGCTTAAACTAAGAAAAACAGTATATAAAAAGATTATTTTAACAAACTACAAATGTAAAAAAAATATGACCAATATTTGATGACATTGAAAAAAAGCATTTATACATATATAGTTATTTTAGAAGAAATTAGGAGGCAAGAGAGATGGAACGCAGTAGTGAACATAAAAAGATAGTAGGGCTTATATTTACAGCACTTATGATAGCATTAATTTTTATTGCTGGTAGTATAGTAAAGATACCAACTTTAAATGGTTTTATACAACCAGGAGATTGTATGGTTTTAGCAGGTGCAGTTTTATTAGGAAAGAAAAAAGGATTTATAGCAGCTGCTATTGGAATGGCTTTAGTAGATGTTGCTGCTGGATATGTAATATGGGCACCTTTTACTTTTATAATAAAAGGTCTTATGGCATTAACTGTAGCAAGTATATTAGAAAAAGTTGAGAAGAAGAGTATTAAAAAATATATAGGTGCATTTATAGTAGGGGCAATAGTAAATTTAATTGGTTATTTCATAGGAAATGCAATAATGGGTGGAATAATTACAGGAGCATCAGTAGGTTTTGTTGGAAGTATACTTTATGCAGCATCTCATTTTGTAGGAGATTTATCAGAAGTTGTTGTTGGGATAATAATAGCTATTCCTTTAGCACCAATTGCACAAAAAGCAAGAATTAAATTTTTATGCTAAATATAAATTTTAGAATATAATGGTTTTTATTCTATTATCTATATATTGTATTTTAAAATAATATTTAGTAAAATAGTATTAAAGATGAAAAATATATTTATGATATGTTTTTCATCTTTTCTATTATATAGAAAATATTATAAAATACAAAGTGTTAATCTGAATAGTCTTAAATTAATAATTTGAAAAAAATATAGATAATATAGCTAAAATGTTATAAATATATC
>NZ_LTAY01000006.1 GCF_002050515.1 Clostridium thermobutyricum DSM 4928 | reverse complement strand
TAATTAGACTAGTTAAATAAAAAAAGGTAGAAATTGTACTGATTTCTATCTTTTTATTTAAAAATAATTTGATTTTCAGAAATATTCATTAAATATATAATTCTAGATATATCTATTAAAATAGTAGATACTTATAAAAACACTTTATTTTTTTTGAGTGAAATTTTATACTATATATTTTACATAAAGAAGAATATAATACAGATTATATAAAATAAATTTATATTAAGAGAATTAAGCTAAATTTTATTTTAAATTATAACGATAATAAATTATAAATTTAAAATAAGTAGTAATTATCATGGTTAAAATTTCCTGAGAAATCTATATCATGATATAATAAATAGGGGAATAAAATGAGAATACTTATATGGAGGCTATTTAAATGTATTCATTAAATGAACTTTTAACAGATACAGTACTACAGGGAGGATCAGATATTCATTTGACAGTTGGAGTTCCTCCAATGATTAGAATGAGTGGATATTTACGAAAATTAGGAGAAGAAATTCTGCATCAAGAAGATGTGAAAAGATTTGCAAAAGAAATTTTGAAAGAAAGATTTGAAGAATATGATAGTCATGGAGAAAAGGACTTAGCATATTCATTAGCAAATGTAGGAAGGTTTAGGGTGAATATATTTAAGCAAAGAGGATCAGATGCAATAGCGATGAGAGTTGTGAATTCTAAAACGCCAACTTTAGAAGCTTTAAATCATCCTCCAATATTAAAAGAGTTATGTAAAAAGAGGAGAGGGCTTGTACTTGTTACAGGGCCAACAGGAAGTGGTAAAAGCACAACTTTAGCTGCTATGATAAATGAAATAAATGAAAAAAGAAATGAGCATATAATAACATTAGAGGATCCTATAGAGTATTTACATTCACATAAAAAATGTATAGTTAACCAAAGAGAAATAGGAAAAGATAGTATAAGTTATAGTGAATCTTTAAAATCTCTTTTAAGAGAAGATCCTGATATTATTCTAATTGGAGAGATGAGAGATTTAGAAACTATAAGTATAGCTATTACAGCAGCTGAAACAGGGCATTTAGTCTTATCTACTTTGCATACAATTGGTTCAGCAAAAACTATAGATAGAATTATTGATGTTTTTCCAGTTCATCAACAGCAGCAAATAAAAGTACAATTAGCAGCAGTATTACAAGGAATAATATCTCAACAGCTTATACCTAGTCGTGATGGTAAAAGAGTAGCTGCACTTGAAACTATGATAATTACACCAGCAATTCAAAACCAAATTAGAGAAGGAAAAACTCATCAAATTGATTCAGCTATTCAAACAGGTAGTAAATTTGGAATGCAAACTATGGATATGTCATTAACTAAACTTGTAAAAAATGGGAAAGTTGATATTAATGTAGCAAAAGATTATTCAGTTGATGGAGAAATGTTTGATAGATTAATGATGTATTAAAAAAATTTTGATATAGATAAAATAATTAATAAAGTATTAATTATTTTATCTATTATAAAACATATAAGAAGAGGTATAATAAAAAGAGGATTTTTTGAAAGTATGTTGAATATACATACTTATAAACATTAGGAGGGAAGACTTTAAATGCAAGAATTTTTCATTACAGCAGTAGATATAGGAACACATAAAATTTCAGCATCTATTGGAGTTAGTAGAAAAAATGAAGATGTTGAAATATTAGGAAGTTCTTGTGTTAATGTACGAGGAGTTGAAAATGGAGTAATATCTAATGAAGACAAATGTAGAATATACTTTGAAGAAGCTTTAAGTAAATTAGAAGAAGAAACAGGAAAAAAGATAAATGATATTTATATAGGGTTACCTAGTAATAATATAAAATGTTTCGAAGTGCCAGCTCAAATAATGCTAGAAGATACTGTTAAGGCTAAAGATGTAAAAAGAATAATTGATGAAGTTAGAAATAAGATTAAAGTTGAAGAAGGCTATGAAATATGTGATATAGTAATCAATTATTATAAATTAGATGGAAAGATAAATTTAAATACAGTAGTTGGACAAGAGGGAGTTATATTAGAACTAAATCTTTCTGTTATACAAGGAAAAACAGAAGTTTTAGATACATATAGAAGATTATGTAAAGGTACTAAATATTCAATAAAAGGATTTTTAGTAAATCAAATATCATTAAGAAAAATATTTTTATCAGAATCTATTTTAAGAGAAAATACTACTCTGGTAGAGATTGGTGATGCATTAACTGAAATTTCAGTTGTAGAAGATAAAGGCTTAAAAGAATTAATGAGCATACCTCTTGGAGGAAGAAATATAACTAGTGATCTTTCAATATGTATGGCATTACCTTTATTTGAAGCAGAGGGAATAAAAAGAGAATTTAGTTCTATTTACAGAAGTTCAATAAATGATAAAGGAAATAAAGAAGTACAAGTTAGAAATAAGCAAGTAGATAAAGAACTATTTTATAAAGTGTGTGAAGCGCGAATTGAAGAAATACTTAATTATGTAAAAAATCAATTAAAAAAAACTGGTCATTATGATGACATTTGTAGTATAATTTTACTTGGTGATGCTATAACTAATTTTGAAGGTATAAATGAGGTTGTGCATCAGAAGTTTAAAGATAAGAAAATAAAGATAGTAACAAAAAATGACTTTGGAATGCAAAATATTTCAAATATTACCTCATTAGCTATTGTTAAAGAGGTGCATGATAGGTTAGAATTAATATATGAAGAGGCTTTAAATTTTACACAAGAATTTAAAATTAAAAAGACAGATGAAAATGCATATAAAAAAGATAAAGAAGAGTTACAAAAACGTGAAAGTGAAAATAAAAGTATCATAAGAAAATTTAAAAATTTTCTAGGGGATATGTTCTAAGGGAGGAATTATTTTGTTAGATTTTGAAGTGGATATGCAAGAATTAACTAATATAAAAGTTATTGGATGTGGAGGCGGAGGAAGTAACGCCGTTAATAGAATGATTGTTGAAGGGCTTAAAAATGTTGAATTTATAGCTATAAATACTGATAAACAAGCTTTAATGCTATCACATGCTAACCAAAAAATTCAAATTGGAGAAAAGCTTACTAAAGGACTAGGAGCTGGTGCTAATCCAGAAATTGGACAAAAAGCAGCAGAAGAAAGTTTAGAAGAAATAAAAGCAGCAATAAAAGGTGCTAATATGGTATTTATAACTGCTGGTATGGGTGGTGGAACAGGAACAGGTGCAGCACCAGTTGTAGCTGAACTTGCAAAATCACTAGACATATTAACAGTTGGGGTTGTAACTAAACCTTTCCCATTTGAAGGTAAAAGAAGAATGAGACATGCTGAAATGGGAATAGCTAAATTAAAAGAAAAAGTAGATACATTAGTTATTATTCCTAATGAAAGACTTTTATTAATGGCTGATAAAAAGACTACTCTATTAGATTCTTTTAAATTAGCTGATGATGTTTTAAGACAAGGTGTTCAAGCTATATCAGACCTTATAACTATAACTGGGGTTATTAATGCCGATTTTGCTGACATAAAAGCAGTTATGTTAAATAAAGGACTAGCTCACATGGGAGTTGGACATGGTAGTGGAGATAATAGAGCTGCAGATGCAGTTAGAGAAGCTATTGGATCACCACTTCTTGAAACTTCAATAGAAGGTGCTAGTGGAGTAATATTAAACTTTACTGGTGGAGCAGACTTAGGAGCATTAGAAGTTTATGAAGCAGCTGATGTTATAAGAGAATCTGTTGACCAAGATGCAAATATAATTTTTGGAGCTGTTATAGATGAATCATTAAATGATGAAATAAGAATAACAGTAATAGCTACAGGATTTGAAGAAGAAGTAGAATCTGTAGAACCAAAAGTTGAAATAAAAAAAGCTATTGAAAAGCCAGTAGTAAAAGAAACTAAAGTTGAAGAAGAAGTTGCTGCTGATAAAGAAGAAAATAGCAGTATTTCAGATGAAAGCTATGGAAATGAAGTAGATCTTTCAATACCAACTTTCTTAAGAAAAACAAAAAGATAGTTAATATAAAAAGCTAGCAAAAATTGCTAGCTTTTATTTTTGTATTTTAAAATAAAAGGGCTTTAATCTTTAAAGTGTTTTTAGAAAATATGTAAAAGCATTTTAATTAGAGAAAAATTATTTTTATATGTTTTTATTCTCAAATAAAAAATTTTTTAAAGTTAATATTTCATCATCAGTTAAATTTCTAAATTTACCTTCTTGTAAGTTATCTAAAAGAATATTTACTATTCTTATTCGCTTAAGAGATATAACTCTATATCCGAAATTTAAGCACATTCTTCTAATTTGTCTATTTAATCCTTGAGTTAAAATAATTGAAAATGTATCATTAGAAATTCTTTTTAATATACAAGGGCGTGTTATAGTATTTAAAATTTTAACTCCTTTAGACATAGAGTTTAAAAATTCATCTGTAATATTTCTATTTACCTTAACTACATATTCTTTAGGATGATAATTTTCTGAGTTAATTAGTGAATTAGCAAAGTCACCATCATTAGTTAATAAAATTAATCCTTCTGACTCTTTGTCTAAACGTCCTATTGGGAATATATAACCATTAAAATTTAAAAATTTAATTATGTTATTATTTAAATCTTCTGAAGAACTACAAATAATACCTCTAGGTTTATTAAAAGCTAAATAGATATTATCAGCTTTTTTAATTTTTTTCCCATCTAATAATATTTCATCACTTTCCTCAACCCACTGACCTTCTTTTGCTAAAATTCCATTTATTAAAACTCTTTTTTCTTTTATTAAAATATTAGTTTGTTTTCTTGAGCAAATACCATAATTGCTAAAGAGTTTATTTATTCTCATATTAGAAAAATCCTTTCTTAATTATTGCATTTAAAATTATATCATAAAGATACGAAAATAAATTTTATCAAAATAATATAAAAATTTATAAAAAAAGTATTTATTACTTAAATTGACCTTATATTACATAATATGTTAAAATTAAATAGAATAATAGAATTTATGGGGGAAAATTTATGGATAAGAAGAAAGTAATGGCTATGCTTTTAGCTACTTCTACAGCTGTAGGAGTTCAGGCTAAAAATGATAAAATTTCATATGCAGATAATTTAAATTCAGATAATTATTCATTAAATAATAATGCTAGGTTAGCTCAAAAAGGGATTGTTGTAAATGTTCAGACAAGCTTAAGAATAAGAACTTCACCAAGTACAAACAGTTCTGTAGTAGGTTCATTAAGAAATGGACAAAGTTTTGATATATTAGGAAAAAGTGGAGTATGGTATAAAATAAAATCTGGAAATTTAACAGGATATATACATGGAGATTATGTAAAGGAAAATGGAAGTACATCTCAAGGGAATAGTTCATCAACTACAAATAAAAAAGGAAAAGTTAAAAATGTACAAACTAATTTAAGGCTTAGAGATAAGGCTTCTACTTCTGGGAAGGTAATTGGATATTTAACTAATAACCAAGAGTTTAATATATTAGAAAAGACAGGTTCATGGTATAAAATAAATGTAAACGGAAAAGTTGGATATGTACATAGTGATTATGTAGCTGTAATAGAAGGAAGTTCAAATAATGGACAAAATTCAACTCAAAAACCAACTGAAAATAATAAGCCAAATACAGAAAAGCCAAATGAAAGCAATAAAGTACCCATTAAAGGAAAAGTAGTTAAAGTTACAAGTAATTTAAGAGTAAGGTCAGGTCCGGGAACTAGTTATAGTGTAAAAGGTTCACTAAATAATAATGATCAATTTAATATAATAGAAAAATCAGGTTCATGGTATAAGATATCAAAAGGAAGCCTTGAAGGATATATTTCAGGGGATTATGTTCAAATTTTAGAATATGGAAATAATAGCTCTAATAATTCTGGAACTGAGAGTAAGCCTAATGATAGTAGTAAACCAGAAAACAAACCTAATGAAGATAATAATCAAAATACACAGAAACCAAATGAAAGTAATAAAGTACCAACTAAAGGAAAGGTGGTTAATGTTACAAGTAATTTAAGAGTAAGATCAGGCCCAGGAACTAGTTATAGTGTAAAAGGTTCGTTAAATAATAACGATCAATTTAATATAATAGAAAAATCAGGTTCATGGTATAAGATATCAAAAGGAAGTCTTGAAGGATATATTTCAGGGGATTATGTTCAAATTTTAGAATATGGAAATAATAGCTCTAATAATTCTGGAACTGAAAGTAAACCTAATGATACAAATAAACCAAATACAGATAATTCACAAATAAATCAATCAAATGGCAAAGTAGTTTACACTAATTATAATATGTCTTTAAATGAATATGTTAGAATTCAGCATGAAAGAGTTCCAAAATATAGTACTGATTATTTTGAAGGATATATAAATCCAGATAAAGCACAAAATCAATATCAATTTTTGAGAATTGACAAATTTAGAAATATAAATGCTAGTGCGTTAGATTCTTATTTAGAAAAAAGTGATGCAGGAGTTTTAAAAGGACAATCTAATGCATTTATATCAGCAGCTAAAAATTATTCTATAGATCCTTTATATTTTGTTGCTCAATCAATACATGAAACAGGGTACGGTAAAAGTATTTTAGCAAAAGGTGTAACTATAACTGAAATAGCAGATATGAGTAAAGAGAAATATAATGATAAAGGTCAATTAATAGGCTATGAAATGATAAAATTAAGTAAACCTACTACTGTGTATAATTTATATGGAATAGGTGCTTATGATAATAGTAATGTTTTCCCTAATAGAGCTTTAATTGCAGGAACAACTTATGCATATAATAAAGGATGGACAAGTGTATCTAAAGCTATATCAGGTGCAGCAGAGTTTGTTTCAACAAACTATATTAATAGTTCTAAATATGAACAAAATACATTATATAAAATGAGATATATGCATAATAACCAATATATATGGCATCAATATGCAACATCTCCTTGGTATGCCCAAAGTATAGGTGAGCAAATTTCTAATATGGCATATATGTATAGCAATAAAAATGATTTATTGTATGATAAACCTAAGTTTATACAAGGAAGAGCTAATACAATTAATATTGTCCCTAAAGTAAATAAAAATACTTTAAAGCAAAGTGAAATTAATTCACCTATAGATGATGGTCAAATTCAATAGCTAATAATAAAAACATAAAAATAAAAAATTTTATTTAAATTAAAAGAAAATAGAATAAAATTAAAATACATCTCTATAAAAGAGGTGTATTTTTTATGCTTAAAATTAAAAGCAGTTAATTTATTATTTTTACAAAAAAACATAGGATTTTAATAAAAGCAATAGGAAGAAAAGAAGTAAAAAAAGATTAATAAAATTATACTGAAATTAAATGAAGTATTATGTAAAAAAAATTAGAAGGAAAAAGAGGTCTTGGAGATAATTTGTGACAAAATTTTAATAGATTAAGTTATATAATTTTTAAAGAGGAGGCAAGTTATGGAGATATATTTAGATGTTTTAATATTAGAAAATTTTATTGTAAATTTATTTTTGATAATGGTAAGCTTTAAAATCCTAAAATATAAATATTCATTTAAAAAAGCAATATTAGCAGCAATTATTGGAGGATTATATAGCTTATGTATGGTAATAAAAGAAATTAGTTTTTTTAAAGCATTCTATATACAAATATTAATTGCTTTCTTAATGATTTATATTCCATTAGAAAAACGAGAAAAAATAAAATTAGTAAAAAGTTTTTTTACGTTTATGAGCTCTTCATTTTTTTTAAGTGGAATATGTTTTAAATTTATAATAAGTTCTCAAAAATATACAATAATAGATGGAGTTGTAATAAAGAATTTTAGCATAAAATATTTGCTTTTAGGTGTATTTATCGTATTTATAATTTTAGAGAGAATAACTACTTGTATTAGAGATAGAAACATAGTTTCTAATTTTATATATGATGTAAAGTTAAATATAAAAAATAAAGAGATAAATATAAAAGGTTTCTTAGATTCAGGAAATGAATTAAGAGAACCAGTTACAAATTTGCCTTGTATATTAATAGAAAGAAGAGAGCTTGAAAATATAAAATTTAAAAAGGATGAGATGTATAGAATTCCATATAAAGCTATTGGATATTCAGGTGGTTTGTATGGATTTAAAGTAGAAAACATAAGAATACTTAAGGACGGAAAACTTTGGAGAGAGATAGAAGGAATAATATGTCCTTGTGATGATAGATTAAGCAAGGAAAATGAGTTTGTAGGTTTAATATCAAGAGGGGTTATATAAAGGAGGAATTATGGGAGATATAAATATTATTGAGTTAGATAAATATAGAAAAAAAGCAATTGAGTTATTTGAGGAAGAAAAAATAGAAGAAAGCTCCTCAAAAAATATTAAATTAAGTGTTATATTAAATAAATTGTTAAATGTATTTGGTATAGGAGAAAGTAATTTACATTATGTTGGGGGAAGTGATGCTTTGCCACCACCTTTATCAAAAGATGAGGAAGAAGAACTTTTGGACAAGTTAGGAGATGGACAAGAAAGTGTAAGAAGTACATTAATAGAAAGAAATTTAAGATTAGTTGTTTATATAGCAAGAAAATTTGAAAATACAGGAGTTTATGTAGAAGATTTAATATCAGTTGGAACAATAGGACTTATAAAAGCAGTAAATACATTTAATACAGAAAAAAAAATAAAATTAGCTACATATGCATCTAGGTGTATAGAAAATGAAATACTAATGTATCTTAGAAGAAATACTAAAATAAAAGCTGAAATATCATTTTATGAACCTTTAAATATAGACTGGGATGGAAATGAATTGTTATTATCAGATATATTAGGAACTGAAAATGATATAGTTTATAATTTGATTGAAGATGAAGTAGATAAGCAATTATTATTTATAGCATTGAAAAATTTAAATGAAAGAGAAAAAGAAATTGTACAATTAAGATTTGGGTTAAATGGAACAACTGAAAAAACTCAAAAAGAGGTTGCTGACATGCTTGGAATATCACAATCTTATATATCAAGATTAGAGAAAAAAATAATAAGTAGATTAAAAAAAGAAATAAGTAAGATGGTTTAAGGTTTGTCTTTAGTATAAAAGTTAACTCTAGCGGAAATAATGTTTATTATGGCGATATTACTTCTAAAGGAGTTGACAAAATTGATAGTAAATAAAGTTGAGATATGTGGAGTTAATACAGCAAAATTACCTGTATTAAAGGAAAAAGAAAAAAGAGAGCTTTTACAAAATATGCAAAATGGAGACCCGAATGCTAGAGAAACATTTATAAAAGGTAATTTAAGATTAGTTTTAAGCGTTATTCAAAGGTTTAATAATAGAGGAGAAAATGTGGATGATTTATTCCAAGTAGGATGTATTGGACTTATGAAGGCAATTGATAATTTTGATTTATCACAAAATGTTAAATTTTCAACTTATGCAGTGCCAATGATTATAGGAGAGATAAGACGTTATTTAAGAGATAATAATTCTATAAGAGTTAGTAGATCATTAAGAGATATAGCATATAAAGCTTTGTTAGTTAGAGATAGACTTATAAAAGAAAATAATAAAGAGCCAAATATTTCACAAATTGCAAAAGAACTTGAAATACCAAGAGAAGATGTGGTATTTGCTTTAGATGCAATACAAGATCCAGTATCATTATTTGAACCTATATATCATGATGGAGGAGATGCTATATATGTTATGGATCAAATAAGTGACTCTAAAAATACAGATGAAAATTGGCTTGAAAATATATCAATAAATGAAGCTATGAAAAAATTAACAGATAGAGAAAAACTAATATTAAATTTAAGGTTTTTTAGAGGAAGAACTCAAATGGAAGTGGCAGACGAAATTGGCATATCTCAAGCTCAAGTATCAAGATTAGAAAAAACAGCATTAAAGCATATGAAAAAACATATATAAAAAAAGAACCATTAAGGTTCTTTTTTTTATCTAAATAGAATAAAAATAATAGGGAGAAATTTTTATTTTAATAAGGGGGAAGATAAAATGGAAGAAAATTTACATTCAATTAACTCAATGAGAAATATGGAAGTTATAGAAGTTAATACAGGAAAAAAATTAGGATTTATTTATGATATAAAAATTGATTGCGAAAATGACAAAGTAGATGGACTTATACTTCCAGGTGAAAATAAAGGGTGGTTTCAAAAAGAAGATGAAATAGAAATACCTTGGGACAATGTAGTCAAGATTGGTATGGATGTTATATTGGTATCTCTTGAAAATCTTAATTTAATAAATATAGATAATAATAAATATAATTAATACACTATAAAACTAGTCAGAACAGGTAAAACTATGTATAATAAGCTTATAGGATAAAATATCTACAGAAAGGTTGTGATTAAATATGAAATGTCCTTTTTGTTCTTATAATGAAAGCAAAGTTGTTGATTCAAGATCAACGGATGATAACACAACAATTAGAAGAAGAAGAGAATGTTCAAATTGTGGAAAAAGATATACTACATATGAAAAAATTGAAGACATTCCTATGTTAGTTATAAAGAAAGATTCTACAAGAGAGAATTTTAATAAAGAAAAGATAATAAATGGTTTAATAATAGCATGTCAAAAGCGTCCTGTATCAAGAAAGCAAATAGAAGAAATAGCAGAAGAGATTGAAAAGAGAATATCTAATAAAATGATAACAGAAATACAATCACAAAAAATTGGTGAAATGGTTATGGAAATGTTAAAAAAAATAGATGAAATATCTTATGTTAGATTTGCGTCAGTATACAGACAGTTTAAAGATATAAATACTTTTATGGAAGAAATAAACAGTTTAATTAAAGAGTAAAGAAAGCACTTCAGTTATGGAGTGCTTTCTTTATATAATTTTTAATAGATAAAATTAAAATAAAATGATAAAATTAGAAATAAATAGAGTTGGAGGAGTTTATGATTAATTTAGACATAAAGAATTTAGAAAAAAAGAGAGATTATTTAATTTTAAATGAAGGGAATATTATTGTAGGATTTTCAACTGCAGAAGAAGATAGAAGCTTTAATAGAAATACTGAAGAGGGTATAAAAGAATTAGATGGAATAAAAAATGAATTTAATGTTAAAGACCTTGCTTATTTAAAGCAAATTCATTCAGATACTGTATATGTGTTTGATGGACAAGAATCATTTAATGATAACGAAGGTGATGGAATAATAACAAATAAATTAGATACTTGTATTGGAGTATTTACAGCAGATTGTGTTCCAATAATACTCATTGATAAAACTTTAGGAGTAGTTGGAGCAGTTCATAGTGGATGGAAAGGAACTATATCAGGAATTGTAAAAAAAGCTTTAGAAGGAATGAAAGAAAAATTTAATTGTAAAGCTGAAAATATAAAAATTTATATAGGGCCACATATAAGAAAATGTTGTTATGAAATCTCAGAAGAATTAAAAGAGAGATTTTTAAAAGAAACAGGAATAGAAGAAAAGGAACTTTTTGCAGGAAGAAATCTTTCAATGGAAAAAGTTATAGAAAAAGATTGTTTAGATTTTGGAGTAAAAGAAGATAATATATTTAGTTTAAACTTATGTACATACTGTACAGAAGATATAAAATTACATTCATATAGAAAGTCAGATGGCTCATATGGAAGGCTGTTTACTTTTGTAATTATGAAATAAAGGAGTTGTTTTGTTTGGCTAAGGAAAAGATATTAATAGTAGATGATGAGGAAAATATCTTAGAGCTACTAAACTTTAATCTAAAAAATGCAGGATATGAAGTTTATACTGCAAATAATGGAGAAAAAGCTTTAAAACTTGCAAAGGAAAATAAACCAAATTTAGTTCTTTTAGACTTAATGATACCAGGAATTGATGGATTAGATGTCTGTAAAGAAATAAAAAGAGATAAAGATTTAAAAGAAACTTCAATAATAATGGTAACAGCCAAAGGAGAAGAATTAGATAAGATACTAGGATTAGAACTTGGAGCAGATGATTATATAACTAAACCATTTTCCATAAGAGAACTTTTAGCTAGAGTAAAGGCTGTTTTAAGAAGAACAATAGCTAAAGAAGATGAATTTGAGGAAAGTTATGATAATGGAAGAGTAAAAATAGATTATTTTAGAAGAGAGGTTCTTATAAATAATCAAAAAGTAGAGTTTACTTTAAAAGAATTTGAAGTTTTAGAGTTCTTAGCTAAAAACAAAGGAAGAATATTAAATAGAGAGATAATTTTAGATAAAATATGGGGATATGAATATATAGGAGATACTAGAACTATAGATGTTCATATAAGATATATAAGAAAGAAAATTGAAGAGGATGATAAAAGCCCAAAACTTATAGAGACAATTAGAGGATTAGGATATAGGTTTAACGGTTAAAATGAAAAAAAAGATTTTAACTTCTGTAATAATAACAGTGCTTTTTGCACTTGTAATAATAACCTCTTCTTTTTTTGCTCTTGTAAGTATGCAAGAAGTAGATAATACAAGAAACATTTTAATTAATTATAATTCTATAATGGCTAATTGGAAAGAAATGTCTAAAGAGTCGGTAGATTTACTAAGGATAAATGGAAATATTATAGATGTTACAGTAACAAATAAAGATGGAAAAGTTATATTTGATAATACTCAAGAAGGTAAAACTGTAGATTTAAATTGTAAAGAATACACAAGTATAGGTAAAGATAATATTGGATATTTTGAAGGATATAGTCTTTATTATAAAAAAGATATGATATTTTCAACTTTAAGATTAGGAGATGGAACAATTATACGAAGTGGAGTTCCTGTTGGAACTTTAGATGTTCTTTATTCAAAAAATATAAGTTATTATTTAGGAGTTTTAGCAGTAGTATTTATACTTTCCATAGCTCTTGCTTTAAAATTAGTTAGAATAATAATAGATCCTGTTAAAAATCTAGAGTATGTTTCTTCAAAAATAGCAAATGGTGATTTGCAAACGAGAATAGAAATAACATCTAATGATGAATTAGGATATTTAGGAATGTCTTTTAATAATATGGCAGATCAACTTCAAAGTAAGATAAATGAAGTAATGGATAAACAAAATAAATTAGAATCTATACTTAAAAGTATGCAAAGTGGTGTAATAGCTGTAGATAAAGAAGATTCTATAATTCTTTTAAATCCATATGCAAAGAAAATTTTAGGAATAAATAAAGAAGTTGTAGGATTAAAATTAAAAGATGTAATGTATAAAAAACTTTACAATGAGATTCTTTTAGAAGAATATGATACAGCAAAAGAGATAAAAGTAAAAAGTCCAGTAAGAAGAATATTAAGAGTAAAAAAGACTTGGATTATCAATGGATATGAGAAAATTGGTATAGTTATATCAATTCAAGATGTAACAGAAATGAAAAGGCTTGAAAATATGAGAACTCAATTTGTTGCAAATGTATCTCATGAATTAAAAACACCTTTAACCTCAATAAAAGGATTTGCAGAAACTTTAAGGTTTGTAGAAGATACTGAAACTAGAGATAAGTTCTTAGATATTATAGATAAAGAATCTGAAAGGCTAAGAAGACTTATTGATGATATTCTTGTACTTTCAAATCTAGAAAGTAGAAGTAGTGAGGATTTAATAGAATTTTATCCAGAGGAAGTAATAGAAGATGCTTTAAATATTTTAGAAGACCATGCTAAAAGAAAAAATATAAAATTAATATATCATAGCAATAATAATGATAAAATTTTAGGACACAACGATAAATTTCTTCAATTAGTTATCAATTTAGTTGAAAATGCTATAAAGTATTCTGAGAATGATAAAGAAGTACTTATAGAAAGTTCATCAGATGATGAATATTATACATTTAGAGTAAAAGATAATGGATATGGTATTCCAAAAGAAGATTTACCAAGAATTTTTGAAAGATTTTATCGAGTAGATAAGTCAAGAAAAGGTGGAGGAACTGGACTTGGACTTGCTATTGCAAAGCATATATCTAAAAGTTTTGGTGGAGATATAAAAGTTGAATCTGAATTTGGAAAAGGTTCAGAATTTACATTTAAAGTTAAACATTTATAATATTGAAAAGCTATAAGAAAAATTTTCTTATAGCTTTTATTTTTACATTATTTTAATGTTAAAAAATGTTAACAAAGTTATAATAAGTATTTAATATACCTCTAATAAGAATTTAAACTCTATAAAATATTATATAACTATAAGATAAATAAAAAATATTCGAAGTTAAAGGGAGAGAATAATGAGAAAGAAAAATTTAAAATTAATTTGTTTAGCAGGAATATTATGTATATCAGGTGGAATATTTGCAGGATGTGGAGCTACAGAAGAAGAAAGTAATAGTGAAGATATAAAAGGAACAATAACAATAAGTGGTTCATCAGCAATGTTACCATTAATGGAGAGTTCAATAGAGAAATATAAAGAGGTTAATAAAGATGCAGTTATAAATGCTCAAGCAGGAGGATCAGGAACAGGACTTTCACAAGTTTTAGAAGGAGCAGTTAACATTGGAAATTCAGATGTTTTTGCAAAAGATAAATTAGGTGAAGAAAAAGCGAAAGAATTAGTTGATCATAAAGTTATAGCTCAAGGATTTGGAGTAGTAGTAAATAAAGATGCTGGAGTTTCAAATTTAACAAAAGACCAAATAAAGAAAATTTTTAAAGGAGAAATAAAAAATTGGAAAGAAGTTGGAGGAAATGATGAAGAGATATTATTAATTCATAGACCGGAATCATCAGGAACTAGAGCAACTTTTACAGAAAAAATATTAGATGGAGATAAAGATTTAGAAAATGATTCATTAGGAGCAACTCAAGATAGTAATGGAGCTGTTTTAAATACTATGAAGAAACATAAAGGTGGAATAAGTTATGTAGCATTAACTTATATGAGAACTGATGAAGCTAAGGATATATTAAATCTTGTTTCAATAGATGGTGTAGAAGCAACTTCTAAAAATATAGAAGAAGGAAAATATGATTTTTGGTCATGGGGACATATGTATACAAAAGGAGAAGCAACAGGACTTACAAAGGATTTTATTGATTTTGTTGGAAGTGATAAAAATTCAGAAGTTATAGAAGAGTTAGGTTTAATAAAGGGTAGTGAAATAAAAGAATAAAAGGTGAGGAATATGAAAAAAAGAAGCTTCAAAGAAAAGCTTATTAATGATTATATAGGCAAAAGTTTTTCTTCAATATGTGCAATAGGAATAGTTTTAATTACTTTATCAATAATATTTTTTATTGGTATGAAAGGAATAAAATTATTTACTGAAAATTCAGTTTCAGTTTTAGATTTTTTGTTTACAAATAATTGGAATCCAGGAGGTGGGGAAGCTAGTTTTGGAGCTTTAGCTTTCATATTAGGCTCAATTCTTGTTTCGATAGGTGCAGTTATAATCAGCGCACCTATTGCAATATCTTTAGGGATTTTTTCAAATGTAATATCAAAAAAATTAGGAGAAAAGACAATAAAACCTTCATTAGAAATTTTAGTTGGAATTCCATCAGTAGTTTATGGATGGGTAGGAGTATCAGTTATAGTTCCTAAAATAAAAGAAATCTTTGGAGGGACAGGTTTTTCACTTTTAGCAGGAATAATAGTTCTTTCCATTATGATACTTCCAACTATTGCAACGCTTTCAATAGATGCAATAAAAGCAGTTCCACAAGAACATATAGAAGGATCATATGGTTTAGGAGCGACTAGATGGCAAACTATAAAAAATGTAATAGTTAGAGAAGCTAAAAGCGGAATTTTAACAGGAGTAGTTCTTGGAATTGCAAGAGCATTTGGAGAAGCACTTGCAGTTCAAATGGTTATAGGAAATGCTATAAGAATACCAGATAAATTAACAAATTCAGCAACAACATTAACTAGTATATTAACTATGGATATGGCTAATACAGTTAGTGGAACAGCATGGAATAATGCTTTATGGTCAATGGCATTAATACTTTTAATAGTATCATTTATATTTATATTAATAATAAGAAAAGTTGAAAAGAAAGGGGGAATTTAATTGAAAGCCAAAAAAGTAGACAAGTTAGCTACTATATTTTTTTATAGTATAAGCATATTTGTAGTAGCAATATTAGCTTTATTTCTTTTTTATATACTAAAAGAAGGTATTCATATGATTTCCTTTAAATTTTTAACAGGAAAACCAAGTATGACAAGAGCTGGTGGTGGAATAGGACCACAAATATTTAATTCATTATATATGCTTTTAATATCTCTTATCATAACAATACCAATAGGAATAGGAGCAGGAATTTATTTAGCAGAATATGCAAAAGAAGGTATAGTATTAAGATTTATAAGATTATCTTTAGAAACAATGTCCTCTCTTCCTTCAATAGTTATTGGTATGTTTGGACTATTAGTTTTTGTTAATATGGCTGGTTTTGGATATTCCATAATAGCTGGAGCACTTTCCGTTAGTATATTAAATATACCAAGTATGACAAGAATAGCTGAAAATGCAATAAGAACAGCTTCAAAAAAAGTAAAAGAAGCTTCTTTAGGACTTGGTGCCAGTAGATGGCAAACAATAAGAAGAGTTATACTTCCAACAGCAATGAAAGAAATTTTAACAGGAATAATCCTTTCAGCAGGAAGAATATTTGGAGAAGCAGCAGCATTTTTATATACTGCAGGATTAAGTTCAGGAGCTTTAAACTTTAATACAATAAGTTTAACTAATAATACTTCTGCTTTTTCACTTTTAAGACCTGCAGAAACTTTAGCAGTTCATATATGGAAATTAAACTCAGAAGGGATAGTACCTGATGCTTCAGAGATAGCAAATGGAACAGCAGCAGTTCTTATAATAATAGTTCTTTTATTTAATATAATTGCAAAATTAATTGGAAATAGATTAGAGAAAAAATATAATGGAGAATAAAAATATGTGTATAATAGAAACGAAAAATTTAGACTTATATTATGGAACAAATAAAGCACTTAGGAATATAAATATTAAAATAAATAAAAATGAAGTTACAGCATTAATTGGGCCATCTGGATGTGGAAAATCAACTTTTTTAAGAACAATAAATAGAATGAATGATTTAATAGATGGAGTAAAAATAAATGGTGAAGTATTATTTGAAGGAGAAAATATTTTTAATGAATATGATGAAATAGCCCTTAGAAAAAGAATTGGAATGGTGTTTCAAAAACCAAATCCATTTCCAATGTCAATTTATGAAAATGTAGCTTATGGGCCAAGAATTCATGGAATAAAAGATAAAAAAGAATTAGATAAAATAGTTGAGAGAAGTTTAAAAGGAGCAGCACTTTGGGATGAGACAAAAGATAGACTTAAAAAAAGTGCAATGGGACTTTCAGGAGGGCAACAACAAAGGCTTTGCATAGCTAGAACCTTAGCAGTTTCTCCAGAAATAATTTTAATGGATGAGCCTACATCAGCTCTTGATCCAATTTCTACAAATAAAGTAGAAGAATTAATAGAGCGTTTAAAAAAAGATTATACAGTTATAATTGTAACTCATAATATGCAACAAGCTGGAAGAATAGCAGATAAAACAGCCTTTTTCTTAAATGGTGAAATAATAGAATTTGGTAAAACAGAAGAAATTTTTTATAAGCCAAAAGATAGAAGGACAGAAGATTATATAACAGGTAGATTTGGTTAAGGAGTAATATTATGACAAGAGAGACGCAAAATTTAAAAATTAAATATATAAATGAAAAAATTTATAAGATGTCAAATAATTTTATAAATCAATTTGAAATGAGTATGGAGGCTTTAAAAAATAATGACTTTGATCTTGCTAAAAAAGCAATAGAATATGATGATGAAATAGATAATCTTCAAAAAGAAATAGAAGAAGAATGTATTAAGTTTATGGCAACAGAGCAACCTTTAGCAAAAGATTTGCGAAGAGTTTTTACTGCAACAAAAATAGTTACTGACATAGAAAGAATGTCAGATCATACAGTAGATATTTGTAAAATAGCTCTTTCAAATAAAAGAGAAAGTTATATTGAAGAATCTAAAAAGCTTTGGGCTATGGAAGAGAAAATAATAAATATGTTAAGACTTTCAATTAAAGCTTATATTGATAAAGATTTTGAATTTGCTTATAAAATTTGTAGATTAGATGACGAAATAGATTTAATGTATAATGAAGTTTTTGATAAAGTATTAGCACTTATAAAGAAAGATGACAGTAAAATATCTTTAGGAACAAAGCTTATGTTTGTATCAAAATATTTAGAAAGAATAGGGGATCATATTACAAATATTTGCGAGGGTATAATATTTATAAAAAATGGCGAATATGTAGATTTAAATGATTAATAAAGATGAAGACAGGATATATTTAAAATAAAAGTGTAATCCTGTCTTATTTTTATTGTTTTTGTTTGACTATATACTTATATTAATGTAATATAACAAAAGATACACTAAGTTTATAAGGGAGTGGATATAAATGAAAAATTTAATTAAAGAAGTACTTCCTGGTAGCATAGCAGAAGAAGTTGGAATAGAACCTAATGATATTTTGCTTTCAATAAATGACAAAGAAATTGATGATATTATTGATTATAGATTTTTAGCTGTTGATGATGAATTAACACTTCAAATTGAAAAACCAGATGGAGAAATTTGGGATGTAGAAATAGAAAAGGATTATGGTGAAGAGCTTGGTCTTGAATTCGGCGGTGGAATAATGGATAAAGCTAAAAGTTGTACTAATAAATGCATTTTCTGTTTTATAGATCAAAATCCAAAAGGAATGAGAGATACAATTTATTTTAAAGATGATGATTCAAGACTTTCATTTTTACAAGGTAACTTTGTTACTTTAACTAATATGAAAGATGAAGATATTGATAGAATAATAAGATATCACATAAGTCCTATAAATATATCAGTACATACAACTAATCCAGAACTTAGACGTGAAATGCTTAATAATAGATTTGCAGGAGCTGTCTATGAAAGGATGGAGAGATTAGCTAAAGAAGGCATACAAATGCATGCGCAAATTGTATGTATTCCTGATATTAATGATGGGGAAGAGCTAAAGAGAACTATTGAAGACTTATATAAATTATATCCTTATGTAAATAATGTAGCGATAGTTCCTATAGGAATAACAAAATTTAGACAAAATTTAAAAAAAGTTAGAACATTTACAGAAGAAGAATCAAGAAAAACTATAGAATTTATAGGTGAAATGCAAAAAAGATTCTATAAAGAAGTTGGAGAGCCTTTTGTAAGACTTTCTGATGAGTTTTATGTTGTAGGTGGGGTTGATGTTCCAGACGCAGAATTTTATAATGGATACTCACAAATCGAAGATGGAGTAGGGTCTATAAGATATTTTAGAGATAGAATTACATCAGATCTAAAAGATTTAGATTTAAATAAAGGTGGAAGTTATACAAGTGTAACAGGAGCTTTAGCTTATGAAGAAGTTAAATCTGTCATGAATAAAATAACAGAGAAAAACAATAAGATAAAAATAGATGTAAGAAAAATAATTAATAATTTCTTTGGAGAAACAATAACAGTTACTGGGCTTATAACTGGAAAAGACATAATAGAACAGTTAAAAGGTAATATAGATACAAAATATCTTATTATGCCAGACAATATGTTTAGAAGAGGATATGAATTAGGTACTTCAGAAGTACCAGTTATGCTTGATGATACAGTAATAGCTGATATAGAAGAAGCATTAAATGTTAAAGTAATAGTATGTGATTATAGTGGTGATGATTTAATATCACTATTAAATAAACATAATGAGGAGGAATAGTAAATGGGTAAGCAAATAGTTGCTATAGTAGGGAGACCAAATGTAGGTAAATCTACTTTATTTAATAGATTAGCTGGAAAAAGAATTTCTATAGTTGAAGATACACCAGGAGTTACAAGAGATAGAGTTTACGCACAAGCTGAATGGCTAAATTATAATTTTACAATGATAGATACAGGAGGAATAGAGCCTGAAAGAGATGATATTATTGTAAAGCAAATGAGAAGACAAGCAAATATAGCTATAGAAACTGCAGATGTTATAGTATTTATTGTTGATGGTAAAGAAGGAATAACAGCAGCAGATGAAGAAGTTGCTACAATGCTTAGAAAAAGTAAAAAGCCAGTAGTACTTGTTGTAAATAAAGTTGATTCATTAAAAGAAGAAGAAAATGCATGGGAGTTCTACAACTTAGGAATTGGAGAACCAATAACTATATCAGCATCTCAAGGATTAGGACTTGGAGATATGCTTGATAGAGTAGTAGAGGGCTTTGATAAAGAAGCAATGGAAGAAGAAGAGGATGATTACATAAGAATAGCTATGATTGGTAAACCAAATGTAGGTAAATCATCACTTATAAATAGACTTCTAGGAGAAGAAAGAGTTATAGTATCAAATGTTCCAGGAACAACAAGAGATGCTATAGATAGTTATTTAGAAACAGAAGACGGTAAATTTATTTTAATAGATACAGCCGGATTAAGAAGAAAAAGTAAAGTAAAAGAAGAAATAGAAAGATATAGTGTTGTTAGAACTTATGCAGCTATAGAAAGAGCAGATGTTTGTATTCTTATGATAGATGCAGAAGAAGGAGTAACAGAACAAGATGAAAAAATAATAGGTTATGCTCATGAAATGAGAAAAGCTATTATGGTTGTAGTTAATAAGTGGGATCTTATAGAAAAAGATGATAAAACTCTTGATAAATACAAAAAGGATCTTCAAAGTAAATTAAAATTCTTAAGCTATGCTGAATATTTATTTATTTCAGCTTTAACAGGACAAAGAAGTCACAAAGTTTTAGAAGTAGCTAAGAAATGTTATGATAATTATTCAAAGAGAATATCAACAGGTATTTTAAATGATGTAGTAAGTAGAGCTGTCTTAATGAAAGAGCCACCAGTGGTTGGAATTAAGAGAATGAAAATTTACTATGCAACTCAAGTTGCAACTAAACCACCAAAATTTATATTCTTTGTTAATGATCCAAGTGCATCACACTTCTCATATCAAAGATATTTAGAAAATCAATTAAGAGAAAGTTTTGACTTTGAAGGAACTGGTATACAGATAGAGTATAGAGAAAGGAAGTTATAACTATGAGTAAAGTTGGATTTATAGGTGGAGGAAGTTTTGGTACTGCCCTTGCAATGCAACTAGCCAAAAAAGGAAACGAAGTAGTAATATATGACAGAAATTCAGAGGTTTGTGAGGATATAAATAAAAATAGAAAGAATGATAAATATATAAAAGGTCTTTCTATTCCAGAAAATATTAAAGCGACTTTAAATATTGAAGAAGCAATTAAAGATGTAAAATATCTTGTATTAGCTGTTCCTTCACACGTTATAAGAAGTATAGCAAAAAGCATAAGTGGAAAAATTGATAAAAATGTAATAGTTATATCTATTGCTAAAGGTATTGAACCTGAAACAAATAAAAGACTATCAGAAGTTATAGAAGAAGAATTAAATAATCCAGTAGTAATATTATCAGGACCAAGTCATGCAGAGGAAGTTGCAATAGAACTTCCTACAACTCTTGTATCAACTTCAAATGACATGAAATATGCAGAAGAAGTTCAAGAATTATTTATGACATCCTCTTTAAGAATATATACTAATGATGATATTATAGGTGTTGAAATAGGTGGAGCAGTTAAAAATATAATTGCTCTTGCAGCAGGAATTGGAGATGGAGTAGGTTACGGAGATAATTCTAAAGCTGCTCTAATGACAAGAGGAATGAAAGAAATCTCAAGAGTTGGAGTAGCTCTTGGAGGAAAAGAAGAAACTTTTTATGGACTAACAGGTATGGGAGACTTAATAGTTACTTGTACATCTCTTCATTCAAGAAACAGAAGAGCAGGAATACTTATAGGAAAAGGTAAATCATTAGATGAAGCTTTAAAAGAAGTAGGAATGGTAGTAGAAGGAGTTAAAGCATGTAAGGCATTTCATGAACTAAATAGAAGAATAAATGTTAGCATGCCTATAACAGAAGGATTATATAGTATCTTATTTGAAAATAAAAATCCAGAACAAGTAGTTTGTGAACTTATGGGAAGAGAAAAGAAAAGTGAAGTTCATTAAATATAGAGGAAACTATGTAAAGTAAAATTTACATAGTTTTTTTTAAATAAAAAAAGATTTTTTTAGTTTGTTAATTTAAACATTACATTTATTTATTTTATGAAAAGAATACATAATTAAAAAAATTAATATTTAAAATATAAAAATAGGAATTTATTCTATATATGAACATATTAATAGAGTATAAACATATATATTTTAAAAAATAATCGTTTAAACATATAAAAATTAGTATATAAATGAAACTTTTAGAATATATATATATTGTCAAAAATTACTTAGGAGGGTAAGGACTTGGATAGCTTTAAAATTTATAAAGATATAGCTGAAAGAACCCAAGGAGACATATATGTAGGAGTTGTGGGGCCTGTTAGAACTGGAAAATCAACTTTTATTAAAAAATTTATGGATCTTATGGTAATACCAAAGATAGACAACACATTTAAAAAGGAAAGAGCAAAAGATGAACTACCACAAAGTGGATCAGGAAAGATGATACACACAACAGAGCCAAAGTTTGTACCAAATGAAGCAATAGAAATAGGTATAGATGATGATGTAAAATTCAAAGTAAGAATGGTTGACTGTGTAGGATATATTGTAAAAGAAGCTTTAGGATACTTAGATGGAGAGGAAGCCAAAATGGTTAATACTCCATGGTATGATTATGAAATTCCATTTGAAGATGCAGCAGAAATTGGAACAAGAAAAGTCATAACAGATCATTCAACTATAGGATTAGTAGTTACTACTGATGGAAGTATAACAGGACTTGAAAGAGAAGACTATATAGAAGCAGAAGAAAGAGTTATAGCAGAGCTTCAAGCTATAAATAAACCTTTTGTAGTAATATTAAATAGCTCTAGAGCAAGTTCCCAAGAAACACTAGATATGCAAAAAGAAATGGAGAAGAAATATAATGTTTCTGTAAAACCTATGGACATTTCTAATATGAAAGAAGAAGATGTAGAAGAATTATTCAAACAAGTACTTAAAGAATTCCCTGTAAAGGAAGTAAATATTAATATACCAGAATGGCTTGAAAATTTAGAATCAGATCACTGGTTAAAAACAGATTTCTTTAACATAATAAAGGGAATGAGCAAAAACATATCAAAAATAAGAGATATAAAAATTTCATTAGATCTTTTATCAAATGAAGAAAATTTAGGTGAAGCTAAAATTAAGGAAATAGATTTAGGAGTTGGAACTGCAAATGTAGTTATGAAGCCTAAAGAAGGAATATTCTATAGAGTATTAAGTGAAATGTGTGAATTAGAAATAGATTCTGAAACAAATCTTTTAAGTATGGTTAAAGAGTTAAATCATGCTAAAAAAGAATATGATAAAGTTAAAGATGCTTTAAGGGATGTTAATGAGACAGGCTATGGATTAGTTGCTCCACAACTTAAAGAAATGAAATTTGAAGAGCCAGAAATAGTTAAACATGGTGGACAATATGGAGTAAAATTAAAAGCTAGTGCTCCTTCATTACACTTTATAAAAGCTAATATTCAAACTGAAATAAGTCCTATAATGGGATCAGAAAAAGAATCAGAAGATTTAGTAAAATCTCTTTTAGAACAATTTGAAAATGATCCAGCAACACTTTGGCAAAGTAATATGCTAGGTAAGTCTTTAGAAGTTTTAGTTAAAGAGGGACTTCAAAAGAAACTTTATAAAATGCCAGAAGATGTTCAAGTTAAGATCCAAAAAACCCTTCAAAAAATTATTAATGAAGGAAATGGCGGATTAATTTGTATAATCCTATAAAAGTATAAATTTAAAAGGTATAAACCATAATTAGGTTTATACCTTTTTTAATAATATAGTCAATTATTTAATAATATAATCAATTATAAAGTTTATTAATATAATAAATTAGGGGAAATTATTTTTATGTGAATATAAATCTAAGGCTTGGTGAAGTTTATGGAAAAGAAGTATAATGCATATAAAAAGATTGGAAGAATTAATAAAGATTTATTAAAAGATTTAAATTTGGATTTTAATGGTGATGTTTATATTGATGAAAGTGTTGTAAGGCATATAAAAAAGAGGCACGGAAAACAATTAACAAAACATGTAAAAGAAAATATAAAGATAATAATAGAAAGAATTATTAAAAATCCTGACTATATAGGCATAAATAGATATAAAAATAATATTTCCCTAAAGTTAGTTAAAAAAATAGATGCACAAGTTATGGTAATCTTAGATTTTGATTATGAAAATGAATATATGTATGTGGCAACTATGTATCCATTAATAAAAGAGAAACTCAACACAAAAATATTAACTGGAGTATTAAAAACAATTAGTGGATAAAAAAAAAGAAAAATTATATAATATACGAAGAAAAGTTTATTTTTGAGATGAGAGAATGCTTCTTAAATCCTAAACTTATAAAATTGGAAACTAAGGATAATAAGGAGGAATAATAATGAAAAAAGTAGCAGTTATATTTAATGGTGGAACTATATCTATGAAGGTAGATGAAAGAATAAAAGCAGCAGTTCCAAGTCTTAGTGGAGAAGAAATAATGGCAATGGTAACAGGTATTGAAGGACATGCAGAAATTGAAAATTATAGTTTTTCAAGTTTACCATCACCACATGTAACTCCAAGTATAATGTTAGAGTTAGCAAAATATACACAAAATATAGTAGATAGAGAAGATATTGATGGAGTAGTAATAACTCATGGTACAGATACTTTAGAAGAAACAGCATATTTTTTAGATATAGCAGTTAAAACTAAAAAACCTATTGTTGTAACAGGAGCTATGAGAAGTTGCTCAGAATTAGGATATGATGGACCATTTAATCTTGCTACTTCTATATGTACAGCAATTTCAGATGAAGCTAAAAATAGAGGAGTTATAGTTTGTTTTAATGGGGAATTAAATGATGCAAGAGAAGTTACAAAAGCTAACTCAATGGCGTTAAATGCCTTTAGAACTCCTAATTTTGGACCAGTAGGAATAGTAGATAACAATAATGTTATCTTTTATAGAAAAGGGAAAAAAGGATTTAAAAGTTGTCCTAAGAGCATAGAAAAAGATGTAGCACTTATAAAATGTGTTTCAGGAATGGACTCTTCATATATAGACTATTCTTTAGAAAAAGGAATAGGAGGAATAGTAATAGAAGCTATGGGAAGAGGAAATATACCTCCTGAAATGGTAAGTGGAGTTAAAAATGCTTTAGATAAAAATATTCCTGTTGTAATAGTTTCAAGATGTTTTGAAGGAAGAGTGTTTGATTCATACGGATATGAAGGTGGAGGAAAACATTTAAGAAATATGGGGGTTATTTTTGGAGATAATATGCCAGGACAAAAAGCAAGAATAAAACTTTTAATAGCTATTAATTCAGGAATTAAAAATGATGAATTAATGGATATATTTGAACATGGGTTATATGAACATAATATATAAACGAATAAAAATGAGTTATTCAAAATTAATATTCGAAATAAAGGTGTAAAATTTAATTAAAAAGATTGACATCATTCGTAAATTGAGTTAATATTATATTAACAAATGGATAACTCATATAAGGCAATAATATGGTTTGCCGTTTCTACTAGATACCAATAATATCTAACTATGAGATTAAGCTTAGAGAATATATCTAAGGTTGTTATGAGTTTTCTAAAGTCATAACAACCTTATTTTATTTCAGGGAGGAATATGGGATGAATAATAAGAAATCATTTTTTGAAATTTTAGACAATAAGAATGTTGATTTCAGAAAAGAAATTATTGCAGGGATAACTACTTTTTTAACTATGGCGTATATTATAGCAGTAAATCCGAATATTCTTGGTGATACAGGAATGGACAAAGGTGCATTAGTTACAGCTACTTGTCTTGCAGCTGGATTTGCTACAATACTTATGGGAGCATTTGCAAATTTGCCATTTGCTTTAGCATCTGGAATGGGGTTAAATGCATTTTTTGCATATACAGTGGTATTAAAAGATCAAATACCATGGCAAGTAGCTTTAACAGCAGTATTTTTAGAAGGAATTATATTTATTTTAATGTCAGCTTTTAAAATGAGAGAAGCAGTAGTGAAAGCTATACCAATGAATATGAAATTTGCAGTTACAGCTGGAATTGGGTTATTTATAGCATTTATAGGACTTACTGGTGGTGGATTAGTTGTAAAAAATGATTCAACTCTTGTATCAATAGGAGATTTTACAAGTCCAACAGTATTAGTAGCATTACTTGGAATATTAATAATAGCAGTTTTAGATAAAAGAAATGTAAAGGGAGCAATTCTTATAGGAATAGTTGCTTCAACTGTTGCAGCTTGGATATATGCAATGTTTAATCCAGAATATGCAGCAAGTCTTGGAATATATTTACCAGAAGGAATAATTAAATTCGAAAGTATAGCACCAATAGCAGGACAATTAAGATTAGATTATCTTTTAAATCCACAAGCTATATGGCCAATAATAACAATAGTTTTCACTTTCTTATTTGTTGATTTCTTTGACACTATAGGAACATTAGTAGGAGTTTCATCAAGAGCAGGAATGTTAGATGAAGAAGGAAATGTACCAAATGCAGGAAAAGCACTTATGGTTGATGCAATAGGAACTACAGCAGGAGCTTTAATGGGAGTTTCTACAGTAACTACTTTTGTTGAAAGTTCAACAGGAGTTGCAGCAGGTGGAAGAACAGGTTGGACATCTATTACAACAGGATTATTATTCTTAGCAGCAATGTTTTTCTCTCCAATATTTGTAGCAATTCCAGCGTGTGCAACAGCACCAGCTCTAATATATGTTGGATTCTTAATGCTTGGAGCAGCTAAAAATATAGATTTTGATGAAATAACAGAAGGATTCCCAGCATTCTTAACAATAGCAGGAATGCCTTTAATGTATAGTATTGGTGATGGTTTAACAATTGGAGTTTTAGCATATGTATTTATAAACATATTCTATAATATTTTCTTTGCTAAAAAGGAAGAAAAGAAAAAAATATCAGGAGTAATGATTGTACTAGCTATAATATTTATAATTAAATTATTTTTCTTATAAATAATAAAATAACTTAAAGGATTTATAATTCTTTAAGTTATTTTTATTTTTTTCCATTTTATTATTATTGTTATTTTAATAAAATATTTGATTCTATAATTGAATCTTCATTTTGATCTATTATTTCAACAGTAATTTCAGTAACTATAGTTTTGAAAGTATCATTAATATTTTTTGTGTTATTAATTGCTATCTCATAATCTTCTTTATTTTTAAAAGAACCTACAGTTATATGAGGCGAAAAATTTCCTTCACTTAACCAAGATGGATAATAATCTTTCAATATTCCAGTATAAAGTCTTTTATGCAAATCTATAATATTTTCTATTCCTTTTTCAATATTAAGAAATAAATATAATCCAAAACAATTAACTGGAGTAATACCTTTTAAAATAATTTCAAAAGGAGAGATATCTTTTATAACAGAAGAAATATGACTTTCTAAATCAATTTTTTCTATATTACTTTCAAAGGGAAAAACTAATGTTATATGGGGTGCTACATGATTAGATAGTGGGTCATATTTTTCTCTTATTTTGTTTATTATATCCAAATTATTAAATTTGGGAAAAATCATGATACAACGTTTTTTCAAATAAAATCACATCCTTATATAAATTTAGTTAGAGATAATTATACAATATAATACATAAAATGTAAATAAATTCAAATATGATATTTGAAATATAAAAATTAAAAAAGTAATAATATAAATTGATAAATAAATATAAATTTAAATATGAATTTTATATAGGAAATAAAAAATAAAAACAAATGTAAACTTTTTGTTAACAAACCATTGACTTTACTGTTAGACTAAAATAATATTTATTTATACTTCATAGCAAAGGAGGGGTATGAGTGACTAGAAGCATGACTAGCTTTGGAAGAGCGAGAAGTGAAGAAGGTAATGAAAAAGTATTTTCTGTTGAAATGAAAAGTGTAAATCATAGATACTTAGATATAAGTATAAGAATGCCTAAATGGATGTTACCTTTAGAAGAAAAGATAAGAAATCAGATAAGCAGTAAGCTAAATAGGGGAAAAGTAGATATTTTCATTAATCTTAAAAGTTATTCTAAATCTAATAATGCTGTTCAATTAGATAAAGAACTTGCTAGAAATTATTATAATTGCTTAGAAGAGATGGCTGATATGTTAGGGATAGAAAATGATATAACAGTAGCAAAGCTAAGTAGATTTCCAGATGTAATAAGTGTAGTTGAAAAAGAAGAAGATTTAGAAGAAACATATAAAGAAATAGAAATTCTCATTGATAAATCTCTAAATTTAATGTTAGAAATGAGAGAAAGAGAAGGAAATAAATTAAGAGAAGATATACTAGCTAAGCTTAATATAATAGAACACTCAGTATTAGACATAGAAAAAATAGCTGATACAATTCCAGAAGTTTATAAACAAAAGTTAGAAGAAAGAATAAAAGTATTAACTGATGGAAGTGAAGTTGATCAAACTAGATTAGCTATGGAAGTTGCTATGTTTGCTGATAAAGCAACTATAGATGAAGAAATAATAAGACTTAAAAGCCATCTTATACAAATGAGAAGTACGTTAAGTCTTAATGAATCTATTGGTAGAAAGTTAGATTTTATTGTTCAAGAAATGAATAGAGAAGCAAATACAATTGCTTCAAAATCAAGTAGTATAGAAATAACAAATATTGTTATTGAAATAAAAAATATAATTGAAAAAATAAGAGAACAAATTCAAAATATTGAATAATAGGAGGAATATAATGGGTATAAAATTAATAAATATTGGTTTTGGAAACATAGTTTCTGCCAATAGATTAGTAGCAATAGTAAGTCCTGAATCAGCGCCTATAAAAAGAATAATTCAAGAGGCTAGAGATAGAGGAATGCTAATTGATGCAACTTATGGAAGAAGAACTAGAGCAGTTATAATAACAGATAGTGATCATGTAATATTATCTGCAGTTCAACCAGAAACTGTAGCACATAGACTATCAAGCAAAGATGATCATGATGATGAGGTAGATGAATAATGAAAAAAGGCGTTTTACTAGTTATATCTGGTCCTTCAGGAGCAGGTAAAGGAACTATATGCAAAGCGTTACTTAAAAAACGTAATGATTTACATATTTCAGTTTCTGCAACTACAAGAAGTCCAAGAGCCGGAGAAATAGATGGTGTAAACTATCATTTCTTAACTAAAGAGACTTTTGAAGAAAAAATAAAGAATAATGAATTTCTTGAATATGCAGAAGTTTATGGTAACTATTATGGAACACCTAAAACAGACGTACAAAAATTATTAAACAATGGAAAAAATGTTATATTAGAAATAGATATACAAGGTGCTTTAAAAGTTAAAGAAAATTGTGAAGACGGTATATTTATATTTATTCTTCCTCCTTCAATGGAAGAATTAAAACAAAGAATCATTAATAGAGGAAGTGAAACACCAGAATCATTAATGACAAGATTTAAGTCAGCTTACAAAGAAATAAATTATATTTCAAAATATAATTATGCAGTTGTAAATGACGAAGTTGATTTAGCTGTTGAAAAAATAGAAGCTATAATAACAACTGAAAAATGTAGAGTAGATAGAATAAAAGATAAAATATTAGATTCTAAGGAGGGTTTTATACATGAGCAACTCTATGATTAATCCATCAATCGTTGAACTTTTAGAAAAGGTAGATGACAGATACACATTAGTAACAGTAACTTCAAAGAGAGCAAGACAAATAATAGGTGGAAGTAAGCCATTAAGTGATGTAAAATCAGTTAAGCCTTTAACTATAGCAATAAATGAAGTTAATGAAGGAAAATTTGATTTCGAACTTCCAGAGGAAAAGTAAGATATTATGTATGAAGATAAGTGTGTTGTAATTGGGGTTACTGGGGGAATTGCAGTATATAAAGCACTAGATGTAATAAGTGCTTTAAGAAAAAAAGGCATTAAAACAAAAGTTATAATGACAGAATCTGCAACTAAATTTGTAACACCTTTAACATTTCAATCTATAAGTCAAAATATGGTTATAACTGATATGTTTGCTGAGCCAAAAGCTTGGGAAATACAACATATTAGTTTAGCACAAGAAGCTGATATAATGTTAATTGCACCTGCTACAGCAAATGTAATAGGAAAAGTAGCAAATGGAATAGCAGATGATATGTTAACAACAACAATAATGGCAACTAAAGCAAAAGTTATATTTTCTCCAGCTATGAATACTAATATGTATGAAAATCCAATAGTTCAAGAAAATATAGAAAAATTAAAAAGACTTGGTTATGAATTTATAGAGCCTGATAGTGGAAGACTTGCTTGTGGAGATATAGGTAAAGGAAAATTACCTAAGCCAGAAGTTATAGTTGATGAAGTTCTTAAAAATTTATATCCAAAGAAAGACCTTTTAGGTAAGAAAGTCTTAGTTACAGCTGGACCAACTAAAGCACCTATAGATCCAGTTAGATATATTACAAATAGATCTACTGGTAAAATGGGATATGCAATTGCAACTGAAGCTAGGGATAGAGGAGCAGAAGTAACTCTTGTATCAGGAGCAGACTTTCTTGAATGTCCTAAGGGAATAGAATTAATAAATGTTCAAACTAACTCAGAAATGAGAGAAGAAGTTTTAAAACATTATAAAAATTCAGATATAGTTATAAAGTCAGCAGCAGTTGCTGATTATAAGCCTAAAAACTATAGCAAAGAAAAAATTAAAAAAACTGGAGATGATTTAAAACTAGAGCTAGAAAGAGATAATGATATCTTATTAGAGCTAGGAAAATTAAAGAAAAATCAAATCTTAGTTGGATTTGCTGCTGAAAGTAATTCATTATTAGAAAACGCTAATAAGAAACTTAAAAATAAGAATCTTGATTTTATAGTAGCTAATGATATAACATCTAAAGAAACAGGTTTTGGTTCAGATAATAATAAAGTATTTATTATTTCAAAAAATGGAAAAGTAGATGAATTAGATACTATGAGTAAAAGAGATGTAGCAAGAAGTATATTTGATAATATATTAGAATAATATTATTTTTAAGAAAGCGCTCATTAGCGCTTTCTTATTATATTTTTTAGAAGGGTGGTTTATTTAGAACAATGGAGCTTTATGCAGAGATAATAATAAATAGTGAAGCAATAGAAATAGATAGACCATTTACATATAAAGTTAAAGAGGATATGGCTGATAAAATTCAAATTGGACATAGGGTTAGAGTATCTTTTGGAAGTATAAAAGGCTATCTTCAAGGCTATGTAATAGGACTTAGTACAGAGTTTAATGGGAATTATAAATTAAAATCAATAAATAAAATTTTAGATGAAGAGCCAATTTTAAGAAGAGAAGATATTTTAACTATAGACTTTTTAAGGGAAAGAACTCTTTGTAAATATATTGATGCAATAAGACTTTTAGTTCCTACTGGAATAACAAGAGGAGTAAAAGAGAAGAAAAAAACTGTTATAACACTAGGAAGAGAATTAGATAGTACTTTTAAAGAAAAAGAATCATATAAAGAATTATATTCATTTATAAAAAACAATGAAGGACTAACTAAAAGTGAAATAAAAAATAAAGGATTTTCTACTTATATATTAAATAATTCTATAAAAAATGGATTTTTAAAAACAGAAGAAGAAACAGTTTACAGATATAATGATAGAATTTATGAAAAAGATGAAGAAAAAGTTTTAACAGAAGAACAAAAAAATGCATTAGATATTATAGAGAATACAAATAAAAAAGGAATATTACTTCATGGAGTAACAGGTTCAGGAAAAACAGAAATATATATGAATCTTGTTAGAAAAACTTTAGATAGTGGAAAAGAAGCAATAATCCTAGTCCCTGAAATTTCTCTAACTCCGCAAATGATAGAAAGATTTAAAAGTAGGTTTGGTAAAGAAGTAGGTCTTTATCATAGTAGACTTTCAGAAGGTGAAAGATTTGATGAATGGAATAGAGTAAGAGATGGAAAGTGTAAGCTTATAATAGGAGCTAGAAGTGCTTTATTTCTTCCAATGAACAATTTAGGATTAATAATAGTAGATGAGGAACATGAAAGTTCATATAAATCAGAAACAAATCCTAAATATCAGACAAGAGAAGTTTGTGAATATTTAAGTTATATGTATGATTGTAAATATATATTAGGATCCGCAACGCCTTCTATTGAATCTTATGCAGATGCATTAGTAGATAAATTGCAATTAGTTGAATTAAAAAATAGAGTACATGAAAAAAAACTTCCTCAAATGAATATAGTGGATATGAGAGAAGAACTAAAAGTGAAAAATCTTTCTATGTTTAGTAGAAAATTATATAAAGAAATTAAACTTGCATTAGAAAATAAAAAACAAATAATATTATTTCTAAATAGAAAAGGATATTCAACATTTATATCATGTAGAAGCTGTGGATATGTTTTTAAATGTCCTAAATGTGATATATCAATGGTATATCATAAAGAAGGCTATTTGACATGTAATTATTGTGGAATGGTAAAAAAAGAAGTAAAAACTTGTCCTAAATGTAGTAGTAAATATGTTAAGTTCTTTGGAGCTGGTACAGAAAAAGTAGAGTCCGAGGTTAAAAGATATTTTAAAGAGGCAAGAATATTAAGAATGGATAGAGATACTACTAAAAATAAAGGTTCTTATGAAGAAATATACAATTCATTTAAAAAAGGTGAAGCAGATATATTAATAGGAACACAAATGATAACTAAAGGGCATGATTTTAAAAATGTACATTTAGTTGGGATTATGGCTGCAGATATGTCAGCAAATATACCAGATTATAGAGCTGGAGAAAGAACTTTTCAGCTTATAACGCAAGTTGCTGGAAGAGCAGGTAGAGGAGAGGAAAGAGGAGTTGTAGTAGTTCAAACATATAATCCTGAAAATTCATATATACAATATGCAAAGGACGGAAATTATAAAAAAATGTTTAAGGAAGAACTCACTATAAGAAAATTGATGAATTACCCTCCATTTGGTAGAATAGTATATATTAAAGGCATATCTAAAGATGAAGAAAAATTAAATGTTTTTATGAAAAAACTTTATTTAGAAATAAAAAAAGAAAATTTAGAAAATATAGATATACTAGGACCAAGTAAATGTATTATTGGGAAAGTAAGAGATTTTTTTAGATATCAAATAATAATAAAAGGAAAGATAGGATACAAAGAAATTCTAAATTTAAAAGAAAATCTTTATAAATTAAATAAGAGTGTTTATAATGATATAAGAATTAGTATAGATATCAATCCAAACAATTTATTGTAGGAGGAATAGAAATGGCAATAAGAAATATAAGAAAAAAAGGTGAAGAGGTATTAAGAAAAAAAAGTAAAATAGTTGAAAATATAGATAATAGAACTATAACTTTAATAGAAGATATGATTGATACAATGTATGAAGCTGATGGAGTTGGTCTTGCAGCACCACAAGTTGGAATACTTAAAAGAATATTCGTTATTGATGTATATGATGGAGAGGGAGCAAGAGTATTTATAAATCCAGAAATACTAGAATCAAGTGGAAGTCAAATAGGAGAAGAAGGATGTCTTAGCGCACCTGGTGAATTTGGAGAAGTTGAAAGACCGAATTATGTAAAAGTAAAGGCATTAAATGAAAATGGAGAAGAATTTGTTTTAGAAGCACAAGAATTATTAGCAAGAGCTATATTCCATGAATATGACCACTTAGACGGAATTATATTCTTAGATAAAGTTAAGTAGGAGGAAAGAATATTGAAAATAGTTTTTATGGGAACTCCAGATTTTGCAGTTCCTTCACTTGAAAGATTAATAGATGAGTATGGTGTTTGTGCAGTATTTACACAACCAGATAAGAAAAAAGGTAGAGGAAAAAAATTAGGATTTTCTGAAGTAAAAGAAGTTGCAGTAAAACATAATATAGAAGTTTTTCAACCAGTAAAACTTAAAGATGATAGAGAAATGATTGAAAAACTTAAGGAAATGAATCCTGATTTTATAGTAGTTGTAGCCTTTGGACAAATTTTAACTAAAGAAGTTCTTGATATACCTAAATATGGCTGTATAAATTTACATGGTTCAATTTTACCAATGTATAGAGGAGCAGCGCCTATAAATTGGGCTATTATAAATGGAGAAAAGAAATCAGGAAATACAACAATGCTTATGGATGTAGGGGTAGATACTGGAGATATGCTTTTAAAAGATGAAGTAGAAATATCAGAATCCATGACAGCTGGTGAGCTTTATGATATTTTAAAAGAAAGAGGAGCAGAACTTTTAGTTAAGACAATAGAAGGTCTTAAAGATGGAAGTATAAAGCCAGAAAAGCAAAGCGATGAAACTTTCTATGCAAAAATGCTAAATAAAGAAACTGGAAGAATAGATTTTAATAAAAGTGCATTAGAAATTCATAACTTAGTAAGAGGATTAAACCCTTGGCCTGTTGCACATACAAAATATAAAGAAGAAAATATGAAAGTTTATCAAACAGAGGTTTTTACAAATGAAGGTGAAAATGAGGATTTTGGTAAAATAGAAAAAGTATCAAAAGAAGGAATACTTGTAAAAGCAAAGATTGGGAAAATTTTAATTAAAAAAATACAATTCCCAAATGGTAAGCCTTTAACAATTGAACAGTATATAAATGGTCATAGCATAGAAATTGGTGAAATTTTAGGATAAAGATGAAAGACGAGGTATTTTATGAATAGCAGAAGCATAGCTATAAAGGTATTGAATAGAGTTTTATTAGAAGGAGCATATTCTAATATAGCCTTATCTAAAGAATTAGATTCAAGTAATCTAAATAGCAAAGATAAAGGGTTAGTTACTGAAATTGTCTATGGAACATTAAGACGAAAAAGAACGTTAGATCTTATAATAGGATCTTTTGTTAGAGATATAAGTATAATGGATAAAAGAATATTAAATATTCTTAGAGCGGCTATATATCAATTAAGATTTTTAGATAAAATTCCAAGTTATGCTGCTTGTAATGAAGCTGTTGAAGAAGCTAAGAAAATTTCTTTAAAAAGTTCTAAGTTAGTAAATGGTATATTAAGAAATTACCTTAAGAAAGAAGGAAAAGTAAATATAAAATTTTCTAATAAACTATATAAATTAGCTTATGATTATTCATTTGAACCATGGCTTGTAAGATTATTTATTTCACAATATGGAGAAAATAAAGCTATAAAAATAATGAAGGGGTTAAATAGTACTCCAAGTATAACTCTTAGAGTTAATTCTTTAAAAGGTGATTATGATTCTGTATTAGAAGAGTTAGAAAGATTAGGATATAATGTTGAAGAAGGTTCTATATCTCCTGATGCAATAGTTATAAAAGGTGGAAGTGCTATAGAAGCTAATGAATTATTTAATGAAGGAAAATGTACAGTTCAAGATGAAAGTGCAATGCTTGTAGCTCCAGTTTTAGATTTAGAAAAAGAGGATACTGTACTTGATATATGTAGTGCACCAGGAGGAAAAACAACTCATATAGGTGAAATATTAGAAAATACAGGGAAAGTATTAGCTTTTGATTTACATGAAAATAAACTAAGTTTAATAAAAGAAAATTGTGATAGACTTGGTGTTAAGAATGTAGAACTTTCTCAAATGGATGGAACTATATTAAATGAAAAATTAATAAATATAGGTGATAAAGTTTTAATTGATGTTCCATGTTCAGGTTTAGGAATAATAAGAAGAAAACCTGAAATTAAATGGAATAAAAATAAAGATGATTTGAAAAGTTTAATTAAAATTCAAAGAGAAATTATGAAAAATTCATGGCAATACTTGAAAAGCGGTGGAGTTATGGTATATTCTACTTGTACATTAAATAGAGAGGAAAATGAAGAAAATATAAGATGGTTCTTAAAATCTTATGAAGATGCTAAGTTGGATACTGTATTTATTGGAAAAGGGGAAAATATAGAGTATACTGAGGATGGAATGGTGACTATATTACCAAACAAAAATATGGATGGATTTTTCATAGCAAAGCTAAAGAAAATATAAAGGTGGAAAAATGAAAAATTTATTAGATTATAATATGGAAGAATTAATGGTTTGGCTTAAAGAAAATTCAGAAAGTTCTTTTAGAGCAAAACAAATATTCTCTTGGGTTTATAAAGGTATATTTTCATTTGATGAAATGAAAAATTTACCTAAAAATCTAAAAGAAAAATTAAATTCTAATTTTAAAGTATATATTCCTGAAGTTGTAGATGTATATTCATCTAATCTAGATGGTACTAAGAAAATGCTTTTAAAATTAGAAGATGGAAATCTTATTGAGTCAGTAATTATGAAATATAAGCATGGAAATACAATATGTGTTTCAACTCAAGTTGGATGTAGAATGGGATGTAAATTCTGTGCATCAACAATTGAGGGAAGAGTTAGGAATTTAACTTCTGGAGAAATATTAGGGCAAGTATTAAGAGCTGGAGAAGTAGAAGGAGAAAGAATTTCAAATATAGTGCTTATGGGAAGTGGAGAACCACTAGATAATTACGATAATGTAGTAAAATTCCTAAGAGAAGTTAATGCTGAATATGGATTAAATATTGGGCAAAGACATATAACTTTATCTACATGTGGGCTAGTTCCTAAAATAAGAGATTTGTCAAATGAGGGATTAAATGTTACTCTAGCAATATCACTACACGCTTTTAGTGATGAAAAGAGAAGAGAAATAATGCCTATAGCAAATAAATATTCAATAAGTGAAATATTAGAGGAATGTAGAAACTACATAGAAAAAACCAATAGAAGAGTAACTTTTGAGTATTCATTAGTTAAAGATATTAATGACAGTAAGGAAGATGCAAAAGCTTTATCAAAGCTTTTAAAAGGAATTCTTTGTCACGTTAATCTTATTCCAGTAAATGAAATAAAAGAGAATTCTTTTAAAAGATCTTCTGAAAAGACAATAGAAGAGTTTGCCCAAATATTAAAGTCTGCAGGAATTGAAGCGACTGTTAGAAGAGAAATGGGAAGCGATATAAATGCAGCTTGTGGTCAACTTAGAAGAAGCTATATGAAAAATAAAGCTTAAGGAGTAAAAATATGATAGAGTATAAGAGTGATGTGGGTTGTAAGAGAAGTTTAAACGAAGACTATTGTGGTTATTATGAAGTTGAAAATTATGGTATATATATTGTTGCAGATGGAATGGGAGGTCATAATGCTGGTGAAATTGCCAGTAAAATGGCTGTAAATAGGGTCATAGAAATAATAAGAGAAACCATAGACATACATTTAGAAGAAAGTTTGAAATTTGCAATTGAAAAAGCTAACGAAGAAATCTATAATTATTCTAGAGAAGTAAGCGAACTAGAAGGCATGGGAACTACAATAACAGCATTATTAAGATTAGGAAATCAAATTATAATAGCAAATGTTGGAGATAGTTCATGTTTTGGAGTTAAAGATAATGAAATAATTAAATTAACAAAAGATCATTCATTAGTTCAACAATTAATAGATATAGGAAGTATATCTTATGAGCAAGCAAAAAATCATCCTAATAAAAATATAATAACTAGGGCACTAGGAACAGGTTTAAATGTAGAAGTTGATATTTTTAAATTTTCTAAAGAAGAATATCAAAAATACCTTCTTTGTACTGATGGACTTACAAATGAAGTTAGTAATGAAGAGATAAGCAGTATACTCATGGAAGAAAAAGAAAATCCTTGTGAGAAATTAGTTTCTTTAGCAAAAGAACATGGAGGCAAGGATAATATAACTGTGATGTTGTTTGGAGGAGATATATAATATGAATGGGGAAGTACTAGGCAATAGATATGAATTGCTAGAAAAAGTCGGAGAAGGCGGAATGGCAATTGTATATAAGGCTAGATGTAATAAGTTAAATCGCTTTGTTGCAGTTAAAATTCTTAAAAAAGAATATGCAGATAATAAAGAAATTGTAGATAAATTCAAAAATGAAGCAATGGCAGTTGCAAAGTTATCAGATAGTAATATAGTAAATGTATTAGATGTAGGAACTGATGATAATGAAAACTACATTGTTATGGAATATGTAAATGGAAAAACTTTAAAAGAACTTGTAGAAGAATATGGTAAATTGAATTATGATAGAGCGGTAACTATATCATTACAAATAGCAAATGCATTAGAATGTGCTCATAAAAATGGCATAGTTCATAGAGATATAAAACCACAAAATATACTTGTAACAGAAGAAGGAATTGCTAAAGTAACAGATTTTGGAATTGCGAAATCAACAGATTCAGGAACTTTAACAAATACAAGTACAATATTAGGTTCAGCACATTATTTTTCACCAGAGCAAGCAAAAGGTGCTATGGTAGATTTTAGAAGTGACATATATTCTCTTGGAATTGTAATGTATGAAATGGTTACTGGTGATGTCCCATTTGATGGGGAATCTCCTGTAACAATAGCACTTAAACACATACAAGAAAATCCTATTAATCCTAGAATAATTAATCCTAAAATTCCAGATAGATATAGTGAAATTATATTAAAATGTATGGAAAAGGATGTTAATGACAGATATTCAAATGTAAAAGAATTAATAGAAGATTTAAAGAAGATTAAATCAAATTCTGAAATGGGATTAGTAGAAAAAAGTGAATCTTCAGTTGGGGGAGAAACAATTATAATGACTCCAATTAAAGATGAAGATCTTAATCCTGCTGTTGTAGAACCAGAAGATTCAGATATAGATGAGTTTGATGGAGATGAAGAAGGATTTGAAGATTATTATGATGACGAAGATGATGAATATGAAGATGATGAATATGATAAAAAAATTAAAAAGAAGAAGACAAATAGAAATCTTTTAATTGGAATAGCAATTGCTGTAGTAATTATTGTATTAGGTGTAGGTTCATTCTTTATGTTTGTTAACTCTAAACCTACAACAAATGCTGGAGAAGTTCAAGTTCCAAATATAATAGGAATGAATCAAGATCAAGCAGTATTAGCATTAAAAGCTGCTAAATTAGTTCCTGATGTAAAAGAAGTTAAGAATTCAGAACCAAAAGGAACTGTTTTAAATTCAAATCCAAGCCCAGGTACTTCAGTTAAAGAAGGAAGTACAGTTACTATAGATATAAGTAAAGGTGAAGAAGAAGTAACTATACCAGACTTAAATGGATATACTAAAGATCAAGCTACACAAGAACTTAAAAGTTTAGGATTTAATACTATATTATATACTAGTCAATTTAGTAGTAGTGTATCATCAGGCCAAGTTATAGCAGTAACTCCTCAATCAGGAACTCAAGCTTTAAAAACTTCAGAAATAACTCTTGTTATTAGTAAAGGGCCACAAATACAACAAACTACAGTTCCTAATGTTTCAGGAATGAGTGAGTCAGAAGCTAAGGCAGCACTTTCAAATGTTAATTTAGCTGTTAATGTGGAAACAGTAAGTACAACTGATCCAAGTTTAGCTGGTAAAGTAATAAGCGTATCACCAGGTGTAGGAGCTACTGTAAATCAAGGCACATCAGTTACTATTCAAATAGGTCAATTACAACAAGTAACACCACCACAAAATTCTGATAACTCTGGAACAAACCAAGGTAACCAAGACCAAAATCAAGGTAATACAGATCAAAATAAACCAGGTCAAGGTAATACAGATCAAAATAAACCAAGTCAAGGTAATACAGATCAAAATAAACCAAGTCAAGGTAACCAAGATCAAAATAATACAGATCAAAATAAACCAAATCAAGGTAATAACTCAGATCAAGGAGGATCAAAAGATGATCACTCTGATAAAGGAGATTCAAATAAATCATCTAATTCACAAGATCAAGCAAAAGCTGTAGCATCAAATAAAAAAGATAATAAAACTTCAAAATAAATAAGAAAGTGATTAGCTAATTTTAGCTAATCACTTTTGTTTTATAATAATTTAAATTTATTTTATACTATATAAAGTAGCAAAATTTAAATAAAAGAGTTATATTATAATTGAATACTATATTTTGGAGGTACTATGAAAGGAAAAATACTTAAAGGAATTGGAGGCTTTTATTACATAAGCACAGAAGATAAAATAATAGAATGTAAAGCTAGAGGAAATTTCAGATATAAAGGATTAAAGCCAATGGTTGGTGACAATGTAGAAATAAATATTGAAAATGGAAAAGGAAGAATAGAAAAAATAGAGGAAAGACATTCAGAGCTTATAAGACCTACAGTAGCAAACGTAACATTAGCTTTCGTCGTTTTTGCCATAAAAAATCCTGATTTGAATTTTGATCTTTTAAATAGATTTTTAGTTCTTTGCGAAAGTAATAATATAAAAGCAATAGTTTGCTTAAATAAAGTTGACCTTGTAGATGAAGAAGAAAGAAATTTATTAAAGGAAAAAATAAATGAAATAGGTTATGATGTATTATTTATTAATGCAAAAGCTGGTATTGGAATAGAAAGCTTAAAAGAAAGAATAAAGGGAAATGTAACGGTTTTATGTGGCCCTTCTGGAGCTGGAAAATCTACTCTTATAAATAAACTTACAAATAAGGATCATATGGAAACCGGTTCTGTTAGTGAAAAATTAGGGCGTGGAAAACATACAACTAGACATAGTGAGCTTATAGAAGTTGAAAATGGATATATAGTAGATACTCCTGGATTCTCAACTTTAGATATAACTTTTATAGAAAAAGAAGATTTGAAAAATTATTTTCCAGACTTTGAGGAATATAATAATTCATGTAAATTTAGAGGATGTATGCATCATAAAGAGCCTGGATGTTCAGTTAAAGAAGCTGTAGGAGAAGGAAAAATAAATAAATTTAGATATGAATTTTATATAAGGACATTAGAAGAAATATTAAATGGAAGGAAGTATAAATAATGATTAGTATAGCACCATCAATATTATCATCAGATTTTTCAAAATTAGGAGAGGAAATAAGTATTTTAGATAAATCAAAAGCAGAGTATATTCATATAGATGTTATGGATGGGTCTTTTGTACCTAATATAACATTTGGAGCATCAGTAATTAAAGCTATAAGAAAATATACAGATAAAACGTTTGATGTACATTTAATGATAGATAATCCAGGAAATTTTATAGATGATTTCATAAATGCAGGAGCAGATTTAATAACAGTTCATTATGAAGCAGATAGACATATAGATAGAACTATAGGATATATAAAGTCAAAAGGTGTTAAAGCAGGAATAGTTTTAAATCCTGGAACTCCTGTAAGTGTATTAAAAAATATTATAAAAAAATTAGATATGGTTCTTATAATGAGTGTTAATCCAGGCTTTGGAGGACAAAGCTTTATAGATTATTCAATAGATAAAATAAAAGAAGTTAAAGAACTTAAAGATAAATTTAATCCAAATCTTTTAATAGAAATAGATGGTGGAATAAATAAAGAAAATATAAAGGATGTATATGAAGCTGGAGTTGATATAGCAGTAGCTGGCTCAGCAGTTTATAACGGAGATATATTAAAAAATATTGAAGGATTAATTGAAAGGACAAAATAATGGATGTATTAATAGTTTCAGGGGGAACAGAACCATCTAAAGAACTTTTACTTGAATATAAAAATAAAGTTTCATTTATAATAGGAGTTGATAAAGGATGTAATGTGCTTTATAAATATAATATAACTCCTAATTTAATAGTTGGAGATTTTGATTCAGGAGATTTAAAGGTTGTTGAATATTTTAAAAATACTGGAATAGAAGTGAGAAAATATAGCACTCATAAAGATTATACAGATACTCACTTAGCATATAATATAGCTAAAGAGCTTGGAGATGTTAAAAAAATATATCTTTTAGGGGCAACAGGAACAAGATTTGATCATTCTCTTGGGAATTTAGGATTATTTTTAAATAGTTTAGAAGATGATATATATTTAGAAATAGTTGATGATAATAATATTATGTTTATAGTTGATAGAAAGACAACTATAAAAAATAGAAAAAATAAAGTTCTTTCATTTCATGGCCTTTCAGATGAAGTTAGAAATTTTACAATAAAAAATGCTAAATATGAATTAGAAAGATATAACCTTAAATTATTAGAACCAAGAGCTATTTGTAATGAATTTTTAGATGGAGAAGATGTTCAAATAGATTTTGATAGTGGAAAAATTTTAGTAATGCTAACCAATGATTAAAAACTAAAAGCTAAAAATAGGAAAGAATTTAATTTTATTGCATATATATAGAAAGAAAAGATATTATTTTTAGTTTTTATAGGAGGCATTTATGAAAATAGTAGCAATAAAATTACCAAAATTTTTATCTAAAATAGTTAGATTTTTTAGAAAAGGAAAATAGATACATAATTATTTATGTGAAATAAAAAAAATGCTATTGCTGAGTGCAAAGCATTTTTTTTATTTGAACTATATTGCTCTTTCAACTTTACCAGATCTTAAACATCTAGTACAAACGTGAACTCTTTTTGGTGTTCCGTTAACTAAAGCCTTAACTTTCTTTATGTTAGGAGCCCAAGTTCTCTTTGATTGACGATGTGAGTGACTGTATTGTACTCCTGAAACAACGCCTTTATTACAAATTTCGCATCTTCTTGCCACTTGAAAACACCTACTTATTAGTGAAGATAAAATTCTCTTCAATAGGACAGAATTCATTTTAACACAAGATAAAGCTAATTTGCAAGTAAAATTTATAAAAATAATGGTTAATTACAGATATATTCCAGATAAATCTTGAATAAAAAAGATTTCTAATATAAAATATAGTTATGATATAGTATAGGAGGAATAGTAATGGTTGGATTTTCAAGAGAAAACGGAAAAGTACATTACTCAGAAGATGTGTTAGCTAAAATTGTTGGATTATCAACAATGGAATGCTATGGAGTAGTAGGGATGGTATCAAAAAGTGCCGCAGAAGGCCTTTGGGAATTAATAAGAATAGAAAATTTCAGTAAAGGTGTAAAAATTACAGTAACTGAAGATGATAAATTAAATATAGAACTTTTTATTATGGTAGAATACGGAACTAAAATTTCTGTTATTGCAAATAACATAATACAAAAAGTACGTTATAATGTAGAAAACTATACTGGGCTAAAAGTTTCATCTATATCAGTAAATGTTCAAGCGGTAAGAGTCTAGGAGGAAAACTAATGGAATATAAAAAGATAAATGGCCGTGATTTCTATAATATGGTCGTAAACGCGAGTAATAGATTAGCAGAAGAAAGTGATTTTGTTAATGCTTTAAATGTATTCCCTGTGCCAGACGGAGACACAGGAACAAATATGTCAATGACTTTTAAAGCAGCAGTTAAAGAAATAGAAAATATAAATTCAGAATCTATTGGAGAAGTGTCAAAGAAACTTGCTAAAGGTGCACTTATGGGTGCAAGAGGAAACTCAGGAGTTATACTTTCACAAATACTTAGAGGACTTTCAAGAGGACTTGAAGGTAAAGATGAAGTTAATTGTTCAGAATTAGCTGAAGCTTTTGAAGAAGGTTCAAAATCAGCTTATAAAGCTGTTATGAGACCAACAGAGGGAACAATTCTTTCTGTTATAAGAGCTACTGCTGAATGTGCTACTTCATTAAAATCAAATGAAGTAGCACATTTTATGGATGAAATAACTAAAGCTGCAAAAATAATGCTTGATAAAACACCAGAAATGTTACCAGCTTTAAAGAAAGCTAAAGTTGTAGATTCAGGTGGAATGGGATTATATATAATTTTATCAGGTATGACTCAAGCTTTAAAAGAAGGAATAAAAGCAGAAGTTAAAGATATAAAAATTGGAGAAGGTGGCGGAGACGTTACTGGTGCAGGTGCTTCAGTAGATGCTGAAAATATTAAATTTGGATATTGTACTGAATTTATAATTTTAGGTGATGCAAGCCATGCAAAAGAATTCCAAGATTCAATTGAACCATTAGGAGATTCTATGATAGTTGTTGGATATGATGATGTAATAAAAGTTCATATTCACACTAATGATCCAGGAGCTGTTCTTGCAAAAGCAGTTAAAGTTGGAGAATTATCAAAAATAAAAATTGATAATATGAGAGAAGAGCATAGAGAACTTATAGCTAATGAAAAAATGAGAGAAGATGCTAAAAAAGCTCAAAAACCAGAAAAATATGGCTTCATAACTGTAGCTATGGGAAATGGAATAAGCAATATATTTAAAGATTTAGGAGTAAACCACGTTATTGAAGGTGGTCAAACTATGAATCCATCAACTCAAGATATATTAGATTGCATAGAAAAAATAAATGCTGAAAATATATTTGTATTCCCAAATAATAAAAATATAATAATGGCAGCAGAACAAGCAGCTGAAATAGCTGAAAAAAATGTTATAGTAATAAAAACTACAAGTATCCCTCAAGGTATAACTTGTCTTTCAATGTTTAACAAAGATGGAGAAGTTGAAGAAAATATTGAAGAGCTAAAAGAATTATTAGAAACAGTTAAAACTGGTTCTGTAACATATGCTGTTAGAGACACTGAAATGGATGGCATAGAGATAAAAGAAGGTAATATGCTAGGTCTTGTTGAAGGGAAAATAAAAGAAGTTGGTGAAGATAAACTAGAAGTTGGAGAAAAAGTTCTAGAAAATCTTGTTGATGAAGACAGTGAATTAATTACTATCTTCTATGGAGAAGATGTAACTGAAGAAGAAGCAAATAGCTTTGTAGAAAAAATAGAAGAAAAATTTGAAGATTGTGATGTTCAATTATATAAAGGAGAACAGCCTTTATATTATTTATTGATGTCAGTAGAATAATATATTATAAAAAGCACCGTAATTGGTGCTTTTTACTTAGTTAGAGGAGGTTTATGAATTTTGAATATATATATGGATGTAGAAGCTATAAAAGGTATAGGGCCTAAAAGTAAGGAGCGTTTAAATAAAGCAGGTATATTCACTATATTAGACCTTCTTTTGTATTTTCCAAGAGACTATGAATTTGTAAACGGCAATGAAGATTTCAAAGAAATAGATGAAAGTGAAAAAAAGATTTTAACGTGTACCTTTAAAAGATTTAAAGGAAGTATGATAACTAAAAATAGAAAAACTATAACTACATTAGAGTTTGAATATAATAGACATATAGTAGAAGGAAAATGGTTTAATCAACCTTACATAAAAGGAAAGTTTAAAATAGGTGAAAAGTATAATCTTCTAGGAAAATTTAAAGTTATAGGTAATAAACTTGAAGTTGTAAATCCTATTGTTAGCTCTAATCATTCTTTAGAAAGTGAAATAATACCTAAATATTCGTTAAAAGGAGAACTTAGCAATAATTTTTTAGTGAAAATCATAGGAGATGTTTTAGATAATATAAAAATAAATGAAAATTTACCTGATGATATAGTTAAAAAATATAATTTTATTTCTTTAGATAAAGCAATAAGAGAAATTCATTATCCTAAAAGCAAAAATGGATTAGAAATGGCTATAATTAGATTAAAATTCCAAGAGCTGTTTACATATTCTATGAAGCTGTTGCTTCTTAAGAAAAGTATAAAAAAAGAAGTTGGAATTTGCTATAAATGGACAGCTGAATTAGGAAAACTTAAAGAAAAATTACCTTTTCCATTAACAGGTGCACAGACTAATGTAGTAAGAAATATTTTACGAGATCAAAATTCTTTATATCCTATGAATAGGCTTGTTCAAGGAGATGTTGGAAGTGGTAAAACTATAGTTGCCTTAATTGGATTATTTAATGCTTATACAAATGGGTACAAAGGAGCTCTTATGGCACCAACAGAGATACTAGCAAATCAACATTATGAGGAAGCAAAAAAAATATATGATGGGTTTGATGTTAATATAGAGCTTTTAACTGGAAGTACAAAGGAAAAAGAAAAGAAAAGAATAAAAGAGCTAATAAAAAAAGAAGAGCCAGTTATTTTAATTGGTACTCATGCTCTTATCCAGGATAATGTGGAGTTTAATAATTTAGGACTTATAGTTACGGATGAACAACATAGATTTGGTGTTGAGCAAAGAGCTAGACTTATGAATAAAGGAAAAAAAGCAGATGTTCTTGTAATGACTGCAACACCTATACCAAGAACATTAGCGCTTTATGTATATTCAGATTTAGATATATCTATAATAGATGAGTTACCTCCAGGAAGAAAAAAAGTTGATACTAGGTTTTATGAAGAGAATAGAAGAGATGAGGGGTATAGACTTGCAAGAGCTGAAATAGATAATGGAAGACAAGTTTATATAGTGTGTCCTCTTATTGAAGAAAATGAAAAATTAGAGCTTAATTCTGTTGAAAAAATATATGAAGAATTACAAAATGGTATATTTAGAGGAATAGAAATAGAATATCTTCATGGAAAAATGAAACCTAAAGAAAAAGATGAAATCATAGGAAGATTTAAAGAAGGAAAAACAAAGGTTATTATATCCACTACAGTAATAGAAGTTGGAGTAAATGTTCCTAATGCAACAGTTATGATTGTTGAAAACGCAGAAAGATTTGGATTAGCTCAGCTTCATCAATTAAGAGGAAGAGTAGGGCGTGGAAGTCATGCATCTTATTGTATATTACTTGCTAAGGCTAAAAGTGAAAAAACAAGAAAAAGAATGGAAATTTTAGTTGAATCAACTGATGGATTTTATATTTCTGAACAAGATTTAAAACTTAGAGGTTCTGGTGAAATGTTTGGAATGAGGCAAAGCGGTGATGAAGGGTTTGTATTAGCTGATATATATGAAGATATGAAAATATTAATAAAGGCTAGAAAAGAAGCTGAGACCATAATTCAAAGTGAAGAAGAAAAAAATAAAAAATTAGTTAATGAGATTGAAAAAAATATAGAAAATACAGGTAAATATATTTGTTTTAATTAATATGAAATTGTATAAAAACAGTGAATGTGGTAGAATATTATGTAATAAAACTCTAAGGAGGAAATAAAGTGAGAATAATAGCAGGTAAGGCAAGAGGGCGTAAAATATTGTCCCCAGAAACATATGAAACAAGACCAACATTAGATAGAGTAAAAGAGGCTATGTTTAGTATAGTTCAGGGATATATTCCAAATGCTTTAGTTTTAGATGTATTTTCAGGAACAGGAAGTTTAGGTTTAGAAGCAGCAAGTAGAGGTGCTAAGGAAGTTCATTTAATAGATAAAAGTCCTCAAACTTATCCTATATTAAAGAAAAATGTAGAGAATCTTAAGTTTGAAGATATATGTAAAACTTACAATATGGATTCTTATGCAGTTTTAAAAATGTTAGCTAAAAAAGAAAAAAAATTTGATCTTATATTTATAGATCCGCCATATTGTAGAGAAATGATTCCAGAGGCAATAAAAATAATATTTGAAAATGATATGTTAGATGAAGATGGAATTATAGTAACTAAAATAGATTCTATGGAAGAGATATATAAAGGATATGGAAAAATAAATCTAGTTAGAAGTAAAAAGTATGGTAATACAACAGTTTGTTTTTATAAATTCGATGAGGTGGAATAGATATGAAGATTGCTGTTTATCCAGGTAGCTTTGATCCAATTACAAATGGACATTTAGATATAATAAAAAGAGGAACAAAGATATTTGATAAAGTTATTGTAGCTATTTTAGTGAATGTAGATAAGAAAGGACTTTTTTCTATAGAAGAAAGAAAAGAGTTAATTCTTAAAGCTACAAAAGATATAGAAGGAATAGAGGTTATAGACTTTGATGGACTTCTTGTTGATTTACTAAAAGAAAAAGAAATTAATGTTATTCTAAAGGGGTTAAGGAATAGTACAGATTTTGAATATGAAAATACTATGGATAAAATAAATAAAAAGCTAAATAAGGATGTTGAAACTATATTCATGATAAGTGAAAGTGAAAAATCTTATATAAGTTCTTCAGCTGTAAAACAAATATGTAGATTTGGTGGAGAAATAGATGGTATGGTTCCTGATTCTATTAAAGATGATATAGAGAAAAAAATGAGATGTAAATAGAGGTGGATTAAATGGCTAAAGATGTTAGTGTATTAGAACTTTTAGAATTCCTTCAAGACACTATAGATAGAGCTCCAAAGGTTCCTATGAGTGGAAAAGTTATGGTAGATAGAAGAGAAATTCATGATACAATAGATGAAATTATCAATTATTTTCCAGAAGAATTTAAAAAAGCTAGATGGATAAATGATGAAAAAGATAGAATTTTAAGCGAAGCTAAAAGAGATTTAGAAAGTATGAAAGAACAAACAGAAATGATAAAGAGACAAAATATAGAAAATCATGATATTGTTCAAGATGCTAAACTAAGAGCGCAGGAAATACTTGGAGCAGCTAAGAGAGAGGCTAAAACTATAAGAATAGGCTCAAGAGATTATTCAGATGAAGTATTAACTGATTTAGATAAAGAATTAGAAAAGAAAAAAGTGGAGCTTATAAAGTCACTTCAAGCTAGCTTTGAAAGAGCCGCTATGGAAATTGATGATAACTTATCTGGTGCATGCTCCACTATTAAAGAAAATATAAAAGAATTAAGAAGTTTTAAATAATTTAAAAAGTTTATTTAGTACAAATGGTAAAAGTAATATTAATAATAAAATAATAAATAAATAATTACTGTTAAAATAAGTATGTTTTATTGAAGAAGCTGATATATCATTAAAAAATACTATTGATAGGATATAAGCTGCTATAAAAGCTATTATTCCTTGGACAAGCTTAAAAAAGGCATATTTTAATATAGAAATTTTATTTGATTTAAAAAAGGAACTTGTTTGGAATATGACAGACATTCCTCCAAATGCACAAAAAAAGCTTATAATAGAAATTTTTAAATGTAATGAAAGCTCAGTATTTGCTATTAAGTTACATCCATTTGTAAGTTCAATACTTCCTAAAAATAATCCATAAAGAGATTGTTTAGGTAGTGAAAAAAAGTTTTCTATATTATTGAAAAATAATTGGATGAATTGTAAATTTTTTAATATAGTTATTATTAAAGAAAATGCTATTACATAACCACAAACGTTTAAAGTAGTTTTTATTGCATTTTCAATTGCATATTGTAAAGCAATTCCTATTTTAGGGATTGCTTTATTTTTATTAAAATCAGATTTTATTGTATTTTTAGCAGGTTTAATTATAAGAGAAATAAAAAATATAGAAATTAATGTAGATAAAATAATAACATATCCATATTTTATATCTCCTAAAAGTGATAAGCCTAAAACTCCAAGAATAAATACAGGGCCTGAATTAGAAGCTATATTTAAAATTCTTTTGTATTCCTCTAAAGATATAAGATTATTTTCATAAGCATCACTTGCATATTTAGCTCCTAAAGGATACCCACATAAAAAACTAGAAACTAATACAAATGAACAATTTAAGCTTAATCTAAAAGGCTTACAAATAATTGGGCCAAGTATCTTAGAATAAATTTCTATTCCGTTAAAAATAATAAGTAAATTACATATTAAAGAAAAAGAAAAAATACTAGGAATTATAGAGTTAAAGCATAATTCTAATCCAAGTTTTATTGAATTTAAAGATAAATCCATATTAATAAAAAATAAAACAGTAAATAGTGTGATGAAAAAACAAATATAAATATCTTTCTCTATGTTAAGTTTTTTCAAAATTATAAAAATAAATATAAAAATAAGCATGGCTAAAATAAAAATACTAATCATTAAAATCACTCCAATCATTAGTATTTATATGACTATAGACATGCTTTATATTACTATTTATTATTTAATTATAAATGGAGAAGTTTTGTAATCTGATAAAGGGTCTATAGATTTATTTATAAGTGAATATGCTTTGGTAGCTGTAATATCTAAGTTTAAAGAAGTATTGCTTATTTTTTTTGGAAGTTTAGTATAAATGTCTATATCAGATTCTTTTTTTATTTTTTTTAAAAGTTCAGCTCCTTTTAAATTAAATGCTAAGGGTCTTATGTAAGTAGCATCATCTTTTAATTTATCTAAATCATAATTATTAAGTGAAATAAATATTTGACAAAGAATTCTTGAAATTCTTGTATAAGCATATCTTTTACTTTTTACCTTTTCAATTAAATCTTTAAAAGAATTTGAATTACAAATTTCTTTTAAGATTTTATTTTCTAGTCCCTCACCAATATCAGGTAGATTAGAAAAATCTTCGTTACAAATAAGCAGTTTGTATTTTAGAAATTCAAAAATTGATTCTTCATTAGCAAAAGAATAATTAGAATTTTTTAATTCTTTTATTACATTAAAAGATTCTATAGGAAGAGAATTTTCTATTGAATATATAGAATTACTTTTAAAAAATTCCTCTCTAATAGATGTAGCAGATGAAAATGAAGAAGATAAATTTTTATCATTATAATTAGAGCCAACTCTAGTTAAAGTTACAGGAGTTATTCTGCTATTTAATCTTTTTAAAGCTTTTATATATTCAATACCTAATATATTGTTAGAATTAGATAGTATTTTTTCTAAATAAGGATCATTAAATTCATTGATTATGGATTTTTCACGTGCTTTATGAAAAGGAAGTCCAAGCTCTAAATTTTTCTTTAAATTTTCTTTGTAAGTTAAAGGCTCATCTACTAAAATTTCAGATATTTTTTTTAAATCAGTTATATTTCCGTGTTCACTTCCAAAATACAAAGAGTTTACTATATTAGTTTTATTAAGTATATTAACTGCACCAAATGCAAAATTTTCAGCAGAAGATAAAGAAAAGAAAGTTGGTAATTCAATTACTAAATCTACACCATTTAAAACTGCCATTTTAGCTCTATTCCATTTATCAATCATAGATGGAGTTCCGCGTTGCATAAAATTTCCGCTCATAATACAAATTATATGTGTTGAATTAGTATCTTTTTTAGCATTTTCTAAATGAAAAGCATGTCCTTTGTGAAATGGATTATATTCTGTAATTATTCCTGTAACATTCATCATAAAAAATATCCTTTCTTAAAAATTATTAAATTTAGTATAACATAAAATAGATAATATAATAAGTGAAGACAAATATTCAGAAAATTCTTAGTATTTTAAATCTAATGACTTCAATTAAAACATAGTAAAATTGAAGAATTTATGTTGAAAAATACTCTTAAATAGGAGTATAGTATTAAATAAGGATACTATCGTATCTTGAAAGGAGAAATGAACATGGAACTTATGAATAAAATTTGGGAAGCTGCCAAAGCTGATAAAAAGAAAATAGTTCTTCCAGAAGGAGACGAAGAAAGAACTATTGTAGCAGCTCAAAAAATAGTGGAAGAAGGTTTAGCTCTTCCAATATTAGTAGGAAATAAAGACAGTATATTAAAAGCTTCAAAAGAGCAAGGTGTTGATTTAAAGGGAGTAGAGATAATAGATCCAGAAACATCACCAAAGCTAGAAGCTTATATTAATCAATTTTATGAATTAAGAAAAAATAAAGGGATGACTTTAGAAAAAGCTGAAAAAATAGTTAGAGATCCTCTTTATTTTGCAACTATGATGGTTAAACAAGATGATGCAGATGGTATGGTTTCAGGTGCCGTTCATACAACAGGTGATCTTTTAAGACCAGGACTTCAAATAATTAAAACAGCACCAGGAGTTTCAGTAGTATCAAGTTTCTTTATAATGCTTGTACCTGGATCAAAATATGGAGAAGAGGGAATGCTATTATTCTCAGACTGTGCTGTTAACCCAAATCCTAATGCAGATCAACTTGCAGCAATAGCAATAGCTACAGCTGAAACAGCTAAAAATCTTTGTAAGATGGATCCAAGAGTAGCAATGCTTTCATTCTCAACAATGGGAAGTGCTGATCATGAATTAGTAGATAAAGTTAGAACTGCAACTGAAAAAGCAAAAGAATTAAGACCAGATTTACAAATAGATGGAGAATTACAATTAGATGCTGCAATTGTGCAAAAAGTAGCAGATCAAAAAGCGCCAAATAGTAAAGTAGCTGGAAAAGCTAATGTTTTAGTATTCCCAGACTTACAAGCAGGAAATATAGGATATAAATTAGTTCAAAGATTTGCAAATGCAGAAGCTATTGGACCAGTATGTCAAGGATTTGCTAAGCCAATAAATGACTTATCAAGAGGATGTAGTTCAGATGACATAGTTAATGTTGTTGCATTAACTGCTGTTCAAGCACAATCAAAATAAAACATATAATGCAAAAAATATAAATATGTTTTAGCATATTGAAAAATACAGAAGGGAAGGCTGAGTATGAAAATTTTAGTAATTAACTGTGGTAGCTCATCATTAAAATATCAATTAATTGATATGAGCAATGAAAAAGTGTTAGCACATGGATTAGTGGAAAGAATAGGAATACAAGGTTCTATATTAACTCAAAAAGTTGAAGGTAGAGATAAATATATTATAGAAACTCCAATGGAAAATCATAAATTTGCCATAAAATTAGTTTTAGATGCTCTTGTAGATGAAAAGCATGGAGTAATCAAATCAATGGATGAAATTAATGCTGTTGGGCATAGAGTTGTTCATGGAGGAGAAAAATACTCACAATCTGTAATAATAGATGAAAATGTAATGAAAGAATTAGAAGATTGTGTTAAATTAGCTCCATTACACAATCCACCAAATATAGTTGGAATAAATGCATGTAAAGCATTAATGCCAAATATTCCTATGGTAGCTGTATTTGATACTGCTTTCCATCAAACAATGCCAGAAAAAGCTTACATGTATGCAATTCCATATGAAATGTATGAAAAGCATGGAATAAGAAAATATGGATTCCATGGAACTTCACATAGATATGTTTCAGGTGAAGTTGCAAAAGCTATGGGAAAAGATATAAAAGATTTAAAAATAATAACTTGTCATTTAGGAAATGGAGCATCTCTTGCAGCTATTAAAAATGGAGAATGCATAGACACTAGTATGGGATTCACTCCTCTTGATGGAATAGTTATGGGGACAAGATCAGGTAGCATAGATCCTGCAGTTGTTCTTTATATGGCAACAGATCTTGGTTATTCTGTAGATGAGATAAATTCTATTTTAAATAAAAAATCAGGAGTTTTAGGATTATCAGGAATAAGCTCAGATTTTAGAGATCTTCAAGAGCAATTAGAAAAAGGAAATGAAAGAGCGACTTTAGCTTTAGAAGTATTTAGATATTCAGTTAAAAAGCAAATAGGAGCTTATATAGCAGCTATGAATGGTGTTGATGTAATAGTATTTACAGCTGGTTTAGGAGAAAACTCAGTACCAAATAGAAAAGCTATATTAAATGGATTAGAATATTTAGGTATTGAACTAGATGAAGAAAGAAATGATACTTATGGAGTAACAAAGAAAATATCTAAAGATAGTTCAAAAGTAGATGTATATGTTGTTCCAACTAATGAAGAATTAGTTATAGCAAGAGACACTTTAGGATTAATAAAATAGATAGAAAAAACACGAAAAATCTTGACTTTTATTACGCCCCTTTATATAATAAGTTGTGTTTGTTTATAAAATAACTTATGTTAAGGGGCTACTTATTCTTTTTACATAGTTTATTTTTTAACAGGCTTTAATAAGAGAAGTAGGAGCTGAGATATATGAAGGTATTATTTTCAGATTTAATTTCTAAAAGAGAAAGAAGTAAAGATTTAGAGTATAGCTTTGATATGGATAAATTCACTTTTTCAGGTGAAGAGATAGTTCCAACTGAAAAAGTTCTAGTAAATGGAAAGATTATTTCAAATAATACAGAACTTTTACTTGACTTAAACATAAAAACCGTACTAAAATTAGTATGTTCAAGATGTTTAGAAACCTTTATCTATCCAATAGATATTGATATAGAAGAAAGGTTTACAAATGATGATGCAATCGAAGACGATGATGTTACATTTGTAAAGGGTGATACATTAGATATCACTGAAATAGTTGAAAGTGTAATAATTTCAACCTTACCTATTAAGAGAATTTGTAGTAGCAATTGTAAAGGCTTATGTCAAACATGCGGAGAAAACTTAAACAAGTCTTCATGTAATTGTAATGATGAAGGAAATATTGATGTTAGATTTGCAGGACTTAAGGCGCTACTAGAAAATAAGGAGGTGTAAGCATGGGAAATCCAGCAAGAAAAACATATAGAGCGAAAAGAGATTCAAGAAGAGCTCAAACTTTTAAGGCGAGCTTACCAGGAATAGTTGAATGTCCACAATGTCATGAAATGAAACTTGCTCACAGAGTTTGCAAGAACTGTGGATTCTATAAAGGTAAAGAAGTAGTAGCTTCAGCAGAATAAAAGAAAGTCTTTTGACTTTCTTTTCTTTATATATAGAGAAATATTTTAAAAAAAGTTAAAATTAATATATATATTATAATTATAATGAAAAGGGGTGTAAAAATGAAAATAGCAATTGATGGTATGGGTGGAGATCACGCACCAAGCGCAGTTGTTCAAGGAGTAGTAGAAGCTGTAAAAATATATGATGATATAGAAGTATATATTACAGGTCCTGAAGATAAGATAAGGGAAGAGCTGAATAAAAATAATTATAATGGAGATAAAATAAAAATAATTAATGCAAATGAAGTTATAGGAACAAATGAGCATCCAGTAATGGCATTAAGAAGAAAAAAAGATTCAAGTATAGTTAAAGCATTAAATTTAGTTAAAAGTGGAGAATGTGATGCTATTATATCAGCAGGAAGTACAGGAGCATTTTTAGCAGGATGTACTTTAATAGTAGGAAGAATTAAAGGTGTAGAAAGACCAGCTTTAGCACCTATTATGCCAGGAAGAAATGGAAGCTTTATGGTTATAGATTCTGGAGCAAATGTTGATTGTAAGCCAAATTATTTAGTTCAATTTGCCAATATGGGAAGTATATACTATGAAAGTGTATTTAATAAAAAATCACCTACTGTTGGACTTGTAAATATAGGTGCAGAAGAAGAAAAAGGAAATGAATTAACAAAAGAAACTCATAAATTATTAAAAGAAGAAAAGCATTTAAACTTTATAGGAAATGTAGAACCAAGAGAAATACCAAGTGGAGAAACAGATGTACTTGTTTGTGATGGTTTTGTTGGTAATACAGTTCTTAAATTATATGAGGGAGCAGCTTTAAATCTTTTAGGAATAATAAAAGATAGTATAATGAGTGCTTCATTTATGCCTAAAATGGGAGCTATGCTTTTAAAACCTGTATTTAAGAAATTAAAGGTTAAATTTGATTATAAAGAGGTTGGAGGAGCGCCTTTCTTAGGAGTAGACGGTATTTGTATTAAAGCACATGGAAGCTCAGATGGAAAGGCTTTTAAAAATGCTATAAAGCAAACAAGAATTTTTTACAGTTCTGATGTTATAGGAAAAATTAAAAAAGAAATTAGTGAAAATAATTAAATTTTGCTAATAGAATATTGACTAGGATTTTAATATATAATATTATCTAATTGTACAGTTATTAGGAGGTGACAGGGAATGTTTGAAAAGATACAAGAAATAATAGCAGAAAAGTTAAGTGTTAGTGCAGAAGAAGTAACTTTAGAATCATCTTTCATTGATGATTTAAATGCGGATTCTTTAGATATAGTTGAGCTTATAATGGCTCTAGAGGACGAACTAGAAATGGAAATACCAGACGAAGATGTTGAAGGTTTTAAAACTGTTGGTGACGTAGTTAACTATGTAAAAGATCATGTAGAAGAGTAGTAAAATCCCGCAGTAAGCGGGATTTTATATTGAATTTAAAAATAGTTTATTCTTGAATTTAAACCTTTATGAGGAAATTGAAGAATAAACTTAGAGGAGTGTAAAGAATGAATAAATTGAAATTGAAAGAGATGGAAGCTTCGCTCGGAGTTACATTCACAAATCTAAGTTATTTGCGTGTTGCATTAACTCATAGCTCATTTGCAAATCAATATAAAGATTCTGAATATAATGAAAGACTGGAATTCTTAGGAGATTCTGTTCTTCAATTAAGTGTAACTGAATATTTATATAAAAATTATAAAGAAAAAAGTGAAGGAGAATTAACAAAGATAAGAAGTCTTATTGTTTGTGAAAATTCTCTTTATGAAGTAGCTAAAAGTGTAAATATAGGTGCATATATAAGAATGAGTAGAGGAGAAGAGCTTACAGGTGGAAGAAACCGTGTTTCTATACAAGCAGATGCTATAGAAGCTGTTATAGCAGCTATATATTTAGATAAAGGATTTGAATATGCAAGAGAATTTATTTTAAATAAATTCCACGATATAATAGATAAAGCTATAAATAATAAAATAATTCTTGACTTTAAGACTAAGTTACAAGAACATTTACAACAAAATGGAGAAGTAAACATAACATATGAACTTGTTAAGTTTGAGGGACCACCACACAGAAGAAAATTTTATACAAGAGTTTTAATAAATAAAGAAGTTATGGGTGAAGGTGAAGGATACTCAAAAAAAGAGGCAGAACAAAAATCTGCTAAACAAGCTCTAATTAATTTGGAGGTAATAAATGAGTAAAAACCATTATATTATACCTATATTTGTTCCATTTGAGGGATGTCCTCATCAATGTGTATTCTGCAATCAAGATAGAATAACAGGAATAAAAGATAGAGTAGATGGTGAAAAAGTAAGAAATATAATAAAAGATTATTATGAAACAATAGATAATAAAGATGCAATGATTGAAGTTTCATTTTTTGGAGGTACTTTTACTGCAATTAATGAAAAAAAACAAAGAGAATTATTATCTGTAGCAAAAGAGTTTAAAGATTTAGGAATAGTTAAAAAGATTAGAATGTCTACTAGGCCAGATGCAATAACAGATTATATTTTAAGCTATCTTTTAGATTATAGTGTAGACATAATAGAACTTGGAGTACAATCATTAGATGATGATGTTTTAAAAGCTGCTGGAAGAGGACATACTGCTTTTGATGTTTATACTGCTTCAAAATTAATAAAAAAGTATGGTATAACATTAGGTCATCAACTTATGCCAGGACTTCCAAGATCAACAATGGAAAAAGATATTTTAAGTGCGGAAAAATCAATAAATATGAAACCGGACTTAATAAGAATTTATCCATCTCTTGTAATAAAAGATACACCAATGGAGATTATGTATCTAAGAGGTGAATATAAACCATATTCCTTAGAAGAAGGAGTAGAAGTTTCAAAAGAAATATATAAACTTTATAAAAAAGCTGGAATTAATATTATTAGAGTTGGATTACAGCCTACTGATAGTATTAATGTTGGAGGAGATATAGTTTCTGGACCATTTCATCCAGCATTTAGAGAACTTGTTGAAAGCTCAATTATAAATGAAAAAATAATGGAGAATCTAAAGGAAACTAAATGTGGAAAAATTAATATAAATTCAAGAGATGTAAGTAAACTATATGCAAATAAAAAGTTTTATTTTAAAAAACTTTCTGAAAATGGATACAAGGTAAAAGTTGAAATAGATGATAATATGGAGAAAGGGAAAATATCTCTTACTTTAGAAAAAAATATAATTTTAGATATTTAAATAAAATTAATTCAAAACGAGAGGAAACTCTCGTTTTGTTAAATAAAGAAAATTAATTTGAGGTGGAATTTATGAAAAAGAAATCAAGAGAAAAGCTACAAATTGTATTAGCTGTATTTTTAGTATTAATATTCCTTATGACGTTAATACCTTTATTTGCATAGTTAGGAGTGGAAATTATTGTTTTTAAAGTCTTTAGAAATAAGAGGGTTTAAGTCTTTTGCTGATAAAACAGAACTTAAATTCAAAAAAGGAGTTACTTCAGTAGTTGGTCCTAATGGAAGTGGAAAAAGTAATATATCAGATGCAGTAAGATGGGTACTAGGTGAGCAAAGTGCTAAAACTCTAAGAGGAGGCAAAATGGAAGATATAATTTTTGCTGGAACTCAATATAGGAAACCTGTAGGACTTGCAAAAGTTTCCCTTACTCTTAGCAATGATGATGGACAATTAGATACTGATTATAATGAAGTAACTATATCTAGAAGAATATTCAGGTCAGGGGAAACGGAATATCTTATAAATAATAATAAAGCTAGATTAAAAGATATAACTAATTTATTTATGGGTACAGGTATAGGAAAAGAAGGGTATTCATTAATAGGGCAAGGAAAGATAGAAGCTATATTAAGTGGTAGACCAGAAGAAAGAAGAGCTCTTTTAGAAGAGGCTGCTGGTATAGTTAAATATAAATTTAGAAAGAATGAATCAGAAAAAAAGCTTTCTAATACAGAAGATAATCTTGTTCGTATAAGAGATATTTTAAGTACTTTTGAAGAAAGAATTGAGCCATTAAGATTAGAAAGAGAAAAAGCTCTTAAATTTAGAGATCTTTCAAAAGAACTTAAAGGAAAAGAAGTATCATTAGTTGTCCACAGCATAAAAGATATAGACTTAGAATTAAAAAACATAAATGATGATTTAAGATTAAAAGAAGAAAAATTAAATCAAAAAAGAGAAAATTTAAATTTAAAAAGAGAAGGATTAAGAGAAGTTGAAGAAAAATTAGAATCTCTTGAAAAATTAACTACTGATAAAAAATTTAGATATTTTAAGAAAAAAGAAGATATAACTAAATTTAAAAGTAATATTCAAATTTTAAAGGAAAGAATTGAAAATTTAAAAAATGAAATAGAAAAAAATAAATTAGAAGAATATACACTTTTAGATAAAATAAAAAACTTTAAAGGTGAAAAAGAAAGATTAGAAGAAGAAATATTAAAAAGTGATTCTTTAAGAAAAGAAAAAGAAGAAGAAATAGATGAACTTGAATCAAAAAGTAAAGGTTTTGCAAAGAAAATAAAAGAGTTAGAACTAGAACTTAGAGAGATAAAAAGTGAAGAAATAAAAATATTAGAAAATAACTCTAGTATAAGCAATAGTATTGAAAGATTTAAGGAAAGATTAAAAGGAAAATCAGAAGAGAAACTTAGACTTATAAAAGAAGCTGAAGAAGGGGAAAATTTATATAAAATAAATAAAGCAACAGTAAATAGTTTAAGTATAAAAATAAAATCTTTAGAGGAAGATTTTAAAGTCCTAAATAAAGAGATAGTTTCTAAAAAATCAGAACTAACTAAATTAAATTCTGAAATAAGAAATAAAGAAGCTGAAATAAGAGGTAAAAACATAAACATAAGTAAATTAAATGCAAATGTTACGCTTCTTAAAGATTTAGAAAATCAATACGAAGGTTATAATAGATCTGTAAAATCTTTAATGGAAAGAGTAGATAGAGGAGATATAAAAGAAGGCGAAATTAAAGTTTTGGGAGAAGTTTTAAAAATAGATTCAGAATATGAATTAGCAATTGAAACTACTCTTGGAGGAGCAATTTCAAATCTTATTGTACAAAAAGAAAGTAATGCAAAAAATATAATTAATTACTTAAAAAGGAATAAATTAGGAAGAGTTACATTATTACCTTTAGATATTATAAAGAGCAATAAGCTTAATTTAAATAAATCAATTGAATCAATTGATGGTTTCATTGGAATTGCTTCTGATATTATAGAATTTAATGAAAAATATAGAAAAGCTATTGAATATGCTCTTGGTAGAACTATAATAGCTAAGGATATGGATAGTGCTTTTAAAATAGCTAGAGAAACAAGCTATAAAAATAAAATAGTTACTTTAGAAGGAGAAGTTTTAAATTCTGGAGGAGCATTAACTGGGGGAAGTATAAAAGGTAAGACTAGAAATATTCTAGGTAGAAAAAGAGAAATTGAAGATTTAGAAAAAGAAATTTCTAAATTAAAAAGTACCCTTTTAGACTTAAATAAACAGTTAGAAATAGATGAATCAAATAGAAAGTCATTAGATGAGGAAATTTTAAATATAACAGATAAAATCCATAGTATAAAAGTTGAAATGGCTACTTCTAAAAATGAGTATTCTAATATTATTCAAGAAAAAGAAAAAATAGAAAAATCAAAAGAAATAAATACTTATAAGTTAAGTAATATAGATAAAGAAATAAAAGAAATAGAAGAAAAAAGAAAAGAAAAAGAAGAATTATTATCTAAAGTATCACAAAAAACAAGTGATAATAAAAATAGAGAAGTTCAAATAGAAATTATATTAAATGAAAATAAAGAAAAACTAGAAAAAATAAAATTTAGTTTAGTAGAATTAAAAATAAATAAAGCTACTTTAGATGAAAATCATAATAATAAAATAAGAGAGATATCAAGAAATGAAAGAGAGTATAATGAAAATACTGAAAAAGTAGCAAATATAAAAATAAATAGAAAGAAATGCTTTGAAGATATTGAAAATTTTAAAGAAGAAATAAAAGTATCTGAAAATCAAATATTTTCTAATGAAGAAACAGTAGCTAAGTTAGAGCTTGAGTTTAAAGATGATGAAGTAAAGAAAGCTATTTTAAAAGAAGAGTTTAGAAAAGTTGATACTGTTATATCAGAATTAAGAGATGTTATAACAAAAGATGAAGGTGAATTAAATAAAGTTCAAATTCAAAAAGCAAAAAAAGAAATGGAAAAAGAGACTCTTTATAAAAAATTAAATGAGGAAATAGAGCTTACTTTTGCAGAGGCTATAGAAATATCAGAGCCTATTGAAAATATTGATGGATTTAAAGAATCTGTGCAGAGCTTAAAGAGAAAAATTTCATCTTTAGGAATGGTAAATTTAGCTGCTATAGAAGAGTATGAAGAAGTAAAAGAAAAATATGAATTTATGTCTAGTCAAGAAGAGGATTTAGAAAAGTCAAAAATTGAACTTTTAAAAGTAATCGAAGAAATGACAGAAGAAATGAGAATATTATTTAGAGAAAACTTTAAAATTCTAAATAAAAATTTCAATGAAACTTTTAGAGAATTATTTAAAGGTGGAAGTGCAGAGCTTATTTTAGGTGAGGGTGATGAACTTACATCTACAGTGGATATAAATGTAGAGCCACCAGGGAAAAAACTTCAAAATATAAACTTAATGTCAGGTGGAGAAAAAGTTTTATCAGCAATTGCATTACTTTTTGGTATATTAAAAATGAAGCCAACACCATTTTGTATTTTAGATGAAATTGAAGCTGCTTTAGATGATGCAAATGTTAATAGATATGCAGAATTTTTAAGTAAATTTTCTGAGAAGATACAATTTATTGTAATAACACATAGAAAAGGTACAATGGAAGTTAGTGATGTTATGTACGGAGTTACAATGGAAGAAAAGGGTGTTTCTAAAGTTGTTTCTGTAGATATGAAAAATAAGGAGGAATAATTAGTGTTTGGAAAATTATTTGATAAATTAAAAACAGGACTTACTAAAACAAGAGATGGGCTTACAGATAAAATAAATGAAGCTTTAAATTTAGCTGTATCTATTGATGAAGATTTATATGAAGAGCTAGAAGAAGTTTTAATAACATCAGATATTGGAATGGATACAACTGTTGAAATAATAGAAAGATTAAGAAAAAAAATAAGAACTGAAAAAATAAATGATCCTCAAATGGTTAAACCTGCTTTAAAAGAAGTTATAAAAGAAATTATGCTTGAGGGAACAGAAGAAATAGAGAAAAAACCAGAAGGAAAAGAAGTATTACTTGTAATTGGAGTAAATGGAGTAGGAAAAACAACTTCAATAGGTAAACTTGCAGCTAAAAATAAAGCTGAAGGAAAGAAAGTTTTACTTGCGGCAGCAGATACTTTTAGGGCAGCGGCTATTGATCAATTAGAAGTTTGGAGTAAAAGAGCAAATGTAGATATTGTAAAACAAGGTGAAGGTTCTGATCCGGCAGCAGTAGTTTATGATGCAGTAACAGCAGCTAAAGCTAGAAATGTTGATCTTTTAATTTGTGATACCGCAGGAAGATTACACAATAAGAAGAATCTAATGAATGAGTTAGAAAAAATAAATAGAATAATTGATAGAGAATATGGTGAAGCAAGAAAAGAAACTCTTCTTGTTTTAGATGGAACTACAGGACAAAATGCAGTTATTCAAGCTAAACAATTTATGGAGGCATGTCCTATAGATGGAATAATATTAACAAAATTAGATGGGACAGCTAAAGGTGGAGTTGTAATCTCTATAAAACAAATTTTAGATATCCCAGTTAGATATATAGGAGTTGGAGAAGGAATTGATGACCTTCAAGAATTTGATGCAGAAAGTTTTGCAGAAGCACTATTTTAAAAGATAAAAAATTTTTTTTTGGGGTGTTAAGTAAAAATACTTGACACCTTTTAGAATATTTGATATTATCTCTTTTGTGGGTAAGGTGATTATTATGGAAGATAGGGTTGAGGTTTCACTTTTAATGGATTGTTATTCACCATTATTAACAGAGAAACAAAGAAACATTATGGAAATGTACTACAATGAAGATTTATCTTTAGCAGAAATTGCAGAAATAAATAAAACAAGTAGGCAAGCAATTCATGATGTTATAAAAAGATGTTCAAAACAACTTTTAGCCTATGAAAATAAATTAAACTTACTTCAAAAGAGTTTAAATCGCGAAGAAAAAATTATAAGTATTCTAGATGATTTGAAAAAAAAATATTCTATAAATACAGAAGAATATGATATGCTAAAAGAAGAACTAGAAGATTTATAAAAATTAGGAGGTTTAATATGGCTTTTGAAGGATTATCAGAAAAGCTTCAAAATACCTTTAAAAAACTTAGAGGAAAAGGAAAGCTTAATGAAAAAGATATAAAAGAAGCAATGAGAGAAGTAAAGCTTGCATTACTAGAAGCAGATGTTAACTTTAAAGTAGTAAAAACTTTTGTTAAAAATGTTAGTAGTAAATGTGTTGGTAGTGAAGTTTTAGAAAGCTTAACACCAGGACAGCAAGTAATTAAAATAGTTAATGATGAGCTTACTGAATTAATGGGTGGTACAGAAAGTAAATTAGACTTTACAGGAGTTGGTCCAACAGTTATAATGTTAGTTGGTCTTCAAGGGGCAGGTAAAACGACTATGTGTGGAAAACTTGCATTAAACCTTAGAAAGAATAATAAAAAACCACTTTTAGTAGCTTGTGATATATATAGACCAGCAGCGATTAAACAATTAGAGGTTGTTGGTAAAGGAATAGATATTCCAGTATTCCAAATGGGAGATAAGCTTAAAGCTGTTGACATAGCAAAAGCAGGGATAAAACATGCAAGAGAAAATGGTAACAATGTTGTTATTATTGATACAGCTGGTAGATTACACATTGATGAAACACTAATGGGAGAATTATCAGATGTAAAAGAAGCAGTTAATCCTTCAGAAATATTACTAGTAGTTGATTCAATGACAGGTCAAGATGCAGTAAATGTTGCAGAAAGCTTTAACAATCAATTAGATTTAACAGGAGTAATTTTAACTAAATTAGATGGTGATACTAGAGGTGGAGCTGCACTTTCAATTAGATCTATAACTAATAAACCAATTAAATTTATTGGTGTAGGTGAAAAGATGAATGATTTTGAAGTTTTCCATCCTGATAGAATGGCATCAAGAATTTTAGGAATGGGAGATGTCTTATCACTTATAGAAAAAGCTCAATCAGCAATTGATGAAAAGGAAGCTGCAGACTTAACTAAAAAAATGATGGGTCAAGGATTAAACTTTGAAGATTATATTAATGCTATGGAGCAAATGCAAAAACTAGGGCCATTAAATAAACTTTTAGAAATGGTTCCAGGAGTTAATGCAAAAGAGCTTCAAGGATTAAACTTAGAAGATAGTCAAAAGCAAATGGAAAAAGTTAAGGCTATAATATATTCTATGACATTAAAAGAAAGAAGAAATCCAAATCTTATAATTGGATCATCTTCAAGAAAGAAAAGAATAGCTCTAGGTGCTGGTGCAACTATACAAGAAGTAAATAAGCTAATTAAGGGCTATGAAATGATGAAAAAAAATATGAAGCAAATGAAGTCATTAGGAAAACAGTCTAAAAAAGGACTATTTGGAAAAATGCCTTTCATGAGTTAATATAAATTATTATCCTTTAAAGGAGGTGAAATTAGACATGGCAGTTAAAATAAGATTAAGAAGAATGGGTGCTCACAAAGCTCCTTTCTACAGAGTTGTTGTTGCTGATTCAAGAAGCCCAAGAGATGGAAGATTCATCGAAGAAATTGGATTCTACAACCCAGTTGCTCAACCAAAAGAAATCAAAATCAATGAAGAAAAAGCTAATAAATGGCTACAAAATGGTGCTCAACCAACAGACGTAGTTAAAAAGCTTTTCGTTAAAGCAGGAATTAACAAATAATATTTGGAGGTGAATACTGCAAGTAATACATATTTGCAGACACTATATGAAAGAATTAGTTGAAATGATAGCTAAATCATTAGTGGATAAACCCGAAGAAGTTAGAGTTAATGAAATTGCTGGCGAACAGTCAATTATACTTGAACTGAAGGTAGCTCCTGAAGATATGGGTAAAGTTATCGGAAAACAAGGCAGAATAGCGAAAGCTATTAGAACTGTAGTAAAGGCTGTAGCAATAAAAGAAGAAAAACGAGTAGTAGTTGAAATTATTTAAAGAGTTAGGCCTAGACCTGGCTCTTTTTTTATAGAATATATATTAAAAAAGAAAGAGGTGCTTTGAATGGGAGAAGTATTTAATGTAGGTAAGATTGTTAATACACATGGATTAAAAGGCGAAGTAAAAGTAATTGCTAATACTAGAGATGTAAACAATTTTAAAAGATACGGATATGTTTTAATAAATGAAGAAGAAAGAAAAATTGAAGGCGTAAAATTTCAAAAAGATAGAGTTATTCTTAAATTGGAAGGAATAAATTCTATAGAAGATGCTGAAATGTATAAAGGAACAGAAATGTTCGTTTTAAGAGAAAATGAGCCTGATCTTGATGAAGATGAATTTTATGTTAGAGATTTAATAGGTATGCATGTATTTGATACTGAAGGTAAGGATTTAGGAGCTATATATGATATTATAGAAACAAAAAATAATGATGTATATTGGATAAGAGAGCCAAAAGAATTATTAATTCCAGCTTTACTTGATATAGTATTAGATATAGATTTAGATGAAGAAAAAATAACTATTAAACCAGTCAGAGAGTGGCAATATGAAGATTAATATTTTAACACTTTTTCCAGAAATGTTTGATATATTTAATCACAGTATAATAGGAAAAGCAAAAGACAAGGGTCTATTATCTATTGAAGCTATAAACATAAGAGATTATACAAAAAATAAGCATAAAAAAGTTGATGATTATCCTTATGGAGGAGGAGCAGGAATGGTTATGGCTCCTCAACCAATAGTAGACTCATTAAAAGCAGTAAAAGAACATAATAAAGGAAAAGTTATTTTTCTAGGACCTAGGGGAAAAACATTTAATCATTCTATAGGAAAAGAGCTTGCAAAAGAAGAAGAACTTATATTTATATGTGGTCATTATGAAGGAATAGATGAAAGAGTATATAAATATATAGATATGGAGATTTCTATAGGAGATTTTATATTAACAGGTGGTGAGATGGCAGCTATACCTGTTATTGACTCTATACTTCGTTTGAGAGAGGGAGTATTAGGAAAGCAAGAAAGTTTTATGGATGAATCTTTTTCTGATGGAGCTTTAGAATATCCTCAATATACTAGACCGGAAGAATTTGAAGGGGATAAAGTTCCAGAAGTTCTTTTATCAGGTCACCATGAAAATATAAGAAAATGGAGAAGACTTCAATCTTTAGAGATTACTAGAGAAAGAAGACCTGATCTTTTTGAAAAATTAGAACTGTCAAAAGAAGATAAAAAACTTCTAAAAAAATAATTGTTTGCAAAGATAATAAAAATATGTTAAAATGAACTTCGTGTTAGTACCGGCGGTCCTCTTCTGGATTTTAGCTCCGGAATGAACGTCAAATTATTATTAGGAGGAATGCACAATGAACGAAATATTAAGAGCTATAGAGCAAGAACAAATCAGAACTGATTTACCAAGCTTCAACGTAGGAGATAACGTAAAAGTTCACCAAAAAATTAAAGAAGGTAACAGAGAAAGAATCCAAGTATTCGAAGGAACTGTTATTAAAAAACAAAACGGTGGTTTAAGAGAAACTTTCACAGTAAGAAGAGTTGCTTTTGGAACTGGTGTTGAAAAGACTTTCCCAATGAACGCTCCAATGATCGAAAAAATTGAGATCACTAGAAGAGGTAGAGTAAGAAGAGCTAAACTTTACTACTTAAGAGATAGAGTTGGTAAAGCTGCTAAGGTTAAAGAATTATTAACAAGATAATTAACCATAGAGAAAGGACTTAGGATTTAAGTCCTTTTTTTTTAATAATATTTGAAAAGGAGTGATTTAAAATGGCAATTAACTGGTTTCCAGGTCATATGAAAAAAACTCAAAGAGAAATAAAAGAGAATTTAAGAGTTGTAGATGCAGTTATTGAAATAAGAGATTCTAGAATAGCTAAAAGCTCTGCAAATCCTGATATAGATAAATTAGTAGGAACTAAACCAAGACTTATACTTTTAAATAAAAGTGATTTAGCAGAAAAATCAGTTACAAAGTCTTGGATGAAAGAACTTAAGACAGACAATGTAATGCCAATAGAAGTTAACTGTTTAAAAGGAATAGGTATAAATAAAATTAAACCTGCTTTAGAAGAACTTTTAAAAGAAAAAATTGAAAGAATGAAAAGTAAAGGACTTAAAAACTTAACTATAAGAGTTATGGTAGTAGGTATACCAAATGTAGGTAAATCAACTTTTATAAATAAGCTTGCAAGAAATAATATTGCTAAAACTGGAGATAGACCAGGTGTAACAAAAAATAAACAATGGATAAAAACTTCTATAGGAATAGAGCTTTTAGATACTCCAGGAGTTTTATGGCCTAAATTTGAAGATGATGAAACAGCATTAAATTTAGCTTTCACTGGTGCTATAAAAGATGAAATAATGGATATTGAAGATCTTTCATATAGGCTTATAGAAAGAATGAGTAGTCATTACTCAGAGCTTTTAAAAGAAAGATATAAAATAGAAGAGGTATTTGATGATCCATTAGAAACTTTAAACGCAATTGGAAGAAAAAGAGGATGCATTGTTAAAGGCGGAGAAATAAATTATACAAGGCTTGCTGTTATGCTTTTAGATGAGTTTAGAGGCGGAAAAATGGGGAATATATCTCTTGAAAGACCATAATTTAAAAAGTGGGGCTTATTATATGAAGAATTTATTAGAAAATTTAGATAAAAAAAGTTATAAAATTATAAAAGAAGAATTTGATAATTTAAATTTAACTTCTAAAGAGGATAAAGAATATCTTATGGAGGAACTATTAAAGGATAAAAGAAAAAATGTAATAGCTCTTGGAAATAAGATAAAAAAAGAATTAGATGCTTTAGAAAAAGAAAAAATACGAGTTAAAGGAATGTATGATTTTGATAGAGGATTTGCAAAAGGAAATCTTCTAGCAGGAGTTGATGAAGTTGGGCGTGGACCACTTGCAGGACCAATTGTTTCAGCATGTGTAGTTTTAGATTTAGATGTTTTAGATGAAGATATGATTTATTATTTAAATGATTCTAAGAAACTTAATAAAAAGAAAAGAGAAGAATTAGCTGAAATAATAAAAGAAAAAGCAATATCATATGCTATTGCTGAAAAAAGTAATGAAGAAATAGATTCTTTAGGAATATCATACTGTAATAATAAAGTATTTTTAGAAGGATTAGAAGGATTAAGTGTAAAGCCAAGTATAGTGCTTTCTGATGGATATTTAATAAAAGATGTTCAAATAGAAAATAAATCTGTAATTAAAGGTGATACTAAAAGTGCAACTATAGCAGCAGCATCTATTATTGCTAAAGTTTACAGAGATAATCTTATGGAAAAGTACGGTGAGCAATATCCTGAGTATGGTTTTGAAAGTAATGTAGGATATGGAGCACAAAAGCATATTGATGCATTAAAAGAGTTTGGACCTACAAAAATTCATAGAATGAGTTTTTTGAAAAATATACTATAAAATTATTAAAAAAGAACCTTGATATAAGTTTGGCTTATATTAAGGTTCTTTTTATATTATATTAATTATGAAATGTGTAAAGACTAGTTTACTCTGAAAGCATCTTTAATAAAGTTGATTTTATAGGAATCAGAATTAATATTTAAGAAAATTTCTATAACATCAAATCTTATAAAAAAGTCATTAAAATTGTTTTTAGAAATAAAAAATTTAGATAAAAATATAATGTTTTTTCTTTTGTTAAAATTTACTGCTTCTTTAGGTAAACCATAATTTGAATAATATCTTGTTTTTACTTCAGTAAAAGTCAAAATATTGTTTTTTAAACAAATTAAATCTATCTCACCAAATCTATTTCTAAAGTTTTTTTCTATTATTCTATATCCTTTAGATATTAAAAACTTACAAGCTATATCTTCTCCATAATCTCCTATTGTTTTATTTAATTTTTTTATAGCGATCACACCTTTCTAAGTTAAAGTATTGACTTAGATCAGAAGAAAATTACAAAAGTTGTTTAAAATTTATTTATGAGTTAATACTCTCTAATAAAAAGGAGGGAGTTTTATGGCAGTAAATATAAAAAGTGCAACAAATTTAGGCGTAGAAAGTTTAATCGTAAATGTTGAAGTTCAAATAACTCCAGGGTTACCAATGTTTAATATAGTAGGATTACCAGATACATCTGTAAGAGAAGCAAAAGAAAGAGTTAGAGCAGCAATTTTAAACTCAGGATTAGAATTTCCACTAGGAAGAATTATAGTAAATTTATCTCCAGCAGATATAAGAAAAATAGGAAGTTTATTGGACCTTCCTATTGCAATAGGAATATTAATGGAATCTAATCAAATAAGAAAAATGGATATGGAAAAATTTTTAGCTTTTGGTGAGTTATCTTTAAGTGGAGATATAAAAGAAGTAAATGGAGCTATTCCTATTTTGCTTGAAGGAATAGAAAAGAATATAAATAAGTTTATATGTCCATATAAAAATAAATTTGAAATAAATATAGTTAAAAATGGAGAAGTATATTTATTTGAAAATTTAAGTGAGGTTATTGATTTTATAAATAATGAAGATTTAGCACCTTTTGAATTTTATGAAGAAGAATTTGAAGAGAAAAACAATTGTGAAGATATAGATAGTGTTATTGGGCATAGTTTATCTAAAAGAGCTTTAAGCATAGGAGCAGCAGGAAAGCATAATATTATTCTTTTTGGGACACCGGGGTCTGGGAAAACTATGCTTGCTAGAGCTTTTAAAAGTTTACTTCCGAATCTAACAGAAGAAGAAAAATTGCAAGTGTTTAAAATATATTCTATAAATGGTCTTATAGATGATATAAAAAAAGTTAATATTCCTTTTAGATCTCCACATCATACAATAACTAAAATTGGACTTGTAGGTGGAGGAAGAGAAGCTAGAGCTGGAGAAATAACTTTAGCTCATAATGGTGTGCTTTTTTTAGATGAAATATTAGAATTTAAAAAAGAAATTTTAGAAAGTTTAAGAGCTCCTTTAGAAGATGGAAAAGTGCAAATAGATAGAATAGGATATAAAACTTTAATGCCATCAAATTTTATTTTACTTGGAGCATTAAATCTTTGTCCTTGTGGGAAATATACATTAGATGATTTTGAGAAAAATGAATGTCTATGTTCTGATTCAGAAATAAGAAGATATCAAAATAGACTTTCAAAACCTCTTAGAGATAGAATTGATATTTTTAATTATGTTAATAGAATTAAATTTTCAGAATTAAATAATAGAGTTGAGCCTGAAAAGGAAAAATTAAGACGAAAAATCGAAAAGGCACGAAAAATGCAAATGAAAAGATATAAAGAAACAAAATATAATTATAATTCAGATTTGAAGGGAAAAGATATCTTTTTATATTCAAAAATGACAAAAGAGAGTGAGAAATTTTTGAAAACTTTTTTTGAAAAAACAAATTCATCAATAAGAAGTTATGGAAAGGTGATAAAGCTAGGACGTACAATAGCTGACATGGAAGAAGAAGAATTTATAGAAAGTGAATTTTTAATGGAAGCACTTAGTTTTAGGAAAGATATAAATGGAGAATTTATGTAAAGGGGTAGACAGATGGATTATTATGTATTATGGTTAATATCGTTAGAGATTACAAATTTACAAAAATTAAAATTATTGAAAAAATATAAAAATGAAAAAAATATTTATGAAAATTTTCAAACAATAATAGATAATGATTTAACTTTAAGAAAAAAATTAAATTTAAAAAATATTGATGAAAGAATAAATATTTTAAAGAAAAATATAAAAGAAAATAAATTTGGTGTAATCACAATAAATAGTGAAGAATACCCAGAAAATTTAAAAATGATTCATGAGCCACCATATTTTTTATTTTTTAAAGGAGATATTTCTCTTTTAAAAAAAGATAGTTTAGCTATAGTTGGAGGCAGAAAACATACTGTATATGGAGAAAGAGTTACACGATTTATAGCAAAAGAAGCTGCTAAAAGTGATATTTGTATAGTTAGTGGAGGTGCTAAAGGGATAGATTCAATTGCTCATATAGAAGCTTTGAATAATAATGGAAAAACTATAGCAGTACTTGGATGTGGAATAAATGTTATTTATCCTAAAATAAATAAAAATTTATTTCAAAGAATAGAAGAAAAAGGCCTTATAATATCAGAGTTTTTACCTTTTGATTCGCCACTTGCTTATAATTTTCCAAGAAGAAATAGAATAATAAGCGGATTATGTAATAAACTTATTGTAACAGAAGCTAATAATAAAAGTGGATCACTTATAACAGTTTCACATGCACTAGATCAAGGAAAAGATATTGGTGTTGTTCCATCATCAATTTTTTCTGAACTTGGATATGGATGTAATATGCTTATAAAAGATGGGGCAGATGTAATAATTTCAAGAGAAAGTCTTTTAAATTTTCTAGAAATTAATGAGCTAAATATTAAGAATAATAATCATATAATACAAAATGATATTTTGAATATAATAAGAGATGAGCCAATCCATATTGACCAAATATTTGAAAAATCACAGGTTGACAGAAATACTTTATATAGGTTATTATTTGAAATGCAAATTAAAAATGAAGTAGTAAGCTTACCTGGCAACTATTATGCGAGGATAATATAAATTTGAGGGGGTGAATAACTCCAAGTAAAAAGGAGTTTATTTATGGGCCAAAAATTAGTAATAGTAGAGTCACCAGCAAAAGCAAAGACAATAGAAAAATATTTAGGAAAAAATTATGTTGTCGAAGCTTCAATGGGGCATGTTAGAGATTTACCTAAAAGTAAATTAGGTGTAGATATAGAAAATAATTATGAACCACAATATATAACAATAAGAGGTAAAGGGGAACTTTTAAAATCCCTTAGAAAATTAGCTAAAAAAGCTGATAAAGTATATCTTGCAACAGACCCTGATAGAGAGGGAGAAGCAATATCTTGGCATTTAGCTAACCTTTTGAAAATAGAAGATAAAGACAAATGTAGAATAGTATTTAACGAAATAACAAAAGCAGCAGTAAAAAATTCGCTTAAAAATGCAAGAACTATAAATAAAGGATTAGTAGATGCACAACAAGCAAGAAGAATATTAGATAGACTTGTTGGATATGAAATTAGTCCAATACTTTGGAGAAATGTAAGATGGGGATTAAGTGCTGGTAGAGTACAATCAGCAGCTCTTAACTTAATATGTAAAAGAGAAGAAGAAATAAAAGCTTTTGAACCAGTTGAATATTGGACTGTTGATTGTTCTCTTAAAAAAGAAAGAAAGAAATTTAAAATAAATCTTTCAAAATATAAAACTGAAAAGTTAGAAATGATTGACGAAGAAAGAGCAAAATCTATTTTAAAAGATTTAGAAAATGGAGAATTTAAAATAGAAAAGATTAAAAAAGGTAAAAAGGAAAGAAAACCTCTTGCGCCGTTTACAACAAGTACACTTCAACAAGATGCAAATAAAAAACTTAATTATATGACTAAAAAGACAATGTCAGTAGCTCAAGTTCTTTATGAGGGAGTAGAAGTAAAAGGACATGGAACTTTAGGACTAATAACTTATATGAGAACAGATTCTGTAAGAATATCAGATGAGGCTAAATTAGCAGCTAAAGAGTTTATAAAAGAAACTTATGGAGAAAATTATATTCCTAAAGAAGACAGAGTTTATAAAGGAAAGAAAAATATACAAGATGCGCACGAAGCAATAAGACCGACTCACGTTGAAATAACTCCAGAAATTGCAAAGAAAAGCTTAACACCAGAACAATATAAGTTATATACTCTTATATGGAATAGATATGTAGCATCTCAAATGGAATCTTGTATATTAAACACAAATTCAATTAGTATAGCTAATGGAGATTATAAATTTAAAGCTAGTGGATCAACAATTGAATTTGATGGATTTATGAAAGTTTATGAATATGCAAATAGTGAAGAAGAAAATACTAGATTACCTGAACTTGAAGAAGGTGAAGTTTTAAAAAGTGATAGCATGGAAGTTAATCAACACTTTACAATGCCACCAGCTAGATATAATGAGGCTTCATTTGTAAAACTTTTAGAAGAAAAAGGAATTGGAAGACCAAGTACTTATGTACCTACTATTTCAACACTTTTAAGTAGAGAATATGTAGTTAGAGAAAAGAAAAATTTAATTCCAACAGAACTTGGATTTATAGTAAATAATATAATCTGTGATTACTTTAAACAAATAGCTGATGTAGAATTTACAGCAGAGATGGAAAGAAAGCTAGACTTTATAGAAGAAGGTAGCATGGAATGGGAAAATGTAGTTAGAGATTTCTTTGATCCATTAAAAGAAGCTATTGATAAAGCTGAAAAAGAAATATCAAAAGTTGTTATTGAAGATGAAGTAAGTGATGTTCCATGTGATAAATGTGGAAGAATGATGGTTATAAAAAGAGGAAGATATGGAAAATTCCTTGCATGTCCTGGATATCCAGAATGTAAAAATGCAAAACCAATTGTTGAAGAGATAGAAGCACCTTGTCCAAAGTGTGGTGGAAAAATTTATGCTAAAAGAAGTAAGCGTGGAAATAAGTTCTTTGGATGTGCTAATTATCCTGAATGTGATTTTGTAAGTTGGAATGAACCAGTTGAAAAGAAATGTCCTGAATGTGGAGAATTCATGGTTAAGAAATATTCTAAAAAAAGTGGAGAATATTTACAATGTTCAAACTCTGAATGTAAATATAAAGAAGAGAAAATAGATAATAAAGAGAAAAAAGAAGAAAAATAAAGAGTGTGATGATTAACAATACTTCTTTGTCGAAAATAGACCTGAATCTGTTGAAAATAGATAATTACTGTGATATACTTTAAACCATATTAAGAGAAATTTAAGATTATTTTGAATTTTCGAACAATTTGGTAAAGATTAGATATTATCGAGGAGGAGTATTGATGGCATCATTGCTTGAAAAGACTAGAAAGTTAAATAAGATTTTACAAAAGACGGGTACAGAGCCAGTTGCCTTTGAAGATATATGTAAATTACTTAGTAATGTATTAGAATGTAATGTATATATTGCAAGTAGAAAAGGAAAAGTTATAGGATATAGCTTTTCAGAAAAATTTGAATGTGACATAATGAAAAAAAAGGTTGTTGAAGAAAGTAAATTTCCTTTGGATTACAATGAAAAGTTATTAAATGTAACTGAAACATTATCAAATCTTTTAAATAAAGGAGAATGTGTTTTTGAAGGTGAAAAAGAATGCACAATATCAGACAAGCTTTCAACAATAGTTCCCATAATAGGAAACAGAGAAAGATTAGGAACACTTCTTTTAGCTAGATTTGGTGGAAAGAAATTTACAGATGAAGATTTAGTTTTATGTGAATATAGTGCAACTATAGTTGGAATGGAAATTTTAAGAGCAAAGCAAGATGAGTTTGCAGAAGAAACTAGAAAAAAAGCAGTTGTTCAATTAGCTATAGGAACTCTTTCATATTCAGAGCTAGAAGCTGTGGAACATATTTTTAATGAACTTGATGGAAATGAAGGGCTTTTAGTTGCTTCTAAAATTGCTGATAAAGTGGGAATAACTAGAAGTGTTATAGTTAATGCTTTAAGAAAGTTTGAAAGTGCTGGAGTTATAGAATCAAGATCATTAGGAATGAAGGGTACACATATAAGAATCTTAAATGACAAATTATTAGATGAATTAAAAAAGATAAAATAAAACAGCTTTTATAGCTGTTTTTTTTATGTAAAGAAAAATATATGGAAAAAAGCAAATTTTTTGTTGATAGGAATAAAAGCTTATGGTATACTATCTAAGGTAATAAAATACACACATTGTCTAATTTGTGAGGTGGTCCTTTAAAAGGTTTCTCACAAGCTGAAGATGATGGAGGGAAAAACCAGGAGGTAACAAAATGTCAGTTATATCAATGAAACAATTATTAGAAGCAGGTGTACACTTTGGACACCAAACTAGAAGATGGAACCCTAAAATGGCTCCTTATATCTTCACAGAAAGAAATGGAATCTATATCATAGACCTACAAAAAACTGTTAAAAAAGCAGAGGAAGCATACAACTTCTTAAGAGAAGTTTCAGAAAACGGAAAAGATATACTTTTCGTTGGAACTAAAAAACAAGCTCAAGAAGCTATCCAAGAAGAAGCTATCAGATCAAACATGCACTTTGTAAATAACAGATGGTTAGGTGGTATGTTAACAAACTTCAAAACTATCAAAACTAGAATTAAAAGATTAGAAGATTTAGAAAGAATGCAAGAAGACGGAACTTTTGATGTTCTTCCTAAAAAAGAAGTTATAAAACTTAAAGGAGAAATGGAAAAGTTAGTTAAGAACCTAGGTGGTATTAAAAACTTAGACGCTTCTAACATTGGAGCTATGTTCGTAGTAGATCCAAGAAAAGAAAAAAATGCTATTTCAGAAGCTAAAATCTTAGGAATTCCAGTTGTAGCTATCGTAGATACAAACTGTGATCCAGAAGAAGTTGATTACGTAATTCCAGGAAATGATGACGCTATAAGAGCTGTTAAATTAATAGCTGCTAAAATGGCTGATGCTATCATCGAAGGAAGACAAGGTGAACAAATAGAAGAATAGTTTTGGATATAAAAGGTAGGTGAATTTATTCATTTACCTTTTACCCTAAAAAGGCATAATTGCTTTATATATTAAGGAGGAAATTGAATATGATTACAGCAAAGTTAGTTAAAGAATTAAGAGAAAAAACTGGTGCAGGAATGATGGACTGTAAAAAAGCTTTAACAGAAACTAATGGAGATTTAGAAAAAGCTGTTGAAGTTTTAAGAGAAAAAGGATTAGCTGCTGCTGCTAAAAAAGCTGGAAGAGTTGCAGCTGAAGGTATAGTTAAAACTTTCGTATCAGAAGACAACAAAAAAGCTTCTATGGTAGAAGTAAACTGTGAAACAGACTTCGTTGCTGCTAATGAAGAATTCGTAGGATTTGCTGATGAATTAGCTAAATTAGTAGTTAATTCAAACGTAAACACAGTAGAAGAATTATTAAATGAAAAAATGGGAGATATGACTGTTTCAGAAACACTTACAGCTTTAGTTGCTAAATTAGGTGAAAATATGACAGTTAGAAGATTCGAAAGAATGGTTATCGAAAACGGAGCTGTTCAAAGCTACATCCACGGTGGTGGAAGAATCGGAGTTCTTGTAGAAGTTGCTTGTGAAGCTAATAGCCCAGTAGTTGCTGAAGTAGCTAGAGAAGTTTGTATGCAAGTTGCTGCTGCTAACCCATTATACTTAAACAGAGATGCAGTTGATTCTGAAGCTTTAGAAAAAGAAAAAGAAATCTACAGAGTTCAAGCATTAAACGAAGGAAAACCAGAAAAAATCGTTGAAAAAATGGTTATGGGAAGAATTCAAAAGTACTACAAAGAAGTTTGTCTTTTAGACCAAGTTTGGGTTAAAGATGGAGATAAAACTATAACTAAATTATTAGAAGAAAAATCAAAAGAAGTAGGTTCTCCAATGACAATAAGCAAATTTGCTAGATTCGAAAGAGGAGAAGGAATCGAAAAGGTAGAAGAAGATTTTGCAGCAGAAGTTGCTAAGCAAATGGGTAAATAGTTCTACTGTAAAAAGAGAACACTTTGTGTTCTCTTTTTTTAAAAATATAATTAAGAGAAAAAAGAAACTTTGAAAAATTTGGAGGAATTCATAATGGCTGATTGTAAATATAAAAGAGTTATACTAAAACTTTCTGGAGAAGCTTTAGCAGGAGAAAATGGATTTGGATTAGATTTTAGTGTTGCTACAAGAATTGCACTAGAAATAAAAGAATTAGTAAACAAAGGTGTTGAAGTTGGAGCAGTTGTTGGAGGCGGAAACATATGGAGAGGTAGAAGTGGAGAAGGTATGGATAGAACTACTGCTGACTATATGGGAATGATGGCAACTTGTATTAATGCTTTAGCGTTACAAGATTCTTTAGAACAAGTTGGAGTTGATACAAGAGTATTAACAGCAATTGAAATGAAAGAAATAGCTGAACCTTTTATAAGAAGAAGAGCTATGAGACATTTAGAAAAAGGAAGAGTTGTTATATTTGCAGCAGGAACAGGAAATCCTTATTTCTCAACTGATACAACAGCAGCTTTAAGAGCAGCTGAGATAGAAGCAGATGTAATTCTTTTAGCTAAAAAAGTTGATGGTGTTTATGATAAAGATCCACATAAATTTGACGATGCTGTAAAATATGATAAACTATCTTATATAGAGGTTTTAGAACAAGGACTTCAAGTTATGGATTCAACTGCTACATCTTTATGTATGGATAATGAAATCCCAATATTAGTATTTGGATTAGATGAACCAGGAAATATACAAAAAGCTATTACAGGTCAAGAAATAGGAACTTTAGTTTCTAAATAAGGAGGATATATATGGTTAAAGATATTTTAAAAAATGCTGAAGAAAAAATGAAAAAAACTATTAGTGTTTTAGGAAATGATTTATCAACTATGAAAGCAGGAAGAGCTAATCCAACTATGCTTGATAGAGTTCAAGTTGAATATTATGGAAGCATGTGTCCTTTATCACAAGTTGCAAACATTTCTGCACCAGAACCAAGAGTTTTACAAATATCACCTTGGGAAGCATCTTTATTAAAAGATATAGAAAAAGCTATATTAGTATCTGATTTAGGATTAAATCCTTCAAATGATGGAAGTGTTATAAGACTTATAATTCCAGAGTTAACTGAAGAAACAAGAAAAAATCTTGTTAAAACTGTTAAGAAAACAGGAGAAGATTCAAAAGTTGCACTAAGATCAATAAGAAGAGATTCAAATGATAAAATAAAAGCTCTTAAAAAAGATGGCGAATTAACTGATGATGAAGTTAAAAAAGCTGAAAATGATATTCAAAAAACTACTGATAAATTTGTAAAAGAAATAGATAGTTTAATAGAAGCAAAAGAAAAAGAGATAATGTCAATTTAACTTAAAAAACCTGCTTTTAGCAGGTTTTTTATATAACTATAAGGGGAGGTTTTGGTATGATTACATTTTTTAAAGGTGAAAAAATAGATGAAACTGAAAATGATTTAAGTTTAGATATGGAAAATATACCAAAGCATATTGCTATTATTATGGATGGTAATGGCAGATGGGCTAAAAAAAGAAAATTACCTAGAACAATGGGACATAAAGCTGGAGTAGAAACTATTAGAAGAATATTAAAAGAAGCAGATAAATTAGGTATTAAATATATGACTCTTTATGCATTCTCAACTGAAAATTGGAAAAGACCAAAAGAAGAAGTTGGGGCATTAATGAAGTTATTAGTTCAATATTTAAGACAAGAAATAAATGAACTACATAAAAATGGAGTTAAAATAAATGTTTTAGGTGATATAAGTATGTTGCCTGAAGAATGTATAATAGAAATTGAAAAAGCTAAAGAAAAAACAAATTTAAATACTGGTATAACTATGAATATAGCTTTAAATTATGGTGGAAGAGATGAAATAATAAGAGGTATTAAGCTTTTAGTTGAAGATGCAAAAAATGAAAAAATAAATTTATCAGATATAAATGAACATATGTTTGAAAATTATTTATATACAAAGGGAATTCCAGATCCAGATATTATAATAAGACCTTCAGGTGAACAAAGATTAAGTAATTTCTTATTATGGCAATGTGCATATTCAGAGTTTTGGTATTCAGATATATGTTGGCCAGATTTTAAAGAAAAAGATCTTCATAAAGCTATATATGATTTCCAGCATAGAGACAGAAGATTTGGTGGGATAAAAAAGTAAAGAGGTGATTATTGAGTGAAATTAAATAAGAGATATTTAGGCGCAGTTATACTTGCCCCTATTATAATATTTTTACTATTAGGTGGAGTGTATTTAGAAGGATTAATTATCATTTTATCACTACTTGGTTTATATGAGTTCTATAATGCTTTAAAAGCTAAAGAATTTAAACCAATTTCTATAATAGGATATTTTTTAATAATATTTTATTATTTAAGTGAAAATAATTTTTCTACAATAATGTATGCAGTTGTATTTTTAACTTTCATTATGTTAATGGTTCCTGTTGTAAATAGAAAATATACATTTTTAGATGTAGGAGTAACAATATTAGGATTTCTTTATGTAGGAATGTTATTTTCTTTTATTCATTTAGTTAACATAAAAGAACATGGACAATATTTAGTTTGGTTAATATTTGTTGGTTCTTGGATCACAGATACAGCAGCATATTATTCAGGAAAGTTGTTTGGTAAACACAAGCTTTGTCCAGAAGTAAGTCCTAAAAAAACTCTTGAAGGATCTATTGGAGGAGCAGTAGGGGCAACTATTGTATGTGGGTTATATGGATTAGTATTAAATTTAGGATTTAATATATATATAATGCCAATATATAATTTCTTCATAATTGGAGCATTATGTGGTATATTTAGTCAATTTGGAGATCTTGTTGCATCATCTGTAAAAAGATATGTTGGAATTAAAGATTATAGTAATTTAATTCCAGGGCATGGTGGAATCTTAGATAGATTCGATAGTATATTATTTTCAGGATTAATAGTATTTTATTATTTAACATTTATAGTTAGATAGTAAATATAAAGACAAAGTCTTTGAAGAATTTCTTCTAAGACTTTTTTTTTTTGCATATAAATATCTAAATGAGGTGATTAATTTGGATATTTTAAAAAAAGAAAAAATTCTGGAAATAATCTATTGGTGTATAGGAATTATTTTATTTGTATTTATAATTAAAAATTATTTTAGACCATTTATATTGATAGTTATATTATTTTTTTTAGGAAATCCTATAAATAAATTTTTAAGAGAAAAAATTAAATATAAAGAAGTGTGTGCTGGTATAACTATTCTCTTAATCAACATAGTTGTAGTTATAGGCATTATTTATATATGGAGTAATTTTTATAGTTTTATTAGTACAGTTATAGGAAGTAATATAAATCAAATAAAAGAAATATTTATAGAATTAGAAAATGGAATTGAAAAAATTATTGGAAATATTAATATAATAGATTCAGCAAAGAAAATTTTAAATTTTAATTATTTAAAAGTAGGTGCAATTAATACAGGTGAAGGGTTATTGTCTTATTTTATAGGCAATATATGTACTTTTTTTATACTTGCAGATAAAGATGAAATAAAAGAAGTTGTAAAAAAATTTATGCCTGATAAAGTAGAAAAAAGAGTAAACAGAATAATCTATAATTCTAGAAATATAATAAAAATACAAATATTATTAGTTTTAATTTCAACTATAATAATAATAATAGGATTTAAAATACTTAAAGTAGAAAATTGCGTTACATTAGGAATAGTATGTGGTATTTTGGATATTTTGCCCTATGTTGGAACAATAATTGTATTTATTCCTATAATAATATACAATATTATTGTAAAAAATTATTTAATCGCCTTTGGGTTAGTTTGTCTATATTTATTAATTCAAATAATAAGAGAAATTTTAGAAGCGAAATTAGTAAGTGATAAGTTTAATATGCATCCCTTACTATCATTATTATCTTTATATATAGGAGTAAAAGTATTTGGATTTATAGGGATATTCATTGGCCCAATATTTTGTATGACATTAGTAGATATAATCAGCGAAAATTGATAATATTGGAGGAATATAGATGAAAAAAATATCAATACTAGGAGTTACAGGTTCAATAGGTCTTCAGACCCTTGATGTAGCTAGAAAAAGTGAGGATATAGAAGTTGTAGGAATAACAGCTAATACATCTGTTTTAAAAATACAAGAGATAATAAAAGAATTTAAACCTAAATATGTTTGCATGATGGATTTAAATAGTGCAAAAGAGGTAAAAAATTTTGTAAAAGAAAATAACCTAGATATAGAAGTTTATGAGGGCTTAGAAGGACTTATAAAAATTTCTACACTAGATGAGATAGATACAGTTGTAACATCTGTAGTTGGAATGATAGGATTAAGACCAACTATAGAAGCTATAAGAAAGAAAAAGGATATTGCGCTTGCAAATAAAGAAACTCTTGTAGTTGCAGGTGAAATTGTTATGAGAGAAGCAAAAGAAAATGGAGTAAAAATTCTACCTGTAGATTCAGAGCATAGTGCTATTTTCCAATCACTAAGAGGAAATAAAGAAAGCGAATTAAAAAAAATATTATTAACAGCTTCAGGAGGGCCTTTTAGAGGAAAAAAATTAAAAGAATTAGAATGTGTAACTTTAAAAGATGCGCTAAATCATCCAAACTGGAGTATGGGAAAAAAGATAACTGTAGATTCAGCTACCCTTATGAATAAAGGACTTGAAGTTATAGAGGCACATTTTTTATTTAATTGTCCATATGAAAATATTCAAGTAGTAGTACATCCTCAAAGTATGATACACTCAATGGTGGAATATAAAGATAATAGTATAATAGCTCAAATAGGTTCTCCAGATATGAGATTGCCAATACAATATGCATTAAATTATCCAGAAAGAAAAAAAGAAATTGCAACACCATTAGATTTTTATGATATGTGCAATTTAACTTTTGAAAAACCAGATATGGATACATTTAAATGTTTAAGATTAGCTTTTGAAGCAGGAAAAAGAGGAGGGCTTATGCCAACTATTTTAAATGGAGCTAATGAAGAAGCTGTCTCATTATTTTTAGATGAAAAAATAAAATTTCTTCAAATTGGAGATATAATAGAAAAGGCGATAGAGAATTTTAGAGATAGAATAGATGATGCTTTAACAATAGAAAATATTATAAATTTAGATAAAGATGTAAAAGAGTATGTAAGAAATAATTTTTAGGAGGAGACTATATTGTATGTAATTTATGCTATACTAGCATTTAGTTCCTTAATTATAGTACATGAACTTGGCCATTTTATATTAGCAAAGCTAAATGGGGTAAAGGTTATTGAGTTTTCTATAGGTATGGGACCTAAATTGTTTTCAATAAACAAAAATGATACTAAATATTCATTAGGAATACTTCCAATAGGTGGATATGTTCAAATGAGTGGAGAAGATGATGAAGACGAAGAAGGAAGTCTTCAAAGAAAAAAACCAATTCAAAAAATACTTGTAATGTTAGCTGGAGTATTTATGAATGTGGTAATGGCAATAGCTATATTTGCAGCTATAACAAACCATTTTGGTTATACTTCATCTAGAATAAATGCAGTAATTCCAAATAGTCCTGCAATGGAAAGTGGCTTAAAGCCAGGAGATATTATAAAAAAGGTAAATGGTCAAAAAGTTGTAGCAACTATTGATGTAACATCTGAAATATTAATGTCAGATGGAAAGTCAGTTAACTTATTGGTAAATAGAAATGGTAAAGATATAGATTTAAATGTTAAACCAACTTTAGATAATCAAACAAATTCATATGCAATAGGAGTTGAGTTTACTAGAGTTACTAATCCTACAATAGGGGAGAGTATAAAACAAGGAGCAAATGAAAGTTTAAGTGTAATAAAACAAACATATAAAAGTCTGAAAATGCTAGTTACAGGAAGAGGATCAGTTAAAAAAGATGTAGGAGGTCCTGTAACTATAATAAGAATGACTGGAGAAGCAGCAAGAATGGGAATATGGACACTTCTTAATTTAACTGCATTTTTAAGTATAAACTTAGCAGTTATAAATGCTCTTCCACTTCCAGCATTAGATGGAGGAAGATGTCTTATTTATCTTTTTGAAATGATAACTAGAATAAAAGTTCCAACAAAATTTGAAAATGTTCTAAATGCAATTGGATTTATTTTATTAATGATAGTTATGGTTTTAGTTACAATAAAAGATATCTTGTTCCCAATTAACTTATAAGGAGAAAAATATGGAAAGAAGAAAGACGAGAGTCGTAAGTATAGATAACTTAAAAATTGGTGGAGAAAATCCTATAGTTATTCAATCAATGACAAATACAGATACTAGAGATGCAAAAAAAACATTAGAACAAATAAATGCACTAGTAAAAGAAGGGTGTCAAATGGTTAGATGTGCAGTTCCAGATATGGAAGCTGCAGAAGCTTTAAAAGAAATAGTTAAAAATTCACCAGTTCCAATAGTTGCGGATATACATTTTGATTATAGATTAGCATTAAAAGCAATAGAAAATGGAATATCAAAATTAAGAATAAATCCTGGAAATATTGGTAGTATAGAAAGGATAAAAGAAGTTGTAAATAAAGCAAAAGAATATAAAATTCCTATAAGAATCGGAGTAAACTCTGGATCTTTAGAAAAAGATATTTTAGAAAGAGATGGAAAACCTACAGCAAAAGGTTTAGTAGAAAGTGCTTTAAGACATGTTAAAATATTAGAAGATTTAGATTTTCATGATATAATAATATCTATAAAATCATCTGATGTTAAAATGATGATAGAAAGTTATAGATTAATGAGTGAAAAGGTAGATTATCCTCTTCACTTAGGCGTTACTGAATCAGGAACTAAATTTAAAGGGACTATAAAATCAAGTGTTGGAATAGGAACACTTTTAGCTGAAGGTATAGGAGATACTATAAGAGTATCCCTTACATCCAATCCATTAGAAGAAATAGAAGTTGCAAAAGAACTTTTAAAAGCTTTAGGACTTTATGAAGAAGGAATAGAATTTGTTTCATGTCCTACTTGTGGAAGAACAGAAATAGATCTTATCGGAATTGCAGAAGAAGTTGAAAAAAGACTTAAAAATTCTAAAAAGAAGATAAAAGTTGCTGTTATGGGATGTGTTGTAAATGGCCCTGGTGAAGCAAGAGAAGCTGATATTGGAATTGCTGGTGGAAAAGGTGTTGGAATAATCTTTAAAAAAGGTGAGATAATTAAAAAAGTAAAAGAAGAAGATCTTGTAGAAGAACTTTTAAAAGAAATAGAATCATTATAAAAAGGAGTCCCCAAAATTTTTTGGGGACTAATATTTTTGTAAAGGAGGGAAAATAGTGGGAGAGGACTTTATAAAAATTTTAAATAAAGAAATAAATAAAAATGAAAATTTAGAAGATAAAGAGATAATTTTAAAAAGATTTCAATTTTATAAGAAAAGCGGAATTTTAAAAGTAATATTAAAAGCTAAAATATCATTAACGGAAGAAGAAGAAAATTACATATTAAAACTTATCCAAAATAGATTAGGAAAAGATATAAAAATAGAACTTCAAGTATATAAAGATGTAACAGGACTTTCATTAGAATCTATAATAAAGGAACACTGGATGGATATTGTTATGGAAATAGGAAAGAAAGTTCCTTTAGTAACTGGCATGCTTTATTCAGAAAACAGAGAGATTAAAGAAGATAAAATAGTTTTAAAATATGGTTGTGAAGCTATAGTAGAACATGCTAGAAAAAAAGGAGTAGGAAAAGAAATAACAAGAAAAATAAATGATATATTTGGAAAAAATCCTCTTGTTGAACTTTTATATGATGAATCTTTAGAAGATAAGGATTATGAAGAAAAGAAAAAAGAAGAATATACAAAAATAATGAGAGAAGCGGTTAAAAATAGAGATTTAAGCCACTCTAATGGAGAACAAAAAGAAGCTAAAACCACAGAAAAGAAAAAAGAAAGTAATAGTTCTGAAAAATATAGAAAAGAAAGCTATAGACGTGAACCAAAAGATGAAAATACTATTTTAGGAAGAGGAATAAAAGATGAACCTATAACTATTGATGAGATAGATGAAACATCAGGATATGTTGCTATTTTAGGAGAAGTATTTAAAACTGAAACAATTGAAACAAGAACAGGAAAAACAATCCTTACTTTCTTTATAACAGATTACACAAGTTCTATTACAGTTAAATGCTTCTTAAAGGAAAAGGATAAAGAAGAAGTACTAGACAATGTTAAAAAAGGACTATATTGTAAAGTTAGAGGAGAAGCTATATATGATACTTATGCAAGAGAAGTTGTAATAATGGGTAGAGATATAGTTAGAATGAAGAAAATAGAAAGAATGGATGGAGCAGAAGAAAAAAGAGTTGAGCTTCATTTACATACTACTATGAGTACTATGGATGGAATGACTCCTCCAGCTAAAATGATAGAAAGAGCTGCTAAATGGGGGCATAAAGCAATAGCAATAACAGATCATGGTGGAGTTCAAGCTTTCCCAGATGCTCAAATAGCAGGAAAGAAAAATGGAATAAAAGTTATTTATGGAGTAGAAGGATATTTAGTAGATGACGGAGTTCCGGTTGTTTTAAATGAAAAAGGAGATTCTTTAGATGATACATTTGTTGTATTTGATTTAGAAACTACAGGATTCTCTCCTAAAAATGATAAAATAATTGAAATTGGAGCTGTAAAAATAAAAGAAGGAAAAATAATAGATAGATTTAGTGAATTTGTAAATCCAGAAAGAAATATTCCTTACAAAATAACAGAGCTTACAGGAATAACAGATTCTATGGTAGAAAATAGTGAAACAATAGAAACAATTCTTCCAAAGTTTATGGAATTTTGTAATGGAACAGTGTTAGTTGCTCATAATGCTGGATTTGATACATCTTTTATAAAACATAATTGTACATTACTAAATTTACCTTATGATTATTCAGTTTTAGATACAGTTCCTCTTGCAAGATTCCTTTATCCAGAGCTTAAAAAAGTAAAATTAAATATTGTAGCAAAACATTTAGGTATATCTCTAGAAAATCATCATAGAGCTGTTGATGATGCAAAAGCTACAGCAGATATATTACTTGTTTGTTTTAAAAAGATAAAAGAAGAATTAGAAATAAATACTTTAGAAGAATTAAATAATCAATTCTTAAGTAAAGTAGATATAAAAAGACAACCAACTTCACATATAATAATATTAGCTAAAGACCAACCAGGAATAAAAAATCTTTATAAATTAGTATCTGAAGCACATATAGAAAATTTCTTTAGAAGTGCTAGAACAAAGAAAAGTAGATTAAATGAAATGAGAGAAGGACTTATTATAGGTTCAGCTTGTGAAGCAGGGGAAGTTTATAAGGCTGTATTATCAGGAAAAAGTGATGAAGAGTTAGAAAAAATAGCAGACTTTTATGATTATTTAGAAATTCAACCTTTAGGAAATAACCAATTTTTAATAGAGAATGGAAATGTAAAAGATGAAGAAGAGTTAAGAGATATAAATAGAAAAATATATAACTTAGGTAAAAAGCTTGGAAAACCAGTAGTTGCTACAGGTGATGTTCATTTTTTAGAGCCTCATGATGATGATTTTAGAAAAATAATAATGGCAGGTAAGGGATTTAAAGATGCAGATTCTCAACCACCTCTTTATTATAAAACAACAGAAGAAATGCTAAAGGAATTTAGTTATTTAGGAGTTGAAGAGGCAAAAGAAGTAGTTGTTATAAATCCAAATAAAATTGCTGATGAAGTAGAAATGGTTAAGCCAATTCCAGATGAAACTTATCCTCCTAAAATAGAAGGAGCTGAAGAAGAAATAAGAAATATGGTTTTAACTAAAGTTCACAATATATATGGGGATAATCTTCCAGAAGTAATTCAAAAAAGATTAGATAAAGAATTAAATTCTATCATAAATAATGGATATGCTGTTCTTTATCTTATAGCACAAAAGCTTGTGGCTAAATCATTAAAAGATGGTTATTTAGTAGGTTCTAGAGGATCTGTTGGATCATCTTTTGTTGCTACTATGTCTGATATTACAGAAGTTAATGGATTACCACCTCACTATGTTTGTCCAAATTGTAAGCATTCACAATTCTTTTTAGATGGTTCTATAAGCTCAGGAGCAGATTTGCCAGAGAAAAAATGTCCAAAATGCGGGGCAGATTATAAAAGAGATGGTCATGATATACCTTTTGAAACTTTCTTAGGATTTGAAGGAGATAAAGAACCAGATATAGATCTTAACTTCTCGGGAGATAACCAAGCTGATATTCATAAATATACGGAAGTTTTATTTGGTAAAGGATTTGTTTTTAAAGCTGGTACTATTGGTACTGTTGCAGAAAAAACTGCTTATGGATATGTAAGAAAATATCTTGATGAAAGAGGAATAAGAGCAACAAGTGCAGAAATAGAAAGATTAACTATAGGTTGTACAGGAATAAAAAGAACTACAGGACAACATCCAGGAGGAATTATGGTTGTACCGAGTGATAATGAAATATTTAATTTTACACCAATACAATATCCAGCAGATGATAACTCAGCTGATTTTATTACAACACATTTTGATTATCATTCAATAAGTGGTAGACTTCTTAAGCTTGATATACTTGGGCATGATGATCCTACTGTATTAAGAATGCTTCAAGATTTAACAGGACTTGATCCTAAAACTATACCTCTAAATGATGAAAAAGTATTAAGTTTATTTACAAGTGCAACTGCATTAGGAATAGAAAAAGAAAAGATAGGAAATGAAATATTTGGAGAAGTAGGAAGTTATGGACTTCCTGAATTTGGAACTAAATTTGTTAGACAAATGCTTATAGATACACAGCCAAAAGCTTTTGCAGATTTAGTAAGAATATCAGGACTTTCACATGGTACGGATGTTTGGTTAAACAATGCTCAATATTTTATAAAAGAAGGATATACAACACTTAAAGATTGCATATCTACAAGAGATGATATTATGGTATATCTTATGTATAGAGGATTACCACCAAAAACTTCGTTCACAATAATGGAGAAGGTAAGAAAAGGTAAAGGGCTAAGTGAAGAAGATGAAGCATTGATGAAAGAAAACAATGTACCAGATTGGTATATTGAATCCTGTAAAAGAATAAAATACATGTTCCCTAAAGGGCATGCTGTAGCTTATGTAATGATGGCAGTAAGAATAGCTTATTATAAAGTTTATTATCCAGAGGCTTATTATTCAACTTTCTTTACTGTTAGAGCAGATGAATTTGATGCAGATTTAATTTCTAAAGGTGAAGGAGCAATAAAAGCTAAACTTGAAGAATTATATGCTCTAGGAAATTCTGCTTCAGTAAAAGATAAAGGAATGATAACTTCTCTTGAACTTTGTTATGAAATGAGTAAAAGAGGCTTAAAATTTTTAAAAGTAGATCTTTATAAATCAGAAGCAGTAAAATTTGTAATTGAAGAAAAAGGAGTATTAAGACCTCCAATATGTGCTCTTCAAGGTGTTGGTGAAAATGCAGCTGAAGCAATTGTTGAAGCGAGAAAAGATGGAGAATTTATATCAAAAGAAGATTTGAGATTAAGAGCAAAAATAACAAAAACAAATATAGAAACTTTAACAAATCATGGATGCTTAGAAGGAGTACCAGAAACAAATCAATTATCGTTATTTTAAATAGAGAATAAGATAGCAATTTAAAGAAAAATAAAAAAACTTGAATTAAAAGGTAATTTGTGATATTCTAATAAAGAAAAGATTATTGCAAATCGCTTAAGGAAAGGAGTGGGAGAAAAAATCCCGCTCTTTCTATTTAGAACGCAACTTATTTAGTTGCGTTTTTAGTTAGAAATATTAATTAATCTTTTTGGGAACAATATATAAAAATTGAATATGAAAAAGGAGGTTAACATATGAAAAAAGATGCTTTAATGGAAAAGATGGAGATGTTAGTTAAACCTATAACTGATAATCTTGGATATGAATTATATCATATAGAATTTGTCCATGAAGATGGAGAAAACTATCTAAGAATATATATAGATAGTGAAGAGGGTATAAAGTTAACTGATTGTGAGGCTGTTTCTAGAGAAGTAAGTGATATGCTTGATGTTGAAGATCCAATTGATAAATCATATTACTTAGAAGTATCATCACCAGGAATTGATAAGGGGCTTTATAAAGAAGAACATTTTAAAAAGGCTATAAATCAAAAAGTATTTGTTAAATTTACTGGAGCTATAGAAGGTAAGAAACACATTACAGGAATTTTAAAAGAAGTAAATGATGAATTTATAATTATAGAGGGGGATATTGAATTAAATATTCCAAAAGATAAAATAAAAAGTGCCAATATACAGGGGGAACTTTAAGAGGAGGAGAAAAAATGAATTTAGAGTTTATAGACGCTCTTGAAGAGATAGTTGAACAAAAAGGAATAAGTAAAGATTTAATATTTGCAACAATTGAAGACGCAATGGTTTCAGCATACAAGAAAAATTATGCAAATCAATATACAAATGCTCAAAATGTTAAAGTTTCAATAAACAAAGAAAATGGTGAAATAAAAGTTTACGCACAAAAAGTAGTTGTAGATGAAATATTTGACGATATAACAGAAATAAGTTTAGAAGAAGCAAAAGAAATAAATCCAAAATATGAAGTAGATGATATTGTTGATTTAGAAGTTACACCAAAGAATTTTGGTAGAGTAGCAGCACAACATGCTAAACAAATGGTAACTCAAAGAATAAAAGAATCAGAAAGAAATATAGTATTCCAAGAGTACAAAGAATTAGAATTTGATATAATAACAGGAACTATTCTTAGAAAAGATAAAGGATTAGTTTTTGTTAATCTTGGAAAAATTGAAGGTGTTATAGGACCAAATGAACAAATGAAAGGTGAAGAATATAAGTTTAATGAAAAGTTAAAACTATATGTAGTTGAAGTTAAATCTACACCAAAAGGACCACAAGTTCATGTTTCAAGAACACATCCAGGATTAGTTAAGAGATTATTTGAAATGGAAGTTCCTGAAATACAAGAAGGAACAGTTGAAATAAAAAGTATTTCAAGAGAAGCTGGATCAAGAAGTAAAATAGCTGTATTTTCAAATGATGCAGAAATAGATCCAATGGGAGCATGTGTAGGACCAAAAGGAATAAGAGTTCAAGCAGTTGTAAATGAACTTAAAAATGAAAAGATAGATATAATTAAATGGAGTAAAGATCCAGCTGAATTTATAGCAAATTCATTAAGTCCTGCAAAAGTTGTAAGTGTAGTTGCAGATGAAGAATCAAAATCAGCTAAAGTTGTAGTAGACGATAATCAACTTTCATTAGCAATTGGTAAAGAAGGTCAAAATGTTAGATTAGCTGCAAAATTAACTAACTGGAAAATAGATATAAAAAGCAAAAGTCAAAGTGAGCAAGAAGAAAACTTAGTAGAAGAAACTATAGAAGAAGAAACTATAGAAATTGAAGAATAGTTAAGGGTGAGGTGTGATTTTTATGAAAACTAAAAAGATACCTTTAAGAATGTGCACTGGGTGCTCAGAGATGAAACCTAAAAAAGAACTTATAAGAGTTGTAAGATCAAAAGAAGGCGAAGTGTCAGTGGATCTTACAGGAAAAAAAGCAGGAAGAGGAGCATATGTATGTAAATCTCAAGAATGCTTAAATAAGGCTTATAAAACAAAAAGATTAAGTAGAAATTTAGAAGTCCAAATTAGTGAAGATATTTATAATAGACTAAAGGAAGAAATGAATGATGAATAAATTTTTTAATTTTTTAGGCCTTGTAAAGAGATCAGGAAATTTAATAGAGGGCTATAGTAAATGTGATGAACAGAGAAATAGAACAAAGCTAAAGCTTTTTATAATATCAACTGATGCATCAGAATCTTCAAAAAAGAAATTTTTAAAACACTGTGAAGAAAAAAATATACCTTATATTGAAGATTTCAAAAAAGAAGAATTAGGAACTTCTATAGGTAAAGAAGAAATAAAAATATTAGCTGTAAAAGATAAAAATATGGCAGATAAATTATTAAGTCTTTACAAGGAGGATACTATATGTAGAAATTAATCGGGGGTGACTTTATGTCAAAAGTTAAAGTATATGAATTAGCAAAAGAGCTTAATTTAAGCTCAGCAGATTTAATAGAATTATTAAAAAAAGAATTTAATGTAGTGGCTAAAAACCATATGAGCGTAATAGAAGATGAAGACGCAGAACTTATAAAAGAACTTATAAGTGAAGGAACTATTTCAAGTGAAAAAACTATTGTAGATGAATATGAAGATATGTTAGCTGAGGAAGTTAACAAAGGAAATAAAAAGAAAAAGAAAACAAGAAAACAGTTAGAAGCAGAAGCAGCTGCTGCAGCTGCTGCTAATAGCTTAGAAGTTGTTGAAATAAATGAAACTATAATGGTAAAAGATTTAGCAGAAAAAATAAATAAATCTTCAGCAGAACTTATAAAAGAGCTTATGTTCTGTGGAGTTATGGCTGGAATGAACCAAGAAATAGATTTCGAAACAGCTAAAAAAGTATGTGAAAAATTTGAAATAATAGCTGAAAAAATAGAACAAAATGATGAGTTAGATGATCTTATAATTGAAGACAGCGAAGAATCATTAGAAAAGAGACCACCAATTGTAACAGTTATGGGGCACGTTGACCATGGTAAAACATCTCTTCTTGATGCAATAAGAAAAGAAAAAGTTACTGAATCTGAAGCTGGTGGAATTACTCAACACATAGGTGCTTATACTGTTACATTAAATGGTGAAGATATAACATTCTTAGATACACCAGGACATGAAGCTTTTACATCAATGAGAGCTAGAGGAGCTCAAATAACTGATATAGTTATACTAGTTGTTGCAGCAGATGACGGAATAATGCCTCAAACTAAAGAAGCTATAAGCCATTGTAAAGCAGCAGATGTTCCAATGATAGTTGCCATAAATAAAATTGATAAAGAAGGAGCTAACATAGATAGAGTTAAACAAGAGTTAACTGAATATGGTTTAGTTGCAGAAGACTGGGGCGGAGACACAATTTGTGTTCCTGTATCAGCTAAGAAAGGTATAGGAATAGAAAATGTTCTAGAAATGGTTATATTAACTGCAGAAATGTTAGAACTTAAAGCTAATCCTAATAGAAATGCAAATGGTACTGTTATAGAAGCTAAGCTTGATAAAGGAAGAGGACCAGTTGCAAGTTTACTTGTTCAAACAGGAACTTTAAGTGTTGGAGATTCAATTTTAGTAGGAACAACTTATGGAAGAATAAGAGCTATGTTTGATGATACTGGAAAGAAAATAAAAACTGCTGGACCTTCTATTCCAGTTGAAGTTTTAGGACTTTCAGAAGTTCCTGCTGCAGGAGACAGATTTAATCAGGTTGAAGATGAAAAAACTGCAAGAAATATGGCTGAAAAAAGAAAAGAAAAATTAAAAAATGAAAGTTTCTCTTCAAGTCATAGAGTTTCTCTTGAGGGACTTTATAATCAAATCAAAGAAGGAACTGTTAAAGAACTTAGTATAATAGTTAAAGCTGATGTTCAAGGTTCAGTTGAAGCAATAAAACAATCACTTGAAAAACTTTCAACAGATGATGTTAAAGTTAGAGTTATTCATGGAGCAGTTGGAGCTATAACTGAAACTGATATAACACTTGCTTCAGCTTCAAATGCAATTGTAATTGGATTTAATGTAAGACCTGATGGAAATGCAGTAGCTGCTTCAGAGAGAGATGGAGTTGAAATTAAAACTTATAGAATAATATATGATGCTATAGAAGATGTTAAATCTGCTATGATAGGAATGCTTGAACCTGAATATAAAGAAGTTGTATTAGGAACAGCAGAAGTAAGAGAAACTTATAAAATATCAAGTGTTGGAACTATTGCTGGATGTTATGTAACAGAAGGGAAAATAGTAAGAAATTCTGATGTAAGAGTTATAAGAGATGGAATAGTAATATTTGAGACAACTTTATCATCACTAAAGAGATTTAAAGATGATGTTAAAGAAGTTAAGAGTGGATACGAATGTGGATTAAGTTTAGATAAGTTCAATGATATGAAAGCAGGAGATCTTATAGAAGCTTACACTGTAGAAGCTATAGAAAGAAAAGAGCTTTAATTAGTAAAGAGGTGAAGAAAAATGGCTAACTATAGAGGTGGCAGAATAAACGAAGAAGTTAAAAAAGAAGTTAGCAATCTAATTCAAAATGAAGTTAAAGATCCTAGACTTACTGCTATGATTTCAGTAACAGATGTTGAAGTTACTAGAGATTTAAGTTATGCAAAAGTGTACGTAAGCATATTCTCAAATAGTAAAGAAGAAAAAGAAGAAAACTTAAAAGCTTTAAAAGGAGCTAGTGGGTTTATAAGAAGAGAAGTTGGTAGAAGAGTTAAATTAAGAGCAGTGCCACAGATAATATTTGAATTAGATGAATCTATTGATTATGGAATGAAAATTGATGAATTAATAGAAAGGTCAAAAAAATAATGTCTTTAAAAGAAATTGGAAAGAAGATTTTAGAATCAAATAAAATCGGAATAACATTTCATGTATCACCAGATGGTGATGCCATGGGAAGTGCATTAGCGCTTTTAAATGCATTAAGATATTTAAATAAAGATGCTTACATAATATCTAAGGATATTATAGGAGAAAATCTTGAATTTCTACCTTTAGGTAAAGAAGTAGATGGAACTATTAGATGTCCTGAAGAAGATACTGATTTAGTAGTTTCATTAGATTGCGGAAATTTTGAAAGAGTTTCCGCAGATCTTTCTTCTTATAAAGGAGCCTTAATAAATGTAGATCATCATATTTCAAATGAACAATACGGAAATTTAAATTATGTAGATACAAATGCAGCTTCAACTGGTGAAATTGTATTTGAACTTATAAAAGTTCTAGGAATTAAATTTAATGATAAAACAGAAATTTCGAAAAAGATAGGGACATGTATATATACTACACTTGTCACAGATACAGGTTCTTTTAGACATTCAAATGTTACAGAAAGAACTCATAGAATAGCTAGTGAATTAATAGCAGTAGGAGTTAATAATACAAATATTTATAAAAATCTTTTTGATAATAGAGCTATGAAAAAATTAAATCTTATGGGATATGCATTTGAAAATGCTAAATTATTCTTAAATGGAAAAGTTATAGTTGTAGGACTTTCAGAAGAGATTTTAAAAAAATATGATTGTGAACAAGAAGATACTTCAGATATAATAGGAAATTTATTAAGTGTGAAGAATGTAGAAGTAGCAGTATTATTAAAAGAAACTTCAGAAGGAACTAAAGCAAGTTTAAGATCAAAAAATGATTTTGATGTAAGAGAAGTTGCAGAAGCCTTTGGTGGTGGAGGGCACATAAAAGCATCAGGAGTAATGCAAAAAGGTGTCTTTTTAGAAGATGCGAAAAATAATATTTTGAATAAAATTGAAAGCGAGCTAAAAGAATGGAAGGCGTAATTAATATTTTTAAAAATACGGGGATGACTTCTTTTGATGTAGTAAGAAAAATAAAAAAGCTTTCAAAAACAGGAAAAGTGGGCCACACAGGTACTCTAGATCCAGAGGCTTGTGGGGTTCTTCCTGTATGTATAGGAAAAGGTACTAAAATAATAGATTATATTATGAGAGCACCTAAAATTTATACTGTTGAATTTAAACTTGGAACTAAAACTACTACTTATGATTTAGAAGGAGAAGTTTTAGAAGAGAATGATTATAGCTTTTTAACAGAAGAAGATATATTAACTAGTATAAATAAATTTAAAGGTGAATATAATCAAGTTCCTCCTATGTATTCTGCTTTAAAACAAAATGGAGTTCGTTTATATGAACTAGCAAGAAAGGGAATAGAAGTTGAAAGAGAAGGAAGATTGATAACTATCTATTTCATAGAAGATATATGTATTGAAAAACCTTTTGTTAAAATGAAGGTTAAATGTTCTAAAGGTACTTACATAAGAAGTCTCTGTTATGATATTGGAGAAGATCTTAAAGTTGGAGCTGTAATGACTAAACTAAAGAGAAATGCAACTTCAAATTTTTTAGAGGAAGATAGTATAAATATAGAAAATTTAACTGAAGAAAATATTGAAGAATATATAATCCCTATAGATAAAGCTTTAGAAGCTTATGATAAGCTTATTATAAAAAATAAATTTTCAAAATTAATTAAAAATGGAGCTAAAGTTTATGATAAAAGACTTTATGTAACTAAAGCTCAGCTTGGAGTTCTTTATAGAGTTTATGATGAAGATGATAACTTTATTGGTCTTGGAAAAAAAGATGAGAAAGGATTTAAACTAGAAAAATTGTTAGTTTAAATTAGGAGATTAAATGGGAAAAAGAGATGGATATTATATAGCTCTTGGAAGTTTTGATGGGCTTCATAAAGGGCATTTAGAATTAATTAATGAAGCTATAAATTTAGCTAAAAGAGATAATTCTAAAAGTATGGTATTTACTTTTTTAAATCATCCAAGGGAGATAATTAATAAAAACTATAAATTTCATTACTTAATGGAAAATATTGAAAAGAAAAAAATACTATTAGATTTAGGGGTAGATGAAATAGTCCTAAAAGAATTTGATTGTAGCTTTATGAAGATTTCACCTGAAGATTTTATAGGTAATCTTTGTAAAGAATATAAAGTCAAGGGTTTAGTAGTTGGGTTTAATTATAGATTTGGATTTAAAAATAAGGGAGATATACATCTTTTAGAAGAGTTATCAAAAGAATATAATTTTAAACTTAAAGTAATAGAGCCATTTATGTATAAAGAAGAAGTTGTAAGTAGCACTAGAATTAGAAATACTTTATTAGAAGGAAATATACAAGAAGCAAATAATATGTTAAATAGGCCATATTCATTAAGTGGTATAGTTGTAAGTGGAAAACAAATTGGGCGTACAATAGGTTTTCCAACAGCAAATTTAGAATTAAAAGGAAATTTTATAATACCTAAAAGAGGAGTTTATTATACAAATGTTTTATATAATAATAAACTCTACAAAGGTATAACCAATATTGGAAATAATCCAACTGTAGATGGAGAAAGTCTTACAATAGAAACTTTTATTTTAGATTTTGATAAAACTATTTATAATGAAGGTTTAGAATTATTATTTTTGGGAAGAATTAGAGATGAGAAGAAGTTTAATTCTTTAGATGATTTAAAAGCTAGATTAAAAAAAGATAAAGAATTTGCAGAAAAAGCAGAAATTTATTATAAAAAATAAATTATGTTTACAAATGGAAATATTTTTGTTATACTTAGACAGTAAACCTAGGTCTATGTTTAAAGGTGCCATCTTTATACTTGGAGCTAAGGGGATATTATACGGAGGTGTAGATTACATGGATAAGGCAAGAAAATTAGAAATAATTAAAGAATTTGGTAAAAACGAAAAGGACACAGGATCAGCTGAAGTTCAAATCGCTTTATTAACTGAAAGAATTAATGAATTAACAGAGCACTTAAAAGTTCACAAAAAAGACCACCACTCAAGAAGAGGTCTATTAATGATGGTTGGACAAAGAAGAGGACTTTTAAACTATGTTGCTAAGCAAGATATCGAAAGATACAGAGCTGTAATCAAAAAATTAGGTTTAAGAAGATAATATCTTAGAGCGGGTAAAACCGCTCTATTATTTTAAAAATATTAGCAAAATTTGTAATTAAAGGCGAAGGGAGGTCCTTTATGAGGAATGAATTAAAAACAGTTATAGCTGGAAGAGAAATGAAGGTTCAATTTGGTGGTTTTGGTATGTTATCAAATGCAGCTACATTCTTTAGCTATGGAGATACTGTTATACTAACTAACGTTAATGCCTCAGAAGAGCCAAGAGAGGGAATAGATTTTTTCCCTTTAAGTGTTGAATACGAGGAAAGATTATATTCTGTTGGGAAAATTCCAGGAGGATTTGTAAAAAGAGAAGGAAGACCTACTGACAAAGCTATACTTCATGGAAGAGCTGTTGATAGAACAATAAGACCATTATTCCCTAAAGGATATAGAAATGATGTTCAAGTTGTTTGTACAGTAGTTTCAGTTGAAAAAGATAATATACCAGAAATACTAGCTATAAATGCAGCATCAATGGCATTATTATTATCAAGTATTCCTTATACAATTCCTGTTGCAGGAGTTCAAATAGGACTTATAGATGGTAAATTTATATTAAATCCAAATTCAGAAGAAAGAAAATTAACTGAATTAGATTTAACTGTTTGTGCTACAGAAGAAAAGGTTATGATGATTGAAGCAGGCGGAAATGAAATAGATGAAGAAACTATGATAAATGCAATAGAATTCGGATTTAATGCTTGTCAAGATATTATAGCATTCCAAAAAGAAGCACAAGCTAAATTTGGAAAAGTAAAAGATACTCCAGAATTATACAAAGTAGATGAAGAAGTTGAAAAAGATGTTAAAGCTTTTGCAACTGATATGGTTAAAGAAGCTATGTATATAATGGATAAAGATGAAAGAAATGAAGCAATGTCAGCTGTAAATGAAAAAGTATTTGCTGAATTTGCAGAAAAGCATGAAGGTAAAGAAGGAGACATAAAAGAAGTTCTTTATACTATGCAAAAAGCAGTAGTAAGACATATGCTATTAAAAGATAAAAGAAGACCAGATGGAAGAGCTTTTGATGAAATTAGACCTCTTTCATGTGAAGTAGGTATTTTACCAAGAACTCACGGAACTGGATTATTTACAAGAGGATTAACTCAAGTTATGACTGTTGCTACATTAGGTTCTGTTAGTGAGGTCCAAACTTTAGATGGTATAGATGAAGCAGAGTCAAAGAGATATATGCATCATTATAATTTCCCAGCTTATAGCGTAGGAGAAGTTAGACCACTTAGAGGACCAGGAAGAAGAGAAATTGGTCATGGAGCTTTAGCAGAAAGAGCTTTAGAACCATTAATTCCTTCAATGGATGAATTCCCATATTCAATAAGACTTGTATCAGAAGTATTAAGTTCAAATGGTTCAACTTCACAGGCTTCAGTTTGTGGATCAACATTAGCATTATTAGATGCAGGTGTTCCAATAAAAAGACCAGCTGCTGGAATAGCTATGGGACTTATAACATCAGAAGATTTAACTGAAGAAGAAGTATTAACAGATATTCAAGGAATAGAAGATTTCTTTGGGGATATGGACTTTAAAGTTGCAGGTACTGAAAAAGGTATTACTTCAATTCAAGTTGATACAAAACTTAAAGGTCTAAGCAATTATGTAGTTAAAACTGCTATAAGAAATGCTAGAAAAGCTAGAATGGTAATTTTAGATAAAATTAATGAATGTATAGATGCGCCAAGAGAAGATGTTTCAGCTTATGCTCCTAAAACATCAATAATTAAAATAAATCCAGATAAAATAAGAGAAGTTATTGGGGCTGGTGGAAAAGTTATAAACAAGATTATTGAAGATACTGGAGTTAAGATTGATATAGAAGAAGATGGAACAGTATTCGTATCATCTGTTGATCATGATGGTGTTAATGAAGCAATCAAAATAATTGAAGGTATAACTAAAGAAGCAGAAGTTGGAGAAGTTTACTTAGGAAAAGTTACTAAAATAACAACTTTTGGAGCTTTTGTTGAAGTGTTACCTGGAAAAGAAGGGTTAGTTCATATATCAAAGCTTGCTAAAGAAAGAGTAAACAAAGTAGAAGATGTTGTTTCTGTTGGTGATGAAATTTTAGTTAAAGTAACTGAGATAGATTCACAAGGAAGAATAAACCTTTCAAGAAAAGATGCATTAGCAGAAAAAGAAGAAAATAATGAATAGATGAAAAGGGCAAAAGTATTTGCCTTTTTTTTTATAAAAAATGGAGGTATATATGCATAAAGTTCTTACATTAAAAAATGGACTTAAAATCGTAATAGAAAAAATAGATGGTGTAAACTCTGTAAGTGTAGGAGTAATGGTTAAAAATGGTTCAAGAAATGAACCAAAAAATTTGAATGGGATATCACATTTTATAGAGCATATGTTTTTTAAAGGAACTGAAAGAAGAACCTTTAATCAAATTACAGGTGCTATAGAAAATATAGGTGGGCAAATAAATGCTTTTACTGGAAAAGAATCTACATGTTATTTTGTAAAAACATTAGGAAGTCACATAGATATAGCATTAGATGTATTGTCAGATATAATATTACATTCTAAATTTGATCCTAAAGAAATTGAAAAAGAAAAAGGTGTAGTAATAGAAGAAATAAATATGAGTACTGACTCTCCAGAGGAAGTTTTAGAAGATTTACATGCAGAAATATCTTTTAGAGGAACAGAACTTTCTTATCCTATATTAGGGACAGAAGAGAAAGTAAAAAGTTTTACTAGAGAGGATATAATAAATTACATAGAAGAAAAGTATGTTCCTTCAAATTCAGTTATATCAATTTGTGGTAAAGTGGACTTTTTAGAAATAGAAAATTTAGTTGAAAAGTATTTTGGTGATTGGAAAGATAAAGGAGAATATGAACCTAAATATGATAAAATAGAAGTTTTAGAAGGAACAGGAAGTATAGAAAAAGATATAGAACAACTTCACATAAATATAGCATATCCAGGAATGGAATATAATCATCCAAAATCATATGCTTTGGTTATTATAAATAACATATTAGGTGGAGGGGCATCATCTCTTTTATTCCAAAAAGTTAGAGAGGAATTAGGTCTTTGTTATTCAATTTATTCTTATATGGATGCATATAAGAATTGTGGGGGAACAAACATATACTTAGGATTAAATAAAAATTCAGCAAAAAAAGCTTTAGAAGTTATAAAAGATACAGTAAATGATTTTGTTATAAATGGAATAACAGAAGAAGGGTTAAAAATAAATAAAGAAAAGATAAAAGGAACATATATATTAGGGCAGGAAAGCACAAGTTCAAAAATGTTTGCTAATGCTAAATCATTATTATTTAGAGGAGACATTAGAACAGAAGAAGAAGTTATAGAAAAAATAGATAATATAACTATGGAAGATATAAAATATGTACTTGATAAATGCTTTAAAAATGGAGCATTGAATACAGCTTTTGTAGGTCCAAAGATAAATAAAGATGAATTAAATTCTATTATATTTAATTAAAATATAAGATTTGAGATTATAGAAAAAAAATAAATCTTGATATATAATAATGTAATAT
>NZ_LTAY01000005.1 GCF_002050515.1 Clostridium thermobutyricum DSM 4928 | reverse complement strand
CTGCTCCTGCAAGCTTAATTCCATTTTCACCAATTTTATTTATATTTAATTTTCCTAAAACTTGTGAGTCATTAAATGTTAAACTTTGTACTTGTCCAACACTTGAACTTGTCACTTGAACAGTTTGGACTTCATTGTTTAAGTTATATCCTTCTGGAGCTTTAGTTTCTTGAACTTTGTAAGTTCCCCATTGTAGATTTTCTAAACTTGCAACTCCATCTTTATCTGTTGTCACAACTTCTTTAAATCCATTTGGTCCACTTACTGTAAACTCTGCTCCTTTAAGTTTCACTCCATCTTTTCCTGTCTTAGTTATATTTAACTTACCTAAGATTTGAGTATCATTAAATGTTAAACTTTGTATTTGTGAAACATCTTCTGAATTTATTGTTACAGATTGTGTTTTATCACTTAATTTATATCCTAATGGTGCTTTAGTTTCTTTAATTGTGTAAGTTCCCCATTGTAAATTATCTAAATTTGCAACTCCATCTTTATTTGTAGTTACAACTTCTTTAAATCCATTTGGTCCACTTACTGTAAACTCTGCTCCTTTAAGTTTCACTCCATCTTTTCCTGTCTTAGTTATATTTAACTTACCTAAGATTTGAGTATCATTAAATGTTAAACTTTGTACTTGTGAAACATCTTCTGAATTTATTGTTACAATTTGTGTTTTATCACTTAATTTATATCCTAATGGTGCTTTAGTTTCTTTAATTGTGTAAGTTCCCCATTGTAAATTATCTAAACTTGCAACTCCATCTTTGTTTGTTGTCACAATTTTATTAAAACCATTTGGTCCTGTTACATCAAATTCTGCACCTTCAAGTTTTACTCCGTCTTTTCCTATTTTAGTTATATTTAACTTACCTAAAACTTGAGTATCATTAAATGTTAAATATTGTATTTGACCAACACTTGCATTTGTTACTTGAACAGTTTGGACTTCATTGTTTAAGTTATATCCTTCTGGAGCTTTAGTTTCTTGAACTTTGTAAGTTCCCCATTGTAAATTATTTAAACTTGCAACTCCATCTTTGTTTGTAGTCACAACTTCTTTAAATCCATTTGGTCCACTTACTGTAAACTCTGCTCCTTTAAGTTTAACTCCATCTTTTCCTGTCTTAGTTATATTTAACTTACCTAAGATTTGAGTATCATTAAATGTTAAACTTTGTATTTGTGAAACATCTTCTGAATTTATTGTTACAGATTGTGTTTTATCACTTAATT
>NZ_LTAY01000004.1 GCF_002050515.1 Clostridium thermobutyricum DSM 4928 | reverse complement strand
CCTTACGGTACGACTTCAGCCCGATTACAACGCTCCTCTACCGCTCACACTAAGTGTGAACCCGTAGCTTCGGTGGTAAGTTTAGCCCCGTTACATTTTCGGCGCAGGATCTCTCGACTAGTGAGCTATTACGCACTCTTTCAATGAGTGGCTGCTTCTAAGCCAACATCCTAGTTGTCTTAGAAATCCCACATCCTTTCCCACTTAACTTACACTTTGGGACCTTAGCTGACGATCTGGGCTGTTTCCCTTTTGACTACGGATCTTATCATTCGCAGTCTGACTGCCGCGCTAACACTATCTGGCATTCGGAGTTTGATAAGGTTCGGTAAGCGCTATGCCCCCTAGCCCATTCAGTGCTCTACCTCCAGTAGTTACATTTCGCGACGCTAGCCCTAAAGCTATTTCGAGGAGAACCAGCTATCTCCGAGTTCGATTGGAATTTCTCCGCTATCCACAGCTCATCCCATGCTTTTTCAACAGCAACGTGGTTCGGTCCTCCACGAGGTTTTACCCTCGCTTCAACCTGGCCATGGATAGGTCACCCGGTTTCGGGTCTACAGCATGCAACTAGTCGCCCTATTAAGACTTGGTTTCCCTTCGGCTCCAGACCTTAAGTCCTTAACCTTGCTACATACCGTAACTCGTTGGCTCGTTCTACAAAAAGCACGTCATCACCCTCATAAGGGGCTTTGACCGGTTGTAGGCATACGGTTTCAGGTTCTATTTCACTCCCCTCCCGGGGTTCTTTTCACCTTTCCCTCACGGTACTGCTTCACTATCGGTCATCAGGTAGTATTTAGCCTTGGGAGGTGGTCCTCCCTGCTTCCCACAAGGTTTCACGTGTCTCGTGGTACTCTGGAGTATAACTCGCTAACAATTCATTTCACTTACAGGACTATTACCTTCTACGGTGTGTCTTTCCAAACAGCTTCAATTATGAATTGCTTCGCTTTATGTTATATCCGCAACCCCAAGAATAAATTCTTGGTTTGGGCTCTTTCCATTTCGCTCGCCGCTACTTAGGAAATCGATTTTTCTTTCTCTTCCTCCGGGTACTTAGATGTTTCAGTTCCCCGGGTTACCCCTATATAGCTATGTATTCACTATATAGTACATGGGGTTTCCCATGTGAGTTTCCTCATTCGGAAATCTTCGGATCTCTGGCTATGTGCGCCTACCCGAAGCTTATCGCAGCTTATCACGTCCTTCATCGGCTCCTGATGCCAAGGCATTCACCATACGCCCTTTGTAGCTTGACCTATTA
>NZ_LTAY01000003.1 GCF_002050515.1 Clostridium thermobutyricum DSM 4928 | reverse complement strand
GTGCTAGCTATTGGATGCTAGTCTAAGCGTTTAGGGAGTTAGAGGAGGCAAATCCACTCTAACATATCCTGAGGCGTGATGGGGAAGGTTCTACGGAACCGAAGTGCTTGATTCTATGCTTCCAAGAAAAGCATCTAGAGAGAGAAGTAGTGCCCGTACCGCAAACCGACACAGGTAGGTGAGGAGAGAATCCTAAGGCCGGCGGAAGAATTGCAGTTAAGGAACTAGGCAAATTGACCCCGTAACTTCGGGAGAAGGGGTGCCTACGAGAGTAGGCCGCAGAGAATAGGCACAAGCAACTGTTTAGCAAAAACACAGGTCTCTGCTAAAGCGAAAGCTGATGTATAGGGGCTGACGCCTGCCCGGTGCTGGAAGGTTAAGGGGAATACTTAGCGCAAGCGAAGGTATGAACTTAAGCCCCAGTAAACGGCGGCCGTAACTATAACGGTCCTAAGGTAGCGAAATTCCTTGTCAGGTAAGTTCTGACCCGCACGAATGGCGTAATGACTTGTGCACTGTCTCAACTGCAAATCCGGCGAAGTTGTAGTGCGAGTGAAGATGCTCGCTACCCGCGATTGGACGGAAAGACCCCGTAGAGCTTTACTGTAGCTTAGCATTGAATTTCGGTATTATCTGTACAGGATAGGTGGGAGACTAGGAAACTAGGACGTCAGTCTTAGTGGAGTCGCCCTTGGGATACCACCCTGATATTACTGGAGTTCTAACAGGACGCCATGAAACTGGTGACTGGACATTGTTAGGTGGGCAGTTTGACTGGGGCGGTCGCCTCCTAAAAAGTAACGGAGGCGCCCAAAGGTTCCCTCAGAACGGTCGGAAATCGTTCGAAGAGTGCAAAGGCAGAAGGGAGCCTGACTGCGACACCCACAAGTGGAGCAGGGACGAAAGTCGGGCTTAGTGATCCGGTGGTACCTCGTGGGAGGGCCATCGCTCAACGGATAAAAGCTACCTCGGGGATAACAGGCTGATCTCCCCCAAGAGTTCACATCGACGGGGAGGTTTGGCACCTCGATGTCGGCTCGTCGCATCCTGGGGCTGAAGTAGGTCCCAAGGGTTGGGCTGTTCGCCCATTAAAGCGGCACGCGAGCTGGGTTCAGAACGTCGTGAGACAGTTCGGTCCCTATCCGTCGCGGGCGTAGGAAATTTGAGAGGAGCTGTCCTTAGTACGAGAGGACCGGGATGGACTGACCTATGGTGTACCAGTTGTTTCGCCAGAAGCATAGCTGGGTAGCTAAGTCGGGAAGGGATAAACGCTGAAAGCATCTAAGCGTGAAGC
>NZ_LTAY01000002.1 GCF_002050515.1 Clostridium thermobutyricum DSM 4928 | reverse complement strand
TAAGTATAGTGATAAATTTGCTTAGAATTTATTAAAGAAATATAATTAATAAAAATAGATATAAAAATATTTTATTATTAGTATTTTCAATTGATTATATGTAAATCATAGAAATATATTAATTTTTAAATTATAGGAGGAAATAAAATGAAATATAAAGTACCTACAGATAAGGAATTAAAAGAAAAACTTACAGATATACAGTATAAAGTAACAAGAGAAAATTATACAGAAAGGCCTTATTTAAATGAATATAATGATGAGTATAGAAAAGGAATATATGTAGATATTATTTCAGGAGAACCACTTTTCTTATCAAATGATAAATTCAATTCTGGGTGTGGGTGGCCAGCATTTTCTAAGCCAATTGAAAGAAGCTTAATTAAAGAAAAAAGAGATTCAAGTCATGGAATGGAGAGAATAGAAGTTAGAACTAAAAATTCTGATAGTCACTTAGGACATGTATTTAATGATGGACCTTTAGAATTAGGTGGATTAAGATATTGCATAAATTCAGCTTCACTAAGATTTATCCCTTTAGAGAAAATGAAAGATGAAGGATATGAAGAGTATATAGGATTAGTTAAATAATATAAAATTGATTATATCTATATATTTCCAAATAAAGAAAAAATTAAGAAATACCTAAGGTTATATTAATAAAATATTGATATTATTAATTCGGAGGTGTTTTTTGATGAAAAAAAATATAATTAATGCTTTATTTAAAATAAGTTTTACTTTTTATAGTTTATTTTTAATGGGAAGTATTCTTTTTAAGTATGTTTCTCCTATAGGTTTATTTAGTGATGATAGATATTTTGCTAGAAGTATTAATTTAATACCATTTAATGATGTTATTAATGGATCCTATAATAGTTTAGATATTTGGGGAAATGTGATTTTATTTATTCCTTTAGGAATTTATATTAGTATATTTTTTAAAAAGTCTAAAGTATATAAAAATATAATTAAAATAGCGGGAATATCATTAATATTTGAATTATTTCAATACATCTTAGCAATAGGTGCAAGTGATATAAGTGACATAATTACTAATACTTTTGGGGGGATTATAGGAATATCTATATATTTAATAATTAAAAAGATTTTAAAACAAGATGATAAAGTTAAAACTTTCATATCTATTTGTAGCTCTGTAGTTATGATACCAGTTACGTTTATATTATTAGCGCTTATTATTTATAATTGATTTTAATAGATTTAAACTAAGAAAAATTATAATTTTAAATATATTAGATAATATTAAAAATTTGAAATATATAGTTATTGA
>NZ_LTAY01000001.1 GCF_002050515.1 Clostridium thermobutyricum DSM 4928 | reverse complement strand
TTACTCACCCGTCCGCCGCTAATCCATTTCCCGAAGAAAATTTCATCGCTCGACTTGCATGTGTTAGGCACGCCGCCAGCGTTCGTCCTGAGCCAGGATCAAACTCTCAATAAAAAGTTTAATCTTTTAGCTCTTAAAACTTACTTATAAAAGAATTGCTGGTTTAAGTTTGCTTATATATTATTCTGTTCAATTTTCAAAGACCATTTTTCCTCATCGCTTTTACCGACTTATCTAGTCTATCAACTAAAGTTGTATTTGTCAATATATTTTTTAAAACTTTAATTTTTCGCTTTTAAAATCTTGTCTGCTTCAAGCGACTCATTTATATTATCATCTATTTATCATTTAATTATTTTGAAATTCATCAATAAATAAATTTATAATTATTTAACTTTATATTTCTCTTTATTTCTAATATTTTTATATAAAGACACACTAGGAGTAGTTTAATTAAATTATCATCATTATATTGAGTTTTTTTATAAAATTTATTTAATTTATTTGTAGAAAAGACTTATAACTATATCTAAAAAACTAATAATAAACTTATATTGTTAGATTTGATAGAACTATCATCAATAAAAGTCTATTTATAAAATTAAATAATTCATTTTATATAAATTTTAATAATTTTATATCTTTAAGATTCTGAACACCTATTAAATCTTAATATTCATTTCTTTTTATATTGTCTTCATCACCAAATAAAATTATGTATAAAACTTCCTATAAATCTCTACTTTATATGTAAGTGCAAAATTTATATTCTATTAAATTGTTTATAAACATTATCTTTTTTGAATTTATCATGCATATTTCAATCATCAATTATATGTTATTAATATATATTTTAAACTCTATTTCTATTTTATATAATCACCATATTTTCTATAAAAATAAATATTATTTAATTATATTTGTATATTATCTCTTATATCTAACCTATAACTATCTAACCTATAACAAAAAGCCAGTAGATAAATCTACTGGCTCTTCCTGAGTTCTCACTTGGCAACTTCCTACTCTCCCACACAGTCTCCCATGCAGTACCATCGGCGTTATAGAGCTTAACTTTCCTGTTCGGAATGGGAAGGAGTGTACCCTCTATGCCATCATCACCAAATTATCAGATGTTCTCTGAAAATTGCACATCAAATTCTGTTGATATTTTTATTGGTCAAGCCCTCGATCTATTAGTATTAGTCAGCTGAACATGTTACCATGCTTACACCCCTAACCTATCAACCTTGTGTTCTTCAAGGGATCTTACTAGCTTACGCTATGGGAAATCTAATCTT